>DBFWBE010000010.1:0-63263 GCA_048485835.1 Collinsella sp.
ATGGAGATGCTTTGGACATAGTCCATCAAACACCACATTCCCATTGTCATCCGAGCCGACCAGGCGCCAAGTATAATGATCGACCCAGTCATCTCCGTCATATATGGCGTCCATGAGCAACTTCCCGTCTAGAGAGAGAAATCTATTTGGACATCGGGGCGCAAGACCGCAATCCATATCGGGCCTGCAGCAGCTCCAACCCAACGCACCACATAGGTTCCCTTTCGTACATGTGTATCAATCTGCCCCGAAATGCCGGTGAATGCAATTCCAGACCCGTTTGTCGGATAGCAATCGACGTATTTTTGTTTTCCGCTCACAACCTTGTATAGATATATCGTTCCAGCAAAAGAGAAGGTAACGTGGCTATTTTAAATCTATATGGCCAATTCGAGCCCTCACCATGGCAATTGTTGCAGCTGGGTTTCTTTTCATTAAAATTTCACTTTGGTAAATCCCCGCCCCCTAAGCATTAAATCCGAAGTCCACCGAGTGGGCGAATCGGCAACAAAAAAGCCGCCCGAAGGCGGCTATCTTGTGCAATGGAGCCAGCGACCGGGCTCGAACCGGTGACCCCCGCTTTACGAGAGCGGTGCTCTACCAACTGAGCTACGCTGGCGGCCATGTGGTGACGCAACTGAGGCGTCAACGGCTGTCTATGATACGGGACATCGCACATCCGTGCAAGTGTTCTGACGGCTTTTCTCACTTTAAATGCACTAATATTGGAGACGTGATGTCTCGCTCTTACGAGTCTCAAACAGAATGGGACTGCCATGGCTCAACCCAAGATTCTTCTCACGCGTATCGATGACCGGTTTATTTACGGGCAAGACGTCGAGCTGTGGAACGAGGCTATGGGTTCCAACCTCGTCCTAATCGTCAACGACGAGATTGCGGCGGATTCGCGCAAGTGGGCGCCTATGAGGGTCGCGGCGCCCGAGGGCGTGTGGACGCGGTTTTTCTCGGTGCAAAGGACCATCGACATCATTCATACCGCAACGCCGCGCCAATGGATTCTCATCATGGTGGCGTCGCCCGCGGATGCGCTCGCGCTGGTCAAGGGCGGTGTGCCCATTACCAAGATCAGTATCGGTCACATGCAAGCAGGGGAGGGCAAGCGTCCCGCGACGCCCACAGTTGCCGTAGACGACACAGACGTCGCCGCCTTCAAAGAGCTGCAAGAACTCGGCATAGAGCTAGAAATCCGCTCCCTCCCCAGCTCCAATCCCGACCCCATTCAACTAGTCGTTGGGGACACCCTTGGCACTTGGGGACGTTCCTTTTAATATGAGCAGGACATTGTCAAGAGGCAAAATCGGGCCTGGCCCCAACGATGTGGGGTCAGGCCCCCTCCCTATATCAGCCCGCCCACGGCGATCTCTCGCCGGGCAATCCGTTGCTACGGCTGAGGCTTCTTCGTCGAACCGACAGTCTGCGCATGCGTGTGGCGCCCTGGGCGCTCGCAGAAAAGGGACCTGAGGTTCGCCTCAACGGCTTCGGATACAACCGCTTCCGGGGTGATCGGCTTATGTGCGGGGGAACGCCCCCCTACGCCTCCTCGGCCATGAGGCCGACCGCCCATACCCAGCAGGCGAGCTCGCGCGCCGTGGCGACGTTCTGCCGTGGACCCCGCGCGCGAGCAGGGCCTCGCGCCTCTCGACCGGCCTCCGCACGCCCTTGGCGGCATGCCTCCGGGCGCCCCGGTCCGGGTCCTGGCCCCTGGCGAGGTCCTTCGGCCGAGCGGAGCACGTCAGGTAGTGCCACGCGGCCTCGACCAGAGCCTTCCTCAGGTGCTTGTTGCCGGCCTTGGTGATCGCGCCCCTGCGGTCGCTCTCCCCGCTGGAGTGCTCGGAGGGCGTCAGGCCGACCCACGCCGCGAACGAGCGGGCGTTCGACTGGATAGAAAAACGCCCGTCGGCGGTGGTGCCGGCGGGCGCTGCTGTGCGATATGTTGCGTTGTGGGCTTAGTGCCTCATAAAGTGGTATTCGATTACATTGCTATAGGGGTGACCCGGGCCCACAATGCCCTGCGGGAACAACGGCTGGTGCGGCGTGTCGGGGTACATCTCGGCCTCGAGGGCAAAGCCGGCGCCCCAGCCATAGTTAGCATCGTCCTTGGCGTGCTCGTCGCCCAGCCAGTTGCCGGTGTAGAGCTGCACGCCCGGGGCGGTGGTGTAGTAGTCCAGCTCACGACCGGTCCACATCTCCTCGACGTGCAGGGCGCGGCGCAGATTGCGGCCGTACTGATAGCCATCGATGCACAGACAGTGATCGTAGCCACGGGCCTGCTTAATCTGCGGATCGTCGGTCTCCATGCCAGGCGCGACGGGGCGCAGCTCGCGAAAGTCAAACGGCGTGCCCTCGACCGGAGCAATCTCGCCGGTGGGGATGTTCTGCTCGTTGATGGGCAGGTAGTGGGCAGCGTTGGCAACAAAGAAGTGCTCGCAGTCCATGCCGGCGTTATGGCCGGCAAGGTTAAAGTACGTGTGGTTGGTCATGGACACGTAGGTGGCGCGGTCGCTCTCGCAGCCGTATTCGATACGGAAGCGGCCGGTGCGTGTCACGGTAAACACGGCCGTAAAGGTGCGGTTGCCGGGCAGGCCCAGCTCGCCATCCTCAAGCGAGGTGGTCATGCGCACGGCATTGTGGACCTCGTCGAGCTCAACATCCCATACGCGCTTGTGCAGGCCGTGCTCAAGATCGCTGTGCAGGTTGTTGACGCCCTCGTTGGCCGGCATATGCCAGTCAGTGCCGTCGATGGTGATCGTGGCGCCCGCGGTGCGGTTTGCCACGGGGCCGATGGTCGCGCCAAAGCAGGCGGGGTTGTCAAAGTAATCCTCGAGCTTATCGAAGCCCAGCACCACATCGCGCACGTTGCCGGGAATGTCGGGCACATCGATACCCAACACGGTGGCGCCATAGTCCATAATGCGAACGCAGATCTCGGGCCCGTTGAGGGTGTAGCGATGAACGGGGGTACCGCACGGCGCGGTGCCGAAAAGCTCGGAAGTGATCATTTGGTTCCTAACATCGAGGTATTTCGGACAAACTGTAGCGCGAACAGGCGAGATTATCACTACACCCCACTAAAGCAGGGGGTATTTTTCTCAAAAAAGTGATGATTGGAGCTGTGCGGGCGTTCATTTCTGACGCGCGCGAGTCTGATACAATTTGTTCGTTATTGTTTGAATTGACGTGAGCGTGGAACAGCGAGGACTCATCGTGATTAAAGCGGAGCGACAGGATAAGGTTCGGCAGCTGCTCGAGGAACAGGGAACGGTCTCGGTCAAGGAGATTTCGGATGCGTTAGGTGTCTCGGATATGACGATCCGCCGTGATCTTGAGGAGCTTGCGAGCCTGGGCGAGATCGAGCGCGTGCACGGCGGAGCCCGCAGTGCGCAGGGCCGTCCACACGCTATGCTGCGCCATGAGTATTCGCACAGCGAAAAGCGCACGAAGCATGCCGAGGAAAAGTTGCAGATTGCGCGCCGTTCTGTGGAGCTTATCGAGGAAGGCTCGACCATCTTTTTGGGCACGGGCACCACGGTTGAGCAGATGGCCTCGATGCTGCCGGCGTTTCGCCTGCGCATTGTGACCAATTCGCTTTCGGTGTTTAACCTGCTCGAGGCGCGCGAAGACTGCGAACTGTGCCTGGTGGGCGGCGTGTACCGCCGCCGCACTGCCGCCTTTGTGGGCCCCACGGCCGAGGACACCTTGCGCGCACTGGGGATCGACGCAGCCTTTATCGGCGCAAACGGCATTCTGGACGGCGACGTGTCCACATCCAACATGGAAGAGGGCCGCATCCAGCAGCTCGCCTTTAGCAAGGCCGACTCGCGCTATCTGATCGCCGACTCCAGCAAGATCGGCAAGCGCGACTTCTACACCTTCTGCCGCTTGGACAGCCTGGACGCCGTGGTGTGCGAGCCGGGCATCGCCGCCGAAGATCGTGCCGCCATCGAGGAGCATACGCAGGTCATTTGCTAACTAGCGTAGCAGGCGATACTTCTGCCCTCTGCCGGTGCCTTCAACTGTCGCCAGGCCTGTCTCAACGAGTTTTTTGAGGATGCGAAGAAGCTTCGAGCGACTAAAGGTGACTTTGGCCGCAAGCTCGCTTGTCGATTGAGGGTGTACTCCGCTCAGCAGTCCGAATACGATAAGTTCGTCGCCTTTGAGCCCCGGGTTATCCATGAGTAGGGGAAGTGTTACCACAATGGCGTTATCCGAAACTTGAAACCGGGGCTTTCTGACGCTGTCCTTATAGGTATCGCGAATTCGCATGATGCCCGTTCCAAAGGCTTCGATAAGACCCAGGCGCAAAAAGACTTCGGCAAGAATACGATTGCGTCTAACGGATAGCATGTCGGACAGATATTCATCGACGGTCATGCTTGCCGGCAAGCCGCCGGGCGAAGCGACTTCCACACGGTCGTCGAACATCGAGATGCGGATGTGTGCGGGCGCATCCCAAGTCCTATGAACGACTGCATTGGTAATGGCCTCGCGGAATGCTTCGAGCGGAATGAGCTCCTTGCGGATCCGCTCCATCCCCTGGATCTCTTCGTAGCAGTACTGGGCTTCGAAAAGCTCAAGGGCTCCGTCAATTTCCGCTAGAACGGATGCATGTTCAAGAGTCTTGCGCTGCTTAATGAGGTTGATAGTTTCACCAAACACTGCGATGTCGATACCCGGGAAGCCATTCTCGTCCGCGAGCAGTTCTGCCGCGTTGTTGTAGGTTCCGGTTTCATCAAGCAGGCCAAGGGTTTTGAGAGTATCGGTTGTGAATGACTGAAGCGAAAGTTTTGCTGTTAGACGATTCTCTAAAACGGTGAAAGATAAATCTTGTTTGTTTGCCGGGAGCTGCTCAAAGGAGAGGTTTTGACCCTCGAGTACAAGACGCGAAAGGCCTAGGGTATCAACTGGAATGGTCGCGGTGTCATTGCGCTTGTATGCCTTCGAGCGGTATAGGTAAGGCTTCGATCTGCCGGGAAAGACCGTAAGCTCCACGGTTGCATCGGGCTCGTCGATCTTTAGGGAGTAATCGGGCTGGGGGATGATCGAATCGTTAATCTTGTTTTCGATATCCAGGCAGGTCTGCTTGGGGTCATCGAGGCCAACGGCTTCTCCGTCGTCGTTAATTCCAAATAGAACGCGTCCTCCCGTGCCATTTGCATAAGCGGAGACGGTTTTAAGGAACGAATTGGTGACGCATTCCTTGAATTCAAGATCTTTGGATTCTTGCATTGTGATGCTCCGTTTCGCTTCAATTTGACGTGAAAAATAACACGTAAAAATTTTACACGTCATTTTACGCGTCAAAATTATGACACGAAAAAATTTGCGTGTCATTATGCGCGTCAAAGTGACGCGAAATGACGCGCAAACGCGAATGCATTGGCATTCTGAACAATAACGGAGTTTGTAAGCCTGGGGCTTGATTGGGCTAACGCATGGAATTATCCGTATTCTCGAACACGCTTTCGGTATCATTTTGGCATTAAAAGATACCGAAGTGTGTTCGTGATGCCGATAATAATTAAGAAAGAGGAGCGCTTCGTAGCTGCCTGGAAAGTGAGGATTTGACCATCTGATTGTCTCGATCTGTAACAACTAGGCGATCAAATGCTCGTTAGATGTTACAGATTTAGATTTTCTGCCTGGCCGATTCCGTTTGTCTCAATCTGTAACAACTGGGACCGAAAAGCTCGGCTAGATGTTACAGATCGAGATTGAGCGGATTGACCTGTGCGTTTGTCTCGATCTGTAACAGGTAGATGGTCAAAAGTGGGCTAGGTGTTACAGATTTAGATTATTCGGACCGGCCTGCGCGTTCGTCTCAATCTGTAACAATTAGGACCGAAAATCCCAGCTAGATGTTACAGATCGAGATAAACGGCCCGCACAGGCCGAACCAAAACAAAAAGGCCGCATGCGAACCCGTGGAGGGATTCGCATGCGGCCGACAGGGGGTATGCGGCAAAAGTTAGGCCATGAGCAGGCCGGTCTCCGCGACGTTCTTGTACCAGTACGCGCTCGCCTTGGGATAGCGCTTCTGGGTCTCAAAGTCGATGTAGAACAGGCCGTAACGTTTGTTATAGCCGTTGGTCCAGGAGAACTGGTCCTGGAGCGACCACACAAAGTAGCCGTCGACGTTTACGCCGCCGTCGATTGCCTTGAGGATCCATGCGAGATGCTGACGCATGTAGTCGATGCGAGGGGCGTCGTCGATAAAGCCGTCCTCGAAGTCGTCCTTATAGCCCATGCCGTTCTCGGTGATGTAGATCTTCTTGTAGTTGGGGTAATCGTTCTTAATACGCAGCAGCAGGTCGTACAGGCCCTCGGGATAGATGATCCAGTCCCAATCGGTGGTGGGTACGCCTTCGCGCACGCATGACTCACCAACGCCCTTGAGGAACCAGCGCGAGGAGCCCTTGTCGCCGGTGCCATTGTGGTTGATGTCGTTTTCGCCCTCGGCAGCACGCAGGAACTGGCACTTGTAGGTGTTGACGCCCAGGCAATCGTTGTAGGGGAGCGCGGCGGTCAGCGCGGCGATGTCCTCGTCACGGACGTCGAGCTCACCGCCGGCGATATGGGCCAGCTTGGTTGCGGCTTCCATGGTGTCGGCTGCATAGTGGCCGCGGAAAGTGGCGTCGAGTACCCAGCGGTTGTTGATGACGTCGGCCATGCGGGCGGACTCGCAGTCAGCAGCGCTGTTGGGATCGAGGGGATACTTGGGCTCCAGGTTCTGGACAATGCCGATCTCGCCCTCAAAGCCGCCCTCATGGAAGGCGACGACAGCCTTGGCGTGGGCCACCATCATGTTGTGCATGAGCTGGAAGGCCTTGTCCAGGCGATACTTCTCGCCGTGCGGCCAGTTGCCGACGATAAAGCTGCCCTCGGCGGTCGCGGGAATCTCGTTAAAGGTGAACCAGTGCTTGACCTCGGTGAACTCGGCAAAGCAGAACTTGGCGTACTCGACAAAGGCGTCGATCGTCGTGCGCGTCAGGAAGCCCTCGCCGCCGTCCTGGTAAAAGGCCTCGGGCGTATCAAAGTGATCGAGCGTGACATAGGGGATAACGCCGGCTTTATTGCAGGTGGCGAAAAGCTCGTGATAGAAAGCGACGCCCTCGGGGTTGATCTCGCCGGTGCCACTGGGGAAGATACGGCTCCAAGCGATGGAGACACGGATACCGTTGATGCCGAAGCGCTGGCACAGGTCGATATCGACCGGGTACTTGTTGTAGAAATCGCTTGCAGGATCGGGGGAGAAGCGACCCTGGGCTGCCAGGAAATCGTCCCAGGGCACTTTGCCCTTGCCGTGCGTACGGGTCTCGCCCTCAACCTGGTAAGCAGCGGTGGCGCCGCCAAACACAAAGCCGTCGGGGAACTGCATGGGGTTGGTCATGAGTCATCCTTTCTGTGGGATACGAATAGGGAGAGGTGCCCGAACCGGGAATCCGGGCACCAACAGAGGGAGGAACTAGTCGAGGTTCTCGCGGAGCCACTTGATGGCGCCAGCGGGGTCGCGGGTAAGGTCGATATATTCCTTGCCGCGCGGGGCGAGCAGTTTAATGCCCAGGCGATCGGTGTCGGCCTTCATGTCGTTGTAGTAGCTACGGACCTGCGGGGCAAGCACGATAACGTCGTACTGATCCATGATGGCAGTGTGCTGACCATAGGCACCTGCGGAGGAAGCGATGTTCTCTCCGGTCTGCGCGGCACCTTCCTTGATGGCGTTGGCAAGCATGGCGGAGGTGCCGGCGCCGGCGCACAGGACGAGGACCTTCAGACCGTCGACGTCCTTCTTAGCGGATGCGTCGGCAGCGGGCTCGGGCTGATCGGCGACAGGCTCGCTGTCGGCGGCAGCGGCGGTCGGCTCGACGGCAGCGGTGGCCTGCTCGACAGCGGGCGCAGAGGTGCTGGCGGCGATGGTGGCAGCACCATCGGACTCGAGACCCAGCTCGGCGGCGCGCTCGGCCTCCTGGTCGCAGAGCAGCTTATCGTATGCCTTCAAGAACGGCAGGTAGATGATGGCGTCCAGTAAGATGATGATTGCGACAAACACCAGGGCGATAAGCTGGAAGTTCGTAGTGATGAAGATGCCGATGGGGGCAGGGGTAGCCCAAGGCACCACGAAGGAGAAGCCGTTCATGCCCACATTGTCGATAAAGAACTTGGCAACACTCACGTTGACGCAGCCGGCGGCAACAAAGGGGATGAGCATGTAGGGGTTAAGGATCATCGGCGCGCCAAAGAGCAGCGGCTCGTTGACAGCAAAGGCAACAGGAACAATCGAGGCCTTACCGACGGCTTTGAGCTGCTTGGACTTCATAAAGAGAATCAGCAGGAGTGGCACGATGAACGTGGCGCCGGTGCCGCCGAACTCACCCACGAGCGACATGTTGAAGGTGAGGGAATGGGCGGGGTGACCACCGGCCAGCAGAACCTGCAGGTTCTCGGCCTGGTTGGCAAGACGGATGGGGTCGATGCCCGGCTGGACAATCGAAGGACCATGGACACCGATGAACCAGAAGAACGCGGTGGCTGCCTGGATAAGGATAAGGCCAGGATAGGTTTCTGCCGCAGTGAAGAGCGGGGAGAGCAGCTTGATGAGCAGCTCGGAGAACGGAACGCCCATGAGGTTGCGCACGACAACATCGATGATGCCGCAGATGATGACAGCGCCGCCAAAGGGGATAATGTCGCGGAAGTTCTGAGCGATGGCGCCCGGGACCTCCTTGGGCAGCTTAATGGTCAGATCGCGCGAGACGCAGAATTTGTAGACCCACACGGTGATGAACGCGGCGATATAGGCCGAGAACAGACCGCGCGTGCCCATGCTGGTGCAGTCGAAGACCGAAAGCTCGGAGCCGTTGAACTTGGTGGTGAACTGCGTAACAGCGAGCAGCAGCATACTGCACTGGGCGGCCACCATGGTGGAGCCGTCGTTGAGCACCTTGCCGGCGGGCATGCGACGGTTCATGGAAGCCGTAAAGTTCTTGGCAGTGGTGCCGGCAACCATGATGCCCATGACACCCATGGTGAAGTTGTACAGCTTGTTGCACCAGTCGATGAGCGGCTGGGGCAGCGTGATGCCGACTACGCCGGGAAGGGTGGCAATGAGCAGAAAGATCGAAGAGGTGAGGACGATGGGCATGCACCCAAGGAATCCGTCCTTAATAGCCTGGAGGTAGATGTTCCTCGAGATCTTCTCAAAGAACGGCTGATGCTTTTCGAGCATCTTTACGATGGCGTCCATAGAGCTCCTTTGCTACTTGATGCGCGATGCATGTGGATGGAACTGGTCGTCGATGGATGGTCAGGACTGCCCGGAAACCTTCCTGCTCAAGGAAGGCATTGCGAAATGACAACGTTGTCATTTCGTTAATGACAACGTAAGACATTTTTGGAAGAGCAACAAGGATATACGGGTGAGCGGTCGATATTGTCCGGTAAACGGTTGATTTATCAGTCAGGCAGGTAGTATATGCTAGAACACAAAAAACAAGCGATAGAGAACCGAGCGGAGAAGCAGTGGCAACGATGGACAAGAAAAATGTCTCGATGAACGATGTGGCAGTTGCCGCGGGTGTTTCTCTCAAGACGGTTTCGCGTGTGATCAACGAGCCCGATAGCGTGCGAGAGTCGACACGCGATAAGGTTCATTCGGCCATGGAGGCGCTCGGGTTTCGAGCCAACTTTGCCGCGCGTTCGCTCAAGTTGGGCCGTTACGGGTGCATCGGCGTCGTGCTGTTCCACTTGTCGGGCGGTGCCGTGGACATGATCGACGGTATCGCCGATGCCGCCGAAGAGCGAGGCTTTGCTCTTACGATGATCAAAAAGCGGGCGGGGGAGAAGATGACCCTTGCCGAAGCGGCGCGTAGGATGTCGCAGCTCCCCGTCGACGGCATGATTTTCAACCTGCGCCAGATGGTCGATGACTTTGATACCTTTGAGGCGCCGAAAGACCTCAAGACGGTGATTATCACACCGATGGAACATCCTACCTGCTCCACCGTCAGTGACGACCAAGAGGGCGGCGCGCGCATGGCGTGCGAGTACTTCTTGGATCATGGTCACAAGAACGTGTATTTCGTTTCGGGTAAGAAAGAGTCGCTGTCGAGCCAGTGCCGTATGAAAGGTTGGCGAGCGGCACTCGAGGCACGTGGCATTGAGCCGCCTGAACCTCTGCAAGGCGATTGGAATGCGGATAGTGGCTACGCCGCGGGCCTTGTGCTTGCCGATAAACCCGATTGCACGGCGGTCCTCGCTGCTAACGACTGCATGGCAAACGGCGTGATGATGGCTCTACGTGACAAAGGGCTCAATGTGCCCGACGACGTGTCCGTGATCGGTTTCGACGATGAGCTCTACAAGACGATTCCCAACTCGATTCTGACGTCGGTGAAGTTTCGCCACCGCGAGCTGGGCATCCGTGCGCTTAACGAGGTCGTCGCAGGTCTGGAAGCCCCGAGCTCCAGAAGCCGTACGCTCGTCTCGGGTGTGTTGGTCGAGCGCGCGAGCGTGCGGGATTTGCGGGCGTAGACGTGCTCGGCCTGCTCGTCTAAGTCTGTAACAGGTGGGACCCGAAAACTCGGCTAGATGTTACAGATTGAGATGAACAGGAGGACGGGTGCGGTCTAAACAAAATGGCCCGCGCATCACACATCGATGCACGGGCCATTTATTGTCTGCAAGCGGCAGGTGGTGTCAGCGTCTTATGCCTCGAGGTTTTCCTCGATCCAGGCGACGGCACCCTTGGGATCCTTAGTGAGGTCGATGTACTGTTTGCCCTTGGGCGACAGCAGCGTGATGCCCAGGCGGTCGGTGTCGGCCTTCATCTCGTTGTAATAGGTGCGAACCTGCGGAGCCAGGACGATGACGTTGTACTGGTCCATGATGGCGTAGTGGCTGCCGTAGGCACCGGCGTTGGCGGTAATGTCGATGCCCAGCTCGTCGGCGCCTTCCTTAAGCGCGTTGGCGAGCAGTGCAGAGGTGCCGGCGCCAGCGCACAGAACCAGAACCCTCAGATCCTTGCCCTTAAGGGCGGACGGAGCTGCGGAGGCCTCAGTGGCAGAAGCGGTCTCGACAACAGGAGCCTCAACGGCGGGGGCGGCAGCGGTCTTGACGGCCTTGGTCTCCTCGGCCTCTTCTTCGGCCAGGGTCTCGGCCTCCTGCTTGCACAGGACGTTGTCGTAGGCCTTGCAGAACGGGTAGTAGATCAAGAAGTCAACGACCAGCAGGACGACAACCAGGACCAGAGAGATCGGCTGGAAGTTGGTGTCGATGAAGGTGCCGATCGGTCCGGGGAGTGCCCACGGCATGGCATAGATAAAGCCGTTCATGCCCAAAAAGTCGATGAAGAACTTACCAATGAGGACGTTGGCCACGGGGGCAAACAGGAACGGGATCAGGAAGTACGGGTTGAGGATGATGGGCGCGGCGAACAGCAGCGGCTCGTTGACGGCGAACATCACGGGCACGACAGAGGCTTTGCCGACGGCCTTGAGCTGCTTGGAGCGCATGAAGAGCAGGAAGATGATCGGGACAATGAACGTGGCGCCGGTGCCGCCGAGTTCGCCGATGTAGTTACCGAAGTTTTCGGTCAGGGCGAGGGCGGGGTGACCGCCGGCCTGCAGCGTGGCGAGGTTGGTGGTGATGTTGCCAAACAGCGCGGCGTTGAGGGCAGGCTTAACGACCGAGGGGCCGTGGATGCCCATGAACCAGAACAGCGGGATCATGAACCAGATGAGGGCGAGGCCGGCGTAGGAATCGGCAGCGGCGAACAGCGGGCTCACCAGCGTGGAGATGACGTTGGCAAACGGGACGGCCAAGCAGGTGCGGCAGATAACGTCGATGACGGCGACAAACAGGATGGAGAAGCTGAAGGCGAAGATGTCGCGGAAGTTCTGGGCGATGGCGCCGGGGACTTCTTTGGGCAGCTTGATGGTGATGTCTCGCTTAATGCAGAAGGCATAGATGTTGACCGTGGCAAATGCGGCGACAAAGGAGCTCAGCAGGCCCTTGGTGCCCATGTTGTCGGTAAAGAACACCGAGACATCGGCGCCGTCGATCTTGGCACTCGTCTGGGTAACGGCCAAGATGAGCATAGCGCACATGGCGGCGACCATGGTGCTCGTGGCGTTGATGGCCTTGCCGGCAGGCATGCGGCGGTTCTTGGAGCCGGTCAGCGCGCTTGCGGTGGTGCCGGCGACCATGATGCCCACGACGCCCATCGTGAAGTTGTAAACCTTGTTGCAGAAGTTCACGACGTCGACGTTCCACCAGTCGGGCAGCGTAAAGCCGCCGACCGTGGCGACAACGCCCGGCAGGGTCGAAATAAGCAGGAAGACAGAAGAAGACAGGATGATGGGCATTGCTGCCAAAAAGCCGTCTTTAATGGCCTGAAGGTAGATGTTCTTAGAGACCTTGTCGAAGTACGGCTGACCTTTCTCCAAGAACTTAACGATCGATTCCATAGTTCACGCTCCTCTTTGCATGAAATCTTAATGGCATGGACGTTGAAAACCTATATGGTCTCCCGCTTGCTAAAAGCCCGGGTGCAGGCGGGGTCGGTCCCAGGGGGAGAGAGGGGAGCGGCTGGGTTTGTATCGCATAGGGCCGCTCCCCTCTCGGGGGAAAGCGAGGCGATGCGCTACTGCGCGTCCGCCATAGTGTCGGCGAGCTCCTTGTACCAGAGTGCCGACTGCTTGATGTAGCGTTTTTGCGTGTCGAAGTCGATGTAGAACAGGCCGTAGCGCTTGTTATAGCCGTTGGCCCACGAGAACTGGTCCTGCAGGCTCCAGATAAAGTAGCCCTGGACGTCGACGCCCTCGGCGCGCGCCCGGAGCACCTTCTCCATGTGCTGGTCGACAAAGTCGATGCGCTCGGGATCGGCGACGATGCCGTTTGCGTCGGGCTCGGGGTCCTTGTGGCCCAGGCCGTTTTCGGTGATATAGATGACGGGGAGGTTGGGATAGGTGGCGCTGATGTGCTTGAGCGTGTCGTAGAGGCCTTGCGGGTAGATGAGCCAATCCCAGTCGGTGGTGGGGATACCCGGCATATCGACCTGCTGCCCGACGCCCTTAAACTTAAAGCACGAGGTGCCCTTGTCTCCGGTGCCGTTAAAGCTGTTGGTGGACTCGCCATCGTAGGCGGCGATAAACGCCGACTGATAGTAGTTGAGGCCGAACATATCGTTGCGGGGCGCCGCCTTGGCGAGCTCCTCCATGTCGCTGTCCTCAACCGTAAGCGTGGCGTTGTTGGCACGCAGAATCTCGTTGATGAGTGAGAGGGTGCGCGCGGAGTAGTGACCCAGGAAGGCGCCGTCCATGATGAAGTCGGTGTAGAAGGCGTTGTACAGGTCGGCGGCGTGCTGGTCGGCGGGCGAGTCTGTGGCAGGATATGCCGGCGTCAGGACGTTGACCATACCAATGCGTCCGCCCAGGTGCTCGGTCTCGTCAAGATCCTTATACAGGTTGACGGCGCGGGCGTGGGCAACGAGCTCGTTGTGCTGGCTCTGGATGCCGCTCGTCACATCAAAGTGATGGTTGGGCGGGAAGTTGCCTTGGATGTATTGGGAGTGCGAGAGGCTGATGAGCTCGTTGATGGTGAACCAATTCTTGACCTCGCGGAACTCGCGGAAGCAGAACTCGGCATAGCGCACATAGGCGTCGACGGTCTTGCGGTTGAGCCAGTCGCCCTGGTTGAACAGGGCGGCGGGGGAGTCAAAGTGATGCAGGGACACATAGGGCTCGACGCCATACTTTTTGCAGCAGGCGAACAGCTCGTGGTAGTGCTTAACGCCCTCGGCGAGGGGCTCGGCATCGTCGCCGTTGGGGAAGATGCGGGTCCAGGCGATGGACACACGGATGGCGTTGAGTCCATGCTCGGCAGAAAGGCGGATATCCTCCTCGTAGCGGTTGTAGAAATCACTGGCCGGGTCGGGCAAAAAGCGACCCTGGGCGACAAGGTAATCGTCCCACATGGTCTTACCCTTGCCTGCCACCTTCGTGGAGCCTTCCGTTTGGTACGCGGCGGTTGCGGCGCCCCAAACAAAGCCCTTCGGCAGCTGCTGTACGCGGTTTAGCAAAGACATATGCATACACCCTCTCGTCTCGCTGTTCGATATTGTGCGTTTGCGCTCAGGAGGCTCCCTGGTTAGCGTTCAGCGGTGAAAAAGCCCGATAAACACTATCTTAAAATGATTAGAACCAAAATGAGCACGTGAACATTTGACAATGAGCACGTTAACATTCTGCTGGGATGTATAGAAACAAAACAACTTCAAACAGCCGCGAACGGTTGTATTTGTTCGGTAAGCGGTTTTGATTGACAGAAGTTTTCATGTTGTGGTATATGGCTCGGGTATCATGAGCACGTTATCGATGTATGTACGATGCGCCATGGGCGCGGGGAATAGTTGGGAAGCAGGTTAGCGTGGAAGGCATGGCTCAGCAGACAAGGAATGGTCATTCGGCGAGCGCGGCAGAGGTTGCGGCGCTCGCTGGCGTGAGCCGCCAGACTGTGTCTCGCGTGGTCAACGGTATGCCCAACGTGACGGAAAAGACGCGCAAGCGTGTGCTGGCCGCCATGGAAGAGCTGGGCTTTCGTCCCAATTTTGCTGGAGCGGCGTTGCGCGGCGGGTCGTATCGTTCTATTGGCCTGTGCATGTACAACATCACACGTGTCGGTAACCTGGCGACGCTCGAGGGTATCATGCAAGCGGCGCGCGAGCACGATTTTGCCGTCACTATGATCGAGATGGGCGGCGACAAGCCCTATACACTTGCCGATGCCTCGCGCCGCATGGTCGAGCGACCCGTCGACGGCATGATTCTCAACATGAACCGCATGGCTCCCGATTTTGAGGAGTTTGTTCCCCAGCCGGGAGTGCGAACGGTCATCCTGTCCATGTATGCGCATCCGCGCTGCACGACGATCGACTCCGACCAGTATGGTTCGTGCGAGCTGTTGACCAATTATCTGCTGGAACATGGTCACTCGAATATGCGGTTTGTGGCGGGTCCGGAAAACTCGATTTCCTCGCGTTTTCGTGAGGCCGGTTGGCGCGATACGCTGGGTCGTGCTCATGTCGATGCCGCTCCGATGCTGCGTGGCGATTGGAGTGCGGACAGTGGGTACGCCATGGGCGAGCGGATTGCGGCCGAGGTGCTTGCCGGCGGGTCGCAGGCGCCGACTGCCGTGCTTGCGGCAAATGACCAGATGGCGCTGGGCGTTATCGCCGCGCTCGAGAACGCGGGCCTGTCCGTGCCCGACGACGTGAGCGTGGTTGGTATCGACGACGCACTCGAGGGACTTGTTCCTCACAATCGACTGACGACGCTGCGATTTGATTTGCGCGGTGTCGGTAAGCTTGCGTTTGAGGCGGCGATTGGAGAGAGCTCGTCTATCGAGGCGATTCATGTGCCGAGCACGCTGGTCGAACGCTCGACTGTTAGGGACATACGGGGTTAGGTCCTACTCCGTCTGTCTCGATTTGTAACAGGTAGACGGTCAAAAGCGGGCTACGTGTTACAGATTTAGATTCTTCGGAAAGAGCAATCCTGTTCGTCTCAATCTGTAACAGGTGGGGCCGAAAATCTCGGCTAGATGTTACAGATTGAGACAAGCGGTCCCCGAACCGCCTAAAAACGCCGGGGGCGGCGCGCCGTGTGACGTGCCGCCCCCGGCTGAGAAATGGGGACAGGTTATGTGCGCGGGCAACCCCGCCAGCCGCTAGTCCAGACGACGGGTTTGCGCCACGTGCTTATACCAGTATGCGCTTGCCTTGGGCGTGCGCTTCTGGGTTTCAAAGTCAACGTAGAAGAAGCCGTAACGCTTGTTGTAGCCATTGGTCCAGGAGAACTGATCCTGCAGGCTCCACAGGAAGTAGCCGCCCACGTTGACGCCCACCTCCATGGCCTTGAGCAACCAGCGCAGGTGCTGCTCGATGTAGTCGATGCGCGGCTGGTCGTCCACAAAGCCGTCTTTGTAGGGGTCCTTGTAGCCCATGCCGTTCTCGGTGATGAAGATCTGCTTGTAGTTGGGGTAGCGCTGCTTAATGTAGACGAGCAGATCGAACAGGCCCTCGGGATAGATGATCCAGTCCCAGTCGGTGGTGGGGACGCCGGGCTTGTTCACATGCTCGCCAATGCCCTTAACGCGCCAGCGGCCAGTGCCCTTCTCGCCCGTACCGTTGTGGTGCAGGTCGTTTTCGCCATCGTAGGCCTTCAAGAAGCGGCACTGGTAGTTGTTAACGCCCAGGTAGTCGTTGTAGAGCGCGGCCTCGCGCATGATTTCCAGATCCTCGTCTAGGATCTCGATGGTGCCGCCCGAGACGGCAGCCAGGCGGTTGGCGCACTCGAGGGTGTCGGGCGCGTAGTCGCCGCGGAAGGTGGCGTCGAGCAAGAACTGGTTTTGCAGCACGTGCTCGTTGTTGGCGGCTTTGATGTCGGCGGGGTCGTTCTCGTTGAGCGGGTACTTAAACTCCAGCGACTGGATGACGCCGATTTTGCCCTTAAAGCCGCCGTTGTGGAAGGCCAGCACGGCCTTGGCGTGGGCGAGCATCATGTTGTGCTCGCACTGGAAGGCCTCGGCCAGATGCGCCTTGACGCCACCGGGGAAGGTGCCCTCGATGTAGGTGTTGGAGGCGTCGGCCCAGATCTCGTTAAAGGTGAACCAGTAGGTCACCTGGTCGGCGTACTCCTTAAAGCAGAAGGTGGCAAAGTCCACAAAGGCGTCGATGGTCTCGCGGTTGAGGAAGTCGCCCTTCTCAAAGAGGGGAAGCGGCGTGTCAAAGTGATGCAGCGTGACGAACGGCTCAACGTGGTGCTTGTGGCACTCGGCGAAGAGATCGTGGTAGAACTGGACGCCCTCGGGGTTGATTTCGCCGGTGCCGTTGGGGAAGATGCGGCTCCAGGCGATGGAGAGGCGAATGCCGTTGATGCCGAACTCCTCGCACAGCTCCAGGTCGACGGGGTACTGGTTGTAGAAGTCCGAAGCGGGATCGGGGGAGAAGCGCCCCTGGGCCTCCAGAAAGTCGTCCCAGGCAACCTTGCCCTTACCGTGAGTGCGGGTCTCGCCCTCTACCTGGTAGGCAGCGGTGGCGCCGCCAAAGACAAAGTCCTCGGGAAACTGCGCGGGCGGGTTGGTGACGCTAGCAGGATTAACGGACATGATGATCCAATCGTCTAAATCGAAGGGCAAGCCGGTCTTGGATGGTCGGCTGGCCCTGGGCGTTACTTACTTCGAAAGTTGCTCACTCACGAAGGCGAGAGACTTGTCGCCGTTCTGGGAGAGCTCGATGTACTGCTTGCCACGGCAGGCGACGCACTTGTTGCCCACGCGCTCACAGTCCTTCTGCAGGTCGGCCAGGTAGCTTGCGGCCTGCGGGGCCAGGACGACCAGGTCAAAGTCGGGGAGCATGTCCACGTGGTTGCCATAGGCCTCGGCAGCGGTCTCGAGGTTAATGCCGCGCTCCTTGGCGGCCTTGGCCAGCGCGTTGGCGAGCAGGCCCGAGGTTCCGCCGCCCTGGCAGAGCACGAGCACGCGCTTGCCGTTGAGGTCGCTGGCGGTCGTTGTCTCGGCAGCGGGTGCTGCGGAAGCGGCGGGGGAGTCGGCCTTCACGGCCTCGGCAGCAGCGCCGGCGGCAACGCTCTTGGCGTCAGCCTTGCCCTGGAAGGCATCGTTGAGCTTGGCGGCCTTCTCGGCGTTCTTGGCGGCGAGCTCCTCCTGGGAGATCTCGGCCTCCTCGGCGCACTTCTGGGCGTCATAGGCACGGAAGAACGGATAGTACAGAACGAAGTCGACGACCAGGATAAGGGCGAGCATCACAAAGGCGAGCGGCTGGAAGCCCAGGCCCATGATGGTGCCGATGGGGCCGGGGACGGTCCAGGGCAGGGTGTACATAAAGCCGTTCATGCCCAAGAAGTCGATAAAGATCTTGAGGATCCAGATATTGGCGATCGGGGCAAAGACAAACGGGACAAAGAAGACGGGGTTGAGCACGATGGGTGCGGCGAACAGCAGCGGTTCGTTGACAGCGAAGCAGACCGGGACGATGGCGGCCTTACCGACAGCGCGCATCTCCTGAGACTTGGCCAGGAAGCAGAACATAAAGACCAGGACGAGCGTGGCGCCGGTGCCGCCCATGCAGACGACGAAGTACTGGGCACCCTGGGTCAGAACAGCGGAAGCGTGCTGACCGGCCTGGAACGCAGCCAGGTTGTCGGTCATGTTGGCAACGAGGGCGGCGGCGATGGCAGGCTCGACGATCGAGGGGCCGTGGACGCCCACGAACCAGAACAGGCTCATGGCGCCGTAGATCACAGCGAGGCCGATGTAGCCGTCGGCAGCGGTGAACAGGGGCTGGAACACCTGGATTACGCCCTGGGCAAAGCAGAAGCCAAAGGCAGCGCGGAAGGCGATGTCAAAGACCCAAAAGACGGTGATGCAGACGGAGAAGGGGATGATGTCCTTAAAGGTCTGCGAGATGTTGGGCGGAACCTGCTCGGGCATCTTGACGGTGATGTTGCGCTTAATGAAGAACTTGTAGATGATGCCGGTCACAAACGCAGCGATGAAGGCGGTCAGCAGGCCTTTGGAACCAAGGTAGGTGGTGTTGAAGCCGCTGGCGGCGTCCGTGGCGATGGTGTCGCTCGAAAGGAGCAAGAAGCCGATGATGGCCGCGCACATGCACGAGATGAAGTTGATCTGGTTGTTCTTGGGCAGATCGCGGTTCTGAGCGTCGGCGAAGTGCTTGGCCGTGGTGGCGGCGCAGGCGATGGCCAGGATGCCCATGGAGTAGTTGTAGCACTTCCACAGGGCGTTGTTGATGTCATCGGGCCAGTAGAAACCCCAGATGTTGGGGACCGAGGCTACCAGGCAGAAGATGGACGAGAAGATGATGATGGGGATGACGGAGATAAAGCCGTCGCGGATCGCCTTGAGGTACTTGTTGCGGGCGATCGCGTTGAAAAAGGGCTGGCCTTTTTCGATGGTGGCGATAAGTTGCTCCATGCAATGCTCCTAAGAGTCGGTGGGTTAGCAACGATGGTAGCTTTTGGCGTTCGGTTGCCAAAATGTTGACGTTGCCATTTTGCGACACAAAAAAAGACGCGAACCGGTGGTTCCTGTGCCTGCGAACCGTCGATTCCTTATGCGTAAACGTTTGAGCCGCCCGGTGGCTCTGTGTTTGCGCAATGGCAACGTTAACATTTGGGAGCCAAAAGCCGTTTGGGGAAGCAAAAATGTCGGTGAACGGTAGGTTTTGGGTGGTGAGCGTATGGTGGGGGAGGCGTTGGATATACTTGAAGGCGTTAAAAATGACTGCGTAGGGTGCCACCAATGGCATCGTCGACATAGAAAGATCGACCTATGGCCGCTGTTAAAAAATCGGTTTCCGTTAAGGATGTGGCGCGTCTCGCGGGCGTCTCGGAGCAGACAGTCTCGCGTACGGTGCACGATTCGCCCAGCGTGCGCCCCGAGACCAAGGAGCGCGTGCGTGCTGCCATGCGCGAGCTGGGGTATCGCCCCAATTTTGCCGGTCGATCGCTGCGCCGCGGTAAGTTTAAGACCGTCGGCGTCGCTATGTTCAACATTACCGGCACCGGCAACCTCGACCGTATGGAGGGCTTTGCCGCCGCCGCCGACAAACACGGCTACGCCATCACCCTCACTAAAGTAGATGGGCATCCGTATACCCTCGAGAGCGCATCGTCGCGTATGAGCGCACTGCCGGTGGACGGTATGGTCGTGATTATGAACCGCATGCCGGCGGACTTTGGCACCTTCGAGCCGCTGCCCGGCATGCAGACGGTGCTCGTTACGATGTTGGAGCACCCGCTGTGCTCGACGGTCGATAACGACCAGTTCGATTGCTCGCGCCAGGTGGTCGAGTACTTGCTGGAACAGGGGCACAAGACCGTGCACTTTATCTCGTGTCCCGAGCGCTCGCTTTCGGGCATGCGGCGCGAGGAAGGCTGGCGCGAGACATTGCGCGCGCATGGTATTGAACCGCCGCGACTCGTCCGTGGGGATTGGACGGCACAGAGCGGATATGCTGCTGGTCAGGCTCTGGCGGAAGATCCGACCTGTACGGCCATTTATGCTTCCAACGATGCCATGGCCTACGGCTGCATTCGCGGGCTCGAGTCGTGCGGAAGGCGTGTGCCCGAGGACGTGAGCGTGGTGGGTGTTGATGACAGCCTGGGCGATATCGTGCCCGACCGTCGCCTGACCACGGTGCGCTTTGACAACAAGCGCGTCGGCATGTGGGCGGTCGACAAGATTGCCGGCGCCGATGGGGGTGCGTCTGGCGTGGAGCACATGCTGATCCCCGGTGTGCTTGTAGAGGGCGATACGGTGCGCGATTTGTGTTAGGGTGCGGTCCTGTTTGGGTTGCCGATAATTGTGTTTGATATTGTTCAGATTGGTTTAAAAACCGTTCACGGGCGAAAAGTGACCGTTCATAGCTCGAAATTACGTTTTGAGCTGTTCTTTTTTGTTTGAATGTTATTGTTTCTGTCATACACAACGCCGCGCGTATGCCCGGACGCGATGCTCTCCATTGGTTCATATGTGAAAGGAACGCAATATGGCAACCAAAGAAGAAATCTCGATGGTTGGATTCGAGATCGTCGCATACGCAGGTGACGCCCAGACCGATCTGCTTGCAGCGCTCGATGCTGCTCGCGAGGGTGACTTTGAGAAGGCCGAACAGCTGCACAAGGATGCCAGCGATGCGCTCATCGGTGCCCACGACACGCAGACCAAACTGCTTTCGCAGGAGGCCGGCGGTGGCGAGATGGAGATGACCTTCATCATGGCTCACGCTCAGGACACTCTCATGACCACTATGATCCTGGAGAAGCAGACCCGCTTTACCATCGATGCCTATAAGCGCATCGCCGCACTCGAAGCTAAGCTCGTCTAACGAGCCCGCACAACCAAGTCCCCTTCCAAAAGCTCTGCCGCTACCCGCGGCAGGGCTTTTTCTGTCCTCCTCCAAGTTGCGGTGAAATGGGGACTGAATAGGGGCCGGCGGGCGCAAAACAATCCCTATTCCACCGCAACTCATCCGGAGATAGTCATTGGGGACAGTCTTGGTGCGCACCGTTGTCCTCCCGTTCGATTTTTGCTCGGTGGGTATACTTCCTTTCGCATTAAACGCCGGACTGAGGAGGTATCCAAATGCCGGATAACGGGTCAATACAAAAAAGAGGCGCGCACGAGATGGCTCATGGGCGTCCTGTCCAGATAACCGAGCACACGACGGTAACAGAGTTGCAGCCCAGCCTGTCCGATGTCGTGTGCGCAAACAAAAAGCTGCAGATCGGTATCATCGTTGCGCTCGTGGTGCTGGCGTTGCTGTCGGGCTTTGTAGCGCGACCGCATTTCGCCGATACCAAAACTTGGGACTCTACCATCGAGGTCATCGATCAAAAGAAAGGTAACGTATTGGCGCTCACGACCTCGTGCGTGGCGCTGTCTGCGGGCATTACCGCGCTGCCTGGTGATACGGGAACGCCGGTCGCCGAGCAGCTCGCACAGCTTTCAGGCAACCTTGGTATCGTGCTTGCCGTGCTATACCTAGAGAAATATCTGCTGACTATTTTGTGGTCGGTTGGCTTGGGCATCTTAATCCCGTTTGCGTTGGTGCTCTTTGCGGTGTCGCTCGGCATTCACGGGCGCTGGAGCACCAGCGCCGTCCTGCGCCGTGTGGCGACACGCGTGCTGGTGGTTGCCGTGATCGGCATGGCGCTCGTACCCGCGAGCGTATGGGTGTCGCAGAAGGTCGACGAGACGTACCAGGTGAGCATCGAGCAGGCTGAGCAAAAGGCGACAAGCGCGGCTGAGGCGAGCTCGTCAAAGAACGAAAAGAAATCTGAAGCCAAGACAGACAAAAACGTGCTTGAGCAACTGACCGAAGGCGCCTCGAGTCTACTGACTTCGGTGACCGATAGCGCCAAGTCGATGACCGACGAGGTTGTGCAGCAGGTGACCGATCTGATCGAAGGCGTCATCGTGATGATTGTGACCTCGTGCGTGATTCCGCTGCTGGTGCTTGCTGCATTCTTGTGGCTTGGGCACGTACTGCTGGGGATCGATATCTCCGGTCCGACGAACTATCTGACGGGTCGTTTTCTGAGCGCTCCGTCCAAGCACGCCAAGAAGAGTGGACAGACTGAGTAGCCGCAGAGCTCTCGTGGCGCATATATAAGTCAGCTGAATAGGCGGTCGAGGCGCATCTCGGCCGCCTTTTGTGTGCTTGGTTCATGGCGACCCGAAACTAACTACGCCCAAACGGTTGACTATCATCCGCGAACGGTATTTGCTCAAAAAAGAACAAAGATAAACAAATAGTTGTTGCAGTTTATGTTCGAATGTGTTCAAATAAACATGAACAGTGAAGAACCGCACATTCAGATGCCCGGACCTGAACGCGATTCAACACTTCCAAACAGAAACTACGCACCTGCGTATCTCTCAAGGAGGATGTCATGAGGGTTGTAATCGCTTCCGATGCCGACGGTATGTCGATGAAGGAGTCCATCAAGGAGATGCTCATCGCCGACGGTCACGAGGTCGTCGACTATTCCGAGACCCCTGCCGCGGACTTTGTCGATTCCGCGACCGCCGTTGCCAAGGACCTGCTGGAGCACAAGGATTCCCAGGGCTTCGCATTCGATAAGTACGGCGTCGGCTCCTATATGGCCGCCGTCAAGATTAAGGGTATGGTCGTCGCCAACATTTCCGACGAGCGTTCCGCCTACATGACCCGCGAGCACAACGGCTCGCGCATGGTCACCATGGGCCCGGGCGTTGTGGGCACCGAGGTCGCCAAGAAGATCGCCCGCGAGTTCCTGCGCGCCCAGTACGCCGGCGGCCGTCACCAGATCCGTGTCGACATGCTCAACAAGATGGCCTAACGAGAGCCACCGAGAACTCGAACTTCTACCTCAACTTGTGAATTCAGACGAAAGGACGTTCTGATGAAGAAGACCATCGCAATCGGTTGCGACCATATCGTTACGGACGAGAAGATCTATCTGGCCGACCGCCTGGAGCAGGCTGGCTACAAGGTGCTCGACTGCGGCACCTACAGCCACACCCGTACGCACTATCCCATCTACGGTAAGGCCGTGGGCGAGGCTGTTGCCAGCGGCAAGGCCGACTTTGGCGTGGCCCTGTGCGGCACCGGCATCGGCATCACCAACGCCGTCAACAAGGTTCCCGGCGCCCGCTGCGCCCTGGTTCGCGACATGACCTCTGCCCTGTATGCCCGTCGCGAGCTCAACGCCAACATCGTGGGCTTTGGCGGCAAGATCACCGGCGAGTTCCTGATGGCCGACATCATGCTTGCCTTCCTGGAGGAGCCCTACGAGAAGACCCCCGAGCACGATGCCCTGATCGCCAAGATCGATGCCTGCAACAAGGCCGACGCCGAGGCTCAGGCTGACCCGCACTTCTTTGACGAGTTCCTCGAGAAGTGGGACCGCGGCGAGTACCACGACTAAGGAGGTTATGCGGTTTTACCAAACCGCGTAACGGGTCGACGCTGCGCGACGCTCGCTGACGTTGAGGGTGCCTGTGGGGTTACCGCTGTTGTTGCGAAGCGTTCTGGTACGGCAAGTTGCTCCGATAACACGTTTGCTTGCTGAGCTTGTGTGCTTCGCTCTTGGCGGTACTCGGCATTCTGCAGCTTTTCAATTGACGGCTCGCGTTTCTGTAATGGGGCGCGGGCCAGTTTTCTATCAGCCCAATTGGCTTGGCGGGCTTGGCGTGCATTGTTCTTTTGCGTGCGGCGCCGCCTCATTACCTTTGTGCTGAAGGCACGGCGTTCGCAATGGATCGTGCAAGATGATATGTGAAGGAGAAGATTCCTATGGAGTTTGTTCTTGATAACGGTTCTATCCGCGTAGCACTGAGCACGGCGGGCGGGTCGTTCACTTCTATTACGGCCAACGGCCGTGAGTACCTGTGGCAGGGCGACCCGGCGGTCTGGTCGGGCCAGGCACCCATTTGCTTCCCGATCTGCGGCGGTCTTCGTGACGGTCACGCAATGACCATGGGCGGCCGCGAGGTAAAGCTCGCCCGCCACGGTTTTGCGCGCAAGCAGGAGTGGAAGCTCGAGGAACAGAGCGACAACATGGTTGCGCTGAGCCTAAGCTCTGCCGACCATGCCGAGTTGCTCGAGCAGTACCCGTATCCGTTTAAGATCGTTGCTCGTTACACGATCGATTCGGAAAAGGTGAACGTGTCCTACGAGGTGACCAATGAGGGCACCGAGGACATGCCATTCTTTGTGGGCGGTCACCCCGGCTTTAAGTGCCCGCTCGACGAGGGTGAGTCCTATGACGACTACGAGCTTCGTTTTGAGCAGCGCGAGGCCGACGAGCTGTGTACTGCCGTTCCCTCGACGGGCCTGATTGATGTTGAGCATCGCAGCAAGAACCCGATGGTCGGCCACGACTTGCCGCTTACCCACGAACTCTTCGACTTCGCGGAGACCATCTTTGACGTGCTTGAGAGCCGCGTGGTTACGCTGACCAAGAAAACTGAGGACAAGGGCGTGCGCCTGACGTTCCCCGATATGCCGTACCTGATTGTGTGGAGCAAGCCCGAGGGCGACTTTGTGGCTGTTGAACCGTGGGGCGGCCTGTCCACCTGCTCCGACGAGGACGATATTCTGGAGCACAAGCGTGGCTGCCTGGTTGCCAAGCCGGGGGAGACCGTTACCCGCGGCTTTGAGATCGAGATCCTTTAACGAGTTATCGTATGTTTGGGGCGGGTCATGCCGCCCCGGAACAGGAGTTCAATATGATTCTGACCGTTACCATGAACCCGTCGATTGATACGCGCTATCAGCTCGACAAGCTGATCATCGACGATGTTAACCGCGTGACGCCCGAAAAGACCGCTGGCGGCAAGGGCCTCAACGTGAGCCGCGTGCTGTTGCAGCTGGGCGACGACGTACTTGCAACCGGCTTGCTTGGCGGGCACATGGGTGCCTATATGGCCGAGCTCATGGATGCCGATGGTGTCAAGAATGACTTTGTGCCCATCGCCGGTGAGACGCGCATTTGCCTGAATATTCTGCACGAGGGTAATCAGACCGAGCTGCTGGAGAGCGGCCCACAGATCGTCCCAGCCGAGCTCGAGGCCTTTACGGCCAAGTTCGCCGAGCTTGCAGCGAAGGCTGACGTTGTGACGCTTTCGGGCTCGCTGCCGCGTGGCGTCGATGCCGGCTACTATGCCGAGCTCGTCAAGATCGCCGAAGAGGCGGGCGCCAAGGTGCTGCTCGACACCTCGGGCGCATCGCTGGAGGCCGCGCTGGAGTCCGACGCTAAGCCTGAGCTCGTAAAGCCCAACCTGACCGAGATTAACGGCCTGCTGGGTACGTCCTTTACGACCGATGATGTCGATGCCCTGCGCGAGGCGCTTGCCGCCGATGGCCGCTTTGCCGGTATTCCCTGGGTCGTCGTTTCGATGGGCGCTGCCGGTTCGGTGGGCTTCCACGAGGGCCGCGCGTTCCGCGCCAAGACGCCCGCGATTGCGGCTGTGAACGCGACGGGTTCCGGCGACTCGACCATCGCCGGCTTTGCGCATGCCATTGCTGCTGGTGCCGACGACGTCACGGTGCTCAAGACCGCCAATACCTGCGGCAAGCTCAACGCCATGGATCCCAAGACCGGCCACCTGGTCATGGACCGCTGGGACGAGATTTACAACGGCGTTGAGGTCGTAGAGTTGTAGCGGTTGCGACTCCTAATAGAATGAGCGTGGATAATCTCCCGCTTTTGGTGCCCATACGAGCTCAAAGTGGGAGATTTTCCACGCTCGAGTCATTAGTCGTCGGGGACGTTCTTTAATGACCAGTCGTTTAAGAACATCCCCAATGACTACACTCAAAAAACGGCGCCCGCCGGCGATGTTGCCGGCGGGCGCCGTTGTCTTGAAGACGAAATGATCCGTTTTCCTCCGTCCCCAAGGGATCATTACAGCGAGTCGATAAAGCGCTGCTGGGCGGCGCGTCCTGCTTCGTCCCACTTAAAGACGCCGGCGTTGTCGAGCACGTGGCCAAACACCACGCCCACCTCCTCGTGCAGGATATCGATGGCGTTATCCGCCGTAAGCTCGTCGGCGCGGCGAGCAAAGACGTCCTCGGCCCACGCGGCATGGCTGCGACAAAGATCATCGCCCTCGAACGCACCGGCAAGATCGTAGCTGGCATCGACCTTGGCTGCCAGCAGATGCTCACGGACAGCGCCAAGCTCGGGAACCAGGCGCGGCGGCAGAATGGCCAGGCCCATGACCTCGATCAGGCCGATGTTCTCCTTCTTAATGTGGTGGTACTCGGCATGCGGGTGGAAAACGCCTAGCGGGTGCTCGTCGGTCGTGATATTGCAGCGAAGCGCCAGGTAGGCCTCGTAGATTTCGCCGCCGGCATTTCCGCGAGAGTCGACGCGGCGGATGACGGGCGTCACGGTGTTGTGCGCCACGCCATCGGCTGTGTACGCGATGACGCCCACAGACTCATCGGTCCACTCGCGCCAGGCGAGGATAATCTTCTCGGCAGCGTCGAGCAGCTGGGCGCGGTCATGCGAGCGCAGGCGCAGCACCGAGAGCGGCCACTGCAGCACGGTACCGCTAACCTGATCAAATCCGGGCACGCTAAACTGCGAGATCTCGGCGGCGTGCATCATGGGGAACTCGTGCGCGCCGCCCTGGAAGTGGTCGTGCGACAAGATCGAGCCGCCCACGATAGGCAGGTCGGCGTTGGAGCCAATAAAGTAGTGCGGGAACAGGTCGACAAAGTCAAGCAGACAGGTCAAACTCTTGCGGTCCACGTGCATCGGGCGATGCTCGGAGCTCATAGCAATGCAGTGCTCGTTAAAATACGCATACGGGCTGTACTGGAAGCCCCAGCGCTCGCCGTCGAGCTCAATGGGGATAACGCGCAGATTCTGGCGGGCGGGGTGAGCGCCGCCGTCGGCTGCAGCGGAGCGTCCAGGGTAGCCCTCGTTTTCGATGCAGAGCTGGCAGGCGGGATACTTCTCGCCCGTGTTTTTGGCGGCACCGGCCGCGGCAATATCGCGCGGGTCTTTCTCAGGCTTCGACAGGTTGATGGTGATCTCGAGGTCGCCCCAGTTGGTGGGGGTACTCCATTTGATGTTGCGCGCGATGGCGGCGCGGCGCACGTAGCCGGCGTCGCAGCACAGACCGTAGAACCAGTCGGTCGCGGCGCGGGGCTCGTTGACGCCCATGCGGCCGTTGAACTCCTCGTTTACAACCGAAGGCCTCGGCGTGAGCACGCCCATGATTCGCATGGCGATGCGGTCGCGGCCCGACGCCGTGTCCTCGGCGGCGCCGTTGGCAACGGCAGCCTCGGAAAGCGCGGCAAGTGTACCTTCAAGGTCAAAGTCGGGCAGGGTATCGGGGTGAACGAGCGAGAGTTTCTCGACCTGGAGCGCCCAGGCCATGTCGAGTGCGGGGCCAGTGGCGCCGATGCACTCCAGAATGGTGTTGTAGGCCCAGATGCGGTCGTCCTGTCCGATCATCGATCGGTGGATGGCATATTCGATGAGGCCCTGCGCGGCCTCGCGCACATCAGTCATTACAGCCATGCCGCGTAAGCCCCCTTGTCAGAAATTGCGTAGTGGCGGGCAGAGCCCTCGCCCAGCCAGCCGTTCATCTTGGCAATGAAGGTGTCGACCAGGTCGAGCGGCACGAAGGCCTGGATGGTGCCACCAAAGCCGCCACCGTGGATACGGACGGCGCCGCGGCCGTCGAGCACGTGCTCGGCCAGCGCCAGGGCATACATCGAGGGCTGCTCGGAGCCCAGCTTGGCAACGACATTCTGTAGGTACATGGCAGAGCTGGCGCCGGACTCGCGCGTCAGGACCAGGAACTGGTCGATGTCGCCGGCGTTCAGAGCTGCCCAGCGCTTGTCGACCAGGCCGTTCTCGTACCAGTAGTGAACGGCGCGCAGGCAGGCACGGTCGCCCAGCTTGGCACGCAGCTCGGGGAGCTTGGCGTCAAAGTCGGCAACGTTTACCTCGCACAGGCGTGCCTTGCCAAACTCGGCGGCGACGTCTTGCATTTCGCGCGGAACGGCGGCGTAGTCATCGGTGGCGGCCACGTGGTCGGCGCCGACCTTAACGAGCACGAGCGCATAGCCGTGATCCTCAAAGTTGAGCTCGAGCTTCTGGGTCTTAGGCTGAGCCTGGTCCTCAAAGTCCATGTAGGCAAGGCCGCCCAGGCAAACGGCAGCCTGGTCCATCAAGCCGCAGGGCTTGCCGTAGTAGTTGTTCTCGGTGCGCTGGCTCATCTGCGCAAGCGCGACGGGCTCAATGGCGGGTGCGCCCCAGAGCGTCTCCATGGCGCGGCCGTATGCGGCCTCGACGGCAGCGGAGCTGGAAAGACCGCCGCCCGAGGGGACGGAGCAGGTGAAGGCAAAGTCGAAGCCGCGGGGCTCAACGCCCAGGGCAGCGACCTCGTGGGCCATGCCGCGGACGAGGCTCGCGGACGTGCCCTTCTCGGCCTCCTGAACATCCAGCGTGTCGAGCGTAATCTCAAAGGTGGGGTAGCCCTCGTCGGCAACGCGAACCTTGTTGGTGTCGGTCGCCACGGCGATGCCGTCGACGGCGACATCGAGCGAGCCGGCGATGACGTGGCCGCCCTCGTGGTCGGTATGGTTGCCGCTGATTTCGGAGCGACCGGGCGCGTGCACATAGAGCACCTGTCGGTCGCCGATGGGGCCAAACTCCTCCTCAAACAGCTTGGTGAGCGTGGCGAGCGTCTTTTCGTCGGGGGTGGTCATGGGGGTCCTTTCCTTGGCGCGTACGGACGATTTTTTGCGTCGTTATGAGTACGTTAACAATTTGAAGCGGCATAAACTCAGCATCCACAATGCCGCACGTTAAGGGTTATGTTAACGTACTCATAACACAATACTTATCACTTTTTGAGAATCTGGTAATCGGTCGAAATTCGGCCGTGAACGGTAGTGCCGTATGGACTTATAGAGCAGAAAAGCTGCAGCTAGAAAAAGTAGAGTACGTTAACATGCATCCGACGATGGCGACCCTCCGCGCGGGCTCAATTCCTGCACGGGTCGGCATGCACGCTATTTTGATCTCGCAAGGGTGAAGGTGATCTTGTGGCAAGGCGCCCCTCCAACGATACAGGCTCGCGTCCGGTTTCCATGGCCGACGTCGCCCGCGCTGCTGGCGTTTCGCAGCAGACGGTCTCGCGCGTCGCCAACGGCTTGCCCAACGTTAACGAGCAGACGCGCCGGCGCGTGCAGGCCGCCATGCAGGAGCTCGGCTTTCGTCCGAGCTATGCCGGCCGTTCGTTGCGCGACGGTCGCTACCATTCGGTCGGCCTATGCATCAACGATGTCACCAAGTTTGGCAACCTCTCAATGATCGACGGCATCGCCAGCGCTGCTCGCGAGCATAATTGCGCCATCACGCTGGTCGAGATGTCCAAGACTGAGGAATTCTCGCTTGCCGAGGCCACGCGTCGTATGGCCGCATTGCCGGTGGATGGCATCATCATCGGCATGAGCCGCATGGCGCCCGATTTTGAGACGTTTGATCCACTGCCGGGCATTGGAACGGTCATCGTTACCATGTACGCGCATCCGCGCGTGACTACGGTCGATTCCGACCATTACGGCTGCTCGCTCTTGCTTATGGATCACCTGTTTGAGCTGGGGCACGGGCAGATTCGCTATATTGGCGGCCCGTCGTTCTCGGTCGACGAGCAATTTCGTCGAGCCGGTTGGCAGGATGCGCTCGAGCGTAAACACATCGAGCCGGCAGAGCCGCTCGAGGGCGACTGGTCTGCCAACAGCGGCTACGAGGCCGGCAGGTACCTGGCCGAGCACGATCGCACCATGACGGCGATTTACGCGGCAAACGACCAGATGGCAAATGGCGCGATTGCCGCGCTGCGTGATAGCGGTCTTCGCGTGCCCGAGGACGTAAGCGTGGTGGGCGTCGATGATTCGCTCGATGATTTTGTAGCACACAACGAGCTCACGACCGTGCGATTCGATCTACATCAGCGCGGACGCGAGGTGTTCGAGCATGCGGTTCCCGAGGCGGGTACGGCGGGCAAAACCGTTGCCATTCGTATTCCCGGCCAACTCATTATTCGACATAGCACGGCGATACCACGCTCATAGTTTGCGCAGGTAAACGGCGGTATATTCCGCCTAAATTCCAATCGATAAGGATGCTGACAGATAGCCGTGGCTATGAAGGCGAGTGTTATGATAGACGGGTTCTTTTGTCTATCTAGGAGGCTTTGCCTGATGGAGATCACCAAGGATATCCGCTACATCGGTGTCGACGATCACGACATTGACCTGTTCGAGGGCCAGTACGACGTGTCCGAGAACGGCATGGCATACAACAGCTATGTTATCTTGGGCGATAAAATCGCTGTCGCCGATTCGGTTGACGCTGGCTTTGTCGACGAATGGCTCGGCAACCTCGAGGCCGTGCTTGACGGCCGCACGCCCGACTACCTGGTTATCCATCACATGGAGCCCGATCACTCCGCCGGTATCGCCGCCTTTATGGAGCGCTATCCCCAGGCACAGATTGTGGCCAGCATGGGCGCCTTCCGCATGATGGTCAACTACTTTGGCACCGACTACCCCGAGCGCAAGATGGTCGTCAAAGAGGGCGACGTGCTCGATCTGGGCGGTCACAGCCTAACGTTTGTCGGCGCTCCCAACGTTCACTGGCCCGAGGTGATCTTCTCCTACGAGTCTACCGACAAGGTGCTCTTTAGTGCCGACGGCTTTGGCAAGTTCGGCGCCAACGACATCGAGGACCCGGAAGGCTGGGCTTGCGAAGCGCGCCGCTACTACTTTGGCATCGTCGGTAAGTTCGGCAAATTCGTGCAGACCGTGCTCAAGAAGGCCGCCGATCTGGATATCCAGATCATCTGTCCGCTCCATGGTCCTGTTCTTACCGAGAATCTGGGCTATTACCTCGACACCTACAACACCTGGTCGAGCTATCAGCCCGAGGACGAGGGCGTCACGATTGCCTATGCGAGCGTGTACGGCCATCTGAAGGCCGCCGTTGAGGAGCTTGCATCTGCGCTCGAGGCCCGCGGCCAGAAGGTTTCCGTCTTTGACTTGGCTCGCGACGACATGGCCGAGGCCGTTGAGGATGCGTTCCGCTATGACCGTCTGGTGCTCGCCTCCATCACCTATCAGGGCGAGATCTTCCCGTTCATGAGCACCTTTATCCACACGCTTGCCGAGCACGCCTATCAGAACCGTACGGTGGCGCTCGTTGAGGCCGGCTCCTGGGCGCCCACCGCTGCCAAGGTTATGACCAAGGAGCTCGAGGGCATGAAGGACATCACCCTGGCGCAGAACAAGGTGACCGTGCTGGGCTCGCTCAACGACGCCTCGCGCGCTCAGATCGAGGTTCTCGCCGACGAGCTGTCCAAGTAACAACGGCTCGCTTCTACCGTCAAAACCACCACAAAGGGGACAGGCACCTTTGTGGTGGTTTTTCCATTTCGGGATCCGATTGTCTCAATCTGTAACATCTGGGCGTCTAAATCGTCTCTAAGTGTTACAGGTTTAGATTAAGGGCGGGGGTCGAGCGGGATTATCTCTATCTGTAACAGTTAGCCGGCTTTTAAGGGCCTAGTTGTTACAGATTGAGACAAACTGGCGGAGCGAACCGCCGTGTCGCTCAAACCACCACAAAGGTGACTGTCCCCTTTGTGGTGGTTTTTGGTTTTAGGTGGTGGCGATGATGAGGGTTGGGGCGTCGATGTCGGTGACCTCGGTGATTGAGGTGGCGACGGCATCGTCGGGATCACGGTCCATCACGATGGCGTCGACGTCGGCAAGCTCGGCAAAACGGTACATGCCGCGTCCGTTGACCTTGCTGGCGTCCATGAGGGCGACGCTTTGACGAGCGGCACCGACCATAGCCGCTTTGGTCTCGGCCATCTGCGGAAAGTCGGTCGTAAAGCCGCAGCCGGGAACAAAAGCGCCAGGGCACATGACGGCAAGGTCGGCGTGGACCATTTGGAGCGCCTGCATGGTAAGTGGGCCGTACAGATAGCGATGACCTTTGCGCAGTGCCCCGCCCAGCATGACGACATCGACCGAGGGCATGCTCTCGTCGATATAATCGGCGATGGTAATGTCGGCCGTGATAACGGTGATGCCGTCGCGCTGATCGAGGAGCCGGACAAACTCGAGCGCCGTGGTGCCCGAGTCGACGAGCAGCGTGTCGCCGTCATTGACGAGCTCGATGGCGCTTTGCGCGATGGCTTGCTTGGCGGCGACGTTGACATTGATGCGGCGATCCTGCGTGGAGACGGTCAGGCGTTTGTGGAGCGATACGGCACCGCCATGCGTGCGGCGCAGCTTGCCTGCTTCGGCGAGCGCGTCCAGGTCGGCGCGGGCGGTGACGGAGGACACGCCAAAGGTCTGGGCGATTTCTGCTACCTGCACCGAGGCATTATGATCGAGCATCTCCATGATGGCGGAACGACGCTCGTCGGCGAAAGCTCGGGTTGTTGCGTGGGTCATATCTGCTCCATCATCGTCTGAAATTTGCAGGAATTGTGTTGACTCTATTTTCGTTCATTTTCTTTTTGAGTAAGAAAATACCTTTCGATTACTTATCTTTTCTATAAAAGAAAGACGCTGAACGCCAAAAATTCAATATCGAACATGTTCACTCGGCTCAAATTTCTTCCGTTTGCTTTTCAAAAATGACTGTATTGACCTGCATGGGCTCAATATCTCGCACGTGCAAAGCTGCTGAATTTCATACAATGAGCGCAGCAAAACGCAAGGTAAAACGCCTTGTGAACAACTACGCCCGATGTCCAGATGCGGGCGAGGGAGAGGAGCAAACGCTCATGGCACTTGTTACCACCGAAAAGATGCTCAAGGACGCTCAGGCCGGCCACTACGCTGTTGGCGCTTTCAACGTCGAGAACCTCGAGTTTGTTATGGCCGTTCTGGCCGCTGCCGAGGAGACCAAGTCCCCCGTCATCATGCAGACCACCCCGGGCACCATTAAGACCGCTGGTCTGGACTACTTCTACGGCATGGTCAAGGCTGCCGCCGAGCGCGCTTCCGTGCCCGTCGCCCTGCACCTCGATCACGGCGATGGCTATGACCGCTGCATGCAGGCTTTCCGCACCGGCTACACCTCTGTCATGATTGACGGTTCGCACGAGTCCTTCGAGGACAACATCGCCCTGACCAAGTCCGTCGCCGACGCTGGCCGCGCCATGGGCGTGCCCGTCGAGGCTGAGCTCGGTAAGGTTGGCGGCAAGGAGGACGACGGTCCCGCAGTTGAGGGCGAGAGCCCCTACACCGATCCGGCCGAGGCCAAGGAGTTCGTCGAGCGTACCGGCTGCACCTCCCTCGCTATTGGTGTTGGCACCAGCCACGGTGTGTACACGAGCGATCCGCACATCGAGCAGTCCGTGGTCAAGGCCATCCGCGACGCCGTCGACGTGCCGCTGGTCCTGCACGGCACCTCTGGTGTGCCCGATGAGCAGGTTGCCGAGGCTGTGAAGAACGGCATCTGCAAGGTTAACTACGCCACCGAGCTGCGTCAGGCCTACACCAAGGGCTTCATGGCCTACATGGCCGAGAACCCCGCCTGCTTCGATCCTAAGAAGCCGGCCAAGGAGGGTATGCGTGAGATCACCGAGCTGGTTAAGATCCGCATGACCAACCTCAACTCTGTGGGCAAAGCAGAGTAACAGCAAGGGTACTCCGACTCGCTACATATCCCGGGGAGGGACGAGGGCTTAGTTCCCCAATCGTCCTCGGGCATGCAAAAAGCCTCGCTGCGCACTTCGTGCGGCGAGGCTTTTTGCCCCCTGCGGAAAGATTGGGGAACTAAGCCCTCGTCCCTCCCAGGTTGACCTGCTCGAGGTCGTCGCCCTTGTGGCGTTGAGCGGAAAAATTGGAGCGTTAGGGCTTCTTTGCTGATGGGGGATTAGTATGCTCGGGCTTGGTTGGGGAATGCCTGGTCTAGTGAGGCTTGGAGCTTTTCGAACGATGCTCGTAAGTTGTGGCTCTGGTCGGTTGAGCGTTTGGCTTTTGTGGTGGGGGAGTCGAGGAGGCCGTCTCTCTGTGTCGGGGGGAAGGAGAAAAGGTCTGCATGTTTTAGGGATGGCTGCTGTGCTGCGTCATTGGAAGAATGCATGCTTATGCGGCCTCCTCGATGTCCACCAAAAGGTTGCGCACGGGGTGTGCTGCTAGGTCCCGTGCGTTGGCAGTATTATGCCGCGGCTGCTGCAAAGAAGTGCTAAAGAAAGGCTTAATGAGGTTTGACGTTGCGATGAAACCGCAGGTAAAAGCTATCGAGTAACACTCTTGAAAGGTTTTGGGCTTAAGGGCTTTCTAAGGTTTGTGGCACGGATGTGGCTTGCCTGTGTGGGGCGTGTGGACGGCTCGTTCCTAGCGCTGCGGTGCGGCGGCGCGTACTTGTTCGATGACCTTTTCCATCGTGGCGTCGATGTGGTCTTTTTTGAGCTCGCATTCCCAGATGGTTATGGGCGTCCAGCCCATTTGAGTGAGTGCTGCCACGGCAGCGTGGTCGCGCTCGACGTTGCGGCGAAACTTTGCCTCCCAAAACTCAACGTTGCGCTTGGGCTGGCTTGGATTGCACTTAGGGCAGCGATGCCAAAAGCAGCCGTTGACGAAGATGGCGATCTTGCGCCCGGGGAAGGCGATGTCGGGTTTTCCGGGCACCTTCCATTCCAGACGGTATCCCGTAAGGCCTGCGGCGCGCAGGCGCTGGCGAACGAGCAGCTCGGGCTTGGTGTTCGCACGCTTGTTGCCCTTCATGGACTTTTTGATGGCGGCGCGACGGCGCACGAGCTCACGCTCGTCAGCGGAAAGGTCCGAGGTGTCGATGCCGTCCAGCAGGCCGGGCTTGGGGCGCTTTTTGCTGCGGCGCTTGGCTTTGCGCTTGGGCTTGGTAACGGGCTCGTCGGCTGTGGTGGACTCGGTGTCGTTGGCGCCGTTAGCCTCAAGCCGATCTTCCTTCAACTCAATCAGGGCATCAATGAGCCCTTTGTCGGCGGGCATCCACTCAACGGTGGCAAGCGAGGTGCGCGGAATCCAGCGGATATCGAGCTGGCGGTCATGCTTCTGGGGTTCATCGGATTCATCGGCGAGCGAGCAGTAGTAGCACTCCATGGAGAGATGGAAATCGGGGTAGTCGTACTCAACGGTATAGAAATCGCGCAGGTTGGTGACTTTTACCTGCAGCTCTTCCATGAGCTCGCGGCGTACGGCGTCCTCGGGCGTCTCGCCGCGCATGAGCTTGCCACCGGGGAACTCCCAAAGTCCCTGCATGTCGCCGTAGCCGCGCTGCACGGCAAGCAGCTCATCGGATCCTTCCTTGCGAATGATCCCAGCGGCAACATGAACAGTCTTCAACAGGAGTCCTCTCTCAACATCAACACGTGGCAGGGTAGCTACGCGTACCTTACACAACGGTAAGGCAAGCGTAAGCCATATCGATGGTAGCCGACTCGTCTTCTTGCGACTATAGATGCCGTAGACTAATCGCAAGAAAGGACTCGGTATGCAAACCACGCACATGGCGACCCCGGTACTGGAGGTCGCGCATCTCGAAAAGGTATACGGAGCGCTGGGCAACGTGACCCGTGCGCTCAACGACGTCAGCTTTACCGTCAACCGCGGCGAATTCGTTGGCATCATGGGCGCTTCGGGCTCGGGTAAGTCGACGTTGCTCAACTGCGTCTCGACCATCGATGGCGCCACGAGCGGCACCATCCGTATCAACGGGCAGGACGTAACACGCATGAAGCAGGCTAAGCTTTCGCAGTTCCGCCGCGAGGAGCTCGGCTTTATCTTCCAGGACTCCAACCTGCTCGATACGCTCACGGCACGCGAGAACATCGCCCTGCCGCTCACTATCGCCCGCACAAACTCGGCAGAGATCTCAACCCGCGTGCAGGATGTGGCAGCGCGCCTGTCCATCAGCCAGGTGCTCGACAAGTATCCCTACCAGATGTCCGGCGGTCAGCAGCAGCGCGTTGCCGCGGCTCGCGCGCTCGTTACCGACCCCACCATGATCATGGCCGACGAGCCCACCGGCGCCCTCGATTCTAAAAGCGCTCGTCTGCTGCTCGAGAGCCTGGAGGCCCTCAATCGCCGCTTGCGCGCGACCGTGCTCATGGTCACGCACGACAGCTTTGCCGCCAGCTACACGAGCCGTGTGCTGTTCATTCGCGACGGCAAGATCTTCACCGAGCTGCGCCGCGGCGATACCGACCGCCGAGAGTTCTTCGACCGCATTATGGAGGTCGTTGCCATGATGGGCGGTGAGGGCTCCGATGCTCTGTAAACTCGCTTGGGGCAACGTCCGCCGCGCCGGCCGCGATTACCTCGTCTACCTTTTGACGCTCACCCTGGGCGTCACGGTCTTCTATGCCTTTAACACCATCTCGATGCAGGTCGATATCGCCGGCATCGATGAAGAGGGCTTGGCACAGGTTATGGGCAGCATGCTCGGCGACCTGACGTACTTTTTGGCCGGTGTCATGGCCTTTTTGATGGTGTACGCCAACAACTTCATCATGAAACGCCGCAAGAAGGAGTTTGGCCTGTACCAGGTGCTCGGCATGGGGCGCGGGCGCGTCGCCACGATCATGGCGCTCGAGACGGTGATCGTTTCGGTCGCGGCCTTTGTCGCCGGCATTGTGCTGGGTGTGGGACTCTCCCAGCTCATGACGTTCTTTACGGCCTCGCTCTTTAAGACACAGATCGCCAATTTCCACTTCTTTTTCTCGGTGCATGCGTTCAACCTGACCCTTGCTTGCATGCTCGTAATGTTTGTGCTCACGCTACTGCTGAACCTTCGCGCCGTGCGTCGTACCAAACTCATCGAGCTTATGGGTGCCGAGCGTCGCAACGAGAGCATCAAGACACGCAACCCCTGGATTGCGATTGCCATCTTTGTCGTGGGCGTGGCGCTTGTGGGCGTGGCCTATTACCGTCTGTTACGTGATGGGTTCCCGCTAACCGCGACGGACAGCAAGCTGCAAGAGGCCATGAACCAGTTTGGTATTACGACCGCTATGGTTACCGTGGGCACCTTTGCCCTGTTCTGGGGGCTCTCGGGCATGCTCATCAAGCTGCTGCAGAGCCTGCGCAGCGTGTATTGGCGTGGCCTCAATATGTTTACCGTGCGTCAGTTTTCGGCCAAGGTCAATACGGTGTGCTTTTCGATGGGCGTCATCGCGATGCTCCTGTTTTTGGCCATCACTTCGGTGACGTGCGGTATGTCGATTGCCAACGTGATGAACGAAAACCTGGAGCGCTATAACCCTGTTGATGTGTCTCAGACGTACGTCTATTACACGCCCGAAACGCTCGACTACTACAAAGAGTATGTCAATCCGTCTGAGGCCGATCGCATGGTGTTGGCCGATAGTACGGTCGATTTGTACTCCGCATGGCACGGCGATCGTATCGATCACGATAACGTTGCAGACGGTATTAAGGGCAAGTCGGCGGACAACAACGACGAGACCGGCAAGAAGGTCAATATCGCCGATGTTGCCGGTGAGCATGTGCAGATCGATTCGTATCTGAGTTACCCATTTGGCGGCTCGAATCCTTCGGTGACTCCAAGTGAGATGTGCAAGACCATGGGCGAAAAGCTTCCCAAGGCGTTCGGGGGTAGCAATGCCGATGCGATGGGTCTGTTTGTGACGCCGGCGAGCCAGTACAACAAACTGCGTCAGATGATGGGCGAGGAGCCGGTGCATATCGGTCACGACCAGTATCTGCTCACGTGTGATATGGGCGGCGAGCTGGTCGACATGTACACCAAGTATATGGCTGGCGGCCATACCCTCACCTTGGGCGGGCATACGCTCAAGCCCGCAACCGATAAGTCGGACGAAGATACGGCGGCCATCGCCAACTCGGCGATGGGTAGTAATCCGGGTACCGTCGTCGTTGCCGACGAGCTGTTGTCCCAACTTAATCTGCAGCCGTATTCCAGTAGCCTGCTCGTTAACTACAAACAGGGGATGGATACGACCGAGGCGGACGAGAGTATTAAATACACTGTGCTCGACAATCTGCTCGTTGACGGCAAGGAGTCGGGATCGTGGGGAACCTTCATTACACGCTCCGAGATGTACACGCAGGCAGCGCAAATGAACGGTCTTATTAGCTACCTAGCCATCTACATCGGCTTTGTATTGGTCGTTGCATGCGCGGCGATTCTGTCGATCCAGCAACTCTCCAACGTGGCCGACGGCAGCCGCAGCTATCGTGTGCTGGCACAGATCGGCTGCGACGACCGCCAGATTCGCCATTCGGTGATGGCGCAGCAAGCGGTATTCTTCCTGTTCCCGCTGGCAGTGGGCCTGGCGCACTCCTTTGTGGCGCTCAAGGTGATCATCGAGCTGGTGAGCATATTCGGAGATATGAGCATCGCCGGCACCGTGGGCCTCACCTGTGCAATTTTCCTGGCGGCCTATGGTGGCTACTTCCTGGTAACGTACCTCATGAGCGCCGGCATGGCACAAGCTGCCATCGCCACCCGCTACAGTGAGTAACAGACGGGCAAAACCGTCGCAAAATCAGAGCGAATAACCGCCGCGAAGGGAGTCCAGCTCCCTTCGCGGCGGTATTTTGCGTATCTAGAGCATCTCAGATGCAAGTGAGTAGGCTTTTTTGGATCTGCCGAGCACATCGCGGCAAGTGCTCAATAAAATCGCAGGTCAGGGCTGTGGCGTTTTGAGGTGTGCTCGGCATCCCGCCAAAAGCCTACTCACTTGGTTTTTACCGCTAGAAGACCGCCGCGAGGGAAAGCAGCTCCCTCGCGGCGGTTGGCGTTTGCCCAGATAAAACCTGCCAAAACAAACCTGTCCCTTTTTAGCAGGTTATCGCTTCCAAAAGTGGAGGATCAGCGTGGTGCCTTTTGGTGGAGGGGGGATATTGATTAATTCGGGTAACATTTTTTTAACGCCGGGAACGATGTTAAAATACCCAAAATGCTATCTAGGAGCTTTGATTTTATGGCAACCGAGGCAGCTACCCTGCAAAACGTGACGCGCTCGTTTCTCTGGCATTCAATTATGTTGTTTATAGGGGCGGCTGGTCTGTATTGTGTGGCGCCAAGTATTTATACGGGCCTTTCTGGCACCGTTCTTATCGGTCTGCATCTGTTTTCGGGCTTCTGTGTGGGCCTCATCTCTCGCCCTGTGAGACCGGGTATTTCCAAAAGGCTTTTTGGACTTATGCTCGTAGACATTGCACTTCTTGTGATGTACACGATATCTCTTAATGTCTTTCATCAATTTCATGTTGTGGTTTCGGCGCTCGCGTTCATTTTGTTGTTACTAGCCCCCTTGCTTGTCGCTTGCTGTTCTTGGGTGCTTGGCGGTGAATTCGCAAACATACGTGCGGGATTAAAGGGGAAACATGTGGCCGATGGCTCTGCTCTCCACGGGTATCCTGAGCTCGCACTTTACAGCCCCGTTGTGCTCTTGATTGCTTTGCTTGTTGGCCTTCAGTTTCTTCTCGTCCCGTTGATGGACTCCATCGGTTCTTTCCTTTCCGTTAACGCCGAGATGGGGGTTGCTGCCTCGCTCGTCGAACCTCTTGCGTTTGGTAATGCCGCCGTTATTCTCGATACGGATTGTTTGTTTTCGCGCAATATAAACATCGGGCCTGTGCTCCTGAGCTTTGGTGGGCATCAAGAGATCGTATTGCTTCTGGTTACCGTTTTGGGCAGTATCCTTGCCAGGGCCATAACGCGATTTTTCCCCGACTTAACGAGCGCTTTTTCTGCGGCCGCCAAATTAGGAGGAAAACACTCTGCAGTTGCCGATATCCTTACGGCTTCGGGTTTTTCTCAAAGGGAGTCCGCGGTTTTCTCTATGAGGATAGAGGGAAAAACGTACGAGGAGATTGCTTCTGCCTTGGACATTTCCCCGTCTACTGCCCGTACCTATTTGTCGCGGGCCTTGACTAAAACCGGATATAAAAACATTTCAGAGGCGACGGCTGGACTTCTCTTGTCAAAGGATGCGTGGCATCTTGACGCAACAAAAGGCCATGATCACCGTTCAGAATCGCTGGGGTCCTCATCGTTCAATCAGAACTGCAGGATAGTCTTCGTCTGCTTCCTGTTTATGTATGCGTCTGGAATGGGCATCGAGGAAATCCTCGTATGCTTCGGCTTTGAGCATGATGCGATAATCCTATCGATAGCTATAGTGCTTGTGGCCCTGTGTTGCCGTGCGGCTATACGGTGGATGTCTGAAATGCACTTGTGCCTTTCGCCTGAACTCACCCTTTCTTCGGTGTCTGTGGGTGCTGGAGCAGCGTTCTGGGTTCACGATGTGGTAAGTCGACTGTACATTTTCTTTGAGTCCGTTGGGAGCGGTGAGGCCGTTGGCGGCCTTATGCCTGCCTTACGCGTGACTGCGTTCCTTGTCGTACTTATCCTTATGGCTAATTCGCTGCTATTCTTGCGTTCGAAAGATACGGTTCGGGTGGGTGATCGACGCGATACCGTGCGTGAGGCCTTCTTGAGGCTTGGTTTCACGCCGCTTTATGCCGATATCATGACATGCGTTTTTGATGGCAATAGAACCACCGAGATTTGCGCACATCTTAACGTTGCTCGGGGAACCGTCAAAGAGGCCAAGAGCAAGAGCTATGCCTTGCTTGGAGTTCACTCGGAGCGTGAACTTAGAGATAGGGTTTTTAGTCTTATGGCAGATGTTATAGAAAATAGCAGGTAGAAGCCTGTAGACAAATAAGATTGTAAATCCATCCTACACGTCTACAGACAGTTCTGACGATGAAGGCGATACTTCCGGACAACGGGTCCGACGACTCGTGTGTTGCGAACCGGAGGTGCTTGCTGTGAAGACCTGTGATTGCCTCACATATGTACGGCTTAATTTAGAAGTTCTTGCGCGCAACCGGGGAATTATGTTGCTGACGGCGCTGCTCGCGCTCGTATTCTGCATCCCGGTATTTCTATCCGTTCCAACGGGAGCAGATTATCTATATGGTAGAGCTTCCATCGAAGACCAGAGAGCCCTTTTGGTCTCTCAAGTCTCTGACGGCGTTTATGACACTGCCCCACAGGAGCTCAACAGCATCATTGCCGACGAAAGGGCGTGCCTTGATCGGGCGCTTGAAAGCAAGGCGGACTCCAGAGAGTATTACGATGCGATTGCCGATTACGACAATCTATTGCTCAAGGAATACCGACTCGGTTATTTGAATGGTGTTGATTCGGAGTTATCGCTTGAAGCCCAAGAACGTCTTCCCCGAGCCATATCGATGCTGGCCCATCCGGAATCGTACGACTCAACAACAAAAATGCCCGGGATGATCCTTCTCGCATATTATTGCGGCGCTGTTCCTGCAATAGCGTGGCTTTTGGTCCCGGTCCTCGTCCTCTATATGTCGCTTGAGGGGGATGGAAAGCGGTTCTACGATCGAGCGTTGTTGTCAAAGTTAGAGATGAATGCATGCCGCGTTCTCGTCTCTGGTATTGCATCGATGCTGGTTTTGGTTCTGGCGTTGGCTCCCTGTTTTGTATTGGCAACGGTGTTTAACGGTGTAGGTCAGACAGAGTACCCAGTCGTATTCATTCAGTATGGTGACGTAGTCGAAAGAACTGTGTTAGTTCAGCTAGGGCTATTTGCCGTCTTTGAAGCTGTGCTGTCGATGATGTTTGCTTGCTTGGGCGTGTGCGTGTACGCCGGAAGCAGAAACAGGGCCATTTCGTCCATGGTGATCGCTCTTGTGGGGGGCATAAGCCAGCTTCCGTTTTATGCGAGCAAAGATGCTCCATGGCATGCGTTGCTGCCGTATATGGTGTCGAGCTATTCTGCCTCTTCGTTTGCGCTCGGCGGCGCATCTTACGCCAATGGAGCGGAGGTATCTCTCGTTCCTGAAGCCAGTGCATCGCACTGCCTCTTTGCCGTGATGGGCGCGTTTGCTGTTTGCGCGTTGGGGGTCATTTCGTTTTCGCGTCTAAAAAGCAAGAATCGCTGGGCCTGGAACCATATTCGCCCGGATAGTTTGGGCGAGAAAAGCTTGCTCTCTCTGTCGCTGGATGCGTTGACGGTTGGAAAAAACCAGCTGGTAAAGGGATTGCAGTTTGATATGCCCGCTGGCCAGATATGGGGTCTTGTCGCGCCAAATGGACATGGCAAGACTACGCTACTGAATACTCTTTGGGGAGATGCTGGGCCATCAGTGCGCGTGTCAGGTTCTCTCTGTTTTCATGCAAAAGTATGCGTCGACCGTGAGGAAATGAGAAAGGTATTCTTTTTGGTTCCGAATAGGCCGTCGCTATTGATTCCATACATGACCGTCGCTTTTCATCTCGACCGATGCAGGAGAATTTGGCATTCACCTCGCACTTTGGACCAAGTGCTTGATCGCTTTGACTTGACTGGGTTGAAGAATACGCCCGTATCTAGGCTGTCTGATGGAAATAGACAATTACTTAATGTCGCGATGGCGTATATGTCCTATTGCGAAGTCGTCCTTTTGGATGAGCCCATGAATGCACTTGATGTGAGACACGTTGCGATTGTTTCGAATGCTCTTAGAGATGAAGCGGGTAGAGGAGCACATGTCATTATCTCTTCTCATCTTATCGGAAACCTCGAATCGCTCTGCGATGCCTCCGTATTGCTCACAGGGGATGACTCGCGTGTCGTTACCAGAGAAATGGGAGGTGATTCGAAGTGGATCGGTAATGTATACGCGCAGCTTTTCAAGACGAACGACAGTAAAACTAGGAAAGGAAGATAACCATAAAACGCCATGTAACGAAGAACTTTGTGAAGGCAATGTTCGCATGTTTTATGCTTACCCTGTCGATGGTCACAATTCCCGTTTGTGCGACGGCGAAACCAGATGCAGGTTCTGTCGCGCCTTGTCGTCTTGTGACAGCGGACGTCTTGGACACTTACAAGTCGTTCTCCACTGCGAACCACCCGAGCGAGAATGTTGATTGTTTCGACCAGACATACAAGAGGCTGTCTTTCAAAACTTCGTATTCTCGTACGGGGCAAACGATTCTCTATACGGGTGCCGCGTTAAGCCCACGCGGCAACGGGATGCCCGGGTTTGAGACAAAATATCAGTGCACATATCGTACCTGGTAGACAACTCTAGGATCGGATCTCTCCGAATAACTTTGTGGCGGACTTGTTTAACGCTACCGCTCCTTCGTTTATCTCAATCTGTAACATCTGACTGGCAAAAACGCTTCTACCTGTTACAGATTGAGATTATTCGACGCGCGTTCTGTAACTCGTCTCGATCTGTAACAGTAAGACGGCGATTTGGTCTCCATATGTTACAGATTGAGACGAAAGAAAGCGTGAGCTAGAAAACCGCCGCGAGGGAAAGTAGCTCCCTCGCGGCGGTTTTTGGCGTTTACCCAGATAAAACCTGCCAAAATAAACCTGTCCCTTTTTGGCAGGTTATCGCTTCCAAAAGTGGAGGATGAGCGTCGTGCGGTTTTGCTGTTCGGTTTTGACCAGGATGTTGTGGATGTGGGTCTTGACGGTGCCCACGGCAAGGAAGAGCTCGTCAGCGATCTCTTGGTTCGATTTGCCCAGTACGACCAGACGCATAACTTCGGTCTCACGGTTGGAGAGCTTGTAGGCGTTGCGATAGAAGGGCATCTGCTCTTCGATGTGTCGATCAAGATCGCTGACGTTCTTTTCCTCGGGCGCCTCCTGCATGCGAATCGAAAGCACGTGATAGGCGTAGATAATGAGCAGGATCGCAAAGTAACACGCAAAGATGTTCTCGCTAAAGTTGCGCTCGGATAGGTACAGCTGCAGCCAGGAGGGCGCCAAGCTCATGGGGACCACCAGAATGTTGTAGAAATCCTCGGCAACGATGCAACCGACCAGAATAGCGCCGATAATCAGGTGCTTTTGTTGGTTGTTAACGCGTGCCTTCAGCTCGACTTGCGTGCTCTTGCGTGCCGTCCAAAAGATATATAGCCCCACGAAAACAAGGAATACCTGACGCATCGTGTAGTAGAGCCATTGATGAATGGGGCCGTAGGGGACAGCGACGATAATCAGCAGCTCGCTCAGCAAGAACGTTGCGACGGGAATGACAAACTGCTTTTTTGAATGCTTGTCGAGCAAATCCATGGCAATGAGCCAAATAAAAGCCTGCGAAGCGGTCGCCACAAAGGTCCGCAACACAGGCATGGTAATTGAGTAATAGTCGCTGGCTGGAAAACTCTGGTTTTGCAGCGTGTATTCAAAAAAGAAAATCTCGGTCATCTCGATGGCATAGCAGATAAATACGCCGCTGCCATAGATAAAGAAGCGTCGACGAGACGAGGCATAGGCGGCAAGCGAGAGCACCGCCGTCACAATACAGATCACGAGTATCGCTAGGGTATAGAAGAACATCAGGGTGTTCATCTGTCACCGTCCCATCTCATTTATTCTATGGCCGAGCTCTGTATACCTTGTGGGATATAGACGTCTCAACCCTTCGTTTCATTGCGGATTAGGCGCCGAGATACAGCATAGCCGTATACCGTTCGCGGTTCTAGATGGTAAACCCCCCTGTAAACTCTTGACCTGCGGGTTTATATTGGTTTAGAGGGGGTGTAACTCCATGAACGGTCTTTAATCCCGAATAAACTAGGTAAAAATTGCATACGGGTGAATGATGGTCTTGTCAACACGAGGCGTGATGTTCGAGCGCCTCATAGTAATAGTCGGCAAGACCGGCGGAAAGGAAATCGACATGGCACTGCCTAAGGATTTCATCGACACCAACGACTTCACCAAAGAGCAGATCCTGGCTATCGAGGATCTTGGTCTGGCAATGAAGAAGGCCATCAAGGTTGACGGTTATTATCCGCACCTGCTCCGCAACAAGAGCCTTGGCATGATCTTCCAGCAGGTCTCCACCCGCACTCGTCTTTCCTTCGAGACCGCTATGACCGACCTCGGCGGCCATGCTCAGTTCTATGGCCCTGGCACCATCCAGCTCGGCGGTCACGAGTCCCTGGGCGACACCGCTCGCGTTATGGGCTCGCTGCTCGACATCATGATGGCTCGCGTTGACCGTCACAAGGACGTCGTCGGCCTCGCCGAGGGCTCCGCTGTGCCCGTCATCAACGGCATGTCCGAGTTCAACCATCCCACGCAGGAGATGGGCGACCTCATGACCATGCTCGAGAACCTCCCCGAGGGCAAGAAGATCGAGGACTGCACCCTGGCCTTCATCGGCGACGCCACCCAGGTCTGCGTCTCCCTCATGTTCATCGCCTCCAAGGTCGGCATGAAGTTTGTCCAGTTTGGACCTAAGGGCCACCAGATCCCCGACGGCGGCCTGCACGTTGGCACCGTCGAGGAGCGCGCCGAGTTCGGCAAGCAGATGATGGCCATCGCCGAGGAGAACTGCAAGGTCTCCGGCGGCTCTGTCGTCATCTCCGACGACATCGAGTGCATCAAGGGCGCCGACTTCATCTACACCGACGTGTGGTATGGCCTGTACGACGAGGAGGTCTCGGGCGAGAACTACATGGACGTGTTCTATCCCAAGTATCAGGTCACCATGGACATGATGAACTTTGCCGGCCCCAACTCCAAGTTCATGCACTGCCTGCCGGCCACCCGCAACGAGGAGGTCGTCGACGAAGTCATGGACGATCCCGAGCGCTCCCTGTGCTGGGTCGAGGCCGAGAACCGCAAGCACTCCATCCGTGCTCTCCTTGCCGCCCTGGGCAAGCGCACCCCGCTCAACGACGAGGGTGTCGAGTACTCCGCCAAGGCTGAGCTCCACGCCGCTCTCGAGGCTCTCGAGCAGCTCTAAGCCTCAAGGCTTCTAAAAGCACGTTTGCGGGCGGCGGATGCTCGTCTCCTGTCGCCCGCTCACCGAGGCCCAAGCAATTGCCTTAATACCTTAGGGCCTCGGATCTGTCCAAGACTGAGCGAAGGAGCTCATCATGAGCGACGGAAAGAAAAAGCTTTCCTTCTTGACGGTCATTTCGACCATCATCTGCGTCGTCTTCGTTTGCGAGGCCGCCGCTCCTGCTGCTGCCATTGGCAACCAGCAGTTCTTCTGGTGGATCTTCCTGATCCTGACCTTCCTGCTTCCCTACGGCATGGTTGTCGCCGAGCTCGGTACCACCTATGACGGCGAGGGCGGCATTTACGACTGGGTACGCGATGGCCTGGGCGACAAATGGGGCGCCCGCATCTCGTACTACTACTGGGTCAACTACCCGCTGTGGATCGCCTCGCTGGCTACCATGTTCCCCGACATTTTGGGCATGGTCTTTGGCGTCGAGTTCAACTTGATCGCCAAGATGGGTATCGATCTTGCCTTTGTGTGGATCGTCTACCTCATGGGCCGCTCCAAGGCGGCCGACTCCGAGTGGGTCCTTAACGGTGGCGCCATCATCAAGGTCGCCGTTGCCGTTATCGTTGGCGCTTTGGGCATTTGGTATGCCATGGAGAACGGTTTTGCGAACGACATGTCCGCTGCCACCTTCCTGCCCGAGCTCACCAACACCAACGCTCTCGGCTACCTGTCGATCATCATCTTTAACTTCATGGGCTTCGAGGTCATCTGCACCATGACCGACGACATGGCCGATCCCGCTCGCGATATCCCCAAGGCTATCATCGTCGGTGGCCTGTCCATCGCCGTGATCTACCTGTTCGCTGGCTTTGGCATCGGCGCCGCCGTGCCGGCCGACTCCATCGATCCCGACTACGGCATGATCGTCGCAGTCCAGACCATGGTGGGCGACTCCATGATCTTTAAGGTCATCTGCATCGCCTTCCTGATCACCCTGTTCGCCAATATGGCCGCTTGGTCCTTCGGCGTTAACTCCGTTGCTCGCTACGCTGCCGAGCACGGCAACATGCCCAAGGTCTTCGCCTCGATGATCTCGGATGACGACATGCCCAACGGCACCAACCTGGTCAACGCTGTCGTTGCCTCCCTGGTGCTGTGCCTGCAGCTCGTTCCCATCGACGCCATCTCCAACGGTGTCTTCTGGATGCTCTTTGGCACCTCTGTCGTCTTCCTGCTGTTGACCTACATCCCGATGTTCCCGGCGTTCCTCAACCTTCGTAAGAACGACCCCAACCGTGAGCGCATCTTCACGTTCCCGTTTAAGGGCGCCATGATGAAGGTCATGCTGGCCATCCCCTGCATCGAGCTGGTTCTTGCCATCGTTGCCACGCTGATCCCGTTCTCCGCTGCTGAAATTGGCGACAAGGTCCCGATGATCGTTATCTTCATCGTGCTCGTGCTCATCGGCGAGGTCGTCCGCGTCGTCAGCGCTAAGGGCCGCGAGACCGAGTACAAGGGTCTGACCCCTGAGCTCGCAGCCCAGCGTCTCGCTGAGGAGGCCGCCGAGGCCGAGGAGAACTAGAGCACCCGGTTCTGGGGCTCCAACCCTCCTCGTGTACCAACGCGCGCTTCGTCGGGCTTGTCGCTCCCGACTCCGGGCACTCTAGCCTCTTCGGAGGCGTGTCCAAGCGACAGGTTTGCTAACCATTCCCCCGGGGTGGGTGTGAGCGATAGCTCCGGTAACCACCGCCCACCCCAATCTCTCTTCCGTATCCTTCGTGCGTTTTGTCTCCGCGCACTTGGTTACGTCGTCGCTTGCCGGTGCGATTCCGTGAAAACCGGCACCGGGCGCCCCGACCTTTGCCGGGGAACGGGCGCCTACCATCTCTTGGTTTTAGGCTGCGGGTAACCCGCCCGCAGCAAGCGATCGTTCGATTTGGAGGAAATCTTATGCGTACGATCACCGAGTCCGAGTCCACCCCCAAGGCCGACGGCTTCTTCATGCCCGCCGAGTTCGCCCCGCAGGATCGCGTGTGGATGGGCTGGCCCCACCGCACCGACACCTGGGCCCACGGCGCCAAGCCGGCCCAGAAGCAGTATGCCGCCATCGCCCGCGCCATCTCCGAGTTCACCCCGGTCTATATGTGCGCCAACCAGGTCGACTACGCCAACTGCAAGGCCGTCTTCGAGAACGACGAGAACGTCACCGTCATCGAGATGACCACCGACGACGCCTGGTTCCGCGACACTGCCGCCACCTACGTCATCAACGGCAAGGGCGAGAAGCGCGCCAACCACTGGCACTTCAACGCCTACGGCGGCCTCGTCGACGGCCTGTACTTCCCGTGGGACAAGGACGAGCAGATCGCCCTCAAGATGGCTGAGCTCTCCGGCTGCCGCCGCTATCGTCCCGACGACATGATCCTCGAGGGCGGCTCCATCACCGTCGACGGCGAGGGCACCCTTGTCGTGACCGACCAGTGCCTGCTTTCCCCGGGCCGCACCTGCTCTGCGGTTCTGGAGGAGGAAGAGGATCCCGAGTCCATCTGGCCCAAGTACCGCAAGAAGTTTGAGCCCTGGAGCGAGGAGCTTCGCGCCTACATGGACGAGCACCTCAAGGATTACCTGGGTGTCGAGAAGGTCATCTGGGTCAAGGAGGGCATCGACCCCGAGGAGACCAACGGCCACATCGACGACGTCGCCACGTTCATCGCGCCGGGCGTCATGGCCTGCATTTGGACCGACGATCCCGAGTATCCGTTCTACGAGCAGTGCCACGCTGCCTACGAGACCCTCTCCAACGCCGTCGACGCCAAGGGCCGCAAGATGAAGGTCTACAAGCTCTGCATGCCCGTGAACCCGCTGTTCATGGACCAGGCTTCCTGCGACACCATCGACGCCGACGAGAACGCCGAGCCGCGCGTCCCCGACGAGCCGCTGATCGCCTCCTACATGAACTACCTCGTGACCAACCACGGCGTTATCGTCCCGCAGTACGGCGACGAGAACGACCAGCTGGCCGTCGACACGCTCCAGAAGATCTACGACGAGGTCTGGGGCGAGGGCGTCTACAAGTGCGTCGGCGTTCAGTCCGAGCAGGTCGTCTTCGGTGGCGGCAACATCCACTGCATTACTCAGCAGGAGCCGTCCGCGTAATTGTCTGTCTTCCCGAGGCACGGCACCTTGCCCTTCAATCGTCGGGCATGACCCTTAAGGTCTATGCCCTCCTCTTTCAGGGCAATCTGCCGCACCTCAGAAACCCAGCCGATCAATCGGACAGTCGGTGAATCGCACCGTGACCATCTCGGGGCATTGATGGTCGGTTTATTCGATGTCTTGGTCGGCTGGGTTTTTCTTTGGGCACTCCGTTGCCTCCACTTCGGAGTGCCCGCCTCTTTGATTGAGTACGCGTCTGATCTGGGATTTATTGCGGGTTAGGCCAATTGTTCGCTTGAATATCCCAGGTCAGACGCGTCTTCAATTGCCAAAAGATTCCGGTCGCAATCGCGGCCGTTTTGATCGGAGTATCTATGTACCAGCGTATCGTTATCTACACGCGCCTGTTCCGCGAGCGTTGGTCCAACAATTGCATCCTCTCTTCTCTTTGGGATGGCACCTGCACCGGTGACGCGGCCTGCAACCCTACCTTGGGCTGCGCCTTCGGTACAGATGCCATCCTTTTTGCTGTAGGGGAAGCGTGCCATGGCAGGTAAAAAGTTCTCCCTGTTCGAGGTCATCCTCTCGGTTATCTGCGTTGTCTTTACCATCGAGGCGGCTGCTCCGGCATCTGCCATGGGTAACGTGCAGTTCTTCTGGTGGATCTTCCTTATCATTACGTTTTTGCTTCCCTATGGCCTGGTGGTGGCCGAGCTCGGTACGGCGTTCGATTCCGAGGGCGGCCTGTACGACTGGGTTCGCCTGGGCTTGGGAGACCGTTGGTGTGCACGCTGCTCCTGGTGCTATTGGGTCAACTTTCCACTGTGGGTGGCAAGTATCGCCTGCATGTTCCCCAGTGTCATCAATGCGGTATGGGGCATCGAATTTTCGCTTGGGGTCCGAATTGCCATCGAGCTTGCCTTTGTGTGGGGCGTCACGGTCATGGCAATGCAGCCGGTGGCCGAGGCCGATTGGGTCATGGATGGCGGCGCCGTCATCAAGGTGCTCATTACCGCCGTGGTGGGAATCATCGGCATCTGGTTTGCCTGCAACAACGGCTTTGCCAACGATATGTCGTTTAAGACATTTGTCCCCGATCTGGGAGACACTAACTCACTGACGTATCTTTCAATCATCCTATTCAACTTTATGGGCTTTGAGGTGGTCGCGACCTTTGCCAGCACGATGAAGAACCCATCGCGCGATATCCCCAAGGCGGTTATCGCCGGTGGCGTTGCCATCGCGGCGATCTACATTATCTGTGGCATCGGTATTGGAGCCGCGGTTCCCACCGAGCAGCTTTCACTCGATTCGGGCATTGTGGACGCGGTTGCCGCCATGGTGGGGCGCGCTCACCCGCTGACGATGGTCGTGGGCGTGGCCTTTCTGGTAACGCTGTTTGCCAACATGATCTGTTGGAGCTTTGGCGTCAACAACGTGGCGAGCTATGCCGCGCGCCATGGCAACATGCCGCGTCCCTTTGCGCTGGTGTCCAAGAAGACCGGCATGCCCAACGGCTCGGCACTCATTAACGGTTGTTTTGCCAGCTTGGTGCTGCTACTTCAGATTCCGCTGGGTGAAGGTTCCGACGTCTTTTGGGTCTTCTTCTCGATGAACGTCGTCTTTCTGCTCATGAGCTATATCCCGATGTTCCCGGCGTTTTGGCGCCTGCGTAAATACGACGACCGCCCGCGTGTGTTTCGCGCGCCCTTCGAGGGCAAGGTGCTTGCGGTAGCGCTTGCGGTGCCGGTGGTAGAACTCGTGCTTTCGATTGTTGCGACAATCGTGCCGCTTAACAGCTCGCCCGCCGAGATGTCAAAGTTGCCGATCCTCATGGGTGTGGTGATCGGCGTGTTGCTGGGCGAGGTTTCGCGCCTCATATCGCGCCGCGGCCGCAGCATCGACAATCCCGGCGTTGGCGCAAGGGGGACAGGTCGCTTTGCACCAAAACAGTAGCGCCGCGAGTTGTGCGGTGCTAGATGCATCTTGGATTACTGCTCACGCTGCTCGGGATCAGATGCGAGCTTGGGTGCAAAGTAGGGGACGTGGCCCAGGTAGGGGCAGCTGTCCGAACGCGCCTCAACGGCGCAGGGGACATTGTCGTAGGTCATGGAAGAACCGAGTCGGGTGATGGCCTTGGCGGCGGGCGCGACGAGCATCTTGAGCGGAGCGATCGGTGTCATGGCATCTCCTTTCATCGGTGAGACACAGCTTGTTTATCTAAACGATACAGTACGTTTAATCGGTGAGTCTAATCTTGCGGCAAAGAATCTGTCAACATCCTCACAGCATCTAGACAGGGGAGGCGGGCATGAGTTTCGCGTTCTATATCTACACCACGATTATCATGGGTGTGGCTCTGGTGACCAGTGCCGTGGCATTGGTGGTTTGGCTCATGACGCGCCGTCGCGACAGCCTCGTGGCCGCGGCGGGTTTTTTGCTCTATATGCTCGATATGTCGGTCATCTTTTTTGACGAGTACAATCGGCTCAAATACGACTACGCCGTTACCTTTAGCGAGCCGCTGCAGCACCCCTTGCTGCGCTGCGTGCTTGGTATTGCCATCTATGCCTGCGTGGTGCTATGGATGTTTGCGCGCTTGCGCAAAAGACCGACGTCGCGCATGCTCGGACTCGCTATCGTGCCGTTTTCAATCTTGCAATTGCTGCTGGTGCCTCGCAGCGGCGCTGCCGGAGAGGTGCAGCAGTATCTCTTTTGGCTCACGCGTGACCTGGGTAATGTAGGATGTCTTGCCTATGCCGCCTGGCATTACCGGTACAGAGCAACGCGTGTTGAGAAACTCGACCTCGACCGCTCAAAGCTCTTTTGGAAGGTGGCCTTCGTTCTTGTGTTTTGCGTGATCGCCGAGGACACCTACATGATCTTGTTCTGCCGCCCCGACTCCCAAAACCCCGTCATCGGCCTCTTTTTGTGGTATCTGTCCGAGCGCAATATCTCCGAAAACGTGCTGCTCGTGGTATGCGCGGCTCAGCTTTTTTGCCAGTTTAGCCATATCCTGCGTGTGTATGCCCGTCATCCGCGTGCCGATGAGGACGTGGCAGCCGAGAGCGCAAGCTCTGAGGACGATCTCGCATCGCGTGTGGTGATTTATGCCGACGCCCATAAGCTGTCACGGCGCGAGCAGGAGGTGCTCACGCTGGTGCTGAAGGGCAACGACGCCCAAAACATCGCCAGCGAGTTGGTCATCAGCCCTGGCACGGTCAAGGCACACTTGCATCGCATCTACGTTAAAAGCGGCGTCTCCAACCGAGATGACCTTATAGATACCTTTTGGCGTTCCTAGCCTCATTCTTCCTCGCATGCGGGTCTTGCTGTGTGGGCGGCCACACCGTTGGGCGTAATGAAGCGGTAATAATCTCAGACAATAAACCTGCAGGTAAAGCGTGTAAACCTGCTTAAACTGACCGTTTGCGGTCCCTGGCCTTGGCACGGGTTTGCCCCTGTGTATCAATGGGTGTAGCGCGAAGCCGCGGACGTGGGACAGACGTCCGAGCACGGCTTGTAGGCACGCGCCGATGCGGGAGCGCTACGCTCCCAACCGAGTGCCCACGCGGGCGGTGCGTCCGCGTTACAACCAAAGATGCCTGAGGAGGCTCGCATGGACAAGGCTGATGTAGTTATCAAGAGCGACGCCGTCTTTACCGGCGATGGGCTCGAGCCGTTTAAGGGCGGCGTTGCCGTGCGGGGCGATAAAATCGTTGCCTGCGGTGACGATGCTCACCTGGCACCGTTTATCGGTCCCGATACCGAGGTGCGCGACTTTGGCGACCAGCTCGTCATGCCCGGCCTGATCGACTCGCACACGCATTTTGCCCAGGGCGCGTTTATGACCGACCCCGATTTTGCCGTCAACCTCATCGACTGCACCAGTTTTGAGATGGCGATGGAACGTGTCGTGGCGTTTGCGGCCGACCATCCCGATAACGAGTGGATTCTGGGCTGCCAGATTATCCAGTTCCAGTGGGATGTCCCCGAGATGCCCACGGCCGCGATGATCGATGAGTACATCTCCGACCGCCCGGTATTTCTGCAGCAGGTTGACTTGCATACCTTTAGTGCCAATACCTGCGCCATCAACAAGGTGGGAGTAACTTCGCAGACGCCCGATCCCGCAGGCGGCAAGATCCTTAAGGATGCCGACGGCAATCTGACGGGCGTGTTTTCCAACAACGCCGGCGCCTTCTTTATGGACGAGGTCTACGACCCAGCGCCCGAGGTTGTTGACGCGTCGTTTGCAAAAACCGCCCGGCGCGCCAATGCCCTGGGAATCACTACGGTCGGCATGGTCAATCCTACGTTTGTGAGCATGGAAAACCCGTATGCGGTGTTGGCAGGTCTTAATGCCAAGGGCGACTTGCCGCTGCGCGTGTTCCTGTACACCGACCTGTTCGAAAACGAGTCCTTGACGCTCGAGCAGATCAAGGAGAAATACGCCTTCCCGGGTACGCAGGTGGAGTGGCACGGCTTTAAGCAGTTCCTTGATGGTGTGTGCTCCGACCATACCGCCTGGATGCTTGAACCCTATAGCAACGCACCCGACACCTGTGGTGAGCCCGCGGAGGAGCCGGAGCGCATCCGTGCTGCCGTCCTGAGGGCGCAGGAATGGGGCGTTGACACGCGCATCCATGCAATCGGCGATCGCTCGGTGCGTTTTGTGCTCGATTGCTTTGAGGAGGGCGAGCGCTTGCATGGCAAGCGGGATTGTCGCCACTCCATGGAGCACAACGAGACGGTTCAACCCGAGGATATGCCGCGTTATGCCGAGCTCGGCGTCTGCCCCGGCATGCAGCCGTGGCACATGCTGCTCGATATGGCTGACCTTGCCAAGGACGAAGCCGTGGGTCCCGAGCGTGCCGCGCTTTCGTGGCCCCTGCATAGCCTGCTTGCCAGCGGAGCCGTGGTGCACCTGGGCAGTGACTTCCCCGTTGTGGGCTTGGAGCCCATGGAGGAGGTGTACGGCGCGGTCTTCCGCATGCTCGAGGACGGTTCCAACCCTGAGGGCTGGTTCCCCCAGGAGCGCATTACCATGGCCGAGGCTCTGCGCGCCTACACCTATGGCAGCGCCTACGCCATGCATGCCGAGGACCGCATCGGCACGCTCGCGTGCGGCAAACAGGCAGATATCTGCGTGCTCGACCGCAATCTCTTTGATTGCGAGCCGGCCGAGGTGCTCGAGGCTACCGCAGCCCTCACGATGATCGCCGGCAAGGTGGTCTTTGAGGCATAGCGCCATCGTTTGATTGGGCGGCTTGGTGCCAGTTGTCAGCCGCCTGACATCCATTCAGCACTACTCTCTCAAGGAAAGGGGAGAACAATGGCAGAAGAAGTAACCGCTGCCGTGGAGGAGGAGCGCGAGCTCGCCTCCCAACCGATTCCCGGTCTGGTGCGTAAGTACACCATCGTCACCGGCCAGGGCATGCTCGCCCAGATCATCATGGTGGTCCTTGAGGGCCTCGTGATGGGTTGGGGCCTAGGTGCCCACGGCCTGGCATGTGTCTCGATCATTATGTCGGTCGAGTACATCAACCTGGCCTTTGGCAACCTGTTTGGCACCGGCGTGCCCGCCGTGGTGGGCAACCTTTTGGGTGCCGGCGACATCAAGGGCGCAAGCAAGGCTTTTAGCCAGGGCTTTTGGCTCACCACGATCGTGAGTGTGCTGCTTGCTGTGGTGATGGCAGTGTTTACCGAGCCCATCTGCACATTCTTTGGCGCCACGCCCGACATCATGGCCGATACCGTTGTCGGCGTGCGCACCTTCGCCGTGCTGCTGCCGCTCACGGTCATTGGCCAGATGATCACCGCTGTGATGCGTGTGGACGAGAAGGTTCAGATCCAGGCCAACCTCATGACCGTTTCGGCCATCGTCGCCATCTGTTGGCTCGCGCTTTCCACGTTTGTGCTCAAGTTTGGCGTTATGGGCGCCGGCGTGTACTACGGGCTTTCCATCGGTATCTGGGCCATCGGTATCTTCTGGTTCATCGGGGGCAAAAAGTCCCAGCTCCAGATTAGCCTGGCCGACCTTAAGCTCGACCTCGCCATCTGCGGCCAGATCTTCAAGATCGGCTTCCCGTTCTTCCTGGTCCAGGGTGCGACCTTTATCTTTAATACCGTTGCCAACTCGCTTTTGGGTTCGCTCGGCGGCGACATGGGCTCGCTCTACATCGCAGCCTTTGGCGTGATCAACGGCTACATCCTCTACATTACCATGATGGTTGCCCAGTGCTTCTCCTACGGTCTGCAGCCCATCGCTGCCTTCAACGCCGGCGCAAAGGCTTGGGCACGCCTTAAGGAGACGCTCTCCTGCACGCTTAAGTACCAGGTTGTGACGCTGGCGCTGGTCACCGTCGCGCTCTGGCTTGCCGCCACCCCGGTGTGCGCCTTCTTTGCCGGCAGCGATCCTGCGCTCGTTGAGGTTGCCGCCAACGCCACGCGTACTGTCATCCTGGCTGTTGCCCTGGGCTATCTTGCCATGACCATGTCGATGTATTTCCAGGCGGTCGAGAAGGTGGGTGTCACCACGTTTACGGGCCTGCTTCGCTATGTGATCTGCTCGGTGCCGCTTATGTACCTCCTCGGCAACATGATGGGTGTCGAGGGCGTGTGGATCGCCCTGGTGGTGGCCGATGCCATTACTGGCATCATCTCCATTGCGCTCGCCGCGCACGAGTCCAAGCGCCTTGCCACGCTCTAGGCTCGGACATGGCTGGCGTACGATAGTCGAACAAGTTAACTCGCCTGCAAGCCACCACAATGGGGACAGTCCCCCATTGTGGTGGCTTTTGTTATTTAGGGTCTGAGATTTCGGCTCTATAAATAATGCTTTTGAACTGGGTTACTATAAGATTATGGTAAACGCTACTATAAGATTATGGAGAATGAAACTATTCGATTATGGTAACAGCGTAATAAGGGGCGTTGATATGGCTGAGTTCATTAACAGGGATTTGCATGAGTTGCTCATTCGCATGGCAGGCTGGTTTCCTGTTGTGTCGTTGACAGGGCCTAGGCAGAGTGGTAAGTCTACCCTGGTTCGGCATGCCTTTCCCGACTATTCCTACGTCACGCTTGAGGACCCTCAAACGAGGCGCGCGGCCTTGGAGGATCCGGTGAGTTTTATCCGCAACCGAAAGGGCGGACTCATCATCGATGAGGCGCAATACGCCCCGGATTTGTTTTCAATGATCCAGGTTGTTTCGGATGAGCGGGGAGACGCCGGTCAATACATCCTTACAGGCTCGCAAAACTTTTTGATGATGAAAAGCATCGGGCAGTCTCTTGCCGGGCGAGTCGGGATCTTAAAATTGCTGCCATTATCGTTTCGAGAAGCGGAGAGGGGCCAGCAGGGGCAGCTGGAAGTGGATTTGTTCGCGCTCGAAGGGGGATACCCTCGCCTGCGTTCCGCCGGAATGCCGTCCTCGGTTTATTTTCCCAGCTATATCGATACCTATGTTGAGCGCGATGTTGTGGGCTTGCTTGATGTGCGCAATAAGGCGGAGTTTCATAAGTTTCTGTCCATAATTGCTCAGAGCGTCGGTGCCCTCATCAATATATCCTCGCTTTCTCGAGATACGGGCGTGAGCGTATCGACCATTAAAAGCTGGTTGTCCATTCTGGAGCAGAGCTACCTGACGTTTTCGCTGCAGCCCTATTATGCAAATGCCAAGAAGCGTCTAACTAAAACGCCCAAGCTCTATTTTTACGACACGGGGCTGCTCTGCTACTTGCTCAAAATTGGATCACTGGAGCAACTATTGGAGAGCCCTTATCTGGGGGCCGTTTTCGAAAACCTCATCGTTTCCGAAACGGCGAAGAGCCATCTCAACGTGGGCGAGAATCCCGAGCTGTATTTCTATAGGGACGACAGCAAGCGTGAAATCGATTTGCTCGACTGTACAAACTCAGGGAGTCCCAAGGCTATCGAAATAAAATCATCCAGAACGTATCACGATAAGTACGCCCGCCATCTACAGACTGTATGCGATGAGATCGACATTGCAAAAGATGCGCGCTATGTTGTGGCCCGCGTGGACTCAACGTATGAGTCGAAAGACTGTAGTGTGGTTTCGGCGCGTGATTGGCTTTTACGATAACAAGCTCGGCGTATTAACGGCTGCCGCGAAGGGAACCGGCCCCCTTTTTGCGGCGGTTTTTGCCTATCTGGTGCGTCTTAGATGCAAGTGAGTAGACTTATTTGGATATGCCGAGCACATCGCAACAAATACTCAATAAAACCGCAGGTCAGAGCTGTGGCGTTTTGGGGCGTGCTTGACCTCCTGCAAAAAGCCTACTCACTTGGTTTTTCTGCTAGAAGACCGCCGCGAGGGAAGGCAGCTCCCTCGCGGCGGCTGACATTTGCCCAGATAAAACCTGCCAAAATAAACCTGTCTACTCTTTGAGCCAGAGCCGACACTAATTCAAATGGCGAAATCAAAGGGCGTTCTCTGCATGGAGGGCGCCCTTTTTTATCGCGGGATGTTTTGCGTGGCAGTCATGAGGCCCAGGCGGTTGCTGACGCCGAGCTTGCGATAGATGGCGTTGACATGCTTCTTGACGGTTGACTCGCTTATGAATAGCTCGTTTGCCATCTGTTTGTTCGTTTTGCCGTCGAGCATGAGCCGCATGACTTCGGCTTCGCGCGGTTGGATATTGTGTTCTGTAATGAAAGCATTTAGCTGGTTTGTGTCTTCTGTCTGGGTGAGTTTAATGCCCCGAGGATAGAGGTTGGCGAGCGCGAGGCTCGCGTGCCGAGCGACTTCGAGCAGGATTGCGAGCTCGGTGTCGGTGAAGTCTCCGGCCGTGCGTTCACGAAACAGGGTGATGCTTCCTAGCGGGCTGTCGTTGTGCGCGAGCGTGGCCGTACAGCCAAAGTAGACGCCCTGCGGTTCCATCCATTTGCGATAGATGGGCGTGGCATCGCGTCGCTCGACGTCGACGAGGTCGAGGTCGCGGTAGACGCCGACCTTATGTAAGTCAAAGCTCCATGTTGTATAGTCCATCGCGGCGTAGCGGTTGTAGTAGTCGCTCAGTGCGCGGTCGTCCATTCCGCTGCTTGCGGGGTGGACGTAGCGTGGGGCATCACTGCCCGCTGCCTCGATCAGGTCGAACATGGCGATCCGATGGGGCACGAGCCCTGTCGTTCCCTCGAGGGTCTCCTTTTGCAGCTTATCGACACCGTGTGATGCGTGGATTGCAAGCGCGAGCTCGTTGAGAGCAGTCCAGGTCGTACTGTCCAACTCAATAGTCTGCTGATTATTGCATGGGGGCATAGGGCATCCTTTCCATTGTGGAACCCAGTATGTCATGTTCTCGGCCTGAATAGAACTTTAGGTCAGCGAATGGTATACCGTCGGTCGCTGAAAGGGGCTCGAGGGACCATTGAGAACATCTCGGTGCGGCCGCATCATGGTCTCGTCAAGCAAAAGCACCGAGATTTAGGAGCTTGAAATGAAGACCATTTACGAGAGCGAGTCTACGCCAAAGAAGGACGGATTCTACATGCCCGGCGAGTACGAAGAGCAGGAGCGCACCTGGATTTTGTGGCCGCATCGCTCGGATGTGTGGCGCTGTGGTGCCAAGCCGGCGCAAAAGGTCTTTACCGAGATTATTAAGACCGTTGCACGTTTTCAGCCCATCACTGTGGGCGTCAACACTGAAGACTTCCCCGCGGTGTGTGAGATCTTCGACGGCGTTGAGAACGTGCGCGTTATCCACATGGAGTACAACGACAGCTGGATTCGCGACCCCGGCCCGGCGTTTCTTGTCAACGACAAGGGGGACGTGGCACTCTCGCACTTCCACTTTAATGCTTACGGCGGTTTCATTGACGGCCTGTATTTCCCGTGGGACAAGGACGCTTCCATTGGCCTGCAGGTGGCACAGCTCGAGCAGGTTAACCGCTATCGTCCCGAGGATTATATCCTCGAGGGTGGCTCGTTTAACTGCGACGGCCAGGGCACCGTGGTGACCACCGAGATGTGCCTGCTCAATGAGGACCGCAACCCCCAGTACACCAAGGAGCAGATCGAGGAGAAGCTTGCCGAGTACCTGGGCATCGAGAAGGTCATTTGGATCAAGGATGGCATCGACCCGTTTGAGACCAACGGGCACGTGGACGACGTCGCATGCTTTAGTGCGCTCGGCGAGGTCTGCTGCATGTGGACCGATGATCCCAACCATAAGTTCTACAAGGAGTGCCAAGAGGCGTATAAGACGCTTTCCGAGACGACGGATGCCCGTGGCCGCAAGCTCAAGATCCACAAGGTGATTATGCCTGCGACCTCGGTATATATGACCGAGGAGGAGGCCAGCACGATTGACCCCGTCGAGGGCGTGCTGCCGCGTACCCCCGAGGATGCTTTCGAGCCGAGCTACCTCAACTTCCTGCCCATCAACGGCGCAGTGCTTGTACCGCAGTTCGGCGATCCCAATGACGCCCAGGCGCTCAAGGATATCCAGGCTGCTTATCCGGACCGTGAAGTCATCGGTATCATGACTCGCGAGGTTATCTACGGCGGCGGCAACATCCACTGCATCACCCAGCAGCAGCCCAAGGCGCGCTGTAAATAGCAGTTCCATGGTGAACAGTGCTTGATTGTCCGCACGCGAAAGTCCGCCGACTTCAATGGTCGGCGGACTTTTTGTGTGGTGGTTTCAGCTGAACGGCGGGCCGTGCGGCTTGGGTGTGCGGGCACACAATCTGGGGAAACCAAACAGATTGGGGCCTTATATGATCGACTCGAAGGGAAACGTGCGACCCGAGGGCATGTTTAACAGGGCGTACCTGGCCCCCGAAGCCCAGCGCGCATACGATACGCTGCTCGAGTGCGTGCTCAACGGGCAGAAGGGTTGCGAGGCTTCGGCGCATGCGGGCATGGATACCATCAAGGCGCTCGTATAGCTTTACGCTTTCGGATGTGACACATAGGACTGCGTGCGCCGCTCCCGGCTATATTGCCCCCGAGGTGCTTCAACTCATGGAGATAGCCGGCATCAGCGATTTCGAGAGCTTGGCAGCGTCCACGAATGCCCCCGTGTTTACGCCACAGACGGATGACTTTGGACTCGCGGTCCATATCTTTAAGATGCTTAACCGCGGAATACACCCATACGCTTCTGGTGAGCTGGACTTGGACATATTTGACCTGGACGACGATGACATTCCGCCTGCACCATTGATAAACAGCTGCGTGTGTAATGGGCACAGCCCGTTTGTGGGGACGTTGGTCGGATACGTTGTCCCAAAGTACGCTCTTGAGCTCGATGATTTTAGCGGCACTATGGGCGAGGCACTCCGTCGATCGCTGTATGGCAGGGCGGAGGAGCGTCTTGACGCACGCACATGGGCGCGCCTGCTCGACCGCTATCTATCCGAGACAGTTGTGTGCAAGCGTGGCCATCTCCACCACTCGTTACAGCACGAATGCCCTTGCTGCCGAGGAGAGCGCGCCTTGTTGACTCGTCTTGGTTGATGGTTTGGGCCGTCTTGTAGAAAGCCCGTGAGGCGACATGCAAGTTAATCCTGCGTGTCGCCTCCGTACATATAGACGATAAATCCGTCGCCGGTGTCCTGGCTGTGATCCTCCAAGATGCGCTTCATGTTGAGGTGCTCGTAGAACTGCCAGTCGGAGTTGCAGTCGCTCATCAGGAAGAATTTGGTGCACCCGGCTTTGGCGAGTTCGGCGCGCGCAAGGTCGATGAGCGCACGGCCGAGCCCCTTGCCCTGCCATTCGGGCACGATGATGATCAGGTTGAGCTGGCCTTGGGCATATTCGTTGCCCGTGGCGGCAAAGCGGTCGGCTGTTGCCTTCTCGCGGCTATCGCCAAAGAGCGAGCCTTCGAGCTTGGCATCGGCGGTCTTTGCCATCTCGGTTGCCTGGACGAACATCTCGTTGTAGCAGGGCTCCCACGTGGGATTGGTGCGTGGTTTGCCGTCTTCGAAGATACCGATGCAGCAAGCGGCGATGATGCGGCCTTCAGCTTCGGCAACGAGCGCGATGGGGGAGCGCTGCAGCTGCATGGCGATGTTAAAGCGCGCACAGAAATCGGCGGCTTCGACGTCGCCTCGGTTGCGCAGCGTGTTGCACCACAGCTGGTTGTAGATGGCGGCGATGCCGGCCAGGTCATCGAGCGTGGCGGCACGCAGAGTTACGTTGTCAAGGCTCATGGGGGCTCCTTCCAAGTTGGGTCAGGCCACCCCTGAGTGTGACATGGACGCAGGACGGCCGCATCGACCATTCGGCAGGCGAGCCTCGAATCCTCGGGGACGGAGGGTCCTAAGAAGGAATGAGGGCGGATTTTCGGACACTTGCTCGATGAGAGTGGATAATCTCCCACTTTTAGCGCTGGTATAGGCCAAAAACGGGAGATTATCCACTCTCATTCTGGGTAGTCGTTGGGGACGTTCTTAAACGACCAGTCATTAAAGAACGTCCCCAATGACTACCCCAAGGAACAGCCCAAACTGCCGGCAGAAAAGGAACGTCCCTAACTGCCGCATCCGGAGTAAGACAACGCCGCAGGTAGAGGACGGACAGCGAGCGGGCCGCATTTGAGACAAGGTGACGTGAAACGAAAGGGCGCTGACCTTCTGGTCGCGCCCTTGAAGTTGAACGTCAGATTGTCCAAATGCGGCCCGCGTAACTAAACCCGCTCCGCGATTTCGTGGATGAGGTAGTCGGTCTTTTCCCAGCCCAGGCACGGGTCGGTGATCGACTTGCCAAAGACGCCGCCGTCGACCGGCTGGTTGCCGTCCTCCAGGTAGGACTCGATCATAAAGCCCTTGACCAGCTTGGAGATGGACTCGTTGCGGCGGCAGCTGTCGAGTACCTCCTTGCAAATGCGATACTGCTCCAGCGGGCGCTTGCCCGAGTTGTCGTGGTTGCAGTCGATGACCGCTGCCGGATTGGCATAGCCGGCGTGCTCGGTGTAGCGCTCGGCCAGGCGCTCCAGGTGTTCGTAGTGGTAGTTGGGGTAGGTGCGCCCATCGAGACCGATGTAGCCACGCATAACGGCGTGCGCGAGCGGATTGCCGTCGCACTCGACCTCCCAGTTGCGGAAGATGAAGCTCTGGTGCGCCTGCGCGGCGTAAATGGAGTTGAGCATAACGGTGGTAGAGCCGGCAGTGGGATTCTTCATGCCAACGGGTACCGAAATGCCGCTCGACACCAGGCGATGCTCCTGGTTTTCGACCGAGCGTGCGCCCACGGCAACATAGCTCAGCAGGTCAACGAGGTATTGGTAGTTGGACGGATAGAGCATCTCGTCGGCGGTGAAGAAGCCCGTTTCCTCAATAACGCGCAGGTGCATATGGCGGATGGCCTTGACGCCCTCGAGCAGATCGTCGGGAGCCTCGGGGTTGGGGTTGTGCAGCAGGCCCTTGTAGCCGGTGCCCTTGGTGCGCGGCTTGTTGGTGTAGACGCGCGGAATGATGATGAGCTTGTCCTTGACCTCCTCGGCGGTCTTGGCCAGTCGGTTCATATACTCAAGCACTGAATCTTCGCGGTCGGCAGAGCACGGGCCGATGATAAGCACTTTGCGTGCGTCCTCGCCGGTAAAGACTTTGGCGACCTCGGCGTCAAATGCCTGCTTTTTGGCGGTAAGCTCGGCAGAAAGCGGCATTTCCTCGCGGATCTCCATGGGGATCGGCAGCCTGCGTTTGAATTCCATGGCCATAGGGGTCTCCTCAATCTATAGAAAGAGCAATAAGCGTATTGTCGAATGCTCGGCATTATCCGCTGTCGCACGCTAAAGTGCAAGCCCTTGCTACCCCGAAACCTACCAAAAAGGGACAGGTTTATTTTGGCAGGTTTTATCTGGGAAAATGTCGGCACTCGCCGGAAGGGGGGTCGGCGTACGGCACGCTGGAGCAAGTTGGATCTTCTGCGGCATACCCCGTGGGCAAAAAATGGCAAAAATGAGTACTGTTGCTGGCGTAGTCTCATATTGAGCTTACAAGATAATAGGCACAATAGCAAATATGTTCATTAACGTTGGCACACAGAAGCATGCTAACGGGCGTTTTGATTAATTTGAAGGCGTATAGAGGTCGCGCGCGCAGACGTGGTGTAAGAGTGTCCTGAGGTCCGTCGCTGCAAGTCCCGATGTTACTCCTTCTTGAGACCGCGCTTCTCGACTATCTCGTCCACTATCTCCCTGGCGCGCCGCCCGAGCGCGCGGCGCCTCC
>DBFWBE010000011.1:0-63076 GCA_048485835.1 Collinsella sp.
CGATGAGCGGCCCGCTGTTCTCTCGGCTTGTGGGGCTAGATGAGATTGGCTCGAAACGACTGCTTGCGGGCGAAAAGGTGGAACTCACTTATCGGTCGATGATTTCAATCCTGCGGCTAGCCGATGTTCTTCGCAAATAAATGAGGCTTCCATGGCCATGTGGCAGCTTGTCTCACCGATGGGTGGGAGCCGAGTACTTTTCGGACGATTTGCTTGGCCTCGGCGTAGTCTTGGACGGGATCTGCCGGATCATCGAAATCCTCGACGAGATATTTCAAAGCGGCACCTTCTTAAACGGCGAACGTGACAGCGGTCCTCCCTGAATTCTATAAAATCACGGCCTGACTTGGGCGGCGAATTGGCGGAGCTCGTCATCGTCCATATCGTCGAAGTGCGGCAACTACGCCAGCGCGGCCCTCTGCTCCATCAGGTACCTACCGCTCGGAGACCTGCGAATCGTCTGCAAGATGTCCTCGGGGGCGAGGGCTGGGAAATCCATGCCCTCGGGAGCGGCCAAAGAGATGGATTCACCTGCCCCTCCCATGTGTTGGGACCTCATTCAGGGCATCGGCTGCATCCGGCCTTTCGCATTCGCCGCCCGGCCCTCCGGTCCCGCCCGGCCGACGGGTTTCCCGTCTATGGCAAGACGATTGCACTTATATATAAGTGCATTCCCGGATTGGGAATATGTTTCGGCATACGCCGCCACAGGTCTACATCCGCAGCGCACTACACCGCTACACGGCTACACGCCTACGGGGCTACACGCCGCCGCCCAACCGAACGGCGGGAGGGCCGCCCATGGGCGCCCTCGGGCCATGCTCCCATTTTTGAGAGAGGTGCCGTCGGGGCCTCCCGAAAGCCGTCTGCATCTGCAGGCCTTTATTCGAAATCGGGCGGCGCGGCTGAAAATCCCCGGCCTGAACCGCGAGGCCTCACCTGCATTCCCGCTGACTCTTTGCGTAAACATAAAAAGAAGGGCACGGGCGTCCGCGTTCGCGGAAACCCGTGCCAAGATTTGCGCCACCGAGATGACCGGGTAGAATATATCTAACGCGATTCCACATTCCCGTACTTGCACTACGGATTTGGGAAAGCGCATGTCTCAGCCTCTACTCGACCACGGTCGCCTCGGTCGGGATGGCCCCCAGCACTGCCGCGTACTCGGTGGGGTAGAGGCGGCTTATCGTCTGAACGTCGCGGATGAGGACGTTGCGGTCGTCAGGCTCGGAGATGCCGTAGCCGAACGCCTCGAGCGTCTCGATCGCCTCGCGGATCTTCTGCTGGAACATGGGGCCGGGGTCCACCCTCAGGCCGAGGTAGCCTCGCCACAGGCTCGGCGACACGCGCAGCATGTTCTGGATCTTGGACATCGGCTCGATGTCGGCGTAGACGTTGAGCGTGACCATGGCGTCCTTGTGCCCGAAGATCGACTGCAGCGCCTTGATGTCGCCGCCGTGGCGGATCCACTGCGTCGCGAAGGTGTGGCGCAGGCCGTGGAACGTGATCAGCTCGTCGTTGGTGCCCATGAGGCCGTTGGTCTCCGAGAACGTCTTGAACGCCCTGCGGATGTAACTGGTGGTGGCGAAGGAGCCGTCCGGCCGCGACACGACGTAGCTGTCCGCGAGGTCGCGCAGGCCGAGGGCCGATGCCTCCCGGAGCCTCTGCGAATCGATCTCGTGGATCTCTTTCAGGAAGGGGAGCAGGCCCACCGGGTCGACGGGGATCGTCCTCAGGTCGTGGTTCTTGGTGTCCTTGATGAAGGAGCCCCTGTCCTTGACGTAGGCCACCGAGTGCCTGACCGTGATGAGCCCCGACTCGAAGTCGACGTCACACCAGCGCAGGCCGCAGACCTCGCCGATGCGCATCCCGGTGTGCAGGGCGAGCACGACCGCCCGCCTGAAGGTCGAGTCCGGCATCATCGAGGTCACCGAGTTGAGCTTCGGCACGAGGTCGGAGCGCAGCGCGTTCCTGGGCCTGGCGATGACTCTGGGCGCGAGGGCGCCGTCGAACGGGTTCCTCCCGATCGTGTCGTTGCTGCGCTTCAGCAGGACGGCGTAGAGCCGCTTGCCGAGCTTGAATGACTTGTTGAGCGTGTCCGGCACCGTGCCCAGGGCGATCCTGCGCCTCGACCACGCGTTGACGTCGTCGGTCGTCACCTCGTTCACGGGGACCAGACCCAGCTCGTCTCGCTCGATGTGCAGGGCGCTGTAGTGGTAGTCGTCGCGGGTCGTCGGGGTGATCCTGTTCATCTCCAGGCAGAAGTCGATGAACTTCTCGAGCGCCTCGGAAAGCGGCAGCGCGGCGTAGTCATCCAGCTGTTCGGCGGGAAGCCCGGCGCCGATAGCGGCCCTCGCCTCCTCGGCCTCGGCGAGTTCCAGCTCGACCTCCGACCTGAATTCCGCGAGGACGCGCATCGCCGCCGCCTTTCCCCGCGTGCTCTGCTTCAGGCAGGGCACGCGGGTGTTCCTGGTCCTCTGGACCTTCTTCCCGGTCATCTCGTCGGCCACCGTCACGACAGCCTGCCATTTGCCCTTGTTCTTCCTCACGCCGCCGGCTCCGCATACGCGTAAGGTTTTATTGCTGCATTTCTCGTTCTGCATGTCTGCTCCTAAATCCGCAGTTGATTAGAAACAGGCGGGCCCACCTGCGGGAACCCGGAGAGGCGACGATTCGGGGCTCCTACCCCCGTTGATTAAATCATCGGCTGCACCGCGCTCCTCGAAGCCGAAAATATGCTATCTGGACAGACCGCGCTGAGCTGGTAAAATTTGCAAATGCGGAAATGCGCTACTTGCGCTATCTGCGCGTGTTTTAACAAAATAAGCACAGGTCAGGGTCATTCTGACCCCGCTGGGGGTCAAGGGGTCGCTGGTTCGAATCCAGTCGTCCTGCCAAGAAGTTTGCAGGTCAGGCACCTAGTGCCTGACCTTTTTTGTTAAGAATCAATAAAGTAAGCAACGAAGAATCAACGGCTTTATTAATCGATACTTTCGCTCAACAAAAACTTGTACGTCACCCTCCAAATACGCAATTGATGACATGTTTGGAGGCTGACGTACACAAAAGCGATAGACATCCTGCCCGATACCGTCCTCCATATGTCTGGACTCTCTATGCTTACGCTGGATAGACATCGCCAGAACGGGTATAGTATCGAAAGTTTTGTCGTTTACCAGCGGGGGAGTCCTGTGGGCATCAAGAAGAAGATCAAAAAGGAGCTTATCGGCACTTCCGATTACCCGTCGAATAAGATCTTTACGATCTCCAATTTCATCACCTTTACGCGCCTGGTCCTCACGCTCGTCTTCCTGTACCTGTTCGTGACGGACAACAACCGTGTCGTCGCCATTGTCATCTATGCCATCGCGGCTTCCACCGACTGGATGGATGGCCAGATTGCCCGCATGACCAAGACGGTTTCGTGGCTCGGCAAAGTCATGGACCCCATCTGCGACCGCGCGCTATTGTTTACCGGCGTACTGGGCCTGGTGGTCCGCGGCGAGCTGCCCATCTGGGTCTGCGTACTCATCATTGGTCGCGATATCTATCTGGGTATCGGCACGCTCATCGTGCGCCACTACCACCGGCGCCCCATCGACGTCGTCTTTCCCGGCAAGATTGCCACGGCACTGCTCATGACCGGCTTCTCGCTCATGCTGCTTGGGTTCCCCGTCATCGACGGCTGGCATTTGCTGCCCGCCACGTTCACGGCATTCCCAGGCCTCAACGGTAGCTCGGTGCCCCTCGGCATCTTCTTTGTGTACGGCGGCGTCATCTTCTCCATGCTCACCGCCGTCATCTATTCCATTAAGGGAGGGGTGGCCATTAAACAGGCCATCGCGCATCCCGAGGACGAGGACACCGACTTTCTCAACCCCGAAATCGAAGACTGATTCATTGGGGTATGATTACGTACGGTTCATTTTTTGCGGCACGTCCGCGTTAGATAGGGGTTGTCATGGACAACAAGGTTAACAATATGCCTCAGAACGATAAGACTGCGGACGCTACCTGCGTTTTCCGTGTTCCTTCGAGCGATGTCACCGTTCCCGACCTTATGGCCAACGTGCGCATCACTGCTCCGGTTCTGTCCATCGTCAAGGGCCCGCAGACCGGTGCTGCCTTTGAGCTCGAGGACGACGTGACCACCATCGGCCGCGATCCCGCGAACGGCATCTTCCTCAACGACATGACGGTCTCGCGCAGCCACGCACGCATTATTCGTGAGGGCCTGGGCGCCCGTATTGAGGATCTGGGCTCGCTCAACGGTACCTGGGTCGACGGCGCCATCGTCAACGGTGCTCCGCTGCACGATGGCTCTTCCGTTCAGATTGGAACGTTCACGCTCATCTACCACGAGAGCACGCCGGAGCGCATCGAAACCGGTGAGTAGGTAATGGCCGAACGCAACTATCTGAGTATCGGCCAAGTCGTCAACCTTCTTCGAGGCGCATACCCCGATCTATCGAACTCAAAAATTAGATTTCTAGAAGATGAGGGGCTCATCACCCCTCATCGTACGCCAAAGGGGTATCGCCAGTACTCCAAGGAAGACGTTGACCGTCTCGAGGTCATCCTGCACCTGCAGAAGACCCGCTACATGCCGCTCAACGTCATTAAGCAGCGCTTGGAAAACGCAACGGACCTGTCCACTTTGGCTTACGAGGTGGGTCTTCTGTCCGATGTTCCGCTTAAGACGGAGCCCAAGGAGACCAAGCAAAAGCTGCACCCCATCGAGACCATTCCCGACATGCTCGGTGTTGAGATCTCGTTTATCCGCTCCCTTGCCGAGAACGATCTTATCCGCATTATCAAGAGCCCGCAGAACCGTGAGCTCGTCGATGGCCGAGATTTCCCGATTATCCGTTACTGCTCGGAGCTGTCGCGCTTCCACATTGAGCCGCGCAACCTGCGTCAGTACGTATCGTCGGCAAACCGCGAGTCTTCGATGTTTGAGCAGGTTCTCGTGAGCATGCTCGGCATGGATACCTCCGATGACGAGCGCGACGCCAAGCTCGAGCGCGCTTTTAAGAAGCTGCACGACCTCACCGAGGGCGTGCACACCGCACTACTTAAGAACCGTGTCTTTGAGTCGCTCAACGCCGTGGTCGAGGACGCTGACATCGATGCTCTCGATGAGGAGATCGCGCGTTCCGAATCCACCAAGGCTAAAAGCGATGGGGCAAGCGTCCCCGCGGTTGCCGCGCACGACGAGTCGCTCGTGCAGCCATCCAAGGTCGTCGTCCCCTCGCATAGCTCGTCTGCTAACACGAGTAAATAATCGCCGTCCACCCGGCAATCCATGAAAGGTCACAAAGTGTACGACTTCGAATCTCATATCGTCGACATCCCCGACTATCCCGAACCCGGAGTCGTATTTAAGGACATCACGCCGCTCTTTGGCAATCCCGAGGCTCTGAAGGCCATGGTCGATGCGCTCGCCGAGCATTTTGCTGGCATGGGCATTACCAAGGTCGTCGGCCCCGAGGCTCGTGGCTTTATGGTGGGCGTGCCCGTGGCCGTCGCCCTGGGTGCCGGCTTTGTTCCCGCACGTAAGCCGGATAAACTGCCGCGTAAAACGGTGAGCGCAAGCTACGAGCTCGAGTACGGAACGGATTCTATCGAGATCCACGCCGATGCTATCAGCTCTAAAGATACCGTGTTGATTCTGGACGACTTGGTCGCGACGGGCGGAACCGTCGAGGCAACAGGTAAACTGGTGCGAGATATGGGCGCAAAGCTTGTGGGCTACGGTTGTATCCTTGAGCTTGCGTTTCTCAACCCGCGCAAGAAGCTCACGCCTTCTAACGAGGACGTTGAGCTCTTTAGCCTGGTAACGGTGGACTAGCCGCTACCCTTAGATACCGGAAAGGAAGCTACATGCGCACAGCAAACACGCACAGAAACATGGCACGCTGCGCTGCTACGGCAACCCTCGCTTGTGTTTTGGGCCTGGGCCTCGTGGCTCCGGCCTACGCCGATACCGCATCCGACCTTGCCGCTGCTCGTACCAAACTCGAGCAGATTGGCACCCAAACCCAGCAAATTCATGAAGAACTCTCCGCACAGACGCAGGAGCTTGATCAGACTGCAGGCGAGATCACGCAAAAGCAGCAAGAGATTGCCGAGGGTCAGGCAAAGCTTTCGAGCTACGTTGCCGGTGAGTACAAGACTGGCGGTCTGAGTCTCCTTCAGGTTCTGACGGGCGTCGACGATCTGGGCGACATGCTCAACCGTCTGTTCTACTACGGCAAGGTTTCCGACAAGCAGGCCCAGACCATTCAGGAGGTCAAGGACCTTAAGCAGCAGCTCACCGATAAGCAGACCGAGCAGGAGAAGAACGTCGCCGCGACGCAGAAGAAGGTCGACGAGCTCAATGCCCAGCAGGCTGAGGCCCAGAGTGTCGTGAACTCCCTGGATTCACAGCTGCAGGCCGAGCTTGCTGCCGAGGCCGAGGCCAACGCCGCGCTTCAGGCTGGCATCAATGCCAGCACCGCCGAAAAGGCCACGGTGAGCAACGACACTGCCGGTACGACCGAGAACACCAACAATGGTGGCGGTACGACCAACAACGGGGGCGGCAACACGCCCGCGCCCGCGCCCGCTCCTGCCCCCACGCCGCAGCCCGTGACGCCCGCTCCGACTCCGACGCCTTCCGCACCGAGCCAGTCCGTTGACGGCGGTACCGTTGTTTCGCGCGCCTACAGCAAGCTCGGATACGCTTATTCCTGGGGTGGCATTGGACCGAACAGCTTTGACTGCTCCGGTTTTGTAAGCTATTGCCTCACGGGCCGCTACTGCCGCCTGGGCACCACCGGCACCTTCATGGGTTGGACCCGCGTGTCCGATCCGCAACCCGGCGACGTCGTGGTTAACTCTTACCACACCGGCATCTACATTGGTAACGGCCAGATGATCCATGCTTCCGACTACAAAACGGGCGTCATCATCAGCTCCGTCACTGCTGGCATGAACAACAATTACATTTTCGTGCGCTACTAATTTATTACTGCAGCGAACGAACGTGGGCCTCGCGATCTTGAGTCACGAGGCCCATTCTTTTTTCCCTTACCGTTTGGCATATGATCAGTACGGCTATCTAGTATTCAAAACTAGATAGCCGTACTGATCAATCAAAAAGATGGCTATAATTGTTGGGGAACAATTAGAAAGGACCCTCAATGAGCTGGGCACTTATTTCCGATTCGAGCTGCAATCTTCGCGATTGGCAACCAACCGCACCTCATACCACCTTTGCATTTGCACCCCTTAAGATCCGAGTGGGGGAGCGCGAATTTGTCGATGACCTCTCGCTCGATGTTAACGAGCTCAATTGCGCCGTGCAGGCGGAGTCGAGCGCTTCTTCGAGCGCCTGTCCAAGCGTAGGGGAGTGGGCTGAACTCTTTAGGCTTGCCGACAAGACGATCTGCATGCCCATCTCGGAGGGCGTATCGGGAAGCTACAATGCCGCGGCCACCGCACGTGACATGGTGCTTGCCGAGGAGCCCAACCGCCAGATTCATTTGGTTAACTCGCGAGCCGCAGGTGGCAAAATGGATCTGATCTTCTTGCTGTTCGACTGCTATCTTGCGAGCAACCCGGACGTTTCCTTTGAAGACGCCTGCGCCTATTTCGATAGCTTGGAGCAAAACAGCAAAATCCTCTTTAGTTTATGCAATTACGAAAACCTTGCGAAGGCTGGACGTATTCCCAAGGCAGCCGGGGTCATTGCCAACAAGCTCAATATCCGCATTTTGGGCACGGCGAGCGAAGCGGGCGAAATTGAACTCGTTGGGCACACGCGTGGCGAAAAGAAGATGCTCACCAAGATTGTCGACACCATGGAGGCCGAGGGTTTCACGGGCGGCGAGGTCATCATCGATCACGTTGAGAACGAAGCCGGAGCCCAGGCGCTTGCCAGCCGCATTGTGGAGCGCTGGCCAGGCTCCAAGACTATTATCATGCCCTGCAACGGGCTAGATTCTTACTATGCCGAGATGCACGGCCTCATCATCGGCTACGGCATGGGCGTGGCATCGGGCCGATAATTTCCAACTAAACAAACGCACGGGCGGGATAAGGGGCCAGTGGCTCTTTATCCCGCCCGTTTTATACCTCGGTTAGCTATTAAACCCATTGAACTTGAGATAACTCATCAGGTACGCCTTCGAAACGAAGGACGAAACCGCACTGCGTACGAGCAGTGACTCGCGCGTAACCTGATGTGCGGTATCGGGCACGGGAGTCTGCTCGACGGAAAACGCTGCACGAATCGATGCCTCAAGTTGATCGACTACATAATCGAAAGCCGTCGGAGCGTCGTAGCTCAAGCGCTGAATATTAAAAAGCGCCTGAACGGCAGCGATGGGTAGCACCTGCTTAAAGATACAAATGGCGATGAGACGCGCAATCTGCTCACGGCCATACTGTTTTTTAACCGGAGCAGGAACGAGGCCGACCTTCACGTAGTTATTGATCATCGATGGCGTGATAACGGGCTGCTCTACGCAAATCGAAAGCGGCTCCATCCACAGCGCAACATATTCAATAACCTGATCGCGATAGAGCGTTACGTTGGGCAGCTGGTCATAGCGTGGCAAGCTCAACGCGTTGAGTCTTCCCACCATATCGGACTGAATAAATGCATCCGGCAGCACCGTCGGCTGAATATCCTCGGGCTTAATGCTGACCGATGTATCGGACATCGGGATAATATGTTTAGCGTGGTTCATAAGAGGCCTCCGTTCGTTTTCTATATTGTATTCTAGGTCATCTAGTTTTGCATACCACATAGCCGCTAAGTAAAAGTGGTTGGACAGCACATTGAAGCACCGTTCAACCACTTTGTTTAAAGATAGCAACCTTACATAAGATATATTATCGTACTTATCCGCGGAGAAACGCGTATGCGCTAGTTGCTGCTATGGCTCCGTCAGAAACGGCGGTCACAACCTGGCGTAAGCGCTTGGAACGGATATCGCCAGCGGCAAATAGACCTAGCGTGCGGGTCGCCATGGAATCATCAGTAACAATACCGCCGTCCGGCGCCAAATCAACTAGATGCTCGACAAGTTCGGTATGGGGTTGCGTTCCGGTAAAGACAAAGATGCCAAACGAGCCGGGCTCAAATGACTCGGTATGAGTCTCACCGGATGCATTGTCCTTAAAGGTGATCGTCGTTGGCATGGCTTCGCCCGAGAGCTCCACAATACTAGTTTGGTACCTAACTGTAATATTGTCCTTTTCGAGCACCTTCTGAACAACACCATCAGGCGCACGAAACTGATCGCGACGCAGCACGATGGTCACGCTGCTGGCGATTTCTGACAAGAACAGAGCTTCCTCGCAGGCGGCATTGCCGCCGCCGATGACAAAGACCTGCTTGCCGCGAAAGAACATGCCGTCGCACGTCGCGCAATACGAAACGCCGCGACCGCGATACGTATCCTCGCCAACAAAACCAGCAGATCGCGGCGTGGCACCCATGCAAGCGATAACGCTCGAGGCCAACGTATCGCCCAAATCGTGATGCACCGTAAACAGCGCTGTATCGGCATCGTAATCGATACCCGTAACCATGCTCCATGTAACCTGTGCTCCCAGGCCCTCTGCATGCTGCTGAAAACGCTCGCCAAGTTCGGCGCCACTCAAGAGCGGAATGCCCGGATAGTTCTCGACCTCATTGGTTGTGGCGATCTGTCCTCCCGACATGCCCTGTTCAATCACGGTCGTCGTTAGGTTGGAGCGCGCAGCGTAAATGGCGGCAGCATAGCCCGCGGGGCCGCCACCGATAATAGCAACATCGATCGGCTGATGGGTAGTCATGAAGAGACCTCCTGTCGAAAGATTGGCGTTCTTTGCGCTCATACCCAAATTTACGTGAACATGACACTCATGCACTACAATGATAAATCGCGTAACAAATCTGAAGGGGAGTTATCGATGGATCAAACGCAGACGAGCAATAGCGCTCCCCTGCCCATGCAAGCCACTCCCCAACCGGAGCAAATGACCGTTTCACCTGCACAAAAACCCCTAGTAACCATTGTGCACGCATCGGTTGGATCGGGCCACAAAGCCGCCGCAAATGCGATTGCGCAGGCATTCGACCTCATCCGCGGCACCAATGGCATCCCCGAGGATGTTGAGATTGAAGTGCTCGATATCCTTGATTTTGGACGAATTAAATTCGACGGCAATAAGACCGCGGCTTCTTTTACGGGAGCCACGCGCCCCATTTACGACCTGACCTGGCGATATACGCTTACGGGGCATCTTCTCTGGGGTGGCGGCACGGCATGGTCGCGAATTATGTTCCCCGCCTTCAACGAATATATTCGTAGTCGTAGGCCCATAGCCGTGGTCGCAACGCACATCACGGCAGCCAATGTTGCCGTTGGCGCCCGCGTAATTACGGGTATCGATTATCCGGTCATCTGCGTACCGACCGACTACGAAGTCGAGGGCTGGTGGCCCCACAAGGACACCGATCTATTCTGTGTTGCCAACGAATTCATGGCTGAAACGCTGCGTCCGCGCAAGGTGCCCGAGTCTAAAATCCGCATAACGGGTATCCCCATCCGAGCTGGTTTCGATACCGATTACAATCGTGAGGATGAGCTGAGTAAGTTCAATTTGCCGGCAGACAAGACGGTCGTGCTAGTTATGGCTGGCGCCAGCCTGCCGCAACCTTACGTGCGCTTCCGGGCGGCGATGGAGCATACGCTCCCCTTCTTACGCAGCTTTGAGGACATGCATTTTGTCTTTTTGCCGGGCAAGGATGAGGAATACGCCACCCGCCTCAAGACGCTCTTTGACGCCATGAAGCTCGAAAACGTCACAGTTCTGGACTACGTGGACGACATGGCGGCCCTCATGCACGGCTGCGACCTGGCAATCCTCAAATCGGGCGGACTCACGGTCACCGAGTGCCTATGCGCACATCTGCCGATGATCCTGCTGGGCAAATCATACGGTCAAGAAAAGGCCAACACCACGATGCTCACCGGCATGGGCGCCAGCATGCATGTCACCACCGCACGAGAACTCATCGTAACCCTACGTCACTTGCACGACCATCCCGAATCACTCAAAGCCCTACTCATCAACGGCGAAGTACTACGCCGCCCCCACGCAGCCGAAGATATAGCCATCGCAACCATGGAGCTCGTAGGCAAACCCCAAAAACGTAAACGAGCCTTCTGCCGCTTCTACTGGGGCGGAAAACCTGCTCATATCAGGTAGACGAAAGTCCGCTGAGCAGCTACGTTTACGTGCTAGCAGTTACACCAGATTCCCTTCCAATAGAACCTGCAAAGGCGAAACCAGAAAATATAGATATAGAAAGCCGATGCGACAATGAAGATGTCCCTTTATCGCATCGGCTTACTAGAAAGACTTTTGTTTTCAAGCGAGTAACCGCCCGCCCGCCTCTCACACATATCGTTCCACGCGCAGTTTCGCAGCGAGCGAAGCGAAGCGAGAATGTTTGAGCATGTAATGATATGTGTGAGAGGCGGGCGGGAGGGATACGAGCGCCCCTAGGCGACGCCGCTGGAGCCGAAGCCTCCGTTGCCTCGGTCGGTTTCGTCTAGTTCTTCTACTTCTATGAGGTTAACCGTGGGGACTTCTTGGATGACGAGTTGGGCGATGCGGTCGCCTTTGTTGATTTGGATGTTGTTCGTGGGGTCTAGGTTGATGAGGATGACTTTGAGCTCTCCTCGGTAGTGGGCGTCGATGAGGCCAGGAGTGTTGACTATGGACAGGCCTTGCTTAATGGCCAGGCCGCTGCGGGGCTGGACGAAGCCGGCGTAGCCGTCGGGCAGGGCGACAGCTAGGCCCGTGGAGACCAGGCGACGCTCAAAAGGCTTGAGGGTGCAATCCTCGTTGGCTCGGAGGTCAAGACCGGCATCCGTGGGATGGGCGTATTTGGGAAGCTCGACGGTTGGGTCGAGACGCTTAATGTTAACGGTAATGTTGGACATGAAATCACCTTAGCTTGTCGAGCTCTTGCAGAAACTCATCGACGTCTTTGAAATCGCGATAGACCGAGGCAAAGCGGATGTAGGCCACTTTATCGATCTTGGCCAACCGCTTAAGAACCATATCGCCCAGCTCATGGGACGTAACAGCCGTGAGCGTACGGGAACGAAGCTCAACCTCAATATCGTCAATGATCTCGTTGAGCTTTTTAGTGTCGATATCTCGCTTGATCGTGGCGCGCATCAAACCGACCAGCAGCTTATTGCGATCGAACCGTTGCTTGGATCCGTCTGACTTAATGACCTCGATAGGGTCTTCACAACGCTCAAATGTCGTAAAGCGATAATTGCATGAGCAGCATTCGCGACGGCGCTTGATGGTGTTATTTGATTCCTGCATGCGGGAATCAACGACGCGGGTATGTGCCTTGCCGCATTTGGGACAGCGCATGGTACCTCCTCTAAAACGATTACAAGGGTACCATGCGACGGTACTTAAATCTTATGAACGTGCGGGAACTTTAAGATGCGCACCGGCATCGAGCGAGCCATGCTCCAGGTGATTGACGTTGCGGATCATATCAGAGGTCTCCTGCGTGGAAAGACCCTCAATCGGATGCTCCTGGGCTAGCGACCACAAGGAATCGCCAGACTGAACACGGACGGTCTCGTAGGTAACGTTGGATACCGACTCGGCATATGCGGCGTGACGAGCGCTGAAGATCGAGGTGGCAAGTACAAAGAAGAGCGTGAGCGCAACGGCTAGGGCGACAATCGTCGAAGCCTTTAGGGCAACGGGGGCCGAAGTCGTGGCGACGCACTGGCTGCGGATGGGCTTGCCAGGCAGTGTTTGGAAACCAGATCGGCCGCCTTTAACAACCGTGAAAGCCGGCGCCGCAGGCGTCTCGAGCTTAAGGGCGAGGTTTCCCTGGACCATATCCGTTGCGTTCATCATGTTCTCCTCTCGCGTGTTTTGCTGAGAACAGTTTTATCAAGCCGCGCGGACAAAAATGTCTAGCGCGAGAACGAATGTTCGGTTATTATTATCTTCGAACAGTTGTTCCTGTCAAGCAAAATTCGAACATTTGTTTGACATGGGTAGAGAGGATGCCCTGATGGCTCGCAAAATTACCAAGCGTCAGCAGCAAATTTACGACTTCATCAAGGAATATCAGCAGGAAAAGGGTTATCCACCCAGCGTGCGCGAGATGGCTTCTGCCGTGGGCCTTTCCTCCCCCAGCACCGTGCACGCCCATTTATCTGCCCTGGAGGCGCGCGGGCTACTCAAGCGCGATGCCACTAAACCGCGCGCCCTGGAACTCTTTAACGAGGACGGTTCCTCTGTCTCAATTTCTAAATCTGACGAGCCCACCGCACCTCGCGGAACGGTCTCGCTACCGCTCGTTGGTCGCGTCGCGGCTGGGATTCCCATTCTGGCCGAGCAGAATATCGAAGACACTTTTACTATCCCGACCGAAATCGCCACTGATCAGGGTTCCTTTATCCTAGAGGTGCATGGGAGCTCAATGATCAATGTCGGCATCTTCAATGGCGATTACATCATCGTCCGTGAACAAAAGAGTGCCATGAACGGCGAAATTGTCGTGGCCATGATTGATGGTTCAGCGACCGTCAAGACGTTCTACAAGGAACAGGGACGCGTACGCCTGCAGCCTGAGAATGACACCATGGAGCCTATCTATGCAACGAATCCCGTTATCCTGGGCAAAGTCGTCGGCTTGATGCGCCGGTTCTCGTAATGCAAAAACGCATCACCATCTTTGATACCGTCCGCGGGTTTACGATGATTTCAATGGCAGGTTTTCACGCTTGCTACGATCTCGCCTACCTGTACGGTTGGGATATGCCCTGGTTTACCCAGACTGTCTTTCAAGACATCTGGCGCGCTAGTATCAGCTGGGTATTTTTGTTTATCGCGGGTTGGATGTGCACGCTCTCACGCAACAATGCTAAACGAGCGGCCAAGTACGCTGCCGCGGCTTTGGTCGTCTGGATTGCAACAACGCTCGTATCAGTCGACGATTCAGTGAACTTTGGCATCATTTATTGCATGGCGGCGTGTACCGCTGTGGCAGCCGTAGCACGACCGATGCTTAAGAAAGTGCCCAGCACGTGGGGCATTGCGATATGCCTCGCCCTCTTCGCAGCGACATGGGGCATCCCGAAATCGACCTATTCATTCCCCTATTTGGCGTGGCTAGGATTTCCCGGCCCCTGGTTCGTTTCAGGCGACTATTATCCAATCATCCCGTTCATATTCATGTATCTCACAGGATACTTTGCTGCGTGTACCGCTCAAAGATGTGAACATCCCGCCCCAAGCTGGGCCTACGCCAATCCCGTCCCGGCGCTCGCCAGCCTTGGACGTCATGCACTCCCCTTTTATCTGCTGCATCAGCCCATCATTCTGGGCATTTTGGAGCTCGCCTACTCGGTGCGATAACGCTCGAGCCGCGGTGCAATACGGGCCGGCAGTTTCGCCACAATACGAACGCCGTCCTCAAGATATTCCTCGTGCAAAAGGGTTCCCTGCTCATGCACCAGCGTGATGAGGGCGCCCTCACGATACGGGATATCAGCAGAGAGCAACACATCGGTAGCAGCCGCCTCACGAGCAATACGGTCGACGAGATCGTCGAGTCCCTCGCCCGTCTGGGCCGAGAACAGCACGGCCTCGGGATAGCGACGACGGAAGCTCAATCGATCAACACTATCCAAAAGATCGATCTTATTGAATACGGTCAGCGTTAAACGCTCTCCAGCGCCGATCTCATCAAGCACGCGGTCGACAGCCTCCAACTGTCGCTCATAGTCCTCGTCAGACGCATCTACGACTTTGAGAATTAAATCGGCACCCAACACCTCGGACAGCGTCGATTTAAAGGCATCGACCAAACCATGCGGCAGCTTTTGAATAAAGCCGACAGTATCGGTAATCGTCATGCCGCGACCGCCGGGCAGGCGATACGAACGCGTCGTCGGGTCGAGCGTAGCAAAAAGCTTGTCCTGCGAAAGAACCGTAGAGCCGGTTAGGCGATTGAGCAACGTCGATTTACCGGCATTGGTATAACCGGCTAACGCGACGCGAAACGCCGGTGACTCAATGCGGCTCTTGGACTGGACATCGCGACGCTGTTCAACCTGCTTAAGCTCACGACGAAGCGCGGCAATCTTATTGCGAATGAGTCGACGGTCAACCTCGAGCTGGCTTTCACCCTGCCCAAAGCGCGAACCGATGCCGCCGCGCGTCTGTTCCTTGGCGAGGTGGCTCCACATGCCACGCAGACGAGGCAACAAATATTGAAGCTGTGCCAGCTGTACCTGTAGGCGTCCCTCACGCGTCTGAGCATGCAGGCCAAAGATATCCAAGATCAGTGCCGTACGATCGATAATCTTTACCGGCTCGCCCACGGCTTTCTCCAAATAGGATTGCTGCGAGGGCGTCAGGTCGTCGTCAAAAATAACGACATCGGCATCCATGCGATGCACCAGGCCGCACAGCTCTTCAACCTTACCGGAACCGATAAACGATTTAGGATACGGCTTTACCAAACGCTGAGACAGGCGCGCCACGCACCGGGCACCAGCCGTATGGGCAAGGCGCTCCAGTTCATCAAGCGAGCGATCGAGCGGCCACGCATTGTCGCGCCACTCAACACCAACTAATATGGCACGCTCGGGCTCGGGTGCCGTAGGAACAAGGGGGAAACGGGCCATTAGGCAGCCTCAATACAATGCAGGATGTCCTCAACGACCTCATCGATCGTAAACTTGTCCATATCGAACCACACGATGCGATCATCGCGTTTAAACCACGAAAGCTGGCGTTTGGCATAGCGACGCGAACGCATCTTGATGAGTTCGCGAGCCTCATCCATAGAAATCACGCCATTGAAAGCATCGATAATCTCTTTATAGCCAATTGCCTGCATCGACGTCAGGGCATCTCCCAACCCCTGATCCATAAGACCGCGAACCTCATCGACAAGACCCTGTTCAAACATCAGATCGACGCGCAGGTTAATGCGCTCGTAGAGCACCTCGCGATTACGCGTCAGACCAAACCATAGAGCATGATAATGCTCGCGCGGAACACTAAACTGACTTTTTTGCTGTGCATAGGAGATACCATCATCATGCATCTCGAGCGCACGAATCACACGGCGCACATTATGGGGATGAATAACAGCAGCCGATTCTGGGTCGCGCTCGGCAAGCAGGGCATGCAGTTCTTCCTCGCCAATGCGCTCGGCAAGCTCCTGATAGCCCGCACGGCGATCGTCCTCAAGTTCGCCCGAGGGAAAGTCCATCTCATCGAGGGCGGCCTTGAGATACAGCCCCGTACCTCCGCAAAAAACCGGCAGGCAACCCAAACCAAGGAGACGCTCAACATGCGCGCGAGCGTCAGCCTGATAAAGCGCAGCAGAATATGCCACACCCGGCTCTACAATGTCGACGAGACGCAGCGGCGCCGTACACTCATCGGGCGCCATCTTTGCGGTACCGATGTCCATGCCGCGATAGATTTGCATCGCATCGCACGACAGCACTTCGGACGAAAGACGAGCGGCCAAACGGTCGGCAACATCACTCTTACCAACCGCCGTCGGACCGACGATCGCAACGGCGGAAAGACCTGCCCCGGGAGAAACCATTAGCGCGGCTCGCCCACAACGGAGCCGGACAAATACCAGGTCTTGGCAACGTCAACGTCAACATCAACGATCTTGCCAACAAGCTGATCGATGCTGTAACCCTCGGGGATAGGAGCATGCACGGTCTGATTCTTGGGACTCTTGCCCAGCAGGACCGCGTCGTTCTTTTTACTCGTTCCCTCAATGAGCGCCGGCACCACAGTATGAAGCTCACCCTGGTTATACTCGTGTGCCGTGGTCTCGATAACCTTAACCAGGCGGTTGAAACGCTCGAGAATAACCTCATGCGGCGTAGGATCGTCAATCTCTGCGGCCGGGGTACCGGCGCGCTTGGAATAGATGAAGGTATAGGCCTGGGCATAGCGGACCGTCTCGGCAAGCGAGAGCGTCTGCTCAAAGTCTTCTTCAGTCTCGCCCGGGAAGCCAACGATAATGTCGGTCGAGAGCGCGATATCGGGCATACGGTTGCGAATGCGATCGACCAGGCCCAAATAGTCCTCGCGTGTATAACGGCGATTCATCTCTTTGAGGATCCGAGTCGAACCTGACTGGACGGCCAAGTGCAGCTGCGGCATAACGGCAGGCGTCTCGGCCATAGCGTCGATGGTCTCGGGCAGTAGATCCTTGGGATGCGAAGACGTAAAGAAGATGCGCTCCACGCCCGTATCGCCCACGGCACGCAGCAGATCGGCAAAACGCGGCTTGCCAAACAGATCGCGACCATATGAGTTAACGTTTTGGCCCAGCAGCGTAATCTCACGCACGCCCTGGCGCACCAAACCGGTCACCTCGTCGACAATTTCCTCGAAGGGGCGACTCTTTTCGCGACCGCGCACGTACGGCACGATGCAATAGGTGCAGAAATTATTGCAGCCCGTCATGATGGGCACCCAGGCGTGATACTGGGTCTCGCGATGCCACGGCATGCTCATGGCATCCGTATCCTCATGCTCATTGGTGCGGATATGACGCTTGCCGTCAAGGAACGCCTCGGCAATGAGCTCGGCCACATGTGCGATAGAATGCGTACCAAAGATGACATTGACGTTATCGACGTTGGTGAGCAGGCCCTCGCCATCGCGCTGCGCGATGCAACCACCAACGGCAACCACGCGCTTACCCGAAGGCGAAGGCGGAAGGCTCTTACAAGAGTTGCACTGACCGTACAGACGGGTGTCAGCGGCCTCACGAACGCAGCACGTCATGAACACGACAATGTCAGCATGCTCCGGATCGAGCGCCATAAGGCAGCCATACGAGTCGAGCAGGCCACTCACGCGCTCGGAGTCGTGCTGATTCATCTGGCAGCCAAAGGTGCGGATGAAGTATGTTTTACCGGCAAGAATATCGCGTACGGAACCCTGGTCCATGTGTATAAGTCCTAACGAGGTGGAATAGGCGGAATCAAAGAGCGCGGGCAAAGAGTAAACAATCTATGCCACAGGCTTAACGTCGTCCATCACAACGTTATCCATAGCGGCTCGATTAATCTGATGAACGTAAATAGAAAGACGGATGGCCGTGCGCGACTCCCCGTTGATGAGGATGTCGGAGAACACCGGCGCGCAGGAAATATCAAACCCGGTCGGAATCAAAAATCCGCGTGCAATGGCCACAGCCTTAATGGCCTGATTGACGGCACCCGCGCCGACACACTGAATGTTGACGGGCACGCCATCTTTGACCATGCCGGCAATGGCGCCGGCAACGGACGCGGGCGATGATTTGCTTGATACCTTCAGGCAATCCATGAAGAAACTCCTGCGTTTAAAAGTACGTTTTAACTGCAATAACTGTATCGTACCGAACGGACTCGGTAAAGATGCTATTCCTCTTTGGCAAGATCGAACGTCACAGTGATGCGATCACGTGAAACACGAATCTTGGGGTCGCCGCAAAGATTGAGATAGTACCGCGATGCAAGATCGTTAAAGTCGCGCTCCACGGCTCGCGAGAACTGCGCCATGTCGTCCTTGGCAATACGCAGCCCGCGACGATCTTTAGCAAGATCAACCGGAGCAGACGCATGTGAAGATGAATCGCGCTCGCGAAGCAGGCGTGCGGTCACACCGCGAACGGGCTTAATCTGTCCCGACAGAATACGGTGGGCAGTGCGCTCGGACATCTCAAGGCCCAGACCGGAGCAGATCCGGATAAAGTCCTCGGCATCCGAGGCAAGGCCCAAGCGATCGATAACTGGAAGCTCGCACTCGTCGTCGATAAAGAGCAGGTGCGACGTATCGAGTCGGCTCGAAGCCTGAGCGTACAGGGTCGCAGCGATCTCGGACGGAGAGCCCAGATACACATCGCAACCACGCAGCTCCTCAAGGGCAAACTCGCAGGCTGCGCGAATGATGTTGTGAGGGCCACGAGCGCATACATAACGGCCGTCTTCATCTTTAACCGCCTGAGGCCAGCTAGACTGGTCGGCGCGCTCGCCCAAGCGATCGGTGGCAACGCAAACCTTAAACGCGGAACCCAAATCGACGCCCGATGTAACAACGCGTGCCTCATCCGTGTTCTGCTTGATAGAGAACAGCGCCATACCACGACCGTGAACACCCCAGCGGTCCATTTTCATGCTCTCGAGCTTGGAGGTGACACGGGCATCGAAGATACGCTCCTGCATATCCTGTGGCACACCCGAACCGTTATCCAGGAAGAGGAGGGTGCGAACACCCTCCTCCTTGGTCGTTGCAAGATAGACCTTATCGGCTCCGGCATCGCGAGCATTACGCAGCATCTCGATGACAATGTCCTCTACATGCTGAATGTCATGCTTGGCCTGACGGCGCTCGGCCTCCGAAACGCGGAGGCGGACATACCCCTCGCCAAGGTTTTCCTCGACGCGAAGGTTGCCCTCCCCCGACATCGACGCGATAAATGAGATGAGCTCGTTCGCGTCGTTCATGTTATTTAGCGATATCGACGGCACGGCTCTCGCGAATCACGACAACGCGCACCTGACCGGGATACTCCATCTCTTCCTCGATCTGGTGGGCGATATCGTGCGCAAGCACCGTAGACTGGGCATCGGAGATCTTGTCCGGCTGGACCATGACATGAACCTCGCGACCGGCCTGCATGGCATAGGTACGCTCGACGCCGTCGTGAGAATTGGCAATCTCCTCGAGCTTCTCAAGGCGCTTGATGTAGTTCTCGGCCGACTCGCGGCGGGCACCGGGGCGAGAAGCGGAGACGGCATCGGCAGCCTGGACCAGAACGTCGAGCACCGTGTTGGGGTCGACATCGGCATGATGGGCCTCGATCGCGTGGACGATGATGGGCTTCTCGCCATAACGGCGGGCAAGCTCGGCGCCAATCACAGCATGCGGGCCCTCAACGTCGTGGTCGATGGCCTTGCCCAGGTCGTGCAGAAGACCGGCGCGCTTGGCGGTCACAACATCCAGACCAAGCTCGGAGGCCATAACGCCGCACAGGTCGGAGACCTCAAGCGAGTGCTGCAGAACGTTCTGACCAAACGAGGTGCGGTAGCGCAATGCACCCAGGGTCTTAACGATCTCGGGATGCAGGTCGTGGATACCGGTATCGAAGGCGGCCTGCTCGCCGGCCTCGCGCACACGCTGCTGAACCAAATCGGCGGCCTTGTGATACATCTCCTCGATGCGGGCGGGGTGAATACGACCGTCGGCAATGAGGTTCTCAAGTGCCACGCGGGCGGTCTCACGACGGACCGGATCGAAGCTCGAGAGTACAACGGTCTCGGGAGTGTCATCAATCACGAGGTTGACGCCGGACACCTGCTCAAAGGTGCGGATGTTGCGACCCTCGCGACCGATGATGCGACCCTTGAGGTCATCGGAGGGAATATGAACGGAAGTGACGGTGACCTCGGCGGTATGGTCGGCGGCGCAACGCTGAATCGCCAGGGAGAGTATCTCCTGGGCGGTCTTGTGGCACTCGGCGCGGACCTGCTGCTCGGACTCACGGATGATGGTAGCCGCCTCGTGGGTAACCTCGCCGCGGACCTTGTCGAGCAGCTCCTTGTGAGCGTCCTCGCGCGTAAGGTCGGCAATACGCTCGAGCTCGGAAGTCTGCTTGGCGCAGAGCTCCTCAAGCTCGCGAGAGCGCTTCTCGACCTGACCGGCCTGGCTAGACAGCTGATGCTCGCGCTTATCGAGCGCATCGTTGCGGCGATCGAGCGATTCCTCGCGCTGCATCACGCGGTTTTCGAGCGTGCGAATCTCGCTCTTACGCTGCTTGTCCTCGGCCTCGGCGGCCTGCTTGTTCTTGATGATCTCTTCCTTAGCCTCGAGCAGAGCCTCTTTTTTGAGGGTCTCGGCCTGACGCTTGGCATCACCGATCAGGGACTCTGCCTGCGCGTGTGCCGACTGAATCTTTTCGTCGGCCTCGTGAAGACTACCCTGCTTGGCGGTGCGCATGTAGGCAATGGCGGCGATGGCACCCAAAACGAGGCCAACGAGCGCTGCAATAATAGGCATGCTCACTCCTTTTTATGGATTCGTTACACAGCAAAGCGAACCGTCCTTACGAACGGCTCGCGACATTTGAGTAATATGGGCGCAGCTTATGCGGGTCGGATACAGATAAACATATAAACAAACTCATCACAGATGAGCACATATCACAAAGCAAATGACAGTAATTATCCTACGTTGAACCGCAACAACTGTCAAATAAACGCACCCAGCACGGCACCAATCAAGCGGTGAACGGCAGGGGCGTAACGGGCGAACGCTTACACAGCGCATTCCTCGCTTGAGGCATCGAGGCGCGCCTTAACGGCATCAGCGGCGATGTGATACGAAAAGCCCTTACCCATCAAAAACCTGACGAGCTTTTCGAATGGACGCGCCTCGGGAACACGACGTTTAGCGAGCAAGGCCGAAGCGCGGGCCAAGTCGTCATCCACGGCAAAATACGCCTCGGGATACCCGGGGATATCTTCAAGCACGACATGACGACGCTTGAGCTCAACCTCAATCTTGCGCTGTCCCCAGCCGCGACGTTTGCGTTCTTCGATAAAGTACGAACAAAAACGGTTCTCATCCAAAAAACGATACTCGGTCGCTCGAGCAACTGCAAAATCGATCGCGGGCTGTCGAAAGCCATAGCGCGCCAACTTATCGCGCACCTCGCCCGTGGCATGATCACGGCGCGAAAGCATCTCGGTCACCATGGTGAGCGCACATTTACGTTCGATAAGCTGCACTGCCTCGCGAAAGTCATCCCAATCACAGGGAAGGTCGGGGCGGTTCTTAACGTACAGGCGCGCCACGCGCACGGGAATCCAAATGGAACGTTCGAAACCGCCCTCAAGATCGCAATCGATATGCGCGCAGGGCTTTTTAGACGCATAACCGCTCGAGAACGAGGAGGCCGCTTTCTTATCGGGAAAGACGACCGTGGCCTCGGTCACCGTATACGACATGTCGGCGTCCGCTACTCGTCGTCATCGTCGAGCATCGCGGAGCCATCGATGGCGTACAGCTCATCAAACTCCTCGGGGGCGGGCTGATCGGTCAACTCAACCTCGGAGGGGGCATCATCGTCATACTCAAGGCCGCAGGCAAGGCGAACCTTGTGCTCGATCTCGTCGGCGCAATCGGGGTGCTCGCGCAGGAACGTCTTGGCGGCCTCGCGACCGTTGCCGAGCTTATCTTCGCCATAGGCAAACCAGGACCCCATCTTTTTGCAGATGCCGCACTCGACGGCCATATCCAGAATCGAGCCCTCTTTGGAGATGCCGGTGCCATACATGATGTCAAACTCGGCCGAGCGGAACGGGGCGGCCACCTTGTTCTTAACGACCTTGGCACGCACGCGATTGCCGATAACCTCGTCCTTGAGCTTGATGGTATCGATTTTGCGAATATCGATTCGCACGGAAGAGAAGAACTTGAGCGCGCGGCCACCCGTGGTGGTCTCGGGGTTGCCGAACATGACGCCGATCTTCTCGCGCAGCTGGTTAATGAAGATGCAGGTCGTGTTGGACTTGGAAAGCGAGCCGGCGAGCTTGCGGAGTGCCTGGCTCATCAAACGAGCCTGCAGGCCCACCGTCGTGTCACCGATCTCGCCCTCAATCTCGGCACGCGGAGTCAAGGCGGCAACAGAGTCGACGACGATGGCGTCGATGGCACCGGAGCGCACAAGCATATCGACGATCTCGAGCGCCTGCTCGCCCGTATCGGGCTGGGAAATCAGGACCTCGTCGATATCGACGCCAATGCGCGCGGCATAGGTGGGATCAAGCGCATGCTCGGCATCGATAAATGCCACGACACCGCCCATGGCCTGCGCCTCTGCAAGAATCTCGAGCGAAAGCGTCGTCTTACCGGAGGACTCGGGGCCATAAATCTCGACGATACGGCCGCGCGGCACGCCGCCGATACCCAAGGCGGCATCGAGCGCCAGAGAGCCCGTCGGAATAGCCTCGACCTCGAGCTCGGGACCGCCGTCGCCATACCTCATAATAGAGCCCTGGCCGAACTTCTTCTCGATCTCGGCCTTGGTGGTGGCGATCATCTCGTCGCGCTCTTTACCCGTCGTGCGTGCATGAACGGTACGTACGGGACCTGAATTCTTGGCCATGAATAGCCCTCCTCTAAACAACCTGAAAAGATAATAAACGAACGGCTGTTCGTGGTCAACCGTTCAGATTCATCATATGCACCCGTACATTCCAAAACCCGACCAAACGCCGACCAATCACCGACCAAACGCTTGACCGTGCCAATCACAAATACGACCACTCGAACAAATTTAGGCCATATACCAGCGCAAACACCAATACCGTCAAAGGTCCCTATCTCCACAATTAAGGGGCCCTAAGGCCCCTTAAACCACGTCTATTCCATAGAATTGAGCACACGGACAATGCGCCCCAAAGCCTCCGCGACCGCATGGGCCCGAACGCACGACCGATCGCCCTCGTAATGACAGCGCACAGACTCGACAACAGGCGCTCCCCCATCGACCGCGCGATGCGCCCAGCCAATATAGAACGTGCCGGCGGGATCTTGCTCGGTGCCGCCACCGGGCCCAGCGTAACCCGTTGCGCTCACGGCTATATCGCTCTGATAGAGCTCCAGCGAGCCCGCGGCCATCTCGCACGCCGTCTGGTGCGACACGGCGCTAAACCGATCGAGCGTTTCCTGCTCGACACCGAGCACGCGATGTTTGATCTCATCGCAATAAGTCACCGCGCCGCCACGAAGCACCGCCGAGGCACCCGGGATATCGGCAATCGTCGAGGCAATCATGCCCGCCGTCAGCGACTCCGCCGTCGACACCGTCACACCACGGGCACTCGCGCGCTCGACAATAACGCGCGCCAGCTCCTCGTTGTTTGCGGCAATCTGCAAAAAAGACTCCGTCATACCCACCAGGACCTAGACCGAAAAGACGATCTTGCGACAGTTCCAGAAATACTGGGCGCCCGAGACAATGGTCAAAATCACGGCGATGACGTATAGGAAGCGTGACACGGAATAGACACCGAGCAACAGCGGCACCGGCCCCAGCTGAAGGCCGGCCATAGCAAAAACGCACAGGTAACCGCAGATGGAGACCATCGTGGTTGCCGTCTTGTACTTGCCGAGCTTATCGGCCGCAACGACCACACCGGCCGCACTCGCGACCATGCGAAGGGCGCTCACCAGCAGCTCACGGAATAGGATAATGAACACGGACCACACGGTCACCGCGCCAAAATCCAAGAACAGCAGCAGGGCCGAGAACACCAGTAGCTTGTCGGCGATGGGGTCCAAGAACTTACCGAAGTCGGTGATCTCGTTGCGCGAGCGCGCCAGATAACCGTCGACCTTATCGGTGCACGACAGGATCACATACAGAATGAAGGCAGCGGCGGCGAGCGGGCCGTCGAAGGTGCTCCAATCCGTACCGGCAACACTCGTGTGAGACAGCGCCGAGACGATCATGAACACCGGGATAAAGACGATGCGAACGCACGTCACGATGTTGGCGGGCGTCCAGACACTCGTCAGTTCCTTATTGCTCTCGTTTGCCACGATGCTCTCCTACTCCACAACATGGCCGATAAGCTCATAGCAGAAGCTATCGGTAAACTCGACAGTCAGAATATCGCCCACGGACGCCTCGCTGGCGTCCAAGTGCACCGCACCATCGGAATCGGGCGCCTGGAACCAGGCATGGCCGATCAGCTCGGCGCCATCCTCGGTCTCTTCGATACCGTCGACGATCACCTGGGCGCGCTCGCCCACATGTGCGGCGGTAGCGGCAAAACCGAGCGACTCGGCCAGATCCATGGCCTCCTGGGCGCGCTCAAGCTTGACCTCCTCATCGACCTGGCCCTCCATCTTGGCGGCCAGGCTACCTTCCTCACGCGAGTAGGCAAAGACGCTTGTGTAGTCAAAGCCGACGGTGTCCATAAAGTCGATAAGGTCGCGGAACTCGTCGTCGGTCTCGGTCGGGAAGCCGACCATGGCCGTGGAACGGATCACGATGCCGGGGATACGCTCACGAAGGTCGCGGAACAGATCCTCGAGCTCCTGGCGCGAACCGGAGCGACGCATAGCCTTGAGGATGCGAGCGTCGCAGTGCTGCACGGGGATATCGATATAGGGCAGCACCTCGGGCGTATCACGAATGGTCTCAATGAGCTCGTCAGTCATGCCCTCGGGCTGCAAGTAGAGCACACGGACCCAGACGTTGTGCGGGCGCACGGCCTCGGCGACGGCACGCAGCAGCTGCGCCAGATTGCGCGGCGAGCCCTCGGCGACGTCCTCGTCGGCAAAGTCGATGCCCCAAATACCCGTGTCCTGGCCGATCAGCACGATCTCGCGCACACCGCCGGCAACCAGGTCGCGCACCTCGGAGATAATGCTCTCGGCATTACGCGAATGATAGCGACCGCGAATGTAAGGGATCATGCAGAAGCTGCAGAAGCGGTTGCAGCCATCAGAAATCTTGACGTAGGCAACCGCACCCTCGACAGTACGCTTGACCTGAGGAATATAGGCGGCAATCTCGCGCTCGACACCCAGCACGCCATCGATGACCGCCACGATGCCGTCTTCCTCGTCGGCCTTCACAAAGGCAGCGACCTCGGGCAGCTCGTCAGGCAGGTCATCGCCATAGCGCGACGGCACGCAGCCGCACATGACGATGGGGCAAGAACGAACGCCGTCCTGAACCTCGTTGGCGAGCTCGAGCGTGGTCTCGATGCTCTCGGACGTTGCGGAGGCGAGGAACGAGCAAGTATTGACGATAGCGATATCGGCATCCTGCGGGTCGAATGCCTCCTCGTAGCCCGCGGCGGTCAAAAGAGAACGCATGCGGTCGGTGTCAACCTCGTTCTTAGCGCACCCGAGGGTGATGTAGAGCACGGAGCCCAACGGTGTATCCATGTTGGAGAGCGGTCCTTTCGATTGATATTAGCGGTAGTTGGTGAACTGCAGCGGCTGGCCGTAGTCCTGGTCGCGCAGGAACTGAATCACGGTCTGCAGCGCGTCCTTCGAAGCAGAGGAAACACGCAGCTTGTCGGCCTCGATGGTCACCTTGACCTTGAGCTTTTGGTCCTTGATGTCCTTGTTGATCTTCTTGGCGGTCGCCTGGTCGATACCCTCGACGATATGGCCGAGCACGCGCACGGTGCCGCCCGATGCCGCCTGCGGAGCATCCCACGAGACAGCCTTGAGGTCGATGCCGCGCCTGATGAGCTTGGAGCTCAGCACGTCGACAATCTGTTTGGAGACAAGGTCGGCCGGGGCGTTGATCGTAAAGAGCTTGTCGCCCTTCGAGAGTTCGATCGTGGCACCGGAATCCTTAAGGTCATAGCGCTGGGAAATCTCGCGCGTGGTCTGCTGGAAGGCGTTGTCGACCTCTTGCATGTTGACCTCGGACACGACGTCGAAGCTGGAATCTTTAGCCATGATGTTTCCTTTCGCGTACGAGCGGCTTAGTAGCTATCGTACGAATAGTCGGTAGAATCGGTGGGCGTTTGACCGTCAGTTGCGGTAACGGCACCATCCGTGGACTGGGCATCGGTACCGTCGGAGGTGTCGGTACCATCGGTGGTGTCGGTACCATCAGAACTTTCACCATTCGCGGAATCAGTCGTCTCCTTCTTGGGAACGGTGATCGTCACACGCGCCACGCCCGAGGTCTTGGTATCGTAACGGACCTTTTCACCGTTCTTGGTAACGGTGACATCGGAAGGCTTGGACGTGGTGATCTCGATCGAGGACTCGGGCGTGTACTCCTGCTCAAAGGGGCCAGTCGCCTGGGCGCCATAGACCGACTTGCCGTCGACCTTGACCTCAATCCACGCGGTCTTTCCCTTGGCAACGGAGACCTTGACCTTCGTGACCTCGTTCTCTTCCTTCTTGGCCGTCTTGGTGGCGACCGTTTCGGTCTTCTTAGAAGACTTCTTGGTCGTCGTCTTGGTGGCAACGGGCGTCTCGGGCGTCGACTCGGGCGCCGAGGAGCCGCAGCCACGCAGGAGCACCACGATGAGCACGATCAACAGCAGCGCCACGGCGCCGATGCCGGCGTAGACGATACGCGGATCGAGCCCGTTGTTTTGAGGAGTACGTGATCCGCCGCGTCCACGACTGGAACTGCTGCGGCCGCCTCCCTGAGGCATACGACCACGATTGCTATCGGAACGGCCGCGATAGCCACCCTGGCCCTGAAGGCTGCGCTGACCCGAGCGGGGCGCAAGTTCACCTCGGCCTTGATAGCCACGCTGGCCCGAACGCGGAGCCGAAGAGCGCTGGCCATACGGCTGTGATTGAGAGCGAAGACGCGGCGTGACCTGCGTGGTATCGGCATCCGCATAGCCACCGCGAGAGCGTCCCGTAGAGGCACCACGGTAACCGCGATCGGAATAGCCGCCGTCGCCGTAGCCGGCACGAGGGTCACGCGCCACGCCGCGAGCAGCGGGAAGCGCACGGTCCTCGGGCATCGGCGTACTGCGGAACCGGTCACGCTGTGAGCGAATTTCCTCGCCCGAACCCGTCTCGGTAATATAACCGGCCTGCTGAGGACGCTGTCCATAGCGGGTCGAACGACCGCCCTGAACCATCAGGAAGCGCCCGTTATCGACCGAAGAACGCGAATTGACGTAGCCGGCGGCGTCCTGAAAACGACCGCCCTGCTGCGATGTCTCGCGTTCGTATGCCATCAGGTCGTCAAAGTAGGCATTGACGACCTCGCGCGGATTGAGGCCCAAAAAGCGAGCATAGCTCGAAATCATGCCCTGCGCATAGCCGCGCGGCGGCATCGAAGCAAAGTTACCGGTCTCGAAAAACTCGATGATCTGCGGCCTGATTTTGATGGTGTTGGCGACCTGCTGAATGGAAAGGCCCATTCGGCGACGCTGCTCGAGCAGCATGTCACCAAAGCGTGCAGCCATCAGAATCCTCCAAACTCACAATCTTCACGTGCCATCTCGGCGTCGACAGATTCCAGCGCGGCAAGCCCCTCCTCGTCCAATAGGACCTCGCGCGGCTTGGAACCGTCGGGCGGGCCGACGACACCCTTTTCTTCCAGCATGTCCATAATACGCCCGGCGCGCGCATAGCCAACCTTAAGGCGGCGTTGCAGGCCAGATGTGGAGCCCAGCTGCGATTCCACCACAATATGGGCGGCTTCCCAAATGAGCGGATCATCGTCTTGCGGCTCGGCAACTCCGGTGCGGACAATGCCGCCACCCGCCATGGACATGGAAGCGGGCGCCACAGCCGACAGGATCTCCTCATGGTAGTCGGGCTCGCTTTGCGACTTGACGAACTCGACAATCTCGTTGATTTCATCGTCCGAGACAAAGCAGCCTTGGATACGGCGGGGCTTGCCCCAGTCGACCTTGGAGAACAGCATGTCGCCCAAACCGGTGAGCTTTTCGGCACCCATCTGGTCGATGATGACGCGCGAGTCGATGCCCGTGGCGACGTTAAAGGCGATGCGGTTGGTGATGTTGGCCTTAATGAGGCCCGTCACCACGTTGGAGCTCGGACGCTGCGTAGCCACGATGAGGTGAATACCGGCGGCACGGCCCAGCTGCGCAATACGCACGATCGAGGCCTCGACATCCTTTCCGGCAACCATCATCAGATCCGAGAGCTCGTCAATGATGATGACCAGATAGGGCATCTTTTGCGGCGGGTTATCGTAATGTTCAAACTCGCCGGCGGCCTGCTTTTCGTTATAGGTCGAGATCTTACGTACATTGAGACGCTCGAAGACCTTCAGGCGACGCTCCATCTCGGACACGGCCCATTGCAGAGCGCTCGCGGCCTGCTTGGGCTCGGTCACTACAGGCACGTAAAGATGCGGCAGACCGTTATAGCCCGCAAGCTCGACGCGCTTGGGGTCGACCATGATCAGGCGAACGTCCTCGGGAAGCGCGCGCATGAGCAGGGTCGTGATGATGGAGTTGATCATCACCGACTTACCAGAACCCGTGGTACCGGCGATCAGCAGGTGGGGCATCTTGGCAAGGTCGGCGACGACCGGCGTACCCTCGGCATCGCGACCGATGGCCAGCTCGAGCGGACCGCCCTTCACATAGGGCAGCACGTCGCCCAGGTTGACGTTCTGGCGCTTGCGATTGGGGATCTCGATACCCACGAGCGACGTGCCGGGGATCGGGGCAAAGATACGAACCGACTGAGCTGCGAGCGAAAGCGCGATATCGTCCTCGAGGCTCGAAATCTTGCTCACGCGCTCGCCCTCGCCAGGTTGCAGCTTAAAGGTCGTCACCGTGGGGCCGGCGATCCAGCCGACCACGCGGGCGCTGCGGCCAAACTCAAGCAACGTGGACTGAAGCGACTCGGCAGTCTGCTCAAGTTCCTTGTCAGAAGACGCGGAGGATGCCGACTGCGGGTTGGCATGCAGAATCTCAAGTGGCGGAAGTTTGAGGCCGTCCTCTTCTTCGCCCTCGTTATCTGCGGCGCCGCCGTCCGTTCCCCCATCGCTGGCCGCAGCCGATTCGACAGCACTCAAGGCAGGCGCATCGGCAACCTTGGGATGCTTCAAGAAGTCGGGGATCTGAGGTGCTGCCGAGACAGGATTCACGGCAAACGGCGGCTCGGACTCGTCGATCTTATCGGGGTCGTCTTCCATCGAAAGCTGACCGGTTACCTGGTCGCGCTTTGCATGGCGACGCGGCAGCAAAGTTGTCTTTGCGGTCTCAATCGAAGCCTCGTCGTCCTCGTCATCACCCTCGGTGAGCTCAATCTCGCTCTCGGACCAAGACGGGTCGGGCTCACTCGTATTGAGTTTGGGCGCAGCCTTGCCCTTCTTGGCATGGCGGCGCGGCAACAGCGTTGTCTTGGCCCGCTCGGCCTCCACGGCCTCAGACACGTCGACAAACGGATCTTCGTCCACGTCCCCATCGTCCAGAATCGGATCGACTTCGCTACCCATAACCGTAGTCACGGCCGCATCGGAGCCCTTTTGACGAAGAATGCTCAGATGCGGACGGGCAACGCCGGGCACCGACAGGGCTTCGTCGTCACCCCACGGACTCGCGTTAACATCGGCACGACGGCGCTCGGCAAAATCGGCCGCACGGTCGCGAGCAGAGCGCAGCACGCCGCCAACCGAAAAGCCGATGATGACCAAGCCCACGACGACAAGGCCCAACAGGACTACCATCGCGATAGGCTTACCCAGGGCATTCTGCAGCGCACTCGCAATAAACGCACCGATGTAGCCACCCGAGGCGGACAAATTTTGCGGCGTGAACATAAGGTCACACGAGACACTCGTACCCGGCACCATCAGCGAAAGAATGGAAACGACGGCGATAAAGACCACGGCGCCGCCCGCAACAGAGCGCACGTTGAGCGGCGAGTCCTCGCCTAAAAAGAGTGTGGCGGCAAACAGCAAAATGACGATCGGCAGCACGTAGGCGCCCAGACCAAAGCCCAGGTGGTAGAAACCAGCAACCGCAGCCGTAACGGGTGCGGTCGCCGGCGAAATCACGGCAATGAAGGACGCAATCGCCAAAACGGCGATGACCACGCCGGCGATATCGCGGTTGGCCGAGGGCTCGACCAAGGGCTCAAAATCGTCGAAGTTGGCCTCGTGGCCCTTATTGGCACGCAGATGGGAACCGGCACCCTTAGCAGATGCCGGTTGGTTATTGGCCTTATTGCCTTTGGCGTTTTGTGCAGATCCGCGCGCCAAACTAAACCTCCATGACGACCGGGATGATCATCGGACGGGTGCGCGTACGGCTCCAAATAAAGTTGGAGAGCGAATCGCGCACGGCCTTGCGAATGGCATCGGAGCCGCTGCTCGTAAAGCTAAACTTGCCCTTCTCGATCGTCTTCATAATGGATGCGGAGGCATCCTCGGAGAACTGGTCGTCGATGGCAAACGAGACACCGCGGCCCGAGAACTCGATGGCCTCGATCTTCTTGTGCTTGAGCGAGACGATGGCAACGGCCGTGACCATACCGTCGTTGGCGAGCTTTTGGCGATCGCGCAAGACAATGGGGTCGGTATCGCCGATACGCAGGCCGTCGACGTAGACGACGCCGGACTCGACGGGTGTACCGCGCTTGACGATACCACCGCGCATCTCGAGCGTGTCGCCGTTATCGAGGATAAAGATATGATCGTCCTTGATGCCCATCTTGCGGGCGAGCTGGGCATGAGCGCGCAGATGCACGGCCTCACCGTGAACCGGCATAAAGTACGTGGGTTTGGCCATGGCCATCAGGAGCTTGAGCTCCTCCTGGCTACCGTGACCGGAGACGTGGACGAGAGCGCGGTTCTTATCCCACACGTCGCAGCCGAGCTTGGCCAGGCTGTTGACGACCTGCTGGACGGCCTTCTCGTTGCCGGGAACGGGAGTTGCTGAGAGGATGACGGTATCGCCCTCGTGGATGGAGAGCGTCTTGTGCTCGCCATTGGCCATGCGGGACAGGGCCGACAGCGGCTCGCCCTGCGAACCGGTGCACATGACGACGATCTTGTCGTCGGGCAGGTTATCGATATCGAAGGCATCGATGATATCGGCATCGTCGATGTTGAGGTAGCCCAGCTCGCGCGCGACGCGGGTGTTGGTGAGCATGGAGCGACCGGTCACAACGACCTTACGGCCGCACTTACGGGCGGCATCGCAGATCTGCTGCAGGCGATGAATGTGGCTCGAGAACGACGCGACGAACACGCGACCCGGGGCGTTCTTGATGGCGTGCAGCAGATTGGGACCAACCTCGGCCTCGGACTTGGTAAAGCCAGGAACCGTGGCGTTGGTGGAGTCGGAAAGCAGCAGGTCGATGCCCTGCTTGGCAAAGCGGCTGATAGCGGCATAGTCGGGCGTGACACCATCGATGGGCGTCTGGTCGAGCTTAAAGTCGCCGGTGTGCATAACGGTGCCCTGGTTGGTGCGGATGAACACGCCCAGAGCGCCGGGGATGGAGTGCGTCATCGAGAAGAAGTCGAGCGAGATTCCGCCGAGGTTGACATGGCTGCCGCCCTTGACCTCGCGGAACTTGGGTGCGCGGATGCGGAACTCAGAAAGTTTGCCCTCGATAAAGCCAAGCGTCAGCTTGCTCGAAAAGATGGGCACCTTGTTGTTGAGGTCCTGCAGCAGGTACGGAAGCGAACCGGTGTGGTCCTCGTGGCCGTGGGTGACGACGATACCGCGGAGCTTCTCCTCGTTCTCCAGAACATAGGTGTAGTCGGGAAGCACCAGGTCGATACCGGGCTGGGAGTCGTCGGGGAACATGAGACCGGCGTCGACGAGCACCATGTCGTCGCCGCACTCGAAGACCGTCATGTTCTTGCCGATGCCGTCAAGGCCGCCGAGCGGGATGATCTTCAAGGGAGATGATTTTTTAGCTGCCATAGGTTAGTGTGGTTTCCTTTCTTCGAAACGGGTCTGGAACAACCGACGGGGCGCTTCTGGCAAACCGACCGCCGGGAACGTACAACAATGCATCGCAGAGTCGATGCAATAACCACAGTATGATACCCATTTGCACAACAACAGACCACCCATGCATCAAAGCCCCATCTGAACCTGTGTATCCCGCCGGTCAGGGCTCAGCGGCCCCGGCACGGGCTAAGTTTCCTGCTCTACAGTCCTGCTCACGACGGAGGCCACATTAAGTGGCCTCCTGTTCGTGCGGAACTCGCGATAAACTTAGCCCGTGCCGGGGCCGCTGAACCCTGACCTGCCAATATGAGATAGGTTTATTTTGGTAGGTTTTATCAGGGGAAATACTGCTGTGTCTATCTACTGATCTGAAATCTGACTACTGAATAGACTGTCTAACTAAATAGCGAGCGGCACTAACCAGCCCTTTTGCTTGCGCCCGGGAGGGCCGCATATGAAGTTTATCGCGAGTTCCGCACGCAAAGGAAAGCACTTAATGTGCTTTCCGTCTTGCGCCGGACTGTAGAGCAGGAAACTTCATATGCGTCCCTCCCGGGCGCAAGCAAAAGGGCGACCCCATTGCGGAGTCGCCCTTGTTGAACTGCTTATGTTTAGCTGCTACTCGGCGTCGTGGTGACGGCGGGGCTTGCGGCCTCCGTTGTCACCGGGACGGCGCGGACGGTCGCTGCGCTCGGAGCGCTCGCGACGCGGACGCTCACGGCGCTGGAAGTGCTCGCCCTCGGAGGAACCCTCAGCGCGAGCCGGGGCCTCGGGCTTGTCGAGACGATCAAGCGAGATCTTGCCGCGATCGTCGACCTCGATGACGACGACCTTGACCTCGTCGCCCACATTGAGAACGTCCTCGACCTTCTCCACGCGGCCCTTGGCGACGCGGGAGATGTGCAGCAGGCCGTCCTTACCGGGCAGCAGGTTCACGAATGCGCCGAAGGGCTGGATAGAGACCACGCGACCGGTGTACTCCTCGCCCGGCTCGGGAACCTTGATGATGAGCTTGATGCGCTCGACGGCCTGGTCGACGGACTCGCCGGTGCCGCCGACAAAGACGGTGCCGTCCTCTTGGATGTCGACCGAAGCGCCGGTCTCGTCCTGGATGCCGCGGATGACCTTACCACCGGAACCGATGACGTCACGGATCTTGTCGGTCGGAACCTGGATGGAGACGATGCGCGGAGCGGTGCTGCGCGTGGTGTGGCGCGGCTCGGGGATCACATCGAGCATCTTCTGCAGGATGAAGGCGCGACCCTCCTTGGCCTGCTGCAGGGCACGGGCCAGGATGTCGAAGGTAAGGCCGGTGGCCTTGTTGTCCATCTGCAGGGCGGTAATGCCCTCGGTGGTGCCGGTGACCTTAAAGTCCATGTCGCCCAGGAAGTCCTCGAGACCCTGGATGTCGGACAGGACCACGGTCTTGCCCTCCTCCTGGATCAGGCCCATGGCGATACCGGAGACTGGGCGCTTAATGGGCACGCCACCGTCCATAAGGGCGAGCGTGGAGCCGCAGGTCGAAGCCATCGAAGAGGAGCCGTTGGACTCCATGACCTCGGAGACGACGCGGATGGCGTAGGGGAACTCGTTCTCGTCGGGAAGCACCGGAAGCAGGGCGCGCTCGGCCAGGTTGCCGTGACCGATCTCGCGGCGCTTGGGGCTGCCCATGCGGCCGGTCTCGCCGGTGCAGAACGGCGGGAAGTTGTAGTGGTGCATGTAGCGCTTGCCCTCGGTGGGCTCGATGGTATCCAGACGCTGGCCCTCGTTGAGCATGCCGAGCGACAGGACGGAAAGCACCTGCGTCTGGCCACGCTGGAACAGGCCGGAGCCGTGAACGAGCGGCAGGTAGTTGTCCTTCACCATGATGGGACGGATCTCGTCGGCGGCACGGCCGTCGACGCGCTCGCCGGTCTCGACGACCATGGTGCGCATGGCCTTCTTCTCGAGCTTCTTGAGCGCCACGGGGATCTCGCGCTCCCAGGCGGCCTGCTCCTCGTCGGTGAACTCGGCGCGGATGGACTCCTTCAGAGCCTCGACCTTACCGATGCGGGAAAGCTTGTCGGCGTCGCGCAGGGCAGCGGCCATCTCGTCGTAGTGGGCGAAGATGCGCTCCTGGACCTCCTCGACGGGCTGGTCGAGCGGGTACTCCTTCTTGACGATGGCGCCGTTGACCTGCTCCCACTCGGCAACGAACTCGTCTTGGGCCTGGCAGAAGGCAGCGAGGGCCTCCTGACCAAACTTCATAGCGGCGAGCATGTCGTCCTCGGAGATCTCCTCGGCGCCGGCCTCGACCATCGAGATGAAGTCGGCAGAGCCGCCCAGCTCCAGGTCCAGGTCGGAGTTCTCGCGCTCCTCATAAGTGGGGTTGACGATAAACTCGCCGGTCTCCACGTTGCGGCCGATGCGCACACAGGCAAGCGGACCCTCGAAGGGCACGCCGCCGAGCGTCATAGCCAGGGAGGCGCCCATGACGTTGATGACGTCGAAGGGGTTAACCTGGTCGGCGACGAGTGAGGTGGCGACGATATGCACCTCGTTGCGGAAGCCGTCCGGGAAGCTCGGGCGGATCGGGCGGTCGATCATACGAGCCGTGAGCGTGGCCTTCTCGCTGGGACGGCCCTCGCGCTTGAGGTAGCCACCCGGGATACGGCCGGCAGCGTACATCTTCTCGTTGAAGTCGACGGTCAGCGGGAAGAAGTCGTAATTCTTGCGCTCCTTGGAGACGACCACGGTGTCGAGCATCGTGGTGTCGCCCTGCTTGACCAGACAAGCGCCGGTGGCCTGCTTGGCAAGCTCGCCAGACTCGAAGGTGTAGGTCTTGCCGTACAGCTCAAAGGTCTTGGATACGAGTGTCATTGTTCTCCTTTACCCCACAGGCCCCTTGCCTGCGGGCTTCTCATGTGACGCGGGCCCCTGCCCCCGCCACGCTTCAGAGCGTGATTGTTCACGCCCTTACACAAAAAGAGCGCCCCGCTGCGCAGGACGCTCTTAGCATGTACAAATCCTTACTGGATGTTGTCGCGGATGCCCAGAGCCTTGATGAGCTCACGGTACTCGACGATGTCGTTCTTCTTGATGTAGGAGAGAAGACGACGACGACGGCCAACGAGCATAAGCAGGCCACGACGGGTGTGGAAGTCCTTCTGGTGGGACTTCATGTGCTCGGTCAGCTCCTTGATGCGCTCGGACAGGATGGCGACCTGAACCTTGGGGTTACCGGTATCGACCGGGGAGTTACCGAACTGGGCGGTCAGCTCCGCCTTGCGCTCTTTGGAAACAGTCATTGTTTCACCTTTCGTTTCGCGTCGCCTGTGGGCGACTCTATTCGCCTCGGACTGGGAAGCCGCCGGTGGAGCGAACATCCAAGGTCGAGGTACCAACAGGTCGGTATGTTACCACAAGCGGCGCGCGCCTGCGCATCATCACCGACCCAACATGAATTCCATCGCACGGAGCCGCTGATCGGTGTGCGTGGCGGCCCAAACATGCGAAAGCCCGAGCAAGAACGCCGCCGTATGCGGGTCGATTCGCTCGGCCATGAGCGCATCGAACGTCATAGACATGAGGGCACGCAGCCATGCGACCTCGCCGGTCGACACCAGCTCGGCGCCCGGAACGCTCGACGCGCACGACCCGCACATGAGGCCGCCCGCCTGGGGCGAAAAATACGACAGCATGGGGTCTCCGCACAGCACGCAAGCCGAAAAATCGGGTCGATAGCCAACGTGCGACAGCAGCTTAAAGACATATGCCGCCACAAGTAGATCCATATGCGCCGTGTCGAGCCCGCTGCCCACCAGGGCAAGCGCTCGCTGCGTGATGGCAAAGGTAAACGGGTCCTCGGCGTCCTCGAACGAGCACACGCGCGCGACCTCAGCGATCGCGCTTGCGGCGCAGGTCGTCTCGTAATCGGGCGCAACGCCGAGCGGCGCCTCCATAAGCTCGGCCTGGGAAACCACGTCGAGTGACCGTCCATGTGCGAGCAGCATATCTACCGTACAGAACAGCTCGCAGCGCGCAGCCAGGCGTCCGCCGGGTTTGCGGGCGCCCTTTGCCACGGCACGAACCTGCCGCCCCCGCTCGTCAAGCATCGTCAAGATCAGGTCGGTCTCTTTGAGCTTCGTCTTATCGAGCACGAGCACTTTCGTGCGATATGTCCGGGAGCCTGCCATGCGCGCCGCGCGTCCTTAGTCCTCGGCGTTATAGCCAAAGCGGCGAATCTGGGCCTCGTCGTCACGCCAGCCGGCCTTGACCTTCACGTCCAGCTCCAAAAAGACCTGCGTGCCAAAAATGCGCTCAAGATCGCGACGGGCGTCGATACCGATATGCTTGATCATCTCGCCGCCCTTGCCGATGATGATGCCCTTTTGGCCCTCGCGCTCGACGTAAATGGTGGCGTGCACGCGCAGCACCTTCTTGGTCTGCTCGAGCGCATCGCAGATCACGCCAACGGAGTGCGGAATCTCATCACGGGTGCGGCGCAAGACCTTCTCGCGCACAAACTCGGCAACGAGCGTCTCATCGGAAGCGTCGGTACCCATGTCCTCGGGGAACCAACGCGGACCCTCGGGCAAAAAGTGCGCAACGGTCTCTATAAAGGCATCGACGTTGAAGTTCTTAACCGACGACGTCACAATCTCGTCGTCATATTCCATAAGCTCGTGGGCAGCCTTAAGCTGCTCCATGACCTGTGCGGGGTCGGCCTCATCGGCCTTGGTGAGCACCAGGACCTTCTTGGAACGAGCGTTCTTGACACGCTCGGCAACCCAGGCGTCTCCCCTGCCGATGGGCTTGGTGGCATCAATCAAAAACGCGACGACATCGACATCGTTCAGCTCGAACAGTGCGCTCTTGTTGAGCTCGGATCCCAGACCGTCCTTGGGCTTATGGATACCCGGGGTATCGACAAAGACCAGCTGGTAGCCGGGGCGGTTGACGACGGCGCGCATACGGCGGCGAGTCGTCTGGGCCACCGGCGAGGTAATGGCGACCTTCTTGCCGTAACAGGCGTTGAGCAGCGTGGACTTGCCGGCGTTGGGACGACCGACCAGGGCCACAAAGCCGCTGCGGAAACCGGGCTCCACGTCGCCAAAGCCCGCGAGGTTGTCGTCCTCGTCGCACAGGGCGTCGAGCTCCTCATCGCTCATGCCCTCAAACGGGTCGAACTCCTCGGCCTCGTCAAACGAATCGGCACCTTCAGCCTCGTCCAGGACCACGTCATCCAAAACTTCATCGGCAGACTGCATATTGTCGGACATGGGAATCCCTTTCTAGATAAAGCCGAGCGCGTGGGCAAAGACAAGCAAGCCCACGATCGCGGCGGTAATGGAAAGAACATATACAGAGGCGGCGGCGATGTCCTTCGCACGCTTGGCCAACGGATGGAGCTCCTGGGTCGCCAGGTCGACGATGGCCTCCATGGCGGTGTTGCAAAGCTCGCCGTGAATCACCAGGCCGCAACAGATGATAATCGTGGCCCACTCGGCAATGTCGAGCCCCACGATGCAGCCGGCAACGACGGTGCACACGCCCGCAACGAGCATGACCTTAATGTTGCGCTCGGTCTTGACGGCGGTGACGAAGCCCTCCATAGCGTAGGAAAACGACTTTAAGAAGGACGGATGGTCCTTGTTCGATCCGGGAATCATAGACGGCTCCTAGTCGTGGGCATGGTTGGTGATAGGGCCGACGTGGACTAGCTTTGGGTCCTCACCGCGCTCGAGCGCCAGATCGCGCAGGATGGCGTCCTCGCGGGCCTCCATGACCTCGGCCTCGTCGTCCTCGATATGGTCATAGCCCAGCAGGTGCAGCATGCCGTGTACGAGCATCAGACGACACTCGTCAGCGGGGCTATTGCCAAAACCGGGGGCCTGACGGGCAATAACCTGCGGGGCCAAGATGATATCGCCGAGCTCAAGCGTCTCGTCGGCGGGAATATCCTCGTCAAAGGCCGAGTCGCATTCAAACGAGAGCACATCGGTGGTGCGGTCGATACCGCGCCACTCGTGGTTGAGCTCGTGCATCTCGTCCTCGTCGACATACGAAAGGGAAATCTCGACTTCACGCTCAACGCCCTCGGCGGCAAGCACGACCTCGCAGATGTGCTCCACCTCCTGCGCGTCGAGCAGCGTATCGAGCTCGGCATCGTTGCTGATCAATACACTCAACGGGACTCCTTTCGGTCGCGCGGGCGCTGCTCGCGCACGTCATCATAAGCATCATATGCCTCGACGATACGCCCCACCAGGGCATGGCGCACAACGTCGGCGCGCTCGAGGTGCGAAAATACGACATCGTCGACACGACCCAAAATCTGCTCAACGTCGGCAAGACCGCCGCGACGACCCACCAGGTCACGCTGGCTCAGGTCGCCGGTAATCACGAACTTGGAGTTGAACCCAAGGCGTGTCAGGAACATCTTCATCTGCTCGGGCGTGGTATTTTGCGCCTCGTCGAGCACCACGAAGGCATCGCTCAGCGTGCGGCCGCGCATGTAGGCAAGCGGGGCGATCTCGATCACGCCGCGCTCCATAAGCTCATCGGTGCGCTCGCGATCCATCATGTCAAAAAGGGCGTCGTAGAGCGGACGCATGTAGGGATCGATCTTTTCCTCGAGGGTGCCGGGCAAAAAGCCCAGATTCTCCCCCGCCTCGACAACCGGACGCGTCAAGATCAGACGGCCCACCTCGTGGCGCTTGAGCGCGGCAACGGCGAGCGCCATGGCCAGATAGGTCTTACCGGTACCGGCAGGACCCAGGCCAAACGTGATGGTATGCGAGCGGATGGCATCCACATAGCGCTTTTGCCCGAGCGTCTTGGGACGAATGACGCGGCCGCGATACGAAAGCAGCACGTCATCGCGAAGCGACGTAGCCTCGTGCTCACCGTCGCGCAAGACGGCCAGGCAGCGAGAGACATCGTCGGTGGACGGCGTGCGCCCGGCGGCCGCCTCGCGAAAAGCGTGCTCGAAAAAACGCGCCACGAGTTCGACCTCGTCCGGGTCGCCGCTCACGGAGATGCTATCGCCACGGGCAACCACATGGGCGCGAACCAAGTTCTCGAGCGCACGAAGGACGCCGTCGCCAGCGCCCAAAACGCGCGAGGGATCAATCCCCTCGGGAACGGTAAGTCTAATCTTCGAGGCTTCCATGAACCTCCCTGCGTGCATGGACCAAGCCGGAATCATCGACTCCGATGATAGCAACATCGAGCAGGCACGGGGCTGTAAGTCCACAGGTATCGTCAAGACGGGCATGATGGAACGAGCCGAGCGTCAGGTTGTCGCCATACTCGAGCACGGCACGCTCGACCGTGCCCACGCGACGGCGAGCGTCGGCAATAGCGAGCTCCTGTGCAGCGGCCCGCATACGGCGGCTGCGCTCGGCCATAACCTCGGGCGGAACCTGGTCGAGCATGTCGGCAGCAAGGGTACCGGGACGCTTGCTGTAGCGGAACACGTGCATACGCGAGAAACCCACACGGCGGCACAGCGCCAGCGACTCCTCGAACTCCTCGTCCGTCTCACCAGGGAAGCCGACAATAACGTCGCAAGAAAGTGACGCCTGCGGCAGATTGGCGCGAATCATACGCACCGTGTCCTCAAAGGCCTCCGCACTATAGGGACGGCCCATGCGATGCAGGGTCGCCGTGCAGCCGGACTGCACGGGCAGGTGCAAAAACGGGGCGATACGCTGCGGATAGCGCGCCATAACCTTAAGCAGGCGCTCAGAGATATCCATGGGCTCGACCGAGGAAATGCGCACATGCGGAATAGACGTGCGCTCCATGATGGCCTCGAGCAGCTCATCGATTTCGACGTGCTCGTCGGTCGCGCTCTTGCCATCGTAGGCACCCAGGTTCACACCGGTCAGCACCACCTCGGGCACGCCGGCCTCCTGGGCCTCGCGAACTTGCTCGAGCACGGACTCGACGGGCACGGAGCGCTCGGGGCCGCGTGCCTTCCACACAATGCAATAGGTGCAGCGATGGTTGCAGCCGTCCTGAATCTTCACGCCCAGGCGAGAGCGACCGAGCGCATCGACCACCTCGCCATCGCTGCAGGCGGGAACGCTATCGGATTCGACACCCAGTACCTCGCAGACGCGCTCGGCGACGTCAATCTTGGACGGCTCGGCGATCACGCGATCGGAGAGCTCCAGCAACTCCTCGGGATGCAGGTTGACGACGCAGCCGGTTACGACCACGTAAGGGTCGTTAGGATGGGCCAGCGCATGACGGACGGCCTTACGGGTCTTGGCCTCGGCCTCGCCCGTAACGGCACAGGTGTTAATGACGATCAGATCGGCATCCTGGGGATCCACAATAGCAAAGCCCAGGCGCATAAGATCGGCAGTGATACGGTCAGACTCAACCCGGTTGACGCGGCAGCCGAGGTTGACGACGGAAATATGGGGTGCGAGCACGCGGGCTCCTTAATCGAGGATATCGTCGAGGGCACTCTTGATACGGTCGGTCACCGACTTCTTACCGGAAGCGACGTCATCGCCCATCTCATCGGCAAAAGCACGGAGCAGCTCGTGTTGCTTATTGGAAAGATTGGTGGGAACGACCACGCGCAGTTGCACGATCAGGCGACCACGCGAACCGCCACCGCCAATGCGCGGCATGCCGTAATTATTGACGCTCACGGTGTCGCCGTACTGTGTACCAGCAGGGACCGTCACCTTGACGACCTCATCGGGCATAATGCCCTCGACCTCGATCTCGCAGCCGAGCGCTGCCTGCGCAATCGAAATATCGCTCACGAGGTACAGGTCGTCACCGTTGCGCTTAAAACGCTCGTGGTCGGCGACGCGCACGTTGACGATCAGGTCGCCCGAGGGCTCGCCGCGAAGGCCAGCCTCGCCAAAGCCGCTCACGCGCAGCTGGCGACCGGTCGAAACGCCGGCGGGGATATCGATGTCGATCTTTTCATGCGAAGGCGTGCGGCCCTGACCGTCGCAGGTCTCGCAGGGATGATCGATGACCGTGCCCTCGCCGTGGCAGTCGGGACAAGGCGAAGAGGACTGAACCTGGCCCAGGAACGAACGCTGGACCGTCGTGACATAGCCCGTGCCGTGGCAGCGGCTGCACTGCTTTTCCTGCGCGCCCTCGGCCCTACCGGTGCCATTGCAATCCTCACAGGGAGCAAGGCGGTCATAGCTGATCGTCTTTTTGCACCCGAGTGCCGCCTCCTCGAGCGTCACCGAAAGGGAGATGGCCATGTCGCGGCCGCGACGACGCTCACGGCGATTTCGGGCGCCACCGCCGGCACCGCCGCCAAAGAACGACGAGAAGAGGTCGTCCATGCCCATGCCGCCAAAGATATCGTTAATGTCGACGTAGCCCGAACCACCAGGGCCGTCGGCAATGCCGTAACGGTCGTAGTTAGCACGCTTCTGCTCATCGGAAAGAACGGAATATGCCTCGTTGAGCTCTTTGAACTTGGCCTCGGCCTCGGGGTCGTCCGAAACGTCCGGGTGTACGGTACGGGCCTTCTTTAGAAACGCGCGCTTAATCGTCCGCGCGTCGGCATCCTTGTCGACGCCAAGCACCTCGTAGTAATCCCTATTTTCCGACACGACCGAATCCTTCCGACTTTCATTATTGTCACAGTGCGTCCTATACCCAAGCTGGGCCGGCCGCAAACAGAGGGTTTGATGTTATTGCATTGCGTAGGGTGAAAGCATGGCACGTTGCGAGCAGCTCGCAAACCAAACCGACACGAGCGCAAACATAAATCCGTTGGCAAAACCGTTGGCAAACTGCATCGCGCCGCGCTTCCACCACAGCAGGCTGCGGTGCAGCACGCCGTCCGAGAGCACCATGAACAGGCCCATGGCAAACGGAATAAAGCACATCACGGCAAAGGCCGAGAACACGCCCGAGATGGCCGATAGCACCAAAAACGGCGCCACGATGCCCATCAGGTAAAAACCGGTACGGGCCTTGCCTTCCAGGCGCTCGGCCTCAACATGGGCGCGACCGACCAGATCACCGCCAGAGGCGCCGTTGGTGCCGGCATGACCCATGCCGCCAATACGGACCTCGTCGCCATCGTGCGTGCCGGCGGGAAACTCAATCGTCTGCTCGGAGGTCACACGGGTCCGCCCGCTGCCGCCGCAATCGGGACAGGGGTTGGCGACGACCTTACCGGAGCCACCGCACTCAGGGCAGACCGACTGGAACGTGCCGGCACCAAACAGAAAGGACAGGTCGACATCGATGTGGCCGCGACCACCGCAGCTCGGGCAGGTATGGGCATGCTCAGACGAAACGGAGCCCGAGCCACCGCAATGACCGCAGGTATCGAAGCGCGTGTAGCGGACGGTCTTGCGGGCACCGCCCTTGGCCTCCTTGGCGTCGAGCTTAATATCGACGACCACGTTGGCGCCGTTCTCGGGATTATAGGCAGCCTGCCCGCGACGCGGCTGGCCCCAGGCTCCACCAAAGGGAAAACCACCCTCAAAAGGATTGCCGTACCCGGCGCCGCCGGCATAGCCGCCACCGTAGGGCGAGGCCGAAGGTGCACCCGCAAAGGGATTGCCAGAGCGCATAGCGTCGTAGCGCGCACGTTTTTGCTCATCCGAAAGCACGGCGTAGGCCTCGGAAACCTCTTTAAACTTTTCCTCGGCATCCGGCTCTTTGTTGACGTCCGGATGGAGCTTGCGGGCCTTTTGCTGAAAGGCCTTTTGAATATCACGCGAGGTGGCGTCCTTGGAGACACCCAGAATCTCGTAGTAATCTTTTTCGTTCATCGTCGCCATGCGCGGCAACCTCCTGCTCACAGCAGCGTATATATTCCGGTAATTCTACCCGAGCGGCCTAAGCTAGATCCCAAAACAGCTCGAACAGAACATTTCCATCGAGCCAGCCCAAGTGGGTCGGCGCCAGACGAGCTCGAACATGGCCCGCGACGACATCTGCCGAAGTGAAGGGTCCCTCATGGACCCCGAACGTCTCGGGCACCCAAGTGGCAAGACCCAATTCGAGTGCGCGATCGCAGGCGGCTGTCAGCTCATCGGCCGGGATGACACGAGCCGCGCAAACCAGCAGGTCGGACGCGACACCGCGCGTCATGCGGCAAGCAAGCATCAGGTCTTCGGCCGCAGCCTCACGCTGCGACAGATATTCGGCCTCGAACGCCGTCGCGTCATCGTCACGTTGCACCAGACGCACGCGGTACGAATCGCCTCGAGAAAACACGCCGGGGAACAAACCTGTAAGACGGTCGAAATCCTCGGCGTCGAGCATGCCCGCGGCAGAACGACCCAGGCCCAGGTAGCCCCGTCCGGTCCAGTAGGCAATGTTATGGGCGCACTCATGGCCGTCGAGCGCGTAGCTCGCCACCTCATACGGATGGTAGCCCGCCGAACTCAGCCGCTCGCGCGCAACGTCCATGCATGCGGCTTGGAAATCCTCATCGGGCTCGAGCGACTCATCGCGGCACGCCATGCGATAGAGGGGCGTCCCCTCCTCGAGCGTGAGCGGGTAAACCGACACATGATGCGGAGCCGCCGTCAGCACGCCATCGAGCGTGCTCTTCCAAGTCGCTGCAGTCTGTCCGGGAAGCCCACACATAAGATCGCACGACACGTCAAGCCCAGCGTTCTTGACCGTCGCGATGGCAGCGAGCGCCCGTTCGGCATCGTGAATACGGCCGATGGCGGTAAGTTCGGTGTTATCGAGCGTTTGCACGCCCAGAGAGACGCGTGTGACACCAACCTTGGCAAGCGTAGTGGCAAGCTCGGCGGTCAGCGACTCGGGATTGGCCTCGCAGGTAAACTCAACGGGGGCGCACCACGCACGAATACACCGCGTCAGCTCCACCAGGCGCTCCCCCGCCAGCGAAGGCGTACCGCCACCAATATAGACGGTGCGGATCTGGTCAAGGGCCCCAGCCTTGCCAAAAGCATCGAGGCGCGCGAACAACTGCTCAAAATAGACATCGAGCGCAGCGCTCAAGTCGCACGGAGCAAAACTGCGCGAGTCAAAGTCGCAGTACCGGCACTTTTGGGCGCAAAACGGCACGTGCACGTACAGCGCGGTAACGGCCACCCTTAAGCCTCCAGCGGATGAGGGGGCACCAATTCGCCGGCGGCAAGGGCAGCCTCGCAGGCCACCACATCGCGCTCGATCTCATCAACCAGAGCCATGAACTCCTCATACGTGGAGCAGCGCACCACATGGGCACGCCAAGCGGCGGCATGGGGCATGCCTTTTAAGTACCAGCTTGCGTACGTACGGGCACGCGACATGAGCGGCAGGAGCTCATGCGTCAGCGTTAGGTGCTCACGCAGGGCGTCTAAGCGCTCGACGGAGCTGCGCGCCGGCACCGGCGTGCCATCGAGCGCAAGGGCGCGAGCATCACCAAAGACCCAGGGGTTGCCATAGATGCCGCGCGCGATAAACACCGCGCTGGCACCCGAGTCGCGCAGATGCTCCGCGGCATCCTCGGCGCAGAACACATCGCCCGAACCGATCACGGGAATCTCGACAGCGTCGGCAACCTCATCGACGACAGACCAATCGGCCTGCCCCGTATAGAGCTGCGTGGCACAACGACCGTGCACGGCAACTGCGGAGGCGCCCGCCCCTTCGAGCATCTGGGCAAACGTTGCGGCGTTGCGGTCCTCGGCATAAAAGCCCTTGCGGATCTTTACGGTCACGGGCACATGCGCCGCGCCCACCGCCGCCTCGACGATCTTCTCGGCCAAATCGGGCGTGCGCATGAGCGCCGAACCCTCGCCCTTGGTAACGACCTTGCGGGCGGGGCATGCCATATTGATATCGATGAGCGACAGGCGATCACCCACACGCTCCTCGACGGCGGCGACGGCACTCGCAAACTGATCGGGCTTGGAGCCAAAGAGCTGCACGCAAATCTGCTGCTCTTCGTCAGCCGGTAGCACCAGTCGCCAGGTCTTGTTGCTGGCATAGGCAAGGCCCGCCACGCTCACCATCTCGCTGTAGGCAAGGTTGGCACCGCGGCGGCGGCACATGACGCGGTAGGCAGGGTCGGTCACGCCCGCCATGGGAGCCATAAGGAACGGCTGCTCGGCATAGGCGCCCAGCAGCCGCCGACTATATTCGGAAAGCGCCATAGATCTACTCGTCCACCTTGAGGATAGCCATAAACGCCTCCTGCGGGACCTCGACCGAGCCGATGGCCTTCATGCGCTTCTTGCCCTCTTTCTGCTTCTCGAGCAGTTTGCGCTTGCGCGAGATATCGCCGCCGTAGCACTTGGCAAGCACGTCCTTGCGACGTGCCTTGACGGTGGAGCGGGCAATGATCTTGTTGCCGATAGCACCCTGGATGGGCACCTCGAACAGCTGGCGCGGAATAATCTCCTTGAGCTTGTCGCACAGACCGCGGGCCAGGCCATAGGCCTTGTCCTTGTGCACGATAAACGACAGCGCATCCACCTCGTCGCCAGAAAGCAAGATATCGAGCTTAACGAGCTCGGAAGGACGATACTCGTTGAACTCGTAGTCGAGCGAGGCATAGCCCTTGGTACGGCTCTTGAGCTGGTCAAAGAAGTCCAAGATGAGCTCGGCGAGCGGCATATCAAAGCGCATCTCGACCGACTTGCTCGTGAGATGAATCATGTCGGTAGTAATGCCGCGGTGCTCGATAGCGAGCTGCATGACGGCACCCGTATACTCGGGCGGGCAGATAAGCTTGGCCTTGAGGTAGGGCTCCTCGATGCGCTCGATGCGCGTAGCCTCGGGCAGATCCTGCGGGCTGCGGACATCAATCATCTCGCCGTCAGTCTTGTAGACGTGATAGTCCACCGAGGGGCTCGTAGCAATGAGGTCAAGATTGAACTCGCGCTCCAGGCGCTCCTTGACGACCTCCATATGCAGCAGGCCCAAGAAGCCCACGCGGAAACCAAAGCCGAGCGCCACCGACGTCTCAGGCTCCCACACCAGCGACGGATCGTTGACGTGCAGCTTATCGAGCGCGTCGCGCAGGTTCTCGTAGTCCTTGTTGTCGATGGGGAACAGGCCCGTGTAGACCATAGGCTTGGCCTCGCGGTAGCCCGGCAGCGGCTCGGGGCAGGGGTTCGAAGCCCACGTAAGGGTATCGCCCACGCGCACAGCCTCGGGGTCCTTCAGACCCGTGACCACGTAGCCGACTTCTCCGACAGTCAGGGCATCGACCGGCGTCTCGGCAGGGCGCTTAACGCCCACGCCGTCGACCAAGAAGTCGCCCTTGGCCTGCATCATGCGCAGGGTATCGCCCTTTTTGATGGAACCGTCAAAGACGCGCACCGTGGCGACGACGCCGCGGTACTCATCGAAGTACGAATCCAGAATCAGTGCCTTGAGAGGGCCATTTGCATCGCCCTTGGGAGGCGAGATCAAAAAGACGATGGACTCCAGCAGATCGTGGATACCCTCGCCGGTCTTGCCCGACACGCACACGGCATCGTCGGCGGGAATGGCCAGGTCGTCTTCGATCTCGGTCTTAACCTCGTCGGGGTGCGCCGAGGGAAGGTCGATCTTGTTGATGGCCGGAACAATGTCCAAGTTGGCGTTCATGGCAAGCGTCGCGTTGGAGACGGTCTGTGCCTCGACGCCCTGTGTGGCGTCGACAACGAGCACCGCGCCCTCACAGGCTGCCAGCGAGCGCGAGACCTCATAGGTAAAGTCCACGTGGCCCGGCGTATCGATCAGATTGAACTGATACGTCTCGCCATCGTCGGCGTCATAGGACACGCGAACGGCATTGGACTTGATCGTGATGCCGCGCTCGCGCTCGATATCCATGGTGTCGAGCAGCTGCGACTCCATGTCGCGTTCGTCGACGGTATGGGTGAGCTCGAGGATGCGATCGCTGATCGTGGACTTGCCATGGTCGATGTGCGCAACGATTGAGAAGTTGCGGATGTGGGAAATGTCAATTGAAGTATTCATGCGGACTATCTTACCCGAGCGGTACAAAAAATGGAGCCTGTTCCATAAAACAGGCTCCATTTATGCGCGTAATCTGTGTGGTGTGAAATTTACAACTTAGGCGTTGATGCTGTTCACGAGCTTGGCAAGACCGGACTTGCGGTTGGAAGCCTGGTTCTTGTGGATAACATGCTTGGCGGCAGCCATGTCGAGACGCTTGGTGACGGTCTTGAGGGCAGCCTGGGCCTTCTCGGCGTCGCCCTCGGCAACGGCGGACTGGACGTGCTTGGTCAGCGTCTTGAGCTCGGACTTGACAGCCTTGTTACGCATGCGAGCTGCCTCATTGGTGCGGATACGCTTCTTCTGAGACTTGATGTTTGCCACTTCTGGAGTTCCTTTCGAGTTCCTTGCAAAAAATGTATGACACCTCTGAGACACGGTGAGGTCATGCAAGCGCCTACTATAGCACGCTCCCCCTCAAAGGGATAGAACGAATTTGTCAAATAGGCAGGTATCATCACGATTTTCTCAAGATGTTCGTAATCCAGAGCAAAAGCGCGGTCTGAGAATCGGCCGAACCCTTGAGCGCGAGCTCCACATCAACGGCACCCTCGAGCGCTGCGACGAGCTCTGCCATCGAAAAGCGACGTGCCCAGGTCAGGTGATTCTTGACCTGCCAGGACTGGAGTTTGAGCGTTGCGGCCAGCTCACGACCCTGTCCGCGCGCATCGAGCGCCTTGGCAACGATAAGCTCGCGAATGCGGCCGCACAGCAATGTGTACGTCCACACGTAGCTCTTGGCGGGCATTAGATTGAAGAGCTCGAGCGAACGACGCATGTCACGGGCCGAGACCGCATTGAGAAAGTCCCAGGGTTGAACCTCGGCCGTTCGTACAATCCAGCGCTCAACGTCGGCAAGCTCAATCTGGGGCGCCTCGACCATCTGGGCAAGCTTAGCCAAGTCGTTATCGAGCATGCGAGTGTTTTCACCCGAACGCGAAACGAGCTCCTCGGCGGCCGCCGTCGAGATCGACTTGCCGTGCTGCGTCGCCATCTGTTGCACGCGGCGCGGTAACTCCCAGCGCTTGGTGCCGGAGCAATCGATCACGGCCTTCTTGTCGATTTTGGCGATCGCCTTATACAGGCGCGTGTTCTTGGCAAGCGAGTCGGCGATGATGAGGCAGACCGTCGTGGGGCTGGGACTCGCCAGATAGTCGACAAGCGACTCCGAGACCGCCTTAGCGAGCTTTGAGCAGCCATCAAGGATTACCAAGCGAAACTCGCTGCCCATCGGAAAGGTGTTAAGCGATCCGATAATGGACTCGATATCGGGGTCCTTGGTCATGTCGCGCTCGTCGAGGTTGAACTCGACCATTCCCGACTTTTCCAGACGCGCCTTCATACGCGAGACGGCGTGATCGCGCTTGACGCCGTCGGTACCGACGATCAGATATGCCGGCAGCAGACCGGTTTCGGACATTACGCTCCCCTCCCGCAGGCCTTCGTATTCGTTCCGTGCCATTCTAGCCCAGGGGCCCACCACACGCCATCGACGTCGTCACGGTCGCTGGCATCGCATCGCAAAGCCCTTTGCGGTCGGGCTGATGGTGATATCACCATGTTCGATGGTGCATGCGAACGCACCGCCCGCTTCCTGAACGGCATCGATGCAGGCATCCGACGGATGACCGTATCGATTCCCCTTGCCGGCGCTCGCGAGGGAAAGCTCGGGTCTCAGGACATCCAGCAACTCACCATCGACTGAAACCTTGGAGCCGTGATGCCCAAGTTTAAGGACATCGATATCCCCCACCTCCTGCACGAAATCCCGTTCTTGGTCGAGCTCGGCATCACCAGTGAGGAGCATGCGCAGGCTCTTGCCTTCCTGAACATAAGAGAGTAGCAGGACAAGCGAGTCCTCATTTCCCTCGCCATCTACGGACTCGAACGGCCACATCACGCGGGCGCAAAATGAGCCGATGTCGACCGTATCCCCACGGCGCACCTGCCGATACTCAACGCCAGGTCGATTCAATACCTCGGCAGGAGCATCCTCCAACGCATCCGCCGCCACGGCAATCGTTCCGACCGAAAACTGTTCGAGCACGGCAGGTAGACCACCCCAGTGATCCTCATCCCAATGCGTCACAAAGACGGCATCGATATGGTGCACGTTATTGCGAACCAACGCCGCTACCACGCGCTCATCGAGCCCGCAGTCGACGAGTGCTAATGCGTCGCCCTGGCGGATAAGAATCGCATCCGCCTGGCCCACATCGAGCACCGTCACCGAAGGCGGAGCGAATCGATCCCAGTAGACGTACGGAATCGCAGCCAAGAGCACCAGGCATGCAAGCCCCACCGCCATAGAACGTGCGCGGGGACGCGGCCACCAGACCAGCAGAACCGCCAGCAAACACGGCACTAGGTAAATCCACATGCTATCGGGCGGCACACTCACGGATGCACCCGGCACGGCGGCAAACAGCTGCTCGAAAAACAGCGCGCAACGGGCGGCAATCATGGGCACAACGAGCGCCCAAGTCCGCAACGGTGCCACGAGCGAAAAGGGAACCATCACGATCGACACAGCAAGCAGTACGCTCACCACCGGACCGATGACCGCATTTGCCAACGGAGCAATGAGCGAGAACGTACCGAAGGCGGGAATGGTAATGGGAAGAGTCGCCAGTTGCGAGCACAGCGTGACGGAAAGCATGCTTGCAACGCCCGATGGCACACCCAGCTCACCCAAAGTGTAGGTCGCATAGGGGCAAAAGCACAGAATGGCAAAGACGCTGGCACATGAAAGCTGAAAGCCCATCTCGAACAGCACCGTCGGCCGCAGCAGCACAAAGATGGACATGGTTACGAAGAGTGCCGATGCGCCGTGCCGGCGACGCCCCGCGCCGTTTACGACAAGCGTCGCGAACACCATGCAGCACGCGCGCGCGGCCGAGGGAGACGCGCCCGTAAAGGCAGCGTAGCCCACAAGCGTTATCGCCAATATCGCCCGCTGAAGACCACGTGAGCACCGAGTCTTTTGCAATACGCCCTCGATTACAAACCCCACGATAGCCAAATGGCTGCCCGAGACGGCGATAAGATGCGCCGTTCCCGTCACCGAAAACCAGTCGCCCGCGGGCTGGGCGCGTAGCTCGGCCGAACGACCGCAGGCGACACCGGCTATGAGCGCACGCGCCGGGTCGGCTGCAGGCGCGATGGACGCAAGCAGCCAATTTCGCAGCCGAAGCAGCGGCCCCGGAAACCCCTCATCGACCGACAAAATACGAACGGCTTTAACCTTACGCACCTCGCCTCGGAGCACGCGCGATCGTCCATATGCATCGTTCTCAAAACGTGAAACGCGACCGACAACACGCACGTGCGCCCCGACCTTAAGCTCGCGGTCACACGATAGGCGAACCGTTGCCAAGTTCTTACCGTCCGCGCGTACCTCGCAGGTATAGGAATACACGTCGTCGTTTATGGATGGATCACCCTGCACGACAAACTCGAGGCTGCTTGTCGCTCGACCGTCGAGCGCCTTCGAGGCGCTGAGCGTGCCCACAGCCCACCACGCCGAGACGACCGCTCCCGCCACGAGACCGACGGACGCGGCATACAGCCACCGCTTCAAAGGGGCAAGCCGCGCACAAGATTGAGCCAGCACAACGAATACCGTCGTCGCAACGGGAATGGCCCATAGCAGCCCGACCGCCGGCGCCTGCTCCCTCAGCAGCGCATCAGCGGCCACGTTGAGCACCGAGGCGCAGCTCATGCACATGCCGGCACACAGGACCATCGTCCACGGCATCAGGGGCCGCGGAGGCATCACATGCTCGCGCTCGGTCGCACTCATACGCAGATGCAATCTTTGATTTTGGCAAGCTTCTTCTCGCCGATTCCCGATACACGCATCAGATCGTCAACCGAGGCAAAAGCACCGTTCTTTGTCCGCTCATCGATAATCGACTGTGCCATGGAGGGACCGATGCCCGAGAGCGTCTGCAGTTCTGCCGCGCTTGCCGTATTGATATTTACTAGGCCTGTTGCGCCACTCACGCCCGATGATGCGAAAGCCCCACCATCAACACCGGCTTCCGCAATGGACGTCTGCTGCTCCCCTACCGTTGGAACGTGAATCTTCTGTCCATCGACGACCTTAGATGCCCGATTGAGCCCCGTAACGTCTGCCTCAGGCGCCAGCCCGCCGGCGGCATCAATCGCCTGAGCCACCCGCGCGCCGTCTTTGAGCCTGTATACACCGGGCGACACAACAGCGCCATCGACATCGACATAAACCTCTGCCGCGGCAGACGCCTTAGGCGAAGAGCCATCGGATGTCTTTCCGCTCGAGGCATCGCCGGATCCCGGCTCCACCAACGGGCCCGAACCATCAGTGCGATCAAACGACACGCTGCCGGCACCGCCGCCAAGGTTCGCCATCGCCAAGCCGCTCGCCATCGCAATGACGACCAGCATCGCCATCACCACTGCCTTATGACCGAGCAGCTTGTCCGCCAAGCGGTCCATCCGTTTGACCCGTTCGTGTTGTTCGCGCTGCGCCATAGCAAAACCTCCCAACACCATCGTGTCAGGAAAAGAGCCGTGCAACAGCCACGCCCCAAAACCGGTTTTCTCGGTCAAACCAAAAGCTGACCAAAACCTTGCACAAATCTGTCCATTTATTCAGGCACACGTCAGCAAATGAACACTTAGCCGCAAAATGCCCAGATAGCAAAAGACCGACGATGCAGGCGCATCGTCGGTCTATGCACAAAATTATTCGTGATCTTGGTAAATCTCACGCGAAGCAAGCTCCGAATGTTTGCGTTTTAAGGTCTTAGGGGCCTTATACGTGTTGCTCTCAAAATCGATGTACTCGGTCTGTCTGAGCAAGCGCTCAATCATCTCCTCGTGATCGAACAACTCCCACGCCTCATGCACGGCATCGAGTTTGGCGTGCGTCTCGGGGCGGCGCGGCATAAAGAGCGTGCAGCAGTCGGGAGCGGCCTCGGTCGAGATATCGAAGGTACCGATCTCTTCGGCACGCGCGATGATCTCCTGCTTGTCCGAACCGATGAGAGGACGGAACACGGGGATCTTCACGGCCTCGTTAACGGCCATGATATTCTCAAGCGTTTGGGAGGCAACCTGTCCAAGCGATTCGCCCGTCACGATGGCCTTGGCGCCCTCGATGTGTGCAATGCGCTCGGCAACCGAATACATAATGCGGCGATACATGATCACGCGCAGGTTGCTGGGACAGGTGACCGAAATCTCACGCTGGCAGTCGCCAAACGGCACCACGTACAGGCGGCCGATCTGGACACCCGGCTCAAGCGCACGGATGATGTCCTGCACCAAATACTCGCTCGTGTCGGGCGTCTGCGGACGACCTGAGAAATGTACCGGCACGCACACCGCGCCGCGACGCGCGAGCATCCAGGTTGCCACCGGAGAATCAATACCCGACGACAGCAGCGTCACGACCTTGCCGGCAGAACCCACCGGCAGACCGCCCACGCCGCGCTCGGAGCGCGCGTACACATAAACGCTACCCTGGACCACCAGTACGTGCACCATCGCATCGGGGTCGTGCATTTGAACCTTTTTATCGGGGAAGGCCTCGCACAGCACCTCGCCCACCTGACGATTGATGTCAATCGAGGTGAGCTCATAATCGGTATTGGAGCGCTTGGCGTGCACCTTAAACGAATCGAAGGAACCAAACTCGCGCAGCGCCTTCACGGCGGCGGCACAGTACTCCTGAGGGTCGCGATTGGTGTGATACGCCAAAGACACACGAGCAACGCCGGGAACGGTGCGAATGACACGCGCCGCCTCGTCGGCCTGATGCTCGTTAAAGGTCACGAGGATATAACCGGAAATTCGAGACACGGCATTCACGGAAAAGGCGGCCAAGGCCGCCTTGATGTTATCCATGAGGATATGCTCAAAATGTGCACGGTTCTTACCCTTCAGTCCAACCTCGTGATAGTGGACCAGGCAGACGCGAGCCGCCATTTAGGCTTCAGCAACCTTGTGGCCGAGCGCCTTCTCGTAACGGGCCTCGTCGTAAGAGATGTCGCCGTCGACAATCTCGTCCATAGCCATCGAGATGGTGTCGGCACCGGAAAGCCCGATGGTGATGTCATCGACATCCTGGACGGCAAGCACGCGGTTGTGCTGGCCACGCAGCATGCTATTGATGTCGCAGGCGCGCTTGGAGGCAAGCGAAGCGAGCAGGAAGCGGTTGTGATCGGTCTTCTCCAGAAGATCGTCAATGCAAGGCTTTACAACGGACACGGACCTCAGATCCTTTCATGCATATCGAGAACGCGAACGAGCTCATCGGTCGCGCGGTCGAGATCGTCATTTACCACGACTTCGTCGTAGCGGTCGGCAAGGGCAAGCTCATCGGCGGCGTTTGCCATACGCAGCTCAATCGTCTCGGGCGTCTCGGTACCGCGACCGACTAGACGCTCGCGAAGCACCTCGAGCGAAGGTGGCTTGATAAAGATCAGCACGGCCTCGGGGAAACGCTCCTTGACCTGCAGGGCACCCTGGACATCGATCTCCAAGATGAGAGACGAACCAGAGGCGAGCTTGGACTGAACCTCGCTCACCAATGTGCCGTAGCAGTTACCGTGGACCTCGGCCCACTCAACAAACTCACCGTTTGCCACGCGGCGGTCGAACTCCTCGCGCGTCAGAAAAAAGTAGTTGACGCCGTCGGCCTCACCTTTGCGTGGTGCTCGCGTGGTAGCCGAAACCGTCAGGCCCAGGTTCGAGCGGCGCTCGCGCACGCGAGTGACGAGCGTACCCTTGCCTGCGCCTGACGGTCCAGAAATCACAAAGAGCTTGGAATCCTGAGCGCTCACTTATTTGGTCAGCTGCTCGAGGAGCTGCTCGCGCTGACGGACGCCGAGGCCCTGGACGCGACGGGTAGCGGAGATACCGAGCTCCTCCATGATCTTGGCGGCCTTGGCCTTGCCATAACCAGGAAGAGACTCGATGAGGGTGGAAACCTTCATGCGGGAAGCGATGGGGTCATCGGAGTTGAGCACGGACTCGAGGGACTTCTCGCCCTTCTTGATCTGCTCGCGAAGCTCAGCGCGGGCGTGACGTGCGGCAGCAGCCTTCTCAAGAGCCTGCTTGCGCTGCTCATCGGTAAGCTGAGGGAGTGCCATTCGTACCTCCAAATAGTTGGGTTATATCTGATTCAATAATTGGCATTTTAGCACGTAGAACGTACAAAATGCCCAATCGCGGCTCCATAGGTTAGACGATACCCGCAAAAAGTGCAATATACTGCGCCCAAAGTTAAGCCCCTGACCTGCGATTCCACACAAAGGATGGGAAAGATTACGCAGGCACAGGGGCTATTTTGTGCTAATGAGACCCAAAAGTGGTGACTTAGGGGAATCTTTTACGCGATGTTTTCGACCAGCTCGGCAACGATGGCGTCAAAGGCGGCAACCGGATCGTCGGCACCGGTGATGGGACGGCCCACCACAATGTGGCTTGCGCCACGCTCGATAGCCTGGGAAGGCGTCGCCACGCGGGACTGGTCACCAAGGGCGGCACCCACCGGACGCACACCCGGAGTCACGATCAGGGCATCAGGACCCAGCAGCTCACGCATGTCGTGAGCCTCCATCGGCGAGCACACGATGCCATCGATGCCGTTGGCCTGAGCGAGCTTTGCCAGGCGGGCGGCCTCCTCGGCCACGGGCGACTCGACGCCGATCTCGCTCAAGGCATCCTGATTCATGCTCGTGAGCACGGTGATGGCGACGAGCTTGGCGCGGTCCTCGCGCGCCTCCTCGGCACCCTCGCGGCAGGCAGCGAGCATGGCGCCCGAACCCAAGCCGTGAACCGAAAGCAGGTCGGCACCGGCAAGTGAAGCCGAGCGGGCGGCACCGCGAACCTGATGCGGAATATCATGGAACTTGAGGTCAAGGAAGACCTTAAAGCCCAGGTCCTTGAACGTCTTGACGATCTCAGGACCCTCGGCGTAATAGAGCGTCATGCCAACCTTGAGCCAGGCGGCATGGCCCGAAAGCTCGTGGGCAAGCTCGAGCGCACGCTCACGATCGCAGTCGAGAGCGACGATAACGCGGTCGCGGGCATCGGTCTCTAGCATTCGAAAGCACCTACCAGTTCGTTGATGTCCTTCACGCCCTGGGACTCCGCCCAGACCTCGAGCTCGTGCGCGATCTTGAGCGAAGCGCACGGATCGACGAAGTTGGCCATGCCGACCGACACGCAGGTGGCGCCAGCCAGGATAAACTCGGCCGCATCTTCGCCCGTCATGACACCGCCGACACCGTTGATGGGGATATCGACGGCCTGAGCGACCTCCCAGACCATGCGAACGGCGATGTGGTGGCACAGCGGGCCCGAAAGGCCGCCCTTGGGCTTGGCCACACGGGACTTGCGGGTATGGACGTCGATGGCCATGCCCTGGATGGAGTTAATGACCGAAAGGCCGTCGGCGCCGGCGGCCTCGAGAGCCTTGGCAATCTCGGCAACGTTAACCGGAGCCATCTTTACGAACAGCGGCTTATCGGTCACCTTACGGCAGGCAGCCATAACGGCAGAGGCGCCCTCGGGCGAGGAGCCCATGGCGGCACCGCCGGCGGCAATATTGGGGCAGCTGACGTTGATCTCGTAGCCGGCAGCCCAGGGGCACAGCTCGACATACATCTCGAGCGCGCGGACAAACTCCTCGACGGAGTGACCGGCGACCTGACAGATGACCTGACAACCGTCCTTGGAGAGCTGCTCGAGCCACGGACCGGACTCGCGGGCAAAAGCGGCCACGCCGGGGTTCTGAAGGCCCACGGAGTTAATCATACCGCCGGGAATCTCAGCCATGCGGGGCGCGGGATTGCCGGGCCAGGGCTCAGCTGCGCAACCCTTGGTGGTGATGGCGCCCAGCTGGGAAACATCAAAGAAGTTCTGGAACTGCCAACCGTAGCCAAAGGTACCGGCTGCGGTGTTGATGGGGTTCTGCATCTTGACGCCGCCGAAATCGACGGCCATGTTCACGGTACCCACTAGAAGACCACCACCTTGGAAGCATCGAACACGGGGCCGCACATGCAAGCACCCTTCATACCGTCGACCGTCTCGACATTACAGGTGTTGCAGGCGCCAAAGCCACAGCTCATCATGCGCTCAAGCGACACCTCGCAGTACGCACCGGCCTCGGCGGCAGCGGCGGCGACTTTCTTCATCATGACAGCGGGGCCGCAGCTGGCCACATAGTCGTAGCCGCCCTCGCCGAGCAGCTCGGCGGCAGGATCGGTGCAAAAACCGTGCGTGCCGAGCGAGCCGTCGTCGGTGCAAACGTTGACCGTATCGCACAGCGAGCGGAACTCATCGACACCCACGGCCTTGGAAGCGGTGCCAAAGCCCAGGCACACGTCAACATCCACGCCCTGCTCGGCAAGCATACCGGCAAGGCACAGCACGGGCGGAACACCGATGCCACCGGCGACGAGCAGGGCCTTCCTGGTGCCCTCGGGTACCATCCAACCACGGCCACCGGGGCCCAGCAGGTTAGAGGTGGAGCCAGGGCCCATCTGGGACAAACGACGGGTATCGTCGCCCACGACGGCGTACCACAGCTCGACGGTGCCAGCCTCGGCGTCGGCGCGGTAGTAGCTCAGGGGCACGCGAAGCAGCGAGGACGCATCGCCGGGTACGGCGATGTTCACAAACTGACCGGGCTTGAGCGCACTTGCAAGCTTGGGGGCCGAGATGACGAGCGAGAAGATGCCGTCGGCAATCTCCCGGTTCGAGACGACCTCGAAGTCGTGCATGCGTGCAGTGGAAGGTGTGGGCATAGACGCTCCAATCCCCCATGCGGTTGCATGGTCCAAACTAATAGAAAGCGCGGCACCGCAAGGGCGCCGCGCACAAAAGCGATAAGGCTATGCTAGCAGATGCAGCCGTCGGCAAGCGTCTGCTTACCGCCGACAAACACATCGGTGGCACGACCGGTGAGCGTGCGGCCGGCAAAACCGGAGTTCTCGGCGCGCGACTCGTAACCGTCCTCGCCAACCGTCCAGGTTGCGGAGGGGTCGAACACGGTCAGGTCGGCAACGGAGCCCGCCTTGACCTGAACCTGGTCGAGACCCAGGATCTCACGCGGCTTGATGGCCATGAGCTCGACCATGCGGCCCATGCTCATCTTGCCCGTGTTGACCAGCTCGGTGAGTACGAGCGACAGCGAGGTCTCGAGGCCGATCATACCAAAGGGCGCAAGCTCGAACTCACGGGCCTTCTCCCACGGGGTGTGAGGAGCGTGATCGGTGACGATAACGTCGACGGTGCCGTCGATGACGCCCTGACGGATGGCCTCGGCATCCTCCTCGGTACGCAGCGGCGGGTTGACCTTGAGCGAGGTGTTGTAGGTCTCGTCCAGGTCGTTCTCGGTCAGGAACATGTGGTGCGGGGTGGCCTCGCAGGTAACCTGAACGCCAGCGGCCTTACCGGCACGCACGATCTCCAGGCCATGGGCGGTGGAGATGTGCTGGATGTGCAGCTTGGCACCAGTCAGCTTGGCGATCTCGATGTCGCGGGCGATCTGGAGCTCCTCGCCGGCAGCCGGCCAACCCTCGAGAGCCAGACGGGTCGAGACCTTGCCCTCGTTGATCTGGCCGTGGCCGACCAGGTCCTCGTCCTGGCAGTGGCTCATAAAGACCTTGCCGAACATCTTGCCGTAGTCCATGCAACGACGGAGCATGCCCGCACCCTGCACGCCGCGACCGTCGTCGGTGAAGGCGACGGCGCCGTGGGCGACCATATCGCCCATCTCGGACATGGCCTCGCCCTTAAGACCGCGGGTCATGGCGCCCGACGGATAGACGCGGCAGTGACCGACCTCGGCAGCACGGGACTTGACGAACTCCACGACAGTGCCGTTATCGGTGACGGGATCGGTGTTGGGCATGGAGCACACGCCGGTAAAGCCGCCCTTGGCAGCTGCGCGGGTACCGCTCTCGATGTCCTCTTTGACCTCGTAGCCAGGCTCGCGAAGGTGAACGTGCATATCCACCAGGCCGGGGACGAGGTACTTGCCGGAAAGGTCGCGGACCTCGGCTCCCTCGACGGCGAGATTCTCGCCGACCTCGGCGATCTTGTCGCCGTCAATCAGGACGTCAACGACACCGTCAAGCTCGACGGACGGGTCGACGACGTGGGCATTCTTAAGAAGCAAGGCCATTATCGGCACCTCCAAGCAGCAGATACAGGATAGCCATACGCACGCAGATACCGGCGTAGACCTGCTCCAGGATGACGGAGCGTTGCGGGTGGTCGGCCATATAGGAGTCGAACTCGACACCGCGGTTGATGGGGCCCGGGTGGCAGATGATCGCGTCGGGCTTCATGAGCTTCTCGCGGTCCTTGGTCAGGCCGAAGAGCTTGTGGTACTCGCGAATGGTCGGGAACGGGGCACCCTCGAGGCGCTCCTGCTGCACGCGCAGCATGTAGACGACGTCAAGCTCGGGCAGGACGGAATCGAGATCGCTCGTCACGTGGTCGCAGCCCAGGACCTCGGGTGCCGGAGGCAGCAGCGTGCCGGGGGCGACGGCGTAGGTCTCGCAGCCCATGATCTTCAACGCGGGGATCAGCGAGCCGCAGACACGGGAGTGGGAGATGTCGCCGACGACAGCGACCTTCAGACCGTGGAAGTCACCCTTGTGCTGCCAAATGGTGTACAGGTCGAGCAGGGCCTGCGTGGGGTGGTTGTGCTTGCCGTCGCCGGCGCAGATAACGCTCGCGGGCGAATTCTGCGTGACGATATAGGGCGCGCCGGCGTGCTTGTCGCGCACGACGATGCAGTCGATCTTGTAGGCGTTGAGGGTCTCGACGGTGTCGACGAGGCTCTCGCCCTTGACCGTAGAAGTCGAGGAACCGCCAAAGTTGAGGCTGTCGGCCGAAAGGCGCTTCTCGGCGAGCTCGAAGGAGCTGCGGGTGCGCGTCGAGGGCTCGTTGAACATGTTGACGATGGTCTTACCCTTGAGCGTGGGGACCTTCTTGATCGCACGCTCGTTGACCTCGGAGAACGCCTTGGCGGTCTCGAGGATGAGCTTGATGTCCTCTTCGGAGTACTCGGTAATGTCGATCAGGTGCTTATGGTTGAACGCCACGGTACTACTCACCTCCCAGCGGCGCAGAACCCACGTGGGAGCCCGGCGCGACGTCGTTGATCTCGACGGCGGTGTGGCCGTCGACTTCCTTCATATATAGATGCACGTTCTCCTCATGCGACGAGGGAACGTTCTTGCCGACAAAGTCCGGCGAGATGGGGAGCTCGCGGTGGCCGCGGTCAACGAGGACTGCCAACTCAATGCGGCTCGGACGGCCCAGGTCCATGACGGCGTCGAGAGCGGCGCGGATGGTACGGCCCGTATACAGGATGTCGTCCACCAGCACGACGCGCTTGCCGTCGACGCTAAAGGGAATGTTGGTGGCGTGGATCGCGGGAGCGAAATTGGTCGCATAGTCATCGCGGTAGAAGCTGATGTCGAGGCTGCCGAGCGGAACTTCGACGCCCTCGATCTCCTTGATCTCCTCGGCGAGCTTCTTAGCCAGAAGGTCGCCGCGCGTGACGATGCCGACCAGAGCGAGGTCTTCACAGCCCTCGTTGCGCTCGAGAATCTCGTGCGCGATGCGGGTCATCGCTCGATTGACGGCGGTCTCGTCCATGATGACCGCCTTGGGGGAAGTCGTGCCCATCGATCTCCTTCCTCACATGTCTTGACTGCTGACACAGTCAAAAAAATAGATGCCCGGCCGCTTAAAGCGGACCAGACACCCACAGGAAGGGCTGCTCTTTGGCAGCTATGTAATTCCATGTGGGTATCTCGTACCCCTTTAATGGTCAAGGGATAGTGTAGCCAACCTCGAGCTTAATTGCGAGCATAAATACAGAGCAATCCGTAAACGGAGCCCAAAGCCCAATAAACCTATATATATTTGTGGGACGAGCTTGAAAACGCACGCACGAGCTGGCATAATCCCCTCTGCAGCACGCAAATCGGATCTACGTCCAGGGCCGTGGCGTGGGCACTATCGCCAAAAGAGGAATATCTCTGTGTAGATTGCGCACAGGGAGCGACTTGTGTGCTATAGTTCAGGCTTGTTTGTTAACGCGACATGTTCGTTTGTCGCCCAAGGAGGGTCAGTTATGTCCAAAGTTTGCGAAGTTTGCGGTAAGCACCCCGTTGCCGGTCGCTCCATCAGCCACTCTCACCGCGTCACCAACCGTAAGTTCCGCCCCAACATCCAGCGCGTCTACGTCGTCGTCGATGGTCACCGTCGCAAGATGAACGTTTGCTCCACCTGCCTCAAGTCCGGCAAGGTTGCGCGCTCCTAAATAAGGTCTTACCAACAAGTACCTCGGACTCTCCGGGTCAAAGACCTCGCGTTCATATAGAACTTACCAAAGGCGTCCTCCCCTACGGAGGGCGCCTTTTTGCACTCATTGGGGACAGGCTTACATGAGGGTTTGCAGATGTCAAAGGGATCATAGCCCAGCTGATATGCCTTGTAACTAACGGTACGCCTCGAGCGAGTCGAGCGCACCTTACACGGGATTGAGATGGATGTAATCGAGTAGCTGCACCGCCTGTATGTCCGACTCAACCGCGACCCGCGAATAGCGATTATCAAACAGATGTCCCGTTTTCCCATTGAAATACTCATGAGAGTCTGTCCCCAATGAGCGGGGCGATGCAGCAGGCAGATAGTTTTAGTTAAAGCGTTTCAGTTTATTGAAGCGTTTTAGTGTGCCTTTTACGGGAATCTTACCGTTCACCGAATAATTTCTTGCTATCATGCAAGGCGTAGGGTAAATCTCCGATCGCAAGGAGACACAAATGGTGAAAAAGTCACCGGAAAACACTACTCCCGCAATTGTGGACAACGTAGAGGCGCTTGAGGCCAAGCTCGCTCAGATGCGAGAGGCCCAGGCGCTTTTTGCTACGTACACGCAGGAGCAGGTCGACAAGATCTTCTATGAGGCCGCCATGGCCGCCAACAAGGCTCGTATCCCGTTGGCGAAGATGGCCATCGAGGAGACCGGCCGCGGCGTTCTTGAGGACAAGGTCATCAAGAACCACTACGCCGCAGAGTACATCTATAACGCTTACAAGAACACCAAGACCTGTGGTGTCCTGGAGCGCGACGAGGCTTACGGCATCACCAAGATCGCCGAGCCTATCGGCATCGTGGGCGCCGTCATCCCGACGACCAACCCCACCTCCACCGCGATCTTCAAGACGCTGATCTGCCTGAAGACCCGCAACGCCATCATCATCTCCCCGCACCCGGCTGCCGCCAAGTGCACCATCGCCGCCGCCAAGCTCGTGCTTGACGCCGCCGTCAAGGCCGGCGCCCCCGAGGGCATCATCGGCTGGGTCGATGTCCCCTCCATCGAGCTGACCAACATGGTCATGCGCGACGTCGACATCATCCTCGCCACCGGTGGCCCGGGCATGGTCAAGGCCGCTTACTCCTCGGGCAAGCCCGCCCTGGGCGTTGGCGCCGGTAACACCCCGGTCGTCATCGACGACACCGCCGACGTGCTGCTCGCCGTCAACTCCATCATCCACTCCAAGACCTTCGACAACGGCATGATCTGCGCTTCCGAGCAGTCCGTGACCGTCATCGACAGCATCTATGACCAGGTTAAGGCCGAGTTCCAGAAGCGCGGCTGCTACTTCGTCAAGCAGGGTGCCGAGATGGAGGCCCTGCGTGCCGCCATGTTCAAGAACGGCGCTCTCGATCACCGCATCCCCGGCATGGCCGCTGCCAAGATCGCCGAGCTCGCCGGCATCGAGGTTCCCGCCAAGACCAAGATCCTGATCGCCGAGGTCACCTCCACCGACCCCGCCAAGGAGGAGTTCTCCCACGAGAAGCTCTCCCCGGTCCTGGCCATGTACCACGCCAAGGACTTCCAGGAGGCCGTCGACAAGGCCGAGCACCTGGTGCTCGCCGGTGGCCCGGGCCACACCGCCTCTCTGTACGTGCACCCCGCCCAGGCCGAGAAGATCAGCCTGTTCGAGCACGTCATGAAGGCCTGCCGTATCGTCATCAACACCCCGTCCTCGCACGGTGGCATCGGTGACCTGTACAACTTTGGCATGAAGCCGTCTCTGACCCTGGGCTGCGGCTCCTGGGGCGGCAACTCCGTCTCCGAGAACGTTGGGGTGAAGCACTTGATCAACGTTAAGACTGTGGCCGAGCGCCGTGAGAACATGCTGTGGTTCCGCGCTCCCGAGAAGGTCTACTTCAAGAAGGGTTCCACGCCCGTCGCCCTCGACGAGCTGGGCAACGTCATGGGCAAGAAGCGCGCCTTCATCGTCACCGACCAGTTCCTCTTCAAGAATGGCAACACCCGCGCCATCGAGGCCAAGCTCGACGAGATGGGCATCGCCCACGACTGCTTCTACGACGTCGAGCCCGATCCGTCGCTGCAGTGCGCACGTCGCGGCGCCAAGCAGATGGCTCTCTTTGAGCCGGACGTCATCATCGCCGTCGGCGGTGGCTCCGCTATGGACGCCGGCAAGATCATGTGGATGATGTACGAGCACCCCGAGTGCAAGTTTGAGGACATGGCCATGGACTTCATG
>DBFWBE010000012.1:0-16278 GCA_048485835.1 Collinsella sp.
CGAGGCCGACGGCTCGCCCAAGAAGACGTTCAACCATGGCGTGTGGATCCACCAATTCAACGACCTGTGTTATCAAGACTTCGACGGGGGCAACGTACTCATCGACGGCGAGCCGGTGGGCTGCTGGGAGTGGTCGGCCAGGGTCGACAGGTAATCTATCCCATCACGGGGCCGAGGGCTTACCTCTGAAAATGTCCTCGGGCATGCGGCCCGGTTGCACCACGCGCTTCGCGCTGTGCAACCGGGCCGCCCCCTGCGGAATATTTTCAGAGGTAAGCCCTCGGCCCCGCTGCGTTTCCGTTGCTGTTGACCCTGGGTGAGCGCTTCCGGCGGGCCGCCGGGTTGACGGCGATGGGGACGTGGGTCCCGTCTTGCCTTGCGCGTAACTGGCTGAAATGATTTTGGTTGGAGCTTTCTTATGACTCGCGATTTAACTCGGGTGATTGTTACTACTGATATGGAAGTCGATGATATGAACTCGCTCGTTCATTTGGCTCTGTATCTTAACTTGCTTGATGTGCAGGCTGTGGTGTATACGGCTTCGCAGTATCACTTTCTTGGGGATGGCGTCCATACGCTCGGCGAGGTGAATCCGCATTGGCGGACTAAAGGGCGTCGCTCTTATGAGTGGAATGTTGTGCCCCATGAACCTGATCCGCTTGCTGGGGAGCTTCGTGAGTATCGACCGTTTCCTGAGCATTGGATCGAGAGCCTCTGGAGCAATGAGTATGCCCAGGCCTGGCCTCAGCTGCAGGCTAATGCGGCCGCTGCCGGCGAGTCTCCGTTTCCCTCGCCTGCTCAGATGATTGAGCGTACGTTTGTGGGCAATGTTGCCTTTGAAGGCGATGTGCGTGAGGAGTCTGAGGGTTCGCGCGTGATTGCTCAGGCGATTTTGGATGATGACCCACGCACGCTTTGGCTGCTCAGTTGGGGCGGTATGAATACGATCGTTCGCGCCCTGATGAGCATTGCCGAGCGCTATCGCGCCACACCCGAATGGCCTTCTGTGCAACAGTGTGTCTATCAGAAGGTACGCGTGATGGGCGTTGCCGATGGTGTGGGGCAGGACAATTCTTGGCTCGACCATGGGCATGAGCTCTTCCCCGATCTCATCTTTTGGTGTGTGCCCTATATGTATGGCGGCTATGTCGATGCCAAGATGGCTCAGCCCGATACGCTGCCGCTCTTTCAGGCTCCCTGGCCCGAGCAAAATCTCACGCAGGGCAACGGTCCCCTTATGGCGCGCTATATGCTCTATGGCGATGGCAAGGTCTACGAAAACGAGCCCGAGCGCTTTCAGTTTGGCAAGCATGCCCGTCTGGATTGGGGTCTAGAAGGCATGCCCGCGATGCAGTTTGAGCGCGGCGACTTTATGGCCGAAGGCGACAGCATGACCTACATTCCACTACTGCCGTTTGGCCTGCGCGGTATCGATGACCGCAGCTTCGACACGCTGCTCGGCCGCATGTTCCTCGACGGTCACCCCGACTCGGACGCACCCGCCGGTTTTGCCGCCATCGGCACACCCATAGACGGCAACCCCAATCCCTACCTGCGCGCCTATCAGGAAGACTTTGCCGCCCGCGCGCAATGGTGCGCCCATGATCCGGCAGCGTGTTCGCATCCGGCACATGTTGCCGAGGTCACGGCCGACCGCAGCGCCGCAGCCGGTGAGCGTGTCGTCCTTGCAGCGGCCATCGTCGACCCCGACGGCAGAGGCTTTGATGCACATTGGGATGTCGCCGAGGACCCGTCGAGCTATGCAGGCACGCAGGATCTTTCGCTATGGCAAGAATGCACGGTGAGCACCGCTTTTATCGTGCCCGCCGACGCGCAGCCCGGCGACCGCTTTGTGCTCACCCTTACCGTGCAGACACGCGCCGAGCGCCCCTGCAGCCGCTACGCCCAGGTTGCCGTGACCGTGGCGTAACCACCACGATCGCACCAAGCACATTTGCGGTGGCCGGCAAGCGGCGCCAACCAGAAAGGCCACCGCAAAAGTACCTGGCGGTTTTGCGGTGGCCTTGGCTGTCTTAGCAAGCCTACCCTTGGAGGAGAATGGATTCTCGCGAGGTCAGTATTCCATCTCACAATGCCGAATTTTCCACAGCCGCATCGCGTGTCTTAAACTCTCAACCCTTCATCTGTGGCATTTCTTTTAACAGGGCCGCCATATATAAGGGCAGATACAATATCGTCTTTTCATCCACCACGTTATCCCGGTGAAGCACGACCGCCTGAGTCAATCCATAGTTTTCAACGCTCATCAGGCGGTCAAGGGCAGCGTGCTTCGTGCTGTATCTACCCGATTTGACCTCGACAGGCAACACGATGGGACTCCGCTTATCCTCGATTAAAAAATCGACTTCTCCAACCTTCGCCGCGTTAAAGTAGAACAACGAAGAATAGCCGCATGCGCGCAGCTCCTGGGCTACTGCATTCTCAAAAGCCTGCCCGAAGTTGACCGAATCCCGCTGCGCAACAATGGCCTCAACATCGGCGGGAGAAAAAGTAGAAAACAGTAGACCAACATCGCTCAGATAAAACTTGAAAAAGCTGTCTTCCCGCGAAAGACCCAAGGGAAACATCGGCTCGCTCGCCCTCTTAACCGGAATCGCAACGCCCGCATTAACAAGCCAGTCAAAATCGGGTTGCAGATCCAAAAAACGCTTCCGCTTGTCTATCCCGGTAACGAGAAAGCGCTTGTTCTCTTTATTAAGCTGCGCGGGCATGGCATCGTAGATCGTCCTGATCCGCTGAGCATGCGCAGGGGTTTCGGCGTACCGTACGATATCCGCACGATATGCCTCGAGGATGCCCTGCTGGCGAGCGCGCATCGCCTGCGTATCATGAGTCGAGACGAACAGCTGAACAGCCTCAGGCATGCCGCCCACAAGAACATACCGGTAATACGTCTCGACCAGCCGTTTGTGAATAAATGGGGGCACCTGTTCCCGTTTGCGGTAACAGGCTCGAACGATATCCCACAATGATTTATCGACTCCCAGGGCCCAGGAGAATTCTTCGAAATCCATGGGAAACATCTCAAGGATATCGATAGTACCCACTGGCAACGACCGATAATGATACGCCTCGACCCCGAGCATGGAACCGGAGTAGATAACATCGAAGCGATTGTCTTGTGCAAGGTAACGCATCCAGGTGATGGCGTCTCCGCAACGCTGCACCTCATCAAAAAACAGAAGCGTCTTCGCATCCGAAGCAATAGGCGATGAAGACAGTGCGGTGATTCTCACAATGAGGTCATCGAGGCTCTTTGCCTCCCCTATGAGCTCGACCGCGTCAGGTCTCTCCACGAAGTCAATTTTCAGGAAGCTTCTGTAGTTGTCACGGGCAAACTGCTCGACAGCGCTTGTTTTGCCAACCTGTCGAGCACCGGTAATAAGCAGTCCCTGCCCGGTTTTAGTCTGTTTCCAGTTTTCAATTTTCTCGATAATTTTACGCTTGAGCATGCTTGCCTCCTTTTGCCCATTTTAACTGGGATAACTGCAAAATTCAAATTGTAATTTGATATATTCCAGCATAATCTCAATCAGAATTTACCTCTATTGAACATTTTTAAGAAAGCGTTGATCAAACATCCAATAACATGCGGTGCCCACGTTCGGCAAGGAGTGTCCCCAACTGCCACTCATTTAAGTGCGTCCCCAATGAGTGGCGGAAGAGTGGCCCCAGTGACTAGCCGTTTAAGAACGTCCCCAGCGACTAGTCAAAAATGGGCCATGTGTCCCAGTTGTGGAGACTCCTTGAGCCGTCTGGGTATCGCGAAGGATCGCGCACTCCCCCATCATCAAAAGTGACACACGCTACCAGTTGATGGGAGGCAGCCATGGGCTTCTTTGACAAGATGTTCGAGAAGAAAGAGTGCGCGATTTGCGGTACCGAGCTGGGACTTCTAGGTAAGACAAAAATCAATGAAGGCTACCTGTGCAAAGAGTGCGCCGGCAAGCTCTCCCCCTACTTTCACGGCTATCGCTCCAGCACCGCGGACGATATCCGTGAGCAACTCGCCTACCGCGAGGCCAACGCCGAGCGCCTGTCTTCGTTCAACCCCACGCGCACGCTTTCTGCCGGGCGCACCAATATTATGCTCGATGAGGACGCGGGCCTGCTGATCATCACTTCGCAGAGCCGCTGGCGCGACGCCAATCCCGACATCATCGAGTTCTCGCAGGTACTCGGCTGCGATATGGATATCGACGAGCAGCGCACCGAGATCTATCGCGAGACCAAGGACGACGAGCGCGAGAGCTACAACCCGCCGCGCTACGACCTGGATTACGACTTTAATCTGACCATCCACGTCAACACGCCGTACTTTACCGAGATCAACCTGCGCGTGAACGACTCCACCATCGATCAGCGCGGCTCCATCGAATATCGCGAGGCCAAGCGCCAGGCAACCGAAGTCCGCGATGCGCTGGTGCAGCTGCGCCAGGAGACGCGGGACAGCGTCGTGGCCGCCAAGGCCCCCAAGACCGCGGTGACCTGCCCCTTCTGCGGAGCCACCACCATTCCCGATGCCAGCGGGCGCTGCGATTACTGCGGCGGCGCCATCGGCGCATAGCCCCCGGCACGGAAAGGACCGATCATGGCCTTCGAGAGCGTTAACTATCAGTGCCCTGCCTGCGGTGGCCCCTTGCATTTTGCAAGCGCCGAGCAAAAGCTCGTCTGCGACTACTGTGACTCGCGCTTTGAAGTCGAAGAAGTCGAGGCCCTCTATCGCGAGCGCCAGGACAAGGCAGACGCCAAAGCCGATGCCGCAGCCGCAACGCCAAAGCCCGTCGCCGACGACGCGGTGCAGGAGCTCGCCCAAAACGCCGGCTACATCTGCTCGTCGTGCGGCGCCGAGCTCGTGTCCGACGGCACCGTCGCTGTCACCACCTGCCCGTACTGCGGCAACTCCGCCGTAGCGCCCGGTCAGCTTTCGGGCGACTTCTCGCCCGACCTGGTGATTCCATTTAAGCTCGGCCGCGACGACGTTATGGCCGCGCTCAAAGAGCACTACAAGGGCAAGATCCTGCTGCCCAAGAGCTTTGTCACCGGCAACCACATCGACGAAGTCCAAGGCGTCTACGTGCCGTTTTGGCTTTACGGCGCCCGCGTGGACGGCGAAGTGTACTTTGATGCGACCAACGAGACCGTGACCGAGGAATCCGACCGCACCGTCACGACCACCGACCACTACGACGCCTACCGCAAGGGAAACATCTCGTTTAAGCGCGTGCCCGTCGACGGATCGTCCAAGATGCCCGACGGCCACATGGACGCCATCGAGCCGTTTGACTACGATGCCCTGCGCCCGTTTTCGGTCGCGTATATGCCCGGCTACATCGCCAACCGCTACGACGAGGACTGCGAAACCTGCAAGGCGCGCGCCGAACGCCGCATGGAGGAAAGCACGATCTCGGCCCTGCGCGAAACCGTCGTCGACGAATATGACGATGCCACGGTCGAAAGCAAGCAGCTCGACTACACCTGGGAAGACAGCGACTATGCCCTGTTCCCCGTGTGGATGCTTTCCACCTCGTGGAACGGCAAGAGCTACCTGTTTGCCATGAACGGCCAAACCGGCCGTATGGTCGGCGAGCTTCCTTGCTCCAAGCCCAAGCTCGCTATCGCCTCGGTGCTGTTCTTCGTGATCGGATTTGTCCTCTCCCAGATCCTCTTCATGGGTGAGAACGCCTTCGATCCGGATTACCTCACCTTTGATATCGAGGGCATCCTCATCAACATCGTCGCGCCGCTGATCATCGTGGTCATCGCAGACGTGCTGCTGGTGGGCCAGCTCAAGACGGCCAACGAGGCCACCCACGCCGATTGCTACTGTGGCGAGCTCGACCTGACCGAGAAGCACGACACCTTCAGCCACACCGAGACCACCGTTGTCATGAAGGACGACAAGGACGATTAACCATCCTGACCAATACCACCCGGCCTTTGACGAGAAAGGAAGATCACCATGGGACTCTTGAAAGCTGGATTGGGTGCTGCCGGCGGCGTCATGGCCGACCAGTGGAAGGAATTTATCTACTGCGAATCGATGCCTGCTGACGTCTTGGCCTGCAAGGGCAGCAAGCGCACCGGTGGCCGCAGCTCCAACACGCGCGGCGAGGACAACGTCATCTCCAACGGCTCGGTCATCGCCGTCAACGACGGCCAGGGCATGCTCGTGGTGCAAAACGGCAAGATCATCGAAGTCGCGCTGGAGCCCGGTGAGTTCGTCTTCGATACCGGCAGCGAGCCGAGCGTCTTTAGCGGTAACCTGGGCGACTCCATCAAGGAGACCTTCGCCAATATCGGCAGCCGCTTTACCTTTGGCGGCGACGCGGGCAAGGACCAGCGCGTCTACTTTATCAACACCAAGGAGATCATCGGCAACAAGTACGGCACCGCCTCACCCGTGCCCTTCCGCGTGGTCGACAACAACATTGGTCTGGACGTCGACATCTCCGTGCGCTGCAACGGCGAGTATTCGTACCGCATCACCAACCCGCTGCTGTTCTACACCAACGTATGCGGCAACGTGACCGATAGCTACACGCGCGACAAGATCGACAGTCAGCTTAAGTCCGAGCTGCTCACCGCCCTGCAGCCCGCCTTTGCCAAGATCTCGGAGATGGGCATCCGCTACAGCGCCATCCCCGGCCACACCACCGAGCTCGCCCGCGCGCTCAACGAGGTCCTCTCTGCCGACTGGCGCGACCTGCGCGGCGTCGAGATCGTGAGTTTTGGCGTCAACTCCATCGCCGCCTCGCAAGAAGACGAGCAGATGATCAAGGACCTACAGAAGGCCGCAGTCATGCGCGATCCCACCATGGCGGCCGCCAACATCGCCAGCGCCCAGAGCGACGCGATGCGCGCGGCAGCGGCCAACCCCAACGGCGCGATGGCAGGCTTTATGGGCATGGGCATGGCAGGTGGCATGGGCGGCATGAACGCCAGCCAGCTGTTCGCCGCCGGCCAGGCGCAGCAGCAGGCCGCCCCGCAGCCGGCTCCGGCTCCCGCCCCCGCACCGGCACCCGCTGCCGCACCTGCGGCCGGCGCATGGACCTGCAGCTGCGGCGCCACCAACACCGGCAAGTTCTGCTCCGAGTGCGGCAGTCCCGCACCCGCCCCGACACCGGCCAAGTGGTTCTGCCCCAACTGCGGTAGCGAAAACGGTGGCAAGTTCTGCAGCAACTGCGGAACGCCCAGGCCCTAGCGCCCCTAACTGGTAATGAGCGGGGGATCCGCCGCCCCCGCATTTGCTTCTATGGGTTTCGTTCGATGAAGGAGGACACCATGAAGACAACGTTCAAAAAGTCCGTACTCGCATTTCTGACATGCGTCCTGGCGCTCGCCTTTGCCCTGACGGGCTGCAGCGGCGGCGGCAAAGACCCCAAGGCCAACTTCGTCGGCAGCTGGGAACTCTCGGGTGGAACCTTGGACGGCGAAGAGCTCACCGATGAGTACATGGATATGCTCAAGGAGTGGGGCCTCAACTGTATCCTGATCCTCGACGAAGACGGCACGGGCGTCCTCGACATGTTCCTTGAGGTCGCCGACCTGAAATGGGAGGCCAAGGACGCCACCACCGTAACGATCACCGCCGAAGATGAGTCGCACGACCTGAAGCTCAAGGACGACAAGCTCGTCCTCGAGGTGGAAGGCGACAAGCTTATCTTCACCAAGTCCGACAAGGATCTGTCCGGCACGGTGAAGAAGGATCGCGAGGCGGCCGAGAAGGAAGAAGAGGTCGATGAGGCCGTCGAAGACGACGACGTCCAGAGTGTCGAAATCTCCCTCGCCGTCACCGTCGCCGATGACGATCTGTGCACCATCACCATCACCGAGAAATTCAAGGACGACTGGGGCGACATCGGCTTTGTCGTCAACATCACCAACAAGAGCGACAAGGACCTGACCTTCTACGCTCCTTCCGGCAAGACCAACGTCAACGGCACTATGAAGGAACCCTGGTTCTCGGCTAACCTGATGCCCGGCACCAGCGCCACCGAGGAATTCACGTTCTCGAGCGGCGAGCTTGACAGCCTTGACGACCTGGTCAACACGACCATCGGCATCGACGCCTACCTGACCGATTCCTACGAGGACGTCGCCTCCTACAGCGCAACCATCGCGTAGCGACAGACACCGATAGCCGCGGATTGGCGGACATATCCGCGCACATGCCAGGCGGGGCCGCAGGAAATGATCCTGCGGCCCCGCCGCTTTTATGCCGATGCATAACGAGCGTTAGCGCTCCATGTTGGGAACGATGCTGCCCTCCGTTACTGCGTGCACGGCTAGGCGCATGATGTTGTCGTAGCCGGTCTTATTGAGAATCTCCGAGATGCGGTGTTTGATGGTGCCCTCGCTCATAAACAGCTCGGCCGCAATCTCGCGGCGGCTCTTACCCTCGCAAGCAAGGCGCAAGATCGACAACTCGACATCGTCGAGTGCCGCCGTGCCCGAAAAAATGCTCTCGGGCGGCTTGGGAAACGTGCAATAGCCCGCCAGCGTAGAGCGCATCACGGCGAACAGCTCGCCGATACCGACGTTCTTGTACACAAAGCTATCGACGCCCGCCTCGCGAGCCTGATCGACAAAGGTGATCTCGGGCATACCCGTCATGATAATGACGCGGCACTCGGGCAGTTGTTCTTTGATGCGCGCCGCCGCCACGATGCCGTTTGAATCGTGTTCGGTGCACACGTCCATCAGTATCATGTCCGGGCGCTCCTTGAGCGCGACACCCAAGGCCTCGGAAGCATCGGCAATGGCGGAAACAACGGTCATATCGGGCTGGTCGCCAACGGAGCGCGCCAGGCTCTCGCGCAAGATAGCCTGGTCTTCGACGATAAGGACGCGAATCATGAGTTTCTCCTTTGAGCTGTGGCGCTGGCGTTGAGCGGGATGGACACCGCAAGCGTAAAGGGCGGGGCGGCATGGATTTCCAGGCAGCCGCCCAGATCTTGCGCGACATGCCTCATACCTGGAATACCCGTTCCCTCGCGATACGATACGGGTGCAGGCGCGCCGTCGTTAGAAACGGTCATCCGCGCAACAGCGCTGCCTTCCGACGTCTCCCGCCACAGGCGCACATGGACCCGATGGGCCTGTGCATGCTTGGTGGCATTGGTCGAGGCTTCGCGGATAATCTGCAGAAAGGCTGCGGCGACACGCGCGTCCTCAGGCAGCTCGCCCTCCACATCGATCTGCACGCTCACCAGGCCAAAGGCATGGACGATATCGCCCAGTTGCTCTGTCGGTTCGGTGTCGCCCCCACTGCGCAGATCGGCAGCGATTGAGCGCAGCAGCGGGTCGATCTGCTCGAGTGACTCGTCATCCAGGCGCCCCTCCTCCAGATAACGATGGAGGATGGACAGGCGCTGCCCGATCACGTCGTGCACGCGAGCGCGCATACGCAGATAGGCCGCATTGTCAGCAACTTTTTTGACTTCTTCGATCTGGGCTTGGAGCTCTTGGCCCGCAAGCTCAAGCAGGTGGTTGGCTTGCGCCAGGCGATCATGAGCATGCGCATACTCTGTTACATCCAGGCCGATAATGCGCTCAAAGAGGCGGCCCGAAACCATAACGTCATCGTGCACAAACAAGCGAGTCTCGGCGGGAGAGACCTCGACCACCGCCCGCGCCTCACCAAAGCGGTCCAGATTAATCCGCACACGGTTCCTGCTGCTTTCGGGCATTTGCATGCTAAGTTTTCGCAGGTCGTTCCATGTGCTGCTCATGTCGCGCAGATCGGTGGGCATATGAAGCTCCACCAGGTTTTTGCGCATGCAGCGGTTCATGAGCAACGGACGGCCCCTCGGGTCTAGATACAGGATGCCCACGGGAATCACGTTGATGGTTTCAATCGTCGAGAACGCGGTAATATCCTCTTGGCGGTTACGGACGTCCATCAAGAGCGCCGCGATGGAACGGAACAGGAAGAACGCTCCTTCTGCGATTAGGACAACGGTCCACGCCGAGCCCATGGCAACAACCACTGGCGGCGTAACGGCGGCAACGAGCAGTAGCTCAGTCAGCATGACGGGACGGCGATAGTACACCATAAGGACCATGCCATATACAAAGATCGCGGCATTGAGCCACAGCGCTCCGCCCATTGCCCTGGCGCAAACGCCAAGCGGCGCCACCAGATACGAGCCAGACGACGCGAACAGGATAAGCGCCGAAACCATCAGGTGAACCACGAGGCTCGCCTCGTAGGCGCAAGTCACCTTACGGTTATAGGACGAGCGGCGCGATACGATGAGCGGAACGTGGATTGTCTGCAGGCAAGCAGCCAAGGCGAAGACAATATCGAGCGCAACGATTTGGGGGAGAATGAGCGGGATCTGCATCGTTACTCACCCGCCCGCGGCATCAACACGATCATGCGCAGCTGGCCGGGCTCGCCCTCAAGGCGATATGCCACGTTGCGCCCTTGCAAAGCGCTTTCGAGCTCTTGCGCAGCGGGTGTCTGCGAAAGATCCTCCTCGTCGTTGGAGAAAAGCGTGGCACGCAACTCGACGCTGCACGAGTCGTGGTCACTCAGGTGATACATAAGCGCCGGATGATCGGTGGCGTAGGCAAAAAACGCAAAGTCATACACGCAGTCGTACAGCGCGCTTACCGCACTGGCGTGTAACGGGCGCCGTATGGCGATAATCGAGGCGCAATCGACATCGATCGTGCGCAGGTCACTTGCGAGCTCGTTGGCGATGAGCTGAATGCGGTCGCGATCAAAACCGCTCTCCCCGTGCTGTGCCAACGTGAGCGACCCCTTGCGCTTGCAATAGGCGACGAGCATCTTGGCGCGCTGCAGCATGCGGTAACGCTCGTGCGAAGACGCTTCGTCGGTCAACGGTGGCAACGAGCCCAGCAGGTCGTACATCTCTTCGAGCGCGCGGGCAAGCGCCTGGTCCACGTCTTGGACCAGCAAGGTCTCGGCCTCTTGATCTGCCAAATGCGCCTTAAGGTCGTAGTCGGCGGCGAGCAGCTCGTTTTGACGCTGCAGCTCCATTCGACGATGTGCCAGTTCACGGTTAAGCTCGTTGAGCTCCGACACGTCTTGGGCAAGCAGCGCCGATCCACCCAGCAGCGGAAAGGCACGGTACATCACATTGGGATCGGACGCCACGGCAAAGGCATGGGCGCGGCCGTGCTCCTGGGTCCGCAACTCCTCGCGCACGCCTACCGGCATTGGCTTTGACACCGGCGTGGCATAGACCTCCTGCAGGTCGCGCGTTAGGACTTTGAGGTCGAGCGGCAAGGTGTCGAAGATGCCGGCGATGTCGTGATACGACGGAATGACACCGCAATCGAGACAGATTTCCATCGCCACCACGCACAGGACGCAATAGACGAGCGAAAAGTTGAGCCTCCATGCCCAGGGCACGCGCAACGCATACGAGACGGCAAAGAATGCGCCACCCAGCAGTACGAGCGCCGCCGTGCCCGAGAAACGCTGGATGCGAAAGGACGAGGACCGACCAACCAGGATAAAAAAGGCCACGAAGTCAAAGGCCGTCCACACGAGGACGGCGAAATAACCCCAGCCGTACGTGTAATCGTTGCTCCAGGTGTCGCTTGTACGGTCAAAGCGGAAGACCTGCTGGTGAAAATCGTTGGTGAGCACAAATCCGATAAGCAGGATGGCCACAATCCACAGCGCAGCGCAGTAGCGGCGACCCAGACGGTGTTGCTCCAGGCCCGCAAGGCGCAGACCACACAACTGGTAGAGCAGCGGAATGAGCGTCATGGGCACGTAGTACAGGTACCACAGCACGGTGGCATAGAACGGCGTGAACGACTTGTACTTGAGAATGACTTCGATCATCCACAGGGCGCAGATGGTGGCGATGGCAACAAGGCGGCGGCGCAACACATAGTCCAAACAGCGCAGATAGACCGATACGCCCCAGATCGAAAATACAATTGCGGCGACAAGCAGCGGGAGAGAGCTCGAGTGGACGAGCGCATCCACGACCTCTTCGGACACCTCGCTATAGGCGGGCACGACGTTAGAAAGTTTGGGATCGAAGGCGAACAGCGCCGGCAAGACCGCCAAAAGCATGAGGAACAGTGCGGTGATGGCGCCGGCGATAGCAAAGACGCGATGACGATACACCTGATGTGTTATGCCAACAAGGAATCGCGGCATGGCGAAGAGCCTGCCACCCCTGGGATCCGCAACCGGCGCGGTCCGGGCGGCCGCGTGGCCGATATGTCGCTCGCGGGTACCCATAGTCCCTTTTGTGTACCGACAGATGGGTCGAAAAAGCGGGCCGCATGTCCCAAAATCCGCAGACGGCAAGGCGCCCGGCGAGCACATACTCGCCGGGCGCCTTGGCTAGGAGGCTATGAAGTTGAGTGTCTCAGCTTCCTTAGGATAGGTCCTCACCATTCGTTTCAATGACATGCTTGTACCAGTCGAAGCTCTTCTTTTTGGAACGCTTGAGGGTACCGTTGCCCGCATCGTCGCGATCCACATAGATAAAGCCGTAGCGCTTGGACATCTCGCCCGTGCCGGCAGACACCAGGTCGATCGGGCCCCAGGTGGTGTAGCCCAGCAGGTCAACGCCGTCCTCGGTCACCGCGTCGCGCATGGTCTGGATGTGCTGACGCAGGTAGTCGATACGGTAGTCGTCGTTGATGGAGCCGTCCTCCTCGACAACATCCTTGGCGCCCAGGCCGTTCTCGACCACAAACAGCGGCTTCTGATAACGGTCGTACAGGTCGTTAAGGGTGATGCGGAAGCCCAGCGGATCGATGGCCCAGCCCCACTGGCTCTGCTGCAGGTAGGGGTTCTTGGCGCCGGCGAAGGCGTTGCCCTGGGTCTTCTCGACGTCGGGATTGTCAGCGCCCGCGGAGCAGCGGGTGCTGTAGTAGCTAAAGCTGATGAAGTCGACGGTGTTGTCGGCCAGGATCTCGCGGTCCTCGTCGGTCATGCCCACATCGATACCCAAGCGCTCGAGCTTCTTGACGGCATAGGCCGGGTAATAGCCACGGCTCTGGACGTCGACGAAGAAGTAGTTGTCCTGGTTGTCGAGCTGGGCCTGGCGCACATCGCCCGGGCGACAGCTGTAGGGGTAGTAGGTGCCGGCAGCGAGCATGCAGCCAATCTTGACCTCGGGGTCGATCTCGTGGGCGATCTTGGTGGCCCAAGCGCTGGCGACGAGCTCGTTGTGGGCGGCCAGATACTCGACGGCCTCCCTGTTCTCGCCCTCCTCAAAAACCAGGCCGGCACCCATAAACGGCAGGTGCAGGATCATGTTGATCTCGTTAAAGGTGAGCCAATACTTCACCAGGCCCTTGTAGCGGGTGAAGATCGTAGTCGCAAGGTTCTTGTAGAAGTCGATGAGCTTGCGGTTGCGCCAGCCGCCGTATTCCTTGATGAGGTGAATCGGGCAGTCGAAGTGCGTGATGGTCACGAGCGGCTCGATGCCGTACTTTTGGCACTCGCGGAACACATCTTCATAGAAAGCCAGGCCGGCCTCGTTGGGCTCAGCCTCGTCACCGTTGGGGAAGATGCGGGTCCATGCCAGGCTCATGCGGAAGGTCTTAAAGCCCATCTCGGCGAAGAGGGCGATGTCCTCCTTGTAGTGATGGTAGAAATCGATGCCGGTCTGCGCGGGATAGTAGTAGCCATCCTCGAAGTCGAGCATCTTACGCTGGCCGGAGACCACCGCGTAGCGCTCAGCGCCGTGCGGCGCCACGTCCACGTTAGCCAAGCCGCGACCGTCCACGTCGTAGGCACCCTCGCACTGGTTGGCAGCCGTCGCGCCGCCCCACAGGAAGTCTTTACGGAAAGCCATACATCGATCCTTTCACACGCTGTTTGTCATAGGCTCAGTATCTCTATAAACGGCACGTCGCTCAACGGCAACGGCGCAGGTCGACACTTCTTTTCGCTCCCGCATATCGGCAGACGGTGCGCTCCTGACACTTTTTGATACCTCGCGTGCACGAAAAAGCACCCGCCCACACGCCGCGAACGTCAAGTGAGTAGACTTTTTGGCAAAACTCAACCAGACCCGCCTTTGACGCCATCAAAACCGCAGGTAGCTTACCTGGCATGTTCCGGCGTGGTCAGACTAAGCCAAAAAGTCTACTCACTTGCAAAAAAGGGCGCCTCCACAACAGCGAAGGCGCCCTCGGGTGGCAGACCATTTGACTGAATAGGAAAGAAAGGAAACGAGACTTATGACTGAAACCATCTTCTCCCCCTCATTTGGAAATCGCCCATCCTATCTCGTCGGGCGCGAAACTGTAATTTCGACATTCATATCCGGCCTTGAGCAGGAACCGGGCAATCGCGACCGAGCCATGCTCATGCTTGGACAGCGAGGCAGCGGCAAGACAGTTCTTCTGTGGGAACTTGCCGACCGCGCACGCAAGCTCGGCTTTGTTGTCGCCACGCCTACCGTAGCCTCCGAGGATATGCTCGAGCGCATTGTCGAGAAAATCCAAGAAGCAGGCAAACCTTACGTCAACAAACGCCGCCTTCCCAAACTCGCGAGCGGCAGCCTAAGTGTTTTCGGGCTCTCGGCAGGCCTCGAGTTCACACGAGACGTGCAGGAGACCAAGAGCTTTCAGTTCAAGCTCACGCAGCTCGCGCGCAAACTGACCGAGCAGGGGCACGGCATCCTCATCCTCATCGACGAGCTCCAAGCAAATTCACCCGAGATCAGACAGCTCGTCACCGCCTATCAAGAGCTGGTCGGCGAACGACTCAACGTCGCGCTCGTCATGGCGGGCCTTCCGGGAGCCGTCTGCGCAACACTCAATGACCGTGTGCTGACATTTCTCAACCGCGCTCGAAAGGTCACGCTCGAGCCACTTTCGGTCGGAGATGTCGATACCTATTACCAGCGGGCTTTCGATGAGCTCGGCCTTGATATTCCAAGCGATCTTCGCCTCCGTGCCGCTCGCGCAACCCAAGGCTCGCCCTATATGCTGCAACTCATCGGCTATAACATCGCCAATCGCTGCAGGACAGGCGAACGTGCGACGCAAGGGTTAATCGACGGAGCCATCGAGGCGTCGAAAGTCGATTTCGAAAACGATGTGTGCGAAACGACGCTCGCCGCGCTGTCAGACCAAGACGTCGCGTTTCTCTCCGCAATGACTGATGACGAAGACGCTGTGTCTCGCATTTCTGATGTTGCGAAGCGCATGTCAGTCACACCCGACTATGCGCAAAAGTATCGCCGGCGCCTCATCGACGCCGGCGTTATCGAGCAGGCGCGCCGCGGCTACGTGCGCTTCGCCGTCCCCTATATGGCCGATTACCTGCGCAGCCAGCTCTAGGCAACCACCGCAAAGGGGACAGGCACCTTTGTGGTGGGTTGGGCCCGCTTGTCTCGATCTGTAACAGTTAGGCCGTCAAAACCGGGCTTGGCGTTACAGATCGAGATTGTTCGGGCGGCCCCCGTGGTTCGTCTTGATCTGTAACAGATAGAGACGATTTAGCGCGCCAACTGTTACAGATTGAGACGGAAGACCCTAGTCCACGGTGATGTCGAGGTTCTTGCCGACGAGACCTACGTAGCCGCCCTCGGCAGCCTTGGGACTATCTGCGTGGCAGAGAACCCACTTGTCGGCCTTCCAGTAGCAATAGCTATCACCGGCCGCGGGCATGTCGGCCGCAGCCTCGGGGCGCGGACCGTTGGTGCCGGCGGGCAGCGCAACCATCACCTGGAAGCCACCGTCGTCGACCATGCACGGCGTGTAGTGCAACGTGGTGGCGTAGACCTCGACGAGCGTGCCGGCGGGCGCGCGGAACGCCTTGACCTGCGCGGTGTCGAGCTTGCCGTCGACGATCTGCTCACGCTTGGCGAGCAGCAGAATAAAGTCGCGAGCACCCAGGTTGAACTCGCTCGCGCGGTGATACTCCAAGCAGTTGAGCTTCGTGTTGTGGCCGTTGCACCAGCCCAGCTGGAACGGACGGCCGCCATACATGAGCAGGCCGAGCGCATCGGCGCCCTCGACCTGCTCCAGCTCAGGCGCGGAGGCCACATACTTGCTACCCTCGGGAATGGGCGTGGCGGAAAGTGCCTCGACAAGCGGAGCAGTCAGGCTGGAGGGTACGTCGTCCCACACGCGGCCGTAGGACTTGAACTCGGAATCGGTAACAGAGTAGATATGCATGTTCGCTCCTGTTCGTAAATGTGACTATATAAACATTCTAGAACATTAGCCGTCTTTTGATGGAGTCAATACCGCAAACAACACGCACCAGAGTCACATGGGCAAAAGGGCGGCGTG
>DBFWBE010000013.1:0-50128 GCA_048485835.1 Collinsella sp.
CCGGGCCCTCTACGGGGCAGGGGCAGACGGCCATCCGGAGGCGCCCGATCGGCGGCCCCTCGGGGCTTGCCCGTATCGTAGGCAATGCGCCGAATGCTCGCCATCGAAATTTATCGATGGCCTATTTCAGACTGTAATGGGGGGGACAATTATTTTTCACGGCGACCTCCTCCCCGCTTGATGACGAGCGCGACAACAATAGCCGCCACTCCGATGGCAGTCAAAACCGCCACCAGCGCCAACGTTCTATCTCCCGTCGAGGGCATAAAGCCTCGACTTGCCTCTTTATTAGATGGGGTGTTGAGCACCGACAGAACAAACGAACCCGTCCCGGCATCGGCGGTATCAACCTGCAGAGGGCTTTCGGCCGACGCGGTCACCTTTGGCTTCGCGGCTGCTACCTGTTTAACGTCCAGGCCCTCGGCCGTAACCGCCACCGTACGCTTGCCCTCAAAGGCGGTGTAGCCCTTGGGTGCCGCGACCTCTTCGACGGTGTAGACGCCCGCGTCCACACCGGTCAATTCCACACGGCCATCCGCGCCCGTGGTGACGCATGCGTTGGCATCCGTCGACCACGAGCCGTCGGTCGTTAGAATGCGCCCGCGGTCATCGATGATGCGCAGCTTGGCGCCCGCGAGCGGTTTATCGTCCGAGCTTGAACGCTTGATCAGACTGAGTCCCCAGGTGTAGGCGCACGCGTCATCGCTCGGCGTGCGGGTGAATCCGACGTCGCCGGACTGGTCGGCGAGAGGAGAACGCGGGTAGCGCAGGTAGACCTCGTTGGAGTTGCCCTTCGCGATGCCGTGGTTGCATGCGCTGTTGAGCGGCGCATTGTAGACGGCGACCACGCGGGCGCCCGCGGCGAAGGCGTCGGCCCCGCCGAGCGCGGCGACCAGGTCGCCGGTGCGCACGGTGAAGGCATTGCCCTCGATCGAGACCTGGCACTGTGAAGTAATGTCTGTCCACCCTTTAGCCGACGTCGAGTTGGCATTGCCGCCCTCACATGCGACGGCGTCAAAGCCGCCGTCCGCGCCCGCCGCCACGTACACATGCATGCTCACGGCGACCTTGGAGGGGTCGAGCCCCGCGCTCATGGTGTCGACGAACCGCACCGTATAGGTGTCGTAGGCGGTGAGCCCGGCCGGGACCGTGGCGGAGAGGCGCCAGTACAGGTCGTCAGCGACCGTGGCGTCGGCGGCCTTCTGCCATGCGGCGGTGCCGTCCTCCAGCACGTGCTTGGAGACCTTGGGGGTCGCCGCCTTGGGCTTGACGGTGACGGCGCTGCCGCCCACCAGGGCCATGACCGGCGCGGTGCCGGCCTCGCCCTGGGCGACGGTGTCGTCGTCGGCGACGATGAGCCAGTAGCCGCAGGGCAGCTCGGCCGCCGTGCCGGCGTTAAGGGCCACAGACACGGCACCGGTATTGCATATCGCTCTGGCGAGTTTTGTCGCCAGAGCGGTCGTCATGTGTCCGTCGGCATTCATCCATTCGGCAGCCACTTGCGCCGTCGAGACCGTGCTGTCGAGCCCCGCATCATGAAGCACGGGGAGAACGGCCTGGCGAACGGCATCATTCGCCCACGTTACGTCAGTTGCAATTTTTTGGTCAGTATCGGCGTCGTCGACAACGGTCGCCGAAAAGAGCTGGTACGCGTCATACCGCGTCGCAACCGTACCGTCCACCGTAATGGCTCCGGTGTCGGCAGCACGGGCCGCCCCAGGGGCAATCGCGAAAGACAGAATAGCGACCATGATTATCGTCGCGGCAGCCAACAAGCGGCGGTTAAGCCTACTCACGGCTACCACCTCGACCTTGATCGCGATGGCGACGAGCATGCATCCATGTCGCAGCAAAACACAGCAGCGATGCACCAGCCAGATACGTCATAGTCAAGCCAGCCCCGCCCGCCTCGGGAAGCGTGGTCGAGTACTTGTTGGTAAAGATCGGTGGGGTTGTAGAGCCGTTGTCGTAGGTGACCTCGGTGTTTAGCTTTCCTTCTCCATTAGTCACGACAACCTTAACCTCATGTTTGGTCGTGTCGTAGGTGATGTGGTCCTTGACGTTGTTCTCGGCGCCCGCGGGAATGACCTCGGAGATGGCGTACTCATAGATCCCCGTCTTGGTGTAATCCAAGACAAAGTTAATATCACCATCCGCACCGTTCCTGATGGTCTGGAGAACCTTACCGGTCTTCTTGTCCTTGAGCGCAAACCCGAACTGGCTTTCTTGCAAGGTCGAGCCTTCGAGCATCTTGGTGGCAGAAATTGTAGCTTGACCACTATAGGGCGCATCATAGACCGTGATGTCGGTACTCACCGTTGGGGTGTCAATGTCGACACCCTTTGCCCTCAGCTCTTCCGCCTTAGTAAGGGCCTTCTGATAGTCGTCCTCATTGTTGCCTTTGAGCAGAATCCACACTGGTTTAGGGGCAATATTGTATCCGCCGGGCGCCTTGGTCTCCTCAAGGCAATACAACTTGTAGGCTTCCATCTTTTGCGTAGGAGTGCCGAACGTTACCGTGCCCGTTTCGTCTGTTTCATCACTCCGAATCAGCGTTTTCGCAGAATCGAGGCCGAACTCTAATGCCTTGTCCATATCAACCTCGTAGAGCGTGAACTCAGCACCGGGCAGCTTTTTTGTGACATCGCTCTCGTCGACCTTGGTAACCGTTACGCCGTAACCGCTACCGCCAGCCAAACCAGATGCCTTTTTAATAGCCCAGTCTTTTGAATGGACCGTATCACCGTCATAGACACCCGTAAGCGACGCTTTGTTGCTCAGAGAAACCGTTTCTCCCTCGTTACCCGCAGGAATGACCTCGTACTCAACTTTGAGATATTCCTTATCGGGCACGCGGAGCGTCATCTTTGTACACGCCGCGCCGTTTTCATCTTCAATGGTCCTAGCGGAAACGGGGCATTTGTCAGAGCCAAGCAACTTCCAGCCTGTCCCATCGTATTGGGACACATTGACCGAATCCGTCACCAGCGTGCACTTGGCATCCATGACATCGACAAGCTCGAGGAAGTCGCTGTCGCTCTTAAGGTTAACTGCCGATTCGTTAACCAAGATGGTGTACTTGATACGGTTGCTATTGGCGACCTGGTCGCCGGTCTTTTGCAGTACGTTGTTCTTAATGGTGACGGTCCCACTACCGGAGTCGAACGTTTTGCTCCCCGACTCGGCACTGGCTAAGTTGGTGAACTTCACCTCGTTCTTAGAGGTATCGAGCTCACCACGCTTGACCGCCGTCTGATACGTAAGCTTAGCGTAACCAGCATAGTTGCCGAGCGCCGTCGTGGGGATGGAGAAGGTAACGGTGCCTTTGTCATCACTGACGTTCGCAGGGGGTAGGCTGTCGGCGACGGTCTTCTCTCGCTGGGCGGTACCGTTACCTGCTTTCTGGTCATACGGATTCTGAAACAGCGAGTATTTGGCAGACCCTGGCACATAGCTCATACCACTCGGCAGCGTGTCAACGACGTTCAGCGGCTGGTTATTAAGCTTGCCAGCGCCGTAAGGCTCCCCTCCCGGCGTCTTGGCCCTATTCGCATAGACCGTCCACTCAACGATCCATGCACCTTTTTCGGAAGACCCATCGATCTTACTCCAGTCGAAATCCTCACGCCAGGAAACAGCGGTTTTCGCAGAGGGCTTCTCAACCTTAGGAGTCGAGTCCACATCGACGTAGTAATAGATAAAGTCCGTGAAATACTTAGTACCGTTTACTTCCACTGATGCAAAATTGGAGTACCAGCCAGGAAGCGCGTCGGATTTTGTCATATAAGTAAGCACCGCATCTGGGTTATCTTTGAGCGCATCCCTTACCTTGTTGTTTATCTGAATGGTAAGGTTGAAGTTCTTCTTGGTTGCAAACGACGTTGAATCATTGTAATCATCGAACCACCAATCGGTTCCCCGCTCCAAAGGGACATTGCCGATCATAATGGAATAGCTGTCGGCGTCTGGGCCGATATTCTGCTTCCAAGCAGTCTGGAACGTATCAAACACTCGAACCGTCTCCGGATTCATCGCATCAACAATGGAGCCCAGCGCTATCCGAAGCTCCCAGGTTGCCCGACCTGTTGTCGCCGCATCAGGTTCTTTCAAAAGCCTCTTTACAATCTGCGTCCCCACCAGCTTCGGCGTAAACGTGCCACTGTCCGTGCCGGAAACGGAATTGTCACGCGAGATATTCGCACTATTGCTCACCGTGTCATACGAGTCCTGATCTTTCATTTGAGTGTGATAGACAATGCGATAGGGCTTGTACTTATCTGTGTCAGATAGACCTGAGAACTTATAGCTAAACGTTTTACCAGTGGAGCTATCGAGATCGCCGCGAGCGATCTCGTCTTCCCCGTAGAGTCCCCTATAAACGATGTAATTACCCGTATACGTCTGCTTGTCGTCCAGCGTGTCGGTGAATGTATAGCCATTCATGTCGGTTTTGATATCACCGTTGTTGAGCGTAACGATCCATTTGATATCGGACGGCGTTCCGGTGCCATCGCTCTTGTTAATCATGTCATAGCGAAACTTATTTGCTTGACCTTCACATTTATTCGAGTTTTCTTTGTTTTGGCCCCAAGTCCAGGTGGCGTTGTTTTTTGAACCAGGGAGCTCATCAATCCAAACATAGTTGTCCACAGAAACATTCGGGTTCATAACCGAATCATAGGTAATCGTATGAGTCCCTTTGGACAAGTTCCCCAAATTAAGAGTCGCGGTCTGCCCGTTAATGCTTGGCTGTTGCTCGAGCGTCTTGCCGTTCAACTTAAACGATTCAGACACAAACGTAAAATTGCTACCCAACTCATCGGTGAGCTGGACATTGTGAGCATAAGACTCGACCACCAGCTTAAGAGTCCACGTTACTTTTCCTTCGCCGCCGGATTGAGAGAACTTCCCCTCCTTCGTTCCCGCAACGTCGCCGTCTTTGGTCGAAATGTCAATTCCGGCCGTTCCAGGAAATTCGACTTTTGTTGTATCGCCGGAGCCAACGTTCTCATTTGACAGCTTGAATGAAAAATCAACACCAACATGAACATCGGACGGATTCGTATTAATCCAGTTTTGGTCAAAAGTGAAGATCAGCTTATTATTCTCGCACTTCCAGGTGCCAGCCTCTTTGCCCGAACCGTCATAGAGCAACCCGCTTTCATCCTTCAATAACTTAACATTGCTCGGAAGAGAGTACTCCGCAACGTTTTGCGCCGAGCTCGGGGTATGGTTCGGCTTAAAGTCCGCGCTAAACGAACCGTAGAGCGTGTCGGTCGAAAGCACGGCAGTATTACCCAAAGGCACTTTACGGTTCTCGTCGGTATACAGCTCGACCGTAACTTTCGCCGTCGTCTCATCAATCACAATCGGCGTCGGCGTCGTCACGTCATCGGCGCGCACTGGAGCTGCGCCGTGAAAAACTGCGGCGGTGAGGTTAATTAAAATGAAGATCAGGGCCGCCATACCCAGCGACCGTGAGCGGTGTGCGTCCATAGTTGTCCCCTAATTCCTACAACACAGTGTGGAATACGGCGAATCGTCGGATCGAACACAAACCCAACATCAACGAGAACCTACCTAGCGCATTGCAAGAACCCATTGGGGAGCAACTTCTAAGACGGTTCGTCTATGCCACAATGCATAAAATACAATATAGATACCAATCATGTAAACCGCAGGTAAAGAGGTCTTTTAATTTAATACCAGTTGATATTTACCTGTTAACGGTTTTGCATTAAAGCAGTTATATTCTGTGGAATTATGTATATGTTTAAACAACTTAACTTTGCCTGAAAAGCCACTCGGGGGGATAACCTCCTCCACCGTGGTGCAAAGTAACCTGTCCCCTTGCACCAAAAAGGGCGCCGACCATTGCGGTCGACGCCCTTTCTTATTGGCGGTTATAAGCCCCAGTGCTTATTTGTTGACCTGACCGGCGCGGACAGCAGCCTTCTTACGGTCGGTGGCGTTGAGCAGACGCTTGCGCAGGCGGATGTTCTTGGGGGTGATCTCGACCAGCTCGTCGTCGGCGATGTACTCCAGCGCCTCCTCCAGCGAGAAGGTGCGGGGCGGCACCAGCTGGACGGAGATATCGGAGGTAGAGGAACGCTGGTTGCCCAGGTTCTTGGTACGGGCGATGTTGACGACCATGTCGCCAGCCTTGCTGCGCTCGCCCACGATCATGCCCTCGTAGCACTCGGTGCCCGGCTCAACAAACAGCTGGCCGCGCTCCTGCAGCGTACCCAGAGCATAGGCAACGGCCTTCTCGGTGGTCATGGAAATCATGGCGCCGTTCTGGCGGTTGCCGATCTCGCCGGCGTAAGGACCATACTCCAGGAAGGTGTGGTAGAACACGCCCTCGCCGTGGGTAACGTTCATGATGCGGTTCTTAAGACCCATGATGCCGCGGGTCGGGATCTTAAACTCGAGGTGCGTCACGATGCCCGAGGTATCCATGCTCGTCATGATGCCGCCGGAGGTACCGAAGACCTCAACGACCTTGCCCGAGTACTCGTCCGGGCACTCGACGACGGCCTGCTCGACAGGCTCCATCTTGTTGCCGTTCTCGTCCTTCTTAAACAGAACGCGGGGACGGCCGACCTGGAACTCAAAGCCCTCGCGGCGCATGGACTCCATCAGGACGGACAGGTGCAGAATGCCGCGACCCGAGACCTCGACGCCGCTCTTGTCCTCGAGCTCCTCGATCTTCATGGTCACGTTGTTCTCGGCCTCGTTGAACAGGCGCTCCTTGAGCTGACGGGCGCCCACGATGTCGCCGTCGCGGCCGACGAGCGGGGAGGTCGAAGCCTCAAAGACGATGGACAGGGTCGGCGGATCGATCTCGATGGGCTCGAGCTCGACGGGGTTCTCGGGGTCGGTGTAGACATCGCCGATATCGGTGCGGTCGATGCCCACGACGGCGGCGATGTCGCCAGCGCCGACTTCCTGGCACTCGGTGCGGCCCAGGTAGTCGAAGGTAAAGAGCTGCTTGACGGTAGCGGTAGCGCTGGAGCCGTCGTTCTTCACAACCAGGATCTGATCGCCCTGGTGGATGGTACCGGAGTACACGCGACCGATGCCGATACGGCCAACGAAGTTGGAGTGGTCGATAGTCACGCACTGCATGGCCAGCGGGGCGTTCTCGTCAACCTCGGGGGCGGGCATGTCGTCGATGATCATGTCGAGCAGCGGGTACATGTCCGTGTTGCCGTCGTTGGGGTCAAGGCGGGCAAAGCCATTCATGGCGCTGGCGTAGACCACGTGCTCCATGGCAAACTCAAGCTGGTCGTCGGTGGCGCCCAGATCGGCCATGAGGTCCAGGCAGTCGTTGTAGGCCTTCTCGGGGTTGGCGCCCGGACGATCGATCTTGTTGATGACGATCATGATCTTGAGGCCGGTGTCGATAGCGTGACGCAGCACGAAGCGGGTCTGGGGCATGGGGCCCTCAAAAGCGTCGACCAGCAGCAGGGCGCCATCAGCCATACGCAGCACGCGCTCGACCTCGCCGCCAAAGTCAGCGTGGCCCGGGGTGTCGATGACGTTGATCTTAACGTCTTTGTACTCGATAGAGATGTTCTTGGCGAGAATCGTAATGCCGCGCTCGCGCTCCTGGTCGTTAGAGTCCAGGACGCGGTCCTCGACCTGCTGGTTGGCACGGAAGGCGTCCGTGGCACGCAGGAGCTTGTCGACCATCGTCGTCTTGCCGTGGTCGACGTGAGCGATGATGGCGATGTTCCTCAGATTGTCTACGCGCATGTAGTTCCCCTATCTTCTATCCATATACAAACGGCACGCGTATGCGACCCGCCCAGCAACACAACGCTCAGCGGGAATATTGAGCCTTTTACCGAAAACTCGTTTATTTTAGCGATTTTAGATAAGAGGGGTTTCCTCACCTGCAGGTTCAGGGTCGCTCCACATAAAACCATCGCCGGCACCCATGCCCTCATACAGCACGTATGCCGAAAAACCGCTCTCGAGCGTGGTTTCAAAGAAGCTCACAAGCAGAGCATCGTGGTAGCCGCCGTCAATCTCGACGCAGCCGGTGTAGCCGATGGCATAGCGGGCGATACGGCCCAGGCCCTCGTCCTTAAGACCCATCTTGTGCTCGGAGATAAAGTTGGTGGCCGCCTCCAGGCACGCCTCCTCGCCGTCCTCGTCGAGTGTCGCCAGATAACGGTTGGAAGCAGCGTCCTCGATCGCCACAACTACGCCCGGATTCTCGCCGGCGGCAAGGTCGTCCAAGAACGCACCAATCAGGTCGCACACCATGGCGTCGAGCTCGGCGGAGACGTTACCGGCGTCCTGCATATCCTGTGCCATCTTTAGACCTTCCCATCGAATCCGGCGTCGTTACAGTTCCTGTGCCTCGGCGGCGATCTTGGCGGCAGCGTCGCGGGCGCGCATCATATCCATCGCGCGCTTGTCGAGCACCTTGATCTGACTGGTCAGCATTACCGCGTCGACCACACCCCAGATCACCAGGCCCGTAGAGATCGAAAACCCAAGCGCACCAACTGTACCACGAAGGCGCGAACAGATTGCCGCGACAAGGGCGGAGATGACAACCATCTTGATAAACGAGCCGCGGCGTTCGCGAAGCGTGCGGGCCTGCGTCACATAGGCAATGCGCGCCGCCTCAGAAGCCTCAGAGCGCATCTGGGCCTCGCGCGCGATAGCCGCTGCCTCGGCCGACATGCCGCCGGCCATCAGCGAACGCTCCACAACCTGAACGCCCCGCATTTAGAAATCATCGGGGGAGAGCGTATGGACGAACTCGTCGAACTTCTCGAACTCCTGCTCGTCGTCGACTTCCTCGGCGCGGGTAGAAACAGTGCCCAGGCGATTCATGATGTCATCCTCCACAAACATGGGAGCATTGCTGCGCACGGCAAGGGCAATGGCATCGCTGGGGCGGGCGTCGATCTTGCGCTCCTCGCCATCGGCCAGTACGACGATCGTCGCGTAGAACACCGGCGGCTCGGCGCGAACGATCTCGATGCGCTCGAGCTTGGCGCCCAGGGCACTAACAGTATCGAGCAGCAGGTCATGGGTAATCGGGCGCTCGGCGCGGCCGCTATCGATGCCACGGCTAATGGCAGCAGCCTCAAACGAACCAGTCTGAATGGAAAGGGAACGCAACGGCGCGGGCGAGTCCGATTTGCTGCAGCGCTCGCGAAGCACGATAAGCGATGGCACGGGACCGGCGGCCATGACGATGGTCTCTATGTCGACACGAACCATGGAACACCTCCGGTACGTAGCGGTTAACACACGGCAGGGTCGCCGCATTGAATAGCTATACTACCCAATCTTTCGCACAGCACACAAAACCAAAATGAGATTTATCACAGACAAGAAAAAAGCCCCGAGGCAACGCCCCAGGGCTCTTCACAGTTTTGATGGTGGACCTGACAAGATTCGAACTTGTGACCTCCCGGTTATCAGCCGGACGCTCTAACCAACTGAGCTACAGGTCCATCGCGCAAGGGATATATTAGACGAGTCGTTACGCGCGCGTCAACAACTTTTTTGAAAAACTTTGGAGTGTGCCCGCCGAGCGGGCACGGGGTCCAAGGTTGTCAAAAAAGCGGTCGGCGCGCAGTGCGCCGACCGCCGATATATGGGGTCTGATATTTTCTACCGCTAGGGCCTCTTACTCGTCGAGGAGATCCTCCGGCATGTCGTTGCCGTCGCCTAGGTCGACTGGAGCCTCTTCGGCGTCGGCTGCGGCCTCGGCACCTTCGCCCTCGGGCTTCTCTTTGGCCGCCGTCATGCGGGCTACGGCGCAGATGCGGTCGTTGTCGTCGACGGTCATCATCTTGACGCCCTGGGTGGCACGACCGGTCTGACTGATCTCGTCGGTCTTGACGCGAATGACCGTCGCGCCCTCCGTCACGATGAACAGCTCGTGCTGCGGGCCCACCGTCTTCATGGCCGCGAGGTTACCCTTACGCTCGGTCATTTGGATGGTGTAGACGCCCTGGCCGCCGCGATTCTGCTCCGGGTAGTCCGCGACCGGTGTGCGCTTGCCGTAGCCGCGCTCGGTGATGACAAACAGATCGCCGTTGCCGTTAGTGACTTCCATGCCCAGAACGCTCACGCCGTCCTTCATACCGATACCGCGAACGCCGCTGGTATCGCGGCCGGTGGCGCGCACCTGCTCCTCGGAGAACATGATCGCCTTGCCTGCGGTGGTGGCCAGGATAATCTTGTCGCCCTCGCGCACGCGGCGCACATTCAGCAGCGCGTCGTCGTCACGCAGGTTGATAGCGATCAGGCCGTCGCGACGGCTGCGGTCATATGCGCTCATCACGGTCTTCTTGACCATGCCGCTCTTTGTGGCAAACATCAGGTACTCGTCGGCCGGGAACTCGCGGCAGCTGATGACGCTCGCGATCTTCTCGCCCTCCTCGAAGGGCAGCAGGTTGACGATCGCGGTACCGCGCGCCTGGCGCGTACCCACCGGCAGCTCGTGCACCTTCAGACGATAGACCTTGCCCTTGCTCGAGAAGAACAGCACGTACTCGTGCGTGGACGCGATGAACATCTCATCGATAACGTCATCCTCTTTGAGGTTGACGCCCGACACGCCCTTGCCACCGCGCTTCTGGGCACGGTAGGCAGCCACCGGGATACGCTTAACGTAGCCGGTGTGGGTGATGGTCACGACCATATCCTCGTCGGCGATGAGGTCCTCGACATCCAGGTCCTTCTCAACCTGGCTGATCTCGGTGCGGCGCTTGTCGCCAAACTTCTTGGAGATCTCGCGCATCTCTTCCTTGATGACGCCCAGGATCTTCTCCTCGTGCGCCAGCAGGTCCTCGTAGTAGGCGATGGCGCGGCGCAGGCCGTCCAACTCTTCTTGGATCTTGTCGCGCTCCAGGCCGGTCAGGCGGCGCAGCTTCATCTCGAGGATGGCCGTGGTCTGCTCGGGCGTAAAGCCAAAGCGCTCGATCAGGCGGCTGCTGGCCTCGGAGTCGGTCTGCGAGGAGCGGATGATGCTAATGACCTCGTCGATATGGTCAAGGGCCATCAGGTAACCCTCGAGGATATGAGCGCGGGCCTGGGCTTTCTTAAGGTCGAAGCGGGTGCGGCGGGTGACGACGTCGACCTGGTGGTCGATGTAGTGCTGCAGCATCTCGCGCAGGCTCAGGCATTTGGGAACGCCGTTGACGAGTGCCAGGTTGTTGGCGCCAAAGGTCGTCTGCAGCGAGGTGTACTTATACAGGTTGTTGAGCACGACCTGCGGAATGACGCCCTTCTTGAGCTCGATGACCAGACGGATGCCCTTCTGGTTGGACTCATCGCGCATATCCGAGATGCCCTCGATGCGTTTGTCGTTGACGAGCTGGGCGATCTTCTCCTGCAGGGTGCCCTTGTTGACCATGTAGGGAATCTCGGTAAAGACCAGGCGGTTGCGGCCGGTCTTGGTGGACTCCACATGTGCCTTAGCACGCACGGTAATGGAGCCGCGGCCGGTCTCGTAGCTCTGCTTAATGCCGGCGCTGCCCATGATGATGGCGCCGGTGGGGAAGTCCGGACCTGGCATGATCTGCATGAGCTCGTCAACGGTGGCGTCGGGGTTGTCGATCAGGTAGCAGGTGGCCTCGATCGCCTCGGTGAGGTTATGCGGGGCGATGTTGGTGGCCATGCCGACGGCGATGCCCTGGCTGCCGTTGACCAGCAGGTTGGGGAAGCGCGCAGGCAGCGCCACGGGCTCGGCAAGCGATTCGTCGTAGTTGGGCTGCCAGTCGACGGTATCCTTCTGCAGGTCGCGCAGCAGTTCCATGGCGGGCTTTGCCAGGCGGCTCTCGGTGTAACGCATGGCCGCCGCGCCGTCGCCGTCGATGTTGCCGAAGTTGCCGTGACCGTCGATGAGCGGCGTGCGCATGGAGAACCACTGCGCCAGGCGGACCATGGCCTCATAGACCGCGAAATCGCCGTGCGGGTGGTACTTACCGATAACTTCGCCGACCGTCCAGGCCGACTTCTTGTGCGGTCGGTTGGGGTAGATGCCGCTCTCGTTCATCGCGTACAGGATGCGGCGATGCACCGGCTTTAAGCCGTCGCGCACGTCCGGCAGGGCGCGCGCCGTGATAACCGACATCGAATACTCGATGAATGACTGCTTCATCTCGCGACCGAACTCCGAAATCTGGAGCTGGCCGCCGTTGATATCCTCGCCGGCCGAGGCGCCACGGTCGACTTCGCCAAAACTCTCCTCGAGCTCGCCGTCGTCATCCTCTTCCTCGTCATCATCGACATCGGGGTTATAGGCGTCCGGGTCGCCGTCCTCGCCCTGCTCAGCACGGGCAAGCAGGCGCTTCAGATCGTCGGGCATGCCGGCATCGCCGGCCTCGTCCATACCCCCGTTATTATTGATATCGTCTGCCACGTTACCTCCTCTTAAGCGTCAAGGAAACGCGCGTCATGCGCATGTTTTTCAATGTACTCGCGGCGATAGCCGACCTCGGAACCCATCAGCTCGCGCACGGCACGGTCCGCCACCACGGCGTCCTCGATCGACACACGCTGCAGGATGCGGGTCTTGGGGTCCATCGTCGTCGAGGCAAGCTGCTTGGGGTCCATCTCGCCCAGGCCCTTGTAGCGCTGGACAGTATAGCCCTTGCGCTTTTTGGTGATCTTGCCGTCCTTGGCCTTGCCATCCTCGTCGTTATCGTCGGGGTTCAGGCCCAGGCTCTGGATGGTGTCGCGCAGGATCTCGTCTTCGGGCTGGCGGCCGTTGGGATACACGTAGTGGATCTTGTTGCGCACCTTAATGCCAAAGATGGGCGGGCAGGCAACATAGACGTAGCCGGCATCGATCAGCGGACGCATGTACTTGTAGAAGAACGTCAGCAGCAGAATGCGGATATGCGCGCCGTCGACGTCTGCATCGGTCATGATGATGATCTTGTGGTAGCGCGCCTTGGTGATATCGAAGTCGCCGCCGTCGCCGGCACTCGTCGTGACGCCGCAGCCGATCGCGGTAATCAATGACTGGATGGTGTCACTCGAGAACGCGCGATGGTCACCAACGCGTTCGACGTTCAAAATCTTGCCGCGCAGGGGCAGAATCGCCTGGATGTCTCGGCGACGGCCGTCCTTGGCTGAACCGCCTGCCGAGTCACCCTCTACGATGAAGAGCTCGGTCAGCTCGGCATCGCGCACCGAGCAGTCGGCGAGCTTACCGGGCAGGGACGCCGTCTCGAGCAGGCTCTTGCGACGGGTCGCTTCGCGCGCCTTGCGGGCGGCGTTGCGGGCCTTGCATGCCTGCTGGGCCTTCTTGACGATCTCGCGAGCGGGCTTGGGATGCTCCTCGAGGTAATCGGCGAGGCCGTCGGTCACGATCTTGAGCGTCAGCGCGCGCATATAGGAGCTGCCGAGCTTGGCCTTGGTCTGGCCCTCAAATTGCGGGTCGGGCAGCTTGACCGAAATAACGGCCGAAAGGCCCTCGCGCACATCGTCGCCGGTCAGGTTGGCGTCTTTTTCCTTGAGCAGGTTCTGTTTGCGCGCGTAGTCGTTGATCACACGGGTGAGCGCGGTGCGGAAGCCCTCAAGGTGCATGCCGCCCTCGGGGGTGTAGATGTCGTTGGCAAACGACATGACGTTCTCGCCGTAACCGCTATTCCACTGCAGGGAAACCTCAACCTCGCCCATCTTGGTCACAGGCGCGTCCGGGTCCGATTTGCCCTCGATGTAGATGGGCTCCTTAAAGGCCTCGGGGACGTCCTTGCCCTCGTTGAGGAACTTGACGAAGTCGATGATGCCGCCCTCGTAGCAAAACTCCTCCACACGGGGAGTTGCCTCGCGCTCGTCGGTCAGCACGATTTTGAGGTTCTTATTGAGGAACGCCGTCTCCTGCAGACGGTTGTGCAGCGTATCGAAATCGTAGATGCATGTCTCGAAGATCTCGTCGTCGGGCCAGAAGGTGACGGTGGTGCCCGTCGAATCCGAGGTGCCCACGACCTCCATCTTCTTGACGGTCTTGCCGCGCGAGAACTCCATCTCGTAGGTGTTGCCGTCGCGACGAACCTGAACGACCACGCGCTTGGACAGTGCGTTGACGACGGAGATGCCAACGCCGTGCAGGCCGCCCGAAACCTTATAGGCCGAGTTATCGAACTTACCGCCGGCGTGCAAGATCGTCATGACGACCTCGAGCGTCGGGATCTTTTTAACAGGGTGCTCGTCAACGGGGATGCCGCGCCCGTTGTCGACGACCGTGATGGAGTTGTCGGCGTGGACCGTCACCTGGATCTCGGTGCAGAAACCGGCCATGGCCTCGTCGACGGAGTTGTCAACGATCTCCCACACCAGGTGATGCAGACCGCTGGCGCTCGTCGAGCCGATATACATGCCCGGGCGCTTACGAACGGCCTCGAGACCTTCGAGAATCTTAATCTCGCCGCCATCGTAATCGTTTTCGTTTGCCACACGTCCTCCTTCAGTCAAGAAAATGTGTACAGCCTTACTAGTTTATCGTAAAAAAATACCCTCGGGAACGAGGGTATTTGGCTCTACAAGGCCACCAGATGCGATTTAAGGCTCTTTTTTGCTTTGCACGCCCTTGGCCCACTCGGCACTGGCTCTCATGGCGTTCTCGAGGGCCTCGCGCAGTTTTTGGTCCCCGATGGGTGCCACTTGGCGCTCGATCTCGGTGCGCTCGGCCTCGCTTAGGTAGGCGTGCGGGGCCGGCGGGCGCTCGGTCGTCGCCGGGCGCAGGCGCTCCTTGGCGGCGGGTGGCGTGTGACCGGGCGCGGTGGTTTTGAACACCAGGCCGTCCACATGCGCACCGGCGCGCTCCATGCGCGCGCGGATGATCTCGCGCAACAGCGTCATTTCCTGCGTCCACGAGGGCGAGTCGAGATATACCAGCAGCTCATTGGACTCGGGCAGGTAGCGCAGACCCGTCACATGCCGCCCCTCGCGCGTGCCCGAGCACACCGCATTCCACGCGCGATAGACCGCACGAGATTCCTCTGCAGCCTCCATCTGCGCGCGGCGCTCAGGTGTCGCGGCGGCCAGGATGCGCTGGCGCTCTGCGTTCAAAAACCCACTGAAGGCGACCGTTTCGCTCTCGCGCTCGTAATTAGCACGTCTCACCCATGCTCACCACCTTGGCTCGATCAAGCAGATCATCGGTAAAGTACCCCAGGTTGGTCGTGGTTATGACTGTCTGGATATCATCGCCGATCAGCCGCAGGAAAGCACCGCGGCGTTCGCCGTCGAGTTCGCTCATCACGTCGTCCAAAAGCAGCAATGGGGCGGTGCCCAGGACATCGCGAGCCACGGCCACCTCCGCCACCTTCCAGGCCAGAACCAACGTTCGCTGCTGACCTTGGCTGGCAAATGAACGGGCGGAGCGACCCGCCACGGTAAACTCAATCTCATCGCGATGCGGTCCCACCAACGTCACGCCGCGGCGAATTTCCTCGGCGGCGTGCTCATCAAGGGCAGCCAGCATGCGCTCGTACGCCCAGCCCTTCAGCTCTTCGCGATCATCGACCTGGGGCAAATCCCCCAGCGTGGACGTATAGGTCACGTTGGCAGCCTCACCGGATGCCACTTGCCCGTAGGCAGTGTGCACATGGCCCGCCAGCCGGTCGAGCAGAGCCAACCGGTGCACAAGCAGGGCCGAGCCCGCGCGGGCAATCGAATCGTTCCACGCGCCGAGCATCTCGCGGCAGCACCAGGTCTCCTTGAGCAAGGCGTTACGCTGGGTCACGCAGCGCCCATAGGTGCTCGCAAGATCGGCATAGCGTGCGCTCAGTTGCATGCCAAAGTCATCGAGGGCGGCGCGGCGCACACTGGCGCCTCGCTTAACCATGTCAAGATGGTCGGGGCAAAACAGCACGCTCGGCAGAACCCCGCGCACACCGGCGGCAGAACATCTCTTGCCGTTGCGGCTAAACGAGCGCTTACCGTCCTCCGCGTTCAATCCCATATCAAGCACGCGGCCGTCGCCCTCGAGCCTCAGCTCGGCCTTGCACGAGCCCACGCCGTCATGGACGAGCTCGGCTGCGGTCGGATGCCTAAACGAGGCGCCGCTCGTCAGCAGCTGCAGCGCCTCTATGAGATTGGTCTTTCCCGCCGCGTTGGGTCCCGCAAGTATCGTCACACCCTCGTCCAGGGCAAGGCGATAACTATCGAAGCTGCGGTAGTGCGCGACGGAAAGATCGCGGGCGAACATGGTCATGGCGCAGCGCTAGATGCGGACCGGCATGACTAGGTACAGGTAGTTGATCTTGTCGTAGGACTTGAAGATGCCCGCCTGCGAGTAGCTCTTGAGCTCCAGCGTGATCTCCTTCTCCTTGGACAGGGCATTGAGGCAGCCGAAGATGTAGTGGTAGTTGAAGGCGATGGTGCCCGACTCGCCCTCGGCCTCGACATCGATCGTCTCCTGCGCAAGGTCCTGGTCATTGGAAATGGAGGACAGGCCCATCTGCCCGTTCTCGACATCGATCTCGAACTTGACGGCGGGGTTGGCGCTCGCGATAACGGCCACGCGCTTGAGGGCGGCGTTAAAGGCGGCGACGTCGATCTTGACGCTCGTCACGCACGAATCGGGGATGAGCTGCTTGTAGTTGGGGTACACGCCCTCGATGCGGCGCGACACGTAGGTGGTGTTGCCGGCCTCAAAGACGACCTGGGTGTCGGTAGCCCCGATCATGATGGTCGCCTGGCTGGCCATGATGTTCAGCGCGTCATTGAAGGCGTCAGCTGGAACGTTGAGCTCAAAGGAACCCTCGAGGGTCGAGGTCTCGACCTGCGTATCGCACACGGCCAAGCGGAAGGAATCGGTCGCCACCAAGCGAACGGTGTTGTTCTCGACCTTCATGTGCACGCTACCCAGGATGGGGCGGGCCTTGTCGGTCGAGGTGACGCGCCACACGCGGCCGACCATTTCGGACAAGATATCGGTCGGCAGCTCCACGGCACTCTCGATGGCATAGGCCGGAAACTCGGGGAAGTCATTGGCATCGAGCGTGTTCAGGCGGAACGAGCTCTTCTCGCAACCAATCAGCACCTGGCGCTCGGACAGCTCAAAGGTGACCGGGGCATCGGGAAGGGTCTTGGTTATATTGGAGAGCATCTTGCAGGGGACAACCATCTCGCCCTCTTCTTCGACATGCGCCGCGATGCGATGACGGATCGAGATAGTGTAGTTAGAGGTCTGGAATTCCAAGATGCCGTCTTGCGCCTTGACGAGCACGCCCGACAGGATGGGAAGGGTGGATGCCGAAGCGACACCCTTCATAACGACGCCGATGGCTTGTGTAAGCGAGCTCTGGCTGACGGTGAACTTCATCTTTTAATACCTTTCTATAGATATAAATATCTTAATAATAGTAATAGCACTGACGAAACTGTTGATTACTCCCAAAGACGCAGGTCAGACCCAGAAAGAGAATCGACAGCAACCTGTGTGCAACAGGGGTGGTTTTCCACGTTCAAAACCTGCGCAAAACTTTTCATCACCGCGGGTTGGGTTTTAGACACCTTATGCCCGTGGTTTCGACAAGTTTTCAACAGGTGTCTCTATTTCCCTACGAGCGCAGTGTAATTTTATCGCGCAGCGACTTGAGGTCTTCGGTGACGGTGCGGTCTTCCTGGATCATCTTCTGGACCTTTTTGTAGCTCGTGCTGACGGTCGAGTGGTTGCGGTTGCCAAATTCGGCGCCTACCGCCGTGGTCGTCATCTCGCACATTTCGATGGCAAGGTAGATAGCGATATGGCGTGCTTTGGCGATATTGGCGTTGCGACGCGGGCCGATGAGCTCCTCGTGCGTCACGCCGTACTGCTCTTCGATGACGGACTGAACCGTTTGCACGTTGATCTTTTTGGCCGATGTGTCGAAGTACTGGCTGGCGATGGCGTCGATATCGTCAAAGGTGAGCTCCCCGCCCTCGCGCTCGCGGTCGCCCGCCTCGCCGGCGCAGCGCTCGCAGAAGCTCTCGAGTTCGCGGATGTTGGTGCCCGAGACCTCGGCCATGTGCTTAAAGTGCTCATCGGTCAGGTGCCCGCCGTCGCCCCCGTAGGCCGCCAGCAGCGAGTCGTCGCCTGCCTCGGGAGCGGCGACGATGGTGTTCTCGTAATAGCGCTGCAAGATCTTGTATTTCATCTCGTAGCTGGGCTCTGCGACCAGGCAGAGCATGCCGGCGTTGAAGCGGCTGGTCAGACGCTCGTCCATGCTCAGGTCCTTGGGGGCACGGTCTGCCGCGATGACGACCTTCTTGTTGTTGCGGATGAACTCGTCCATGAGCTGGAAAAAGTAGTCCACGCTCGCGCGCTTGCCGATGATGTTTTGGATGTCATCGATGATGAGCACGTCCACGCCGTGGTACGCCTGCATGATGGGGGCGTTGCTCTTCTTTTGGCGGTCGAACTCGGTCATCAGGTCGTCCAGATATGCCTGGGAGTTGGCATACTTGACCTTGATCTCGGGCGACTTCTCGGCGAGCTCGTTTTTGATGGCAAGCAGTAGGTGCGTCTTGCCCAGGCCCGATTTGCCGTAGATGAACAGCGATGTGCATGTGCCGCGCTCGTCCGCGAGGGCGGCAAACTTGAGTGCCGAGCGATAGGCATGGCTGTTCTCGGGGCCGTAGACAAAGTTCTCAAAGGTAAATTTTGAGTTCGCGGCGAGCGGGGCTCCATCCGTATTCTGCTCGGCCGGCACGGTCGGTGCTGGCACGGGTGAAGCGGGGGCCGCAGCTTGCGTGGATTTAGCCGGCGCTTCGCCCTTCATCTGGTTCATCATGCGACGAAAATCATCGGCCGAGAGTGTGTTCTTGATTGCAATGCCCGAATCCGCGCTCGCCGCTGCGTCGTGAGCGATTGGCATGTGCGTGACGGGTGCGTTCGCTGGCGTCGCCGCCGCGGTCGGCAACGGTGCCATGGTTTCACGGGAAACATCGCTGTGCTGGTGCTCGATTGTCGGCACGTCGCCTGCGGAGGCCGACACCGCCGGGGAAGCAGCGGGAGCCGCGGCGGCCGCCGTCGCGGCAGCGGATTCCGTCGCGGCGCCTTGCGGTGCCACGATGTCGAGCGCAATCGGTGCAAAGGCGATTTCTTCCAGATAGGCCTCAATAGTCGGCTGATGCTTTTTGAGCTGCGCGATGGCAAAGCGCGAGGGGGCCTCGATCGTGAGCGTATCTTCGGTCAGGCTTATGGCGCGCGATTGCCCCAGCATGTTGATGAGGCGTGCATCTTGGCCGTCGCGCTGACAAAAGGCGATGGCATCCCCCAGGATGATGCTTGCTTCCTCGTCCACTGTCTCTCCCGTTCTTTAGCTCTGAGCTCGCACGCGAGCGGCGCCGAGTTCGGTCAGATGGTATTTCTGGCCATGCTTGATGACCAAGCCGGCCTGCGCCAAGTCATTGAGCGTGCGTGACCAAGTGGGGGCCGAGTTTCCAAACGCCCTCGCAAGATCGGTTGCACCGCACGCTTGATTTTGCGCCAGATAGCCTAGCGCGGCGTTGCCGCGATCGCTTACGAACACGTCCGGTTGTGGCTGCGCATACTGATTTGCTGCATTAGGATACATCATTTGAGCTGCTGGTTGTTGAGAACTCTGCATCGGCGGCATTTGCTGTTGAAAACTTTGAGGCCACTGTTGGTAAGGCTGCGGAGGCATCTGCTGGGCCCAAGGGTTGTACTGCTGCTGCGGCATCTGCTGGTGCGGCTGCTGATATCCCTGCTGGTACTGCTGCGGGAACTGCTGGGCGTACCCGTACCCCTGCTGCGGTACTTGTTGATATGGATACCCTTGCGGGTACGGTTGATAACCCATTTGCTGGCTGCCCGTCATGCCTGCCGATTGTTGGGCAGCGGCGAGATCCTGGTCTGTCGGAGGCATGCCCTCTGGAGTGTTTGAAAATGCCGGCATCGCCGCCGGTGATCCCTGCATGGGGAGCATACCGGGCTGCTGCATCTGTGCCATGGGCGGTTGTGTCTGCTGTGCTGCCATGGGCTGCTGTGTAAAAGCTCCCGGCAGGGGATAGACCGCCTGCTCGGTCTCGGGGCGCACGGCGGCTCCACGCCCGCCGGCGCGCTCGATTTCCTGCACGCGCTTGGGGTTCAGGCTCACGGTCACCACAGTGCCGTTGCCCATGTTGTCTTCGATGGAGACGGCGCCGCCGGCGTTTTCCAGGTACTCCTGCACCATGGGAAAACCCGCTCCAGTTCCGCGGATATACCGCTTCATCTTACTGTTTGCGCTGGTCACACCAAAGTCGAAGGCGCGTTCCTTGTCATCGATGCCCGGCCCCTGGTCGGCAAAGCGAATCGTGTCTCCGCCGTCCAGGATCGAGATGATGGGCTCTGCAAAGTGGGCGTGGATAAAGTTTTCGACAATCTCGCGAATGACCATGAGCGAGATGTGGCCGCCCTGTTCCTTCATGCATTGGTAGACGGTGTTGGTCGTCTCTTCCAGATACGTGCGGACGTCTTGCGGCTCGATGACGATCACGCGCGGTGTCGACAGCATGTCGTCGTATACCGCTATGCGTGCCGCATACATCGCTGCCGGCGCTTTTACTGCGGTCTGCTCGCCTTCCTCACGCTCTTCGCGTACGCCGGTGATGTGCTCGTTGTCGGGTGCCGGGTCTCCGGAATCGACCATGGTGTAAAAGTCGTCAGACATGCCGCTCGCAATCTTTCAAAAGGTTTCGAACAAATAGTAGCTCACCGTGCAATGTTTCTCATCTTTCGACAACTTTCCAAAACCTGTTGAAAACTTTGGAAAACGGACGAAAAGTTATCAACATTGCCAACATGACCTGTTGAAAACTCGATGAAATATCGTGAAAAGTTGCCATGCACCGCTAAATCGAGCTTGGCTTATGGGGGAACCGTGTGAACTGCGCAACCTTTTACCTTTGATTTCTTGACATTTGAACATTGATTTCCCTACAATCTTCAAGCTCACGTGTCTATATCTGCGTCCGCGCCCCCGCGGACACTCGAAATGCAGCAGGAGGAACTTAAGATGAAGCGTACGTATCAGCCTAATAAGCGTAAGCGTGCCAAGACCCATGGCTTCCGTGCCCGTATGGCCACTAAGGGTGGTCGTGCCGTGCTCGCCCGTCGTCGCGCCAAGGGCCGCAAGCGTCTCACTGTCTAGCAGCGATACACACATCTCGCATGAAGACTATTAAGTCTCGGCAAGATTTCGAGCATGTGTTCAGTCAGGGGCGTCGTTTCAATCACCCTCTGATTCGAATGACCATATGTGAATCGGTTGGCGAAGGCGACTCCGGAAGGGTCGCCTTCGTTGGTGCTAAACGGCTCGGTTGTGCTGTCGTGCGCAACCGTTCTAAGCGTGTGATGCGCGAGGCCGCCCGCAGCTGTGGATTTCCCGTTGCGGGTTATGACATCATCTTGTTCGCAACTCCCAGGACGAGGGTTTCCTCGCCGCAGGAGGTGGACAAGGCGTTGCGTTCGCTTATGAAACGCGCCGGCGTTGCCGGGGAGGAGCGATGAGCAATCACGTTTTGCGACGTGTTGCCATCGCTCCTATTCGCATATATCAACAGGTTATTTCGCCCTTATTGCCTGACGCCTGCATTTATTACCCAACGTGCTCGCAATACGCCGTCCAGGCGATTGAGAAGCACGGTGTTTTGAGAGGCTGCTGGCTTGCCGTGAGGCGCATCGCTCGCTGCAATCCCCTGCACGTCGGCGGTTATGACCCTGTGCCCTAGCGGGCACTCGCTATCGGAGGAAAACTTACATGTGGGATTGGATCGTTAACATCCTTTTCGAGCTGCTCAAGCTCATCCAGACCTTTGCGGTCGACTGGGGCCTGTCCATCATCATCCTGGTGGTCATCATCCGTCTGCTGCTGACGCCGCTCATGCTCAAGTCGACCAAGTCGACGGCTCGCATGCAGGTGCTGCAGCCCAAGATGCTCGAGATCCAGGAGCGCTATGCCGACGATCCCCAGCGTCAGGCCGAGGAGATGCAGAAGTTCTACAGCGAGAACAAGTTCAACCCCATGGCTGGCTGTCTGCCGCTGCTGATTCAGATGCCTATCCTGTTCGCCCTGTTTACATTGCTGCGCAACCTGCCGCAGTACTTTAACGACGGCACGTTCTCGTTCTTCAACATCCTGCCCGACCTGACCACCACGCCGAGCGCTTCCTTTGCCGATGGCTTTATGGTTGCACTGCCTGCGCTGGTTTGCCTGATCCTGTTCGCCGTCCTGACCCTGATTCCGCAGCTCTATATGTCGCGCAACCAGACCGGCCAGCAGGCTCAGAGCATGCGTATGATGGCCGTTGTCATGACGGTCATGATGCTTTGGATGGGCTGGAGCCTTCCCGTTGGTGTTCTGCTGTACTACGACGTCTCGTCTGCTTGGCAGGTTATCCAGCAGATTTTTGTGACGCAGAAGGTCATCGACAAGGCGAAGGCCGATGAGGAGGAGCGTCTTAAGAACGCTCCGCTGCAGGTTGAGGTCACTCGTCGAGAGAAGAAGCCGCGCCCGCACAAGAAGAAGTAACGGGATATCAATCTTATTTAGGTACCTAACTTTTGGAGTACGTTATGTCTGAAGAGATCATCGAGGATATGCTTGAGGAGGTTGCCCCGCAGGTCGCGGGCGATTATCCCGAGATTGCACAGCGCTATAAGGCTGGTGAAGAGCTGACCGATGAGGAGCTCGACACCATTGCCGATGTTGCGATTTCCATCCTGCGTTCCATCCTTTCGCACTTCGATGCCGCCAACTCTCCTATCGATGAGTATGAGGGCGACGAGGGTGAGCTGATTTTGGATGTAACGGCTCCTGACCTTGCTGTTCTCATTGGCCGTCATGGTCGCACTCTTGATGCTCTTCAGGTTATGTTCTCTTTGCTGGTGAGCCGCAAGCTTGGCTTTAGGTATCCGGTTGTAGTGGACGTCGAGGGATACAAGAGTCGCCGTCAGGATAAGGTCGCCTCCATGGCTCAGTCTGCTGCCGAGCGTGCCATCCGCACTCATAAGAGTGTTTCGCTTCCGCCCATGAATGCCTACGAGCGCCGACTGGTTCACATTGCACTTCGTGGCAACGATGCAGTCGATACTCATTCTGAGGGTTCTGACCCTGATCGCCATGTGGTGATTGTTGCTCGATAATCTACTCGAGCTTATGCTAGGGGGACGTGGTTTCCACGTCCCCTTTTTTTGTCAAAAGTTCTCGATACGCTGATTTTTGTCAGAAAGGAGCTTCTGTTGTTTGTACTTACCGATCAGCAGGCTGACGAGATGTTGAGTCGCCTAACTTCCTATTGCAAAGAATATTCCTTGAGCGTAACTGATATTGAGCTGAGGAAATGTATCCAGCATTTGGATTTGGTTCTAGAAACAAATAAGACAACCAATCTCACCCGTATTCTTAACGTAGAAGATGCTGCCGTACTTCATATCCTCGACTCACTTGTTTTGCTCCCCTATATCAATAAGGCTCCTGAGGGAGCTTTGCTCGATATGGGAACAGGTGCGGGCTTCCCTGGTATTCCATTAACCATAACCACGCATCGTAAAGCTACTTATATTGACTCTGTTGGCAAGAAGGTTGATGCGGTTAATTCCTTTGTCCATGCTCTTGGATTGAAACATGCTCATGCGGTTCATGATCGTCTTGAAGAATATGCTCGAAGCCATAAGAAGCAGTTCTCCGTTGTAACCGCCCGCGCACTGGCCCCTCTACCGATTCTTGTTGAGTATGCGGCTCCGTACCTGAAGGATGGAGGGCTATTTGTTATCACCAAGGGCAATCCTTCGGATGAGGAGCTTGCTTCCGGCATGTCAGCAGCTAAGATTTGCGGCTTCACTTTGCTTCTGAATGACGCAATTGATTTGCCTGAAGGCTTGGGTCACAGGGAGTTCATTGTTCTTAAGAAGAGTCATTCAGCATCCGTTTCATTGCCTCGTGCAAATGGCATGGCAAAGAAGAATCCGCTTGCCTAGATGTTTCACGTGAAACATAATGGTTACCAACAGCTTGCAGTGTTTCACGTGAAACATAGCAGTTGCTATCGATTCGGAATGTTTCACGTGAAACATCCTCCGTTTGACAGCTTTAATACACACCAGGAGGGACCGTGGGATTTCGCGACGTTAAGCGTTCTAAGAGCGCAAAAGACACGCGTATCATTGCAATCATCAATCAAAAAGGCGGCGTCGGTAAGTCAACGACGGCTGTAAACCTTGCAGCAGCACTGGGTGAGCAGGGTCGTAAGACACTGATTGTTGATTTTGATCCGCAGGGAAACAGCACCAGTGGATTCGGAATTGAAAAAGAAGACCTTGATCACTGCATCTATGATGCATTGCTGAATGATGTGCCGGCAGAATCGCTTGTTCTTGATACAAATTGCAAAAAGGTATTCGTAATTCCGGCTACAATTCAGCTTGCAGGCGCGGAAATTGAACTCGTAAGCGCAATTGCTCGTGAAACCCGTCTCAAAGATTTGCTTGAGCCGATTCAGGACGAGTTCGATTTTATTTTCATTGACTGCCCTCCTTCGCTCGGCCTGCTTACTATCAACGCTTTGACCGCAGCAGACAGCGTTTTGATTCCGATCCAGTGCGAGTATTACGCACTCGAGGGCGTTACAAAGCTGCTTGAGTCAATGAAGATGGTCAAATCTCGTCTGAACAAGGGCTTAGACACCTACGGTGTGCTTATGACCATGTATGACTCGCGTACTTCTCTATCGAATCAGGTTGTTGAGGAGGTTCAATCGTACTTTGGTGATAAGGCATTTAAGACGTTGATCCCCCGTACGGTTAAAATCTCCGAAGCTCCGTCTTTTGGGGAACCGGTAATTACCTATGCACCTCAAAATAAGGGTGCAAAAGCATATATGAACCTTGCAAAAGAGGTGATCAAGCGTGCCTAGTGTAAAGAAACGTGGCGGATTGGGACGTGGACTCAATGCTTTGGTCTCAGAGGCCGAGTATGAGACCGGTGGTTCGGCTGCATCGGCTTCGAATGCCGCATCTGAAACAAAACTACCTATTGAGGATATCGTTCCCAACCCTAATCAGCCGCGAATTCACTTTAACGAAACTGAACTTCGTGAGTTGAGCGAATCAATCCAAGAACATGGCGTCTTGCAGCCGCTTTTGGTTCGCAAGCATGGAAACGGCTATGAGATCATCGCTGGTGAGCGTCGTTACCAAGCGTCAAAGCTTGCTGGTCTTGAGGAGCTGCCTGTCATCATTAAAGATGTTAATGATGAAGAGATGCTGGCTCTTGCTCTGATCGAAAACCTTCAGCGTTCTGATCTGAATCCCGTCGAAGAGGCTAAGGGCTATCGCCAGCTTATCGATGCCAGCGGTATGACCCAGGAGGCATTGTCGAAGGCAGTCAGCAAGTCACGCTCTGCAATTACAAACTCGCTGCGCCTTCTCGATCTCCCTGAAGTTGTTCAGCAGATGATTTTTGAGGGCAAACTTACTGCTGGTCATGCACGTGCGATTCTTGCAGTTCCCTATGAGGACGCTCGAATTCGACTTGCAGAGAAGGTTGTTGCAGAGGGCCTTTCCGTAAGAGCGACAGAAAATCTTGCTCCGTTGTTTTCTGCCGGAGAGACACCTAAGACGCCGAGGCCTGCAACGCCTCAGTCTTTTAAAAAGGCTGCCCGCGTGCTTCGTCAGGTTTTTAATACCAACGTGCGTGTTAAGAGCTCGCGTGGAAAGAATAAGATTGAGATTGAGTTTAAAGACGAGGAAGAGCTCTCTCGTATTCTTGGCGAAATGATTCAGTTTGATCAAGGAGGCCAAGATGAGGAATAGGATTTTAACTGCGATTGCATTGGCGACGACTGTCGCGGCTGGTGCCTTTGCTGGCTATAAGATCGCGACAGACGATGAACTTCGAGGTCGTTTGCTTCGTAGTGCGCAAGATATTGTCGATACATCCAAGAAGAAAATGGATGTTATGACAGAAGATGTTGCCATGCGTACGGCTCAGGTAACGAAGAATCCCAAGATTAATCAAGGTTGGGTTAGTAACCAATGGGAAAATGTAGGCTATTAGGTACCTAACAATTACTTAGCATATTTTGAGGGGTCATTGTCTGATTCACGAGGCAAGGACCCCTTATTTTGGCCGTAAAAAATGGGACAGGTAGCAGCTGATTCAAAATTAAGGTCAATAAATAAAACGGCCCCGGTTGCATCTCCTGTAACCGGGGCCGTTCGATGTTTCACATGAAACGTTTTGGGGTGCGACTCCCCTATGCGTTCTTCTGAACTTTGAAGCGCTGCTTCAGCTGTCCGCAAGCGGCGTCAATATCGTTACCACGGGAGTTACGAATCGTGGTCTCGATGCCACTGGACTCAAGACGACGCTGAAGATCCTCAACCTTATGAATCGGCGACGGCTTGAGCGGGCTGCCCTCGATGTCGTTAAGCTGAATCAGGTTAACGTGGCACAACGTTCCCTCGCAGAAGTCGCAGAGCGCCTGCATCTCGGGATTCGTATCGTTGACGCCTTCGATCATGGCATACTCATAGGTCGGGCGGCGGCCAGTCTTCTCGGTGTAGAGTTGAAGCGCCTCGTGAAGGCGAAGTAGCGTGTACTTCTTAACACCGGGCATTAGCTTATTGCGTGTCGACTGGATGGCGGAATGCAGGGAAACGGCAAGCGTGAACTGCTCGGGGATGTCGGCAAATTTGCGAATACCGGGAATAACGCCGCTAGTAGAGACGGTGAGGTGACGAGCACCGATACCGATGCCATCGGGGTCGTTGAGGATTCGCAACGCCTTGAGAACCTCGTCGTAGTTGGCAAACGGCTCGCCCTGGCCCATAAAGACGACGCTCGTCGCGCGCTCGCCAAAATCGTTAGAAACATGGAGCACCTGGTCGACGATTTCCTGTGCGGTCAGCGAGCGTTTAAGGCCGTTGAGGCCGGTGGCGCAAAAGGCGCAGCCCATGCCACAGCCGGCCTGGGTGGAAACGCAGACGGACAGCTTGTTGCGGCGCGGCATACCAACCGTCTCAACGGAAATGCCGTCGTGATACTCGAGAAGATACTTGCGAGAGCCGTCCTTGGAAACCTGCTTGGTGAGCTCGGTCGGCGTATCAAAGGCAAAAGCCTCTTTAAGCTGCTCACGGAAAGCCTTGGGTAGATTGGTCATATCATCAAACGAACAAACGTTCTTCTCAAAGACCCATTCGATGAGCTGCTTTGCGCGGAAGGCGGGCTGGCCAAGTTCGGCAACAAGCTCGCGGATATCGTTTTGGCTCAAGTCGCGAATGTCCTGAGATTTAGTCCTGGGATTCATGGAAGCCTTTCGATTTTGGGGAAACGTAGAGGGTATCGCTACAATATGGTATCAGCTGCAGAAATTATAGAGGAGGAGTCTGCCCATGCCGGGTAAAAGCCTAGAGAACATGCACGTAGCGGTCTTGGCGGGTGGTCATTCCGCTGAGCGTGAGATTTCGCTCAATTCGGGAAAGAACGTCGTGGCGGCCCTGAAGGAGGCCGGCTACACCTCGGTTGAACTGCTGGACACGGCTGCCGATAACTTTATGGTGACCATGGCAACCAGCGGCTTTGACGTGGCGTTTATCGCCATGCACGGAGTAGGCGGCGAGGACGGTGCCATGCAGGGCGCCATGGAGACCTTGGGTATCCCCTACACGGCCTCGGGCGTGCTTGCGAGCGCCTGTGGTGCCGATAAGGAGGTCTCGAAGCTCCTGTACGCCAAGGCAGGAATCCCCATTGCCCCTGGTCTGGCACTCGAGACGGGCGACGAAGTCGATATCGATCACATCGTCGAGGTTTGTGGCGAGCGCTGCTTTGTGAAGCCCGCCGTCAATGGTTCGAGCTATGGTATCTCCCTGGTTCACGAGCCTTCCGAGCTGCCCGCCGCCATCGCCAAGGCCTTTGAGTACGGCGACAAGGTGCTGGTCGAGAAGTGCATCGAGGGAACCGAGATCACGGTAGGTGTGTATGGCGAGGACGAAGTGCGCGCCCTGCCGATCGTCGAGATTCGCAAGCCCGAGGACTGTGAGTTCTACGATCTGGACGTTAAGTACGTCGACCCCACGGATATCCATCGCATTCCGGCTCAGATTTCGCCCGAGAACTACGCTCGCGCCCAGGAACTTGCCTGTGCTGCCCACAAGGCCCTCGGTTGCCTGGGCATCTCGCGCAGCGACTTTATCGTGAGTGAGGACGGCCCCGTTATCCTCGAGACCAATACGATTCCGGGTATGACCGATACGTCGCTGTATCCGGATGAGATTCGCCATACGGACGATATGACGTTCCCGCAGGTCTGTGACAGCCTGATTCGCATGGGCCTTCGCCGAGCGGGCATTGCATGCTAATCAAGGACGCCGTATCTCCTGGAACGCCGCAGTTTGTCATCGATTCCTATGCCACGCTTGCCGAGCGTGCCAAGACGCAGTCGTTCGGGCTTATCGAGGAGGATGTCATCGTCCTCGACACCGAGACCACGGGTCTTTCGGTGCAAGACAATGAGCTGATTGAGATTTCCGCGGCCCGACTCTCGGGCCGCGAGGTCGTTGACCGCTTCGATACCTTTGTGCATCCCAAGCAGTTGATTCCCGCCGAGATTACCGAGCTCACGAGCATTACGAACGCCGATGTGGCTGACGCTCCGTCGGCCGTCGACGCCGTGGCTGCTCTCGCCGATTTTGTCGGCGGTTGCCCAGTCATCGCTCATAACGCCACCTTCGACCGCTCGTTTATCGAGTCGGTCAAGGGTGGAGTTAACGTCAGCGATATTTGGATCGATTCATTGGCGCTGTCTCGCATCGCACTGCCGCGCCTGGCGTCGCACAAGTTGTCCTTTATGGCCGACCTGTTCGGCTGTGACTCGGTGTCGCATCGTGCGAATGCCGATGTCGACGCTCTGTGTGGGGTGTGGCGCGTGCTGCTCGTGGCGCTCACCGACCTGCCTCAGGGTCTTATGACGCGCTTGGCCGATATGCATCCCGATGTGCCTTGGTCTTATCGTCCCCTCTTCTCGTTTTTGGCGGGTCAGAACCCGGGCTCCATCTTCTCACTCAGCGCCGCACGCGCCGACGTTCTCAAGGCCGACCGTGCCGACGATCGCGTGGATGCCGACGAACTGCCGGTCCTCAAGATGCCGAGCCGCGAAGAAATCGAGGCGGATTATGCTCCGGGTGGCCTGGTCAATCGCATGTATCCCACCTACGAGCCGCGTGATGAGCAGATTGCGATGGCACTCGAGGTCCGCGATGCGCTCGTCACGGGTACGCACCGTGTAATCGAGGCGGGTACGGGCGTCGGTAAGTCGATGGCCTATCTGGTGCCTTTTGCCGAGGCTGCACGCCGTAACAACATTACCGTTGGCATTGCGACCAAATCGAATAATCTCGCCGACCAACTCATGTACCATGAGCTGCCAAAACTTGCCGAACAACTGGACGCCGGCCTGTCATTTTGCGCCCTCAAGGGCTATGACCACTATCCGTGCCTGCGCAAGCTCGAGCGCATGAGTCGCGGCCAGGTCGAGATCACCACCAAGCGCGATCCGGCTGACACGCTCACGGCAGTTGCGGTCATCATGGCGTACGTGTGCCAGTCGGCAGACGGCGACCTCGATTCGCTTGGCATTCGCTGGCGCAGCGTCAATCGTCCCGACTTTACGACGGCCTCGCGCGAGTGTGCCCGTCGCCTATGCCCGTTCTTCCCCGACAAATGTCTGGTTCACGGCGCGCGTCGCCGTGCGGCGCATGCCGACGTGGTGGTCACCAACCACTCGCTGTTGTTCCGCAATGTCGCTGCCGAGGGTAGGATTTTGCCCCCGATTCGCCATTGGGTAGTCGACGAGGCCCATTCCATCGAGCGCGAGGCTCGCCGCCAGTGGGCGCGCGTGGTCTCGGCCGATGAGTCACGCGTTCTGTTTGAGCGCCTGGGCGGTTCGAGCTCCGGTGCGCTGAGCCAGGTTTCCCGTGATTTGGCGACTTCTGAGGGCTCCACGCTCTATCTTGGCCTAACCGCCAAGGCGACATCCACCGTCGCCCGTGCGAGCATGGCAATCGCCGACGTGTTCGATGGCGTTCGTGAGCTCGGCCGCCGTGCCCGTGGGGGTTATGACAATGCCAATCTATGGATTGGCCCCGAGCTGCGCGAATCGGACGACTGGCATGATTTTATGCAGTCGGCGCATGCCGCCATCGACGCACTGGAGCAAGCGGACAAGAGTGTCGATGCGCTGGTGCAAGCCGTCGCCGGCGATAAGCCCGAGATCGTTGTCGACCTGAGTGATATCTCGCATCGTCTGCACGAACTAACGGAGAACCTCAAACTCATCATCGATGGTACCGATGAGCACTACGTGTACTCGCTGCAGGTTAACCGCAGACTGCGTGCCGGCGGCGAGTCAATGACCGCAGAGCGCATCGACATTGGCGAGGCCTTGGCAACCGAGTGGCTGCCTGAGGTCCACACGGCTATCTTTGCCTCGGCGACCATGACGGTGTCTAAGAGCTTTGAGCACTTTAACCACGCTGTCGGACTCGACCGTATCGGTGCTTCGACGTCCTCGTCGCTGCATCTGGATTCGAGCTATGACTTCGACTCAAATATGGCCGTGGTCGTTGCCGGGGATATTCCCGACCCGCGCGATCGCGAGGGCTATCTGTCGGCACTCGAGCGCGTACTGGTCGACGCCCATCTTGCCATGGGTGGATCGGTGCTCACGCTGTTCACCAACAGACGTGACATGGAGGATCTGTTCGCCCGTGTGGAGCCCAAACTGGCCCGTGCAGGCCTGGAGCTTAACTGCCAGCAGCGAAATTCGTCCCCGCGCCGTCTGCGGGACCGTTTTATCAACGAGCCGACCTCGTCGCTCTTTGCGCTCAAGGCCTTCTGGGAGGGGTTTGATGCCAGCGGCGAGACGCTGCGCTGCGTCATCATCCCCAAGTTGCCGTTCTCGAGCCCCACGGACCCGCTCTCGTGCGAGCGTAATCTGCGTGAAGATCGCGCCTGGGCACGCTATTCGCTGCCCGAGGCTGTGCTCGAGGTCAAACAAGCCGCCGGCCGCCTCATTCGCTCGTCGACCGATTGTGGCGTGCTCATCTTGGCCGACCCACGCCTAGTGACGAAGGGCTATGGCAAGAAGTTTTTAACTTCGCTGCCCACGAGTTCCTATCAGCGCATTGAATCGGCGCAGATCGGTCACTATCTGCAGTTGTGGCGTGCACGCCACGAGCGGCGCCGCTAGAGCGGGCAGACTAAGGTCTTCGCCATATCGCATAGACGCTTTGACAGAGCGGGGTCATCCAGAATGTGGATGGCTCCGCCCGCTGCTATTACCTGGCTGAGCAGCCAACGCTCGGAGCCGTAACGCACGATCACTGTTGCCGCACCTGCCCCGTTTGGCTCGATCGACATAATACCTGCCCAGTCTAGACGCTCTGCCATGTCGAGCGGCATGAGGAGCTTTGCGCTCTGCTCCGCTTGGGAGAGGGAGTCGTGAAGGGATGCGGTCGAAGGCGCGCGGCGCTCGACGGATTCCTCGGTGAGGGAAAGACCTTCGATTTTGTCCATGCGGTAGGAACGTTGCCCATCAACCTCGATGTCCCAGGCAATCAGGTAGGTCTGATCGCCATGCGTCGCGATGCGCAAGGGGTCGATGAGGCGCTCGCGCGGCTGTGCATCGTCCATCGAACGATAAGTAATGCGGCAACGAACGCCGTCCTGAATAGCGCTGCTGAGCTGCTGCCAGTGCGATCCGCGGACAACAGTGTCGACGACGCGCTGATTGTAGCCGAGCTCTTCGGGAAGGAGAGCATGTCGAATCCGAGCCGCCGCCTGGGGCTCGATCCCCAGTGATTCAAGTTCATGATTGAGCACGGCGCCTTCGGCGGCACTCAGGCGCAGCGGCAGCACGCGTCCAGCATCGCCGGTAAGGGATATGTGTTCGCCGTTACGCTCGCAGATAATGCGGGCGCCCGACTCGCGATCAGCGAGGGTCGAGACGATATCGAGGATCTCGTCCAGCGAAGCTCCGGAAATGTCGAAGCGGCTGCAAATCTCATTTCTCGTCAGCCCCGCGCTTCCGGCTGCGTAGAGGGCTTCCATGATGTCGATGGCACGCGAGAGTCTCTGCTCGCTGGTGAGTTTACGAGCGGGCATGCTCATGCACCGTCCTTTCGATGAGGTGGTTCCACGCCAGTTTGAGTGCATCGGGGGCAACGGGCCTCATGCCGTCCATGGCATGGGCCATGCAGAATGAGGCGGCGGCGTCAAAGTCGCGCACGTCAACGGTCCAGGTCCATCCTTCTTCGCTGCGTGCAAGATCGCCTCGCCCGCGCGTGAGACCGCTGACCATATCGGCTTGCGACTCGCGCGCGAACGAGAACGTTGCCGCAACGGGCGGTCGGTCGGCAAAATCGAACTCAAAGAACAGGTAATCGTTGAGATTGAAGTCTGCGGGAATGGAGTATGCCTTTGAGGGGCGCCAAGCACGGACGATGCGGTCGCAGCGGAACGTTCTGATGTTGTCGGTGGCATTGTCCAGACCGCAGAAATACGCCGTGCCATCGTGTTCGAACATACCGTAGACGCAGACGGTGCGCTCTTTCTGCTCGCCGCGACCGTTCTGATACAAAAAGCGCAGTGCACAGCGCTCGGCAAAGGCGCTCCAAACTGCATCGACGGTGGGAGAACGGTGAATCGGCGCCTCGTCTGCGGCAGATATGCCGGTGAGATAGGCAATCTTGGACCGGATGTCGGCAAGCGGCGCGGCAAAGGCGGAGGAGCCGGCCGCAAGCGTCTGGTCGATGGCGTCTAGCAAGATGTCGGCATCGTCTGCGGTGATGAGCCCACCTGCCGCAAACGTGTGCTCGCGGTCGATCGTCCACGAGCTTTCCTCGGTCTCTTGCGCGCCGGCGAGGCGAACCTCTTTGATTACGATGCCGCGTTCGAGTAGTTTGTCGCGATCGCGGCGGAACTTGCGCTTATCCGAGTCGATGTTGCCCGAGCCATACCCCAAATCGGAATCCAAGACGATTTGTTCGGTCGTCAACGGCTCGGGAGAACTGTTGAGTACAAAGAAAAGATTGAGGATGCGCTGGGCCGTTTTATCGAAACTGGGTTCCGGCGTTCCCTTTTTGTTAATAGCGGTCGTGTCGCTTGCCGTCATAGAGTCCTCGCATGGGAAGGTGGTTTGCTGCCATGATTTTAGTCCGATATGGAGATTAGGCTATATCCTTGTCCGCTCGGGGCGTTAAGATGGCCCGAATTCGGTCGTTTGCGCTCGCTCGGGGTATACTTTCGACTATATACGGTTCTAATGTGCATGCATTGGGCCTATTTGTCGGATTATGGATGTGGAGCGCACATGGCGAACACCCAGAACTATATCAACCACCTGCTGCAGAACACCGGCATCACGCCGGCATGCAGCGAAGAAGAGCGCTTGGCTGCCGAGGATATCGCTCAGATTTTCCGCAACCATGGCTTTGATCCCGAGGTGCAGGAGTTTAATGCTCCCGCGCCGAGCAGGCTGGCATTTGCTATCACCGGCATCCTTGCGTTTGTCGGCGCCCTGCTTATGGGTATCGGTGGCGGCATCGGCTTGGTCGGTACCCTGCTGGCCATCATCGGTGCCGTGCTCTATGTGCTCGAGCGTACCGGGCATCCCGTGATTTCGGGGCTGGGAAAGACGGGCGTGAGCCAAAATGTCATCGCCTATCACAAGGCTTCTGGCCCGCTCGCGTCCCCGCGCAATCGCCCGGTGGTCGTTGTCGCACATTACGACTCCCCTCGCGCCGAGCTGCTTGCCCGCGAGCCCTATGCTTCGTACCGCGCGCTCATCGCTAAGTTGCTGCCCGTCGCCACGGTTGCCCCCGCTGCCGTCGCCGTCCTGCGTATCCTGCCGCTTCCCGGCGCGCTCAAGGTTCTGCTGTGGATCGTCGCGATTCTCGCCTCTCTCGTTGCGCTCGCCAACGCGGCAAACATCATCTCCAATCGCTACATCCTTCCCTATACGTCCGGCGCGGTGTGCAACAAATCTTCTGTCGCCGCTTTGCTTGGCGTTATGGACAATGTCGCCCCCTTCCAGGGCGAGAATGAGTTCCCCGACGATGTTCCGTTCGACACCTATTTTGGTGAGCAAAAACGTCGCGCCGAGGAGATGGCACGTGCGGCGGCGGAATATGCCGCGGCCCAGCAGCAAAACGACTATGGCAACACCATTGAGTACGAAGAGCCTACCTACGAGGAGGACGAGTTTGGCCAGCCAATCGCTTCCGATGATCAGCTCGAGTCCGAACAAGGCGAGGCTTTCGACGAGCAGATCGATGGCTTTGAGGGTGCATCTGCCGACGAGACGCTGATCGGCTCCATTGTGCCCGAGGCACAGGGCCAGGCTGTCCAAGTCGAAGAGCCTGCTGCCGAGGTTCCCGCTGCCGAGTCGGCGGAGGAGTCTGTTGTGGTCGAGCCCAGCGAGCCTGAGCCTAAGCTCTATCGCAATGCCGCCGGCAACATCCGCTTTGGTTCGGATGCCATCCGCGCACTCGGCATGCTTCCCGAGTCCTGTACGCTCGATTACGAGGAGGGCGAGGAGCCGACATTCGAGCCCGAGCCTGCCCCCGTCGTGACTGCACCTGCGCCCGTTGTCGCCGTGGATGATGAGTCTGCCGCGGTTACCGCTGCCGTTGCCGAGCCCGAGGCGGTGTCCGCGATCGATCCCGCGGCAGGACTGGACATTTTGGCTCCCGCCGCGCCGGCGCAAGACGTTACGGACGAGTCTGACGACGATTACGCTGAACAGCCGAGGCGCGTGTCTTACGAGAGTGATACCGATTTCTCGGCCGAGATTCCCGCGGCGACGCCCCATGCCGATATTGCATCCGCCTTCTCTTCGATTGGGGCCAGTGCTTCCAGCTTCTTTAAGGGTGCATTTACAAAGGGCAAGAAATTCATCGACGACTTTGAGGAAAAGCGCGCCATCGCACGCGAGGCTGCCGAGCAGGAGGCTATCGCTCAGCAGCAGGCAGCCGAGGCGGAGCGTGAGCGTGCGGCGCAGGAGTTCGAACAGAACGAGGCCCAGCAGCCCGTGGCCGTCGACGCTGCCGAAGCTACGACGTCTTTTGAGTCCCAGCAACCGGCATCCGCTGATGTTGTTGAGGCGACGACGTCTTTCGAGCCCCAGCAGCCCGTCGAAAGTACCATGTCGTTCGACGCTGCGCAGTTCGATGCCACGATAACGTTTGAAAAGCAGGGCACCGCGATTGCCGAGCCCCTTGAGGCTTCCGATGACCAGGCCGCTGTGGCAAACGATGTCGAGACCGCCGATGCGGTTGAAGCCCCGGATGCTGCCGAAGACCAGGTCGTTGAGGTCGGCGCTGAGGAAGAGCAGCACGTGGCGGTCGAGCAGGACGATTCGGCCGAGGTCGAGCAGGAGGAGGCCGCTGTGGTCTCCGAGGCTCCCAAGACCCCCGAGACGGACGAGTCGAGACCTTACTCTACGCAGATTTTTACCATGCCGACTCCGGGTGGTTCCGGCTCCACGGTTGCCAACGTCGCCCCCACGCAGGACGAAACCGTCGATTCCCTCATGGCGCAGATCTCGTCTCAGGCCGCACCGCGCCCGCAGATGAATGTTCCCGATCCGGCGTCAGTTCCGGCGCCTGCGCCCTCCTCGTCGCCGTTGGCTTCGGTCCCCGATCCGTCGCTGCCGTCGATGAAGCAGGCTAACGTTGCGTCTCGCACGTCACTGTTCGACCTTCCCGACCCCTCGGCTCAGGTCGATGACCCCTTCGCGACGGCGCAGGGTCCCGAGCCCACGTCGGCGCCCGTTGCACCTTCCATGCCCGTCGCGTCGGGCGCGCAGCCGCTCGAGACCATCTCGGCTCCCGCTTCGGCCGCGCCCAAGCCCCGCAAGCGCGGTCTGGGCGGTCTGTTTGGTCGAAAAAAGAAAAACGATCAGGACAGCATGAGTGACTGGCTGGGCGTCGAAGACGATTACGATGCCAAGAAGTCTGGCCGCGGTATCGGCTCGTGGGATAACTTCGAGGACGATAACGACGGCTGGAAGGGCGGTGCTACGTCTTCCGATGGCGCATCTGACGAAGACATGCTCTCGGCTGTCGCCTCCATGGGCGATGACGAACTGCTCGGTCACGATATCTGGTTTGTGGCGACGGGTGCCTCGGATTGTGATGGCGCCGGCATGAAGGCGTTCTTGGCCTCGCATCGCGATAAGCTCCGCGGCGTATTCTTCATCAATCTTGAATCCGTCGGCGCCGGTAGGCTTTCGGTGGTGACGGTCGAGGGCGAGCAGCAGCTGCTTAAGGGCGACCGCCGCATCATGAATCTGGTCAGCAAGGTCTGCAAGTCGTTCCATGTCGATTGTGGTGCGCTCGAGATGCCTTATGCCAAGACCGATGCCTATGCCGCACTCGAGGCGAGCCGTCGTGCCCTTACCATCGCCGGTGTGGACGGCACGCGCCTGGCTTGTGCTCGCACCGAGGACGACCTGCCCCACAACGTTAACCCGACGAACATTGCCACGGTATCCGAGGTCGTGACCGAGGTTATCCGCCGTTCGTAGGCGGAACTCTAAGGAGTCAACGTGTTTTCGTTCATTAAACGTCATTGGCCTGTTTATTTGATTCTGACCCTTATTGCCGTCGCTTTGGGATTTGGGGCTGCCTATATCGTGGGTGTAAAGGGGTCGACCCCCGCATCCGCAATCAGCGAAGAGGTGGAGCAAGAGCAAAGTACGGGTGCCGATGGAATCCCCGAGTCCGAGCAGGCGCTCGTCGACAGCGGATCTTCATCTGCCGAGTAGATGTGGCGATTTAAATGATTGAAAGCGGGCGAGGCGGGAGACTGACTCGCCCGCTTTTTATCGCGTTAGCGCTTCTTTGGGATCGACCTAAGGCGAGCGAACCATAGGGCTGCCGCACCCGAGGTCAGGAGCGCGGTGATGCAGGCGGCGATGGGAACTGATCCTGTTGCCGGTAGGTCCTGCGGTAGGGTGCAGCGCTGAACGACACGATCCTCGTCATGTGACTCAAGTTTGTCGCCGCCGCCGTTGCGACAGAGGTCGACACGGGCGCTGTTGGCAACTGGTGCCTGGGGCGTATAGGAAGAAGTTGCCTGCATATGGACTACTGCACTCCGGGCGTCTGTACCGAGGGTTGCCTTGGCGTCATCGAGATCGTCATGTTCGTTTTTAAGGTCTTCGCGCTTCCAAGAATCTTCGTCGCACCTGGTTGCAAAGTCGGCGTCCACCGCACCGTACTCAAGGCGAATGCCCGTTACGATGGTATCGACGGGAAGGTCGAGCTCATTTACCTCAAGCGTGATTGATTTTGTGGTCGGGACATCGGTTTTCCAGAGTTGCCAGCCTTCGTAATCAACGAGACGACGGTCCCCGCCCAAGCTCTCTTTAACTTCGTCGGACTCAAGCCAGGGGTTTTCATGTCCATCGTCAAGTGTTGCGTTTGCCTGTTCGTCGATGCCTGACGAGCCCAGTGGCGTTGTGCGGTACCACACGTTGCACAGACCGTTGAGGTCGCCGATGGCAATAGGGGTTTCGATTGAGACGAGTCTTGCCGTACCGTCCTTGGCGCACTCAAGATCATCGGTAATCGTGAACTCATCAACCCAGGTGGTCGACTCGTTTCGCGCATCGACGGTGTAGGAGAAAAACCCTTCCGCATCGGCTTGTGTCGCGGCGCGGTTTTTGCCATCGCCGTTAGCCAAGAGGCCATCCCCGGTGGGCTGGGCAATTTCTTGACGCTTGTCGACCTGTCCCTTGATCTCGATCGGTGCGTCCTTCATTGCGAAAGATTGGACTTCTCCCGTAGCCTTCACTTCAAACGTTATCTCCTCGGCAAGGTCGTAGGTTCGCGGGGACATCATTTCGCGCAACGTGTAGGTGCCGGGCGCAAGATGTTCGATACGGTGCGGTTTATCGGATGAGGTCCAGGAGTCTATTTCGGTTTTATCGGGACCATATAAGGTGAGCTGTGCGCCTTCCACTTCCTGCTCACCGCTTGCATCGACCTTGGAGATATCAACCTTGGTGTAATCGTCGGATACGTTAAGCCGTGCTTCTACAACGGGTGTTTTCTGGTCGGCATAAGTAAGGTCGACAATATGGGTTGTCCGATCGAGCAAGAAGCCTGCCGGCGCTTGAGTCTCGACAACCTCGTAGCGTGCGGTGCCAGATCCCAGTGGGAGGTTGTCCGCGCGTGCTTCTCCAGTTTCATCCGTCGTGACGGTCGCGACAGTCTCACCGTCGAGTGCGGCAATGCTACCGTCGGGGCGCACGATATCACCCGAGGCACGGATCTCAAAGACGGCGCCCGCGAGACTGCTGCCGTCTTTGGCATCGGTTTTAACGATCCTGATGTTTCCGGTCGCGGCGTGGTCATAATACGAGGCGATTGCAACGGGCGTTAGGTTCATGTCGGCGGGTATGTTTACCTCGATCTCTTCACCGACAAGATAGGGCTCTTTGGCCGAGGTTTCGCGTACATAATAGGTGCCCGGCACGAGCGATTCGGGCAGTGTGACGGTCCCGGTCGCGTCAGTCGTAAAGGTGTCCATTACGTTATGTGCTGGATACCAGCAAGTTTGTGAGACAGGTTCGTGATTGCTGTCGAGGAGTTGGAAGGTGAATCCGGCTAGGGGAACAGAAGCGCCTGTTTGGGCATCGCGTTTTACAATCTGGAGATGCGTCGACAGAGCGTGGTTGTCCACGATATATTGAAGCTCGGCGCCGTCGGAAATCTGATTGGCCCCGACGGTCCATTCCCCTGCACGTTTAAAACCCTCGGGGACGGTTTCCGGAACCTCGCGAACCGTGTAGCCGGCACGGTCGTATGGGACGGCTCCGTGGACACCGGCGGGTCGCTTGCCTGTGCCGAACCATGCTTCGGGCTGATCTTTGGTGGAGGCAAAGCCATAGATGTTTGTGGTCAGTGTGCCAACAACCTGCTGAGAGCTGTTGCTGACAACCTCAAAGACAACACCACCCGCCGGCTGCTCCAGGCCGGATTGGTCGCTATTGCCGTAATCCTTGAATTTGGAAATCTCAAGGTTAAACGCAATGGGGATATCGGAAACGCGAGATTCGATCTCGACCACGCCTGAATCGCCGAGCTGGTCGGCTCCAACGGTATAGGTCCAGCTGTCGTTGGATGGCAGGTAGCCCTCGGGGGCTTTTGATTCGTAGATGGTAAAGGTTCCTAAGGGGACATCGGCGAGGGTGGCCCGACCGCTTTCGTCGGTCGTGAGGATTTGTGCCCATCCAGGGGTTGATTGCGACACACACGTGAACTCTGCTCCTGCGAGTGAAGATCCCACCTGGGGGCCGGCATTCGTCGCGGCATCGAGTTTTACGATACGCAGGTTGATGGTGCCGGGCTGTTCATCAATGGCGACCCGCTCGCCGTCATTCCCCGTGGTAAAGGCAATACGATCGTGGCGGGGGACATAGCCGGCCGGCGCCTTCGTTTCAACTAGGTAGTATGCTGTGTTGGGCAGAAGTGTTGCTTGCGCTCGACCGTTGCTGTCCATCTTGATGGTGCCGACACGCGCGCCGCTGGCGCTCTCAAAAATATCGAATGTTGCTCCGGTAAACTGATAGGTATTGTTTCCGCTGGTAATAACGGTGTTAGCAGACTGCTTTTGGAAAGAAACAGAGACCGCTGGCAGCACGTAGAGCATGTCTTGACGTTTGCTGCCGCCCGATATGGGTCCCAAATAGCGCCGTGCGCGGTGCGGAGCGGCTTTGATGCCTCCCGATTTTGCATTGTCGTGAAGCCACCGTGCGGCAGCCACAACCTCATTGTCGGCGGTAAAATGTCCGCTCTTTGTTTTGCCTTGAGCTGTTGTATAGGAGTAAGTGCCGTCGACATGGGTGGTGCCGTTAAGCATCCATACGGCAAGTTGAGTGGCGGCACGGGCGCGATCGGGCGACAGGCTGTAACCGCCAAATGACGTTGCGGAAGGATATCCGTGACAAACGATCGCCGCGAACTCGTCGTCGAGCCATACCCAGCCCTGATCAAAGTTGAGCCATGGGCCACCCGGCTTGGTGGGACCGGGACGTTCCTGGTTCATACAGTACGCGATTGAGGCGTCTTGAGCCTCGTACTTACCGATGAAGAAGGGCCCACAATCGTCGCTAATGGTGCGAAAGCCGAGCTGATCGTACCCGTCGATGGCAAGTGCGGGTCTCGGAGCCAAGCAACTGATGAGTAGGAAGAGGAGTAGGAGCAGCGGGCCTGTTGCGATTGCGCTGTGGACAGAGTGCGTGGGTGCGTTGGACATGGCTGCTCCTTATCCCTCGTGCGCCGCACGGGGAGGCTGCGGCGCTTGGGACGAGGCTACCCCCGAGGTTCATGCGGGTAAGTACCGGAAGCTGACCAAAAGCTTGCCCGATTTCCGACAAATTGGGTTCATATGGAACAATCAAATAAAACCGCAGGTAAAAGATGGTGAAATAAGGACACCAGAGGTCCCTGTCTCCACAATTGGACTGTTTTTCAGACGATTCTCCACAGCTAAAACAAGCATCGACACCCTTGTATCGAACAAGACAACCGCGTTATACTAGCCAACACACAAGCGGGCATCGCCAAGTGGTAAGGCATCAGCTTCCCAAGCTGACACTCGCGGGTTCGAGTCCCGTTGCCCGCTCCAGCTAGAAGCACAAGCACGGCACCATCACGGTGCCGTGCTTTTTTCAATAAAGCGCCGGGACTCGAACCCGCCAGGGTGCGAGCGTAAAACAAACGCGAAGCGTTTGTAGCGAGCAGGCGAAGGCGCCGGCAGGCGCCTGAAGCCGGTGCGGATTTGCGAAGCAAATACGCGGACGTCCCGTTGCCCGCTCCATCGAGCGCGGGAGACCTTGGGACGGCCAATTCAACAAAGTCTTCCCCATCGTCTCCGTGAATCCGAGGAGATCGACCGCAGCCGGTGCGGATTTGCGAGGCAAATACGCAGACGTCCCGTTGCTTGCTCCAATTCCAAAATGTTAGGTTAATGCCTGCTGCCCATACTTGCACCTGCGCACGGTACAATGGTTGGGTTACGACCAACGTGCCAATAACCAAAAAGGAGCCGCTATGATCGATCGTTATACCCGCCCGGAGATGGGACACATCTTCTCCCTCGAGAACAAGTACGCCATTTGGCAGGAGATCGAGGTCCTGGCCTGCGAGGCCCAGGCGGAGCTCGGCAAGATCGGCATTTCTAAAGACGAAGCCCAGTGGATCCGCGACCATGCCAACTTTGAGAAGGCAAAGGTCGACGAGATCGAGGAGGTCACGCGCCACGATGTCATCGCCTTCCTGACCAACATGAAGGAGTACATCGACGCTGACGTTCCCGAGGGTGAGCCCAAGCCCAGCCGCTGGGTTCACTACGGCATGACCAGCTCCGACCTGGGTGATACGGCTCTGTGCTATCAGCTCACTCAGGCCTGCGACCTGATCATCGAGGACGTCAAGAAGCTCGGCGAAATCTGCAAGCGTCGCGCCTTCGAGGAGCGCAACACGCTCTGCGCCGGACGTACTCATGGCATCCATGCCGAGCCGATGACCTTTGGCATGAAGTTTGGCTCTTGGGCTTGGGAGCTCAAGCGCGATCTGGACCGTCTTGAGGATGCCCGCAAGAACGTTGCCTTTGGTGCCATCTCGGGCGCTGTCGGCACGTACAGCTCCATCGAGCCGTTTGTCGAGGAATATGTCTGCGAGCACCTGGGCCTGGTTCACGACCCGCTGTCCACGCAGGTTATTAGCCGCGATCATCACGCCTACCTCGCCGGCGTTCTTGCCACCACCGCGGCCACCTGTGAGCGCATCGCTACCGAGGTTCGCAATCTGCAGAAGACCGATACGCTCGAGGCCGAGGAACCGTTCCGTAAGGGTCAAAAGGGCAGCTCCGCCATGCCGCACAAGCGCAACCCCATCACCATGGAGAAGGTCTGCGGGCTGTCGCGCGTCGTGAAGTCCAACGCTCAGGTCGCTTTTGACAACGTTGCCCTGTGGCACGAGCGCGACATTTCGCACTCCTCTGCCGAGCGCGTCGCCCAGGCCGATAGCTTCATCGCCCTTGACCACATGTTCCAGTGCCTCATTCGCGTTATCGATGGCCTGCAGCTGTATCCGGCGCGCATGATGGCCAATCTCAACAAGACCCGCGGCCTCATCTTCTCTTCCAAGGTGCTGTTGGCTCTCGTCGACACGGGTATTACCCGCGAGGACGCTTACGCCATCGTGCAGGAGAACGCTATGGCAACCTGGCACGAGGTGCAGGATTGCGTCTCCGGTCCCACCTTTAAGGAGCGCCTCGAGGCGGATCCGCGCTGCACCGTCAGCCAGGAGAAGCTCGACGAGATCTTTGATCCATGGGACTTCCTCACCCGTATCGACACGGTCTTTGATCGTCTGGAGCAGCTGAGCTTCGAGTAGGTTCGGGCATAACGTTAGCTTTTTAGGGCGCTTTGCTGGTAATGTGTGTTGCCGGCAAAGCGCCTCGTTGCATTTAGGGAAAGACGGGGATAATAGTCGTCTCGAATAACATTCTGAGAGGGGATCGCATGATTTCGTTTGATTACAAGCCTCAGGGCGTGTGTGCTCGCAATATTCACCTTGACCTTTCCGATGACGGCAACAAGGTGATAGGCGTTGAGTTTACCGGTGGCTGCGACGGCAATCTCAAGGCAATCTCCAAGCTGGTCGAGGGCGCTCCTGCCGATCGCGTAATCGAGGTTCTCGCCGGTAATACCTGCGGTATGAAAAAGACCTCCTGCGCCGACCAGCTTACGCGCGCCATCGAGGCCGCTCGCGCCGAGATCGCCTAATGGGTATCGCCGATCACATCAAGAACGGAATATCGCGTCGCGGCTTTGTACTCGGTGGGGCTGCCGCGGGCGCTGCCACGGTGCTTGCCGGATGCTCGAAAAAAACGGGTACCAGCGATGATGCCGCCGGCGAGCCGCAGGTTATCAAGGACGATTCCAAAATTATCTCGATTACGGATGAGTATGAGGCTGTCGACATCGATCTTGAGCCGGCGGCGTCGTGGACGCTGCCTCTTGGTACGCTGCTGTACTACTGCGACGGCGATTACGCCGCGGCGATGATGGCGCCCGCATCGGCACTGCACGCCAACACACTCGGTGTGCTCAACCTGGGCGATGGCTCGCTTACCACATTAATCGAAGATCCTGTCGAGGGCACGGGATATGCATTCTACGATGTCCGTGCCGGCGACGGCGTATTCGCGTGGGTTGAGATGAACTTTGCCAATTCATCGTGGAAGCTCTACGCTCAAAATCTGTCGGGCGCTTCGCTCTCTGGCGACGTGGTTGAGCTCGATCGAGGTGGCAAGGACTACGATCCGCCACTGTTTACGGCGTTCGGGTCATCAGTCATCTGGTATAAAATGCCTTCGGCAGGCGGCAATAAAACGAGTAACGATTCGTTTTGCTATCGTCGCTCGCTTGATGAATCTAAGGCCGAGACAATTTGGAAATCGACGGGTCGCTTTGCATCCGCCCCGCGTGTGAGTGACGGCATCTTGACCATTTCTCCGCGCGTCCACAACGACGAGGGCGTCTACTACGGTATGACGGCAATCGATCTGACCGACGGCAACAACACCAAGCGTGCCCAGCTGGTCCTCCCCTCGTCGGTCTCGCCTTTCGAGGCCGTGTATATGGGCGATACCTTTGTGTTTTCCATCGAGGCGACCTATAGCGGCGTGGGCAGCCTGGGCAATATGGGCACGTATATCGGCAACGAGGGCGGGCCGTACCTTTTCCTGTCGCGCGAGCCGCTTGCGTGTGCTGCCGGCAAGAAAAATAAATACCTCGTTAAGGTCCAGGCATCGCATTTCCTAATCGATACCTCTGCCAAAACCTACGGCTCGCTGTTGTCGCCCGACCGCGCTTTGGAATATGGCGATTATCCTGCTACGGCGGGAAAATCGGACTCATTCCTTACGTACGCCACGGTGCGCAACAGCCAGGGTATACCCGAGACGGTCACCGCACGCCTATTCTCTCTTTAAGCTTAGAGGGGTTAAAAAGGCGCCAACAGGGGAATAAACGCGTTGTAATTGTGAGTACCGCCCGCCGAGCTGCCACGTCATAGCGGCATCCGGTGGGCTCAGGTGCGTTAAAATGAGCTTGTTCTTAGCTAATTGAGACAGGGGGGCCGTGTTATGGCTTCAGATGCAAAAAAGATTCTGCTGGTCGAGGATGAGAAGGCAATCCGTGACGCCGTCGCTGCCTATCTCGAGCGCGAAGGCTACTGGGTTGTGGGCGTCGGCGACGGCCAGTCCGCGATCGAGGAGTTCGAGAAGCATCAGTTCGACCTGGTCGTGCTCGACCTTATGCTCCCCAAGATTCCCGGCGAGCGCGTTTGCCGCACCATTCGCGATACCTCGGATGTCCCCATCATCATGCTGACGGCTAAGGGCGAGATCGAGGACCGTATTATCGGTCTTGAGCTCGGCGCCGACGACTATCTGATTAAGCCGTTCTCGCCGCGCGAGCTCGTCGCCCGCGTTCGCGCTCTGTTCCGCCGTGCCCATCAGGCCGACGAGCCCGCCGTCGAGGTGCTCGACTTCGGCGATCTGGTCATCGATATCTCGGGCCACAAGATCTTGGTCGAGGGCAAGGAAGTCGATCTGACGGCTTCCGAGTTCAAGCTGCTCACCACGCTTGCCCGCCATCCCGGCCGTGTGTATAACCGCATGGAGCTAGTCGAGAAAGTGCTCGGGTATGACTTTGAGGGCTATGAGCGCACCATCGATAGCCACGTGAAGAATCTTCGCGCCAAGCTGGGCGATGATCCCAAGAAGCCCAAGTGGCTCTACACCGTCCATGGTGTCGGCTATCGCTTCGAGGCTCCGGCCAAGACCGATAAGTCGGACGAGAAATAGGGAAATCACATATGACACCTGCGCGCTTTGAAATCGGACAAAAGCACAAGCAGGAGAGCGAGGCGGGTTCCAAGGCTAGTTGGAACACGCCTCGTTCCGATTCACGGCCAACGATGAGCTATCCCTCGCGCATGGCACTTGCTTTTGCTCTGACATCGCTCATGACGGTATTGGTGCTGGTGGGCGTTGTCTCTGTTGTGTGGGGCACGGTCTTTTCGGATTACACACGCTCCAATATCGTCGAAATCGCAAATTCCGCTGCCGAGAAGTTGGCAACCTCATATGAGGAAAACGGCTCTTGGACCGCGGGAGAACTGCGCACGGTCGCAACGTCGAGTTTGGTTTCCGACGATCTGGGTATGCAGGTCGTCAATAAAAAGGGCATGATCGTTTATGACGATTCCTGGCCCTCGGCAAGCGCCACCGCCGATGTACGCGAAAACCAGGCTACGACCGACGACACGAGCGGCAAGAGGGCATCGCATAGCCCGGTCTCGTCTGCTCCAACCGACTCCGATAGCGTTGCTAACGTCGAGATTGTAACGTCTTCCGGCGAGCATGTCGGACAGGTAAAGCTGTGGGCCATCGGCTCCGACGCGCTGCTCACCAAGGCGGACTCTGCGTTTAGGGAGAAGACCTTTAACGCCATGGCCCTCGCCGCGGTTGTTGCAATCTGCATTTCGGTCGTTATCGGATCGCTCGTGTCGCGCATGCTCACCAAGCCGATTCATCGCATCACCAGTACCGCAAAGCAAATCCGTGACGGCGACCTGTCGGCTCGCACGGGACTGCGCGGTGATGACGAGATCGATCAGCTGGGTGAGACCTTCGATGAGATGGCCACTTCGCTCGAGAAGGATATGAAACACGAGAAGCGCCTGACCTCAGACGTTGCACACGAGCTTCGCACGCCGCTTATGGCCATGCTCGCAACGGTCGAGGCCATGCAAGACGGCGTGTACCCCACCGACGACGAGCACCTGGAGACGGTCGCTTCCGAGACGCGTCGCCTGGCTCGTCTGGTGCAGCAGATGCTCGACCTGTCGCGCATGGAAAACAGCACGGCTCCGCTCAACCTTGAGCCGGTGGACATGGTTCCTTTCGTGCGTTCCATCGTCAATGCCCAGGAGCGCCTGTTTGTCGACCGCGATCTGCGCTTGCGCTTTGCCGACGAGACCCAAGGTCACGACGATGTCGTCGAAGCCGATCCCGACATGATCACACAATGCGTCATCAATCTCATGAGCAACGCCATGCGCTACACCCCCGAGGGCGGTTGGGTCGTGGTGTCGGTGCTCAGTGACCGCAAACACGTCAGCATCGCCGTTTCTGATACCGGCATCGGTATTGCCAAGGATGACTTGTCGCGCATCTTCGGCCGTTTTTGGCGCGCCGATGCCAGCCGCGCCCGCGAAGCTGGCGGCCTGGGCGTTGGCCTCGCCGTGACCAAGCAGATCGTCGAGCGTCACCATGGCTACATATCCGTGGAGTCGGAGCTTGGAAAGGGTACGACTTTTACGATTCATCTGCCTCGCGAGCACACGGCGGACGCGGCATCTACTACAATGGAGCACTAGCTTTTCGCTATTCGGTGAAGGAGGGGTTTCGTCCCTGCCGCTCCGAGTTTGCGAAAACATGCGGGAAAGAACCCGCATTACTGTCGTATTTTGGTAAGGAGTGACTCACGTGACAACGATGGAGCGTCGTCCGGATTCCCGTGGCAAGGTTCGTGATATCTATGATGCCGGTGAAAACCTGCTGATGGTCGCCACCGACCGCATTTCTGCGTTCGACTTCATTCTTCCCGACGAGATTCCGTTTAAGGGAGAGGTGCTCAACCGCATCTCGGCATTCTGGTTCGATAAGTTTGCCGACATCGTTCCCAACCACCTCGTTTCCATCGACCCGGCGGATTTCCCCGAGGAGTTTGCTGAGTATCGTGACTACCTCGCTGGCCGCGCCATGCTGGTCAAGAAGGCTCAGACGATTCCTATCGAGTGCATCGTCCGCGGCTATCTGACCGGTTCGGGCAAGAAGACCTACGATGAGAACGGCACCGTCTGCGGCATCCAACTGCCTGAGGGCCTGACCGAGGCTTCCAAGCTTCCCGAACCGCTGTTCACGCCGTCCACGAAGGCCGAGATCGGTGACCACGACGAGAACATCTCGTTCGAGCGTTGCTGCGAGATCGTGGGCGAGGATATTGCCACGCAGATTCGCGACCTTTCCCTCAAGATCTACAAGGCTGCCGCCGAGTATGCCGCGACCCGTGGCATCATCATTGCCGACACCAAGTTCGAGTTTGGTGTCATCGATGGCAAGGTCACGCTGATCGACGAGTGCCTCACGCCTGACTCCAGCCGTTTCTGGCCTGCCGCCAGCTACGAGGAGGGCAAGATTCAGCCCAGCTACGACAAGCAATTCGTCCGCAATTGGCTCAAAGCCAACTGGGATATGACGGGGGAGACCCCGCACCTGCCCGCCGAGGTCATCGATGGCACGTCCGAGCGCTATCGCGAGGCCTTCCAGATCATTACGGGCTCCCAGTTCACAAGCATGAAGGAGAACGCATAAGTGAGTACCCGTAGCGCCACGAACAAGCGCACGCAATCCCACGAGGTTACCGGGGTTGCGCGCAAGTCCGCCGCATCCGCCAAGCCCGCCCGTCAGGCAGCGAGCTCTGTCCGCGTCGTGCCGGCTTCGTCTAAGGCACGCCGCAAAGAGCTCGAGAAGGGCGAGAACCTCGAGGGCCTCTCTAAAGAGGAGAAGCGCGCCCGCAAGGCTAAGCAGCGCGCCAAGGAGGATCGCATCTACACGGTATCGAATATCCTTCTCAAGCAGGATGAGGACTACACCAAGCGCCGCCGCATCTGGTGGGCCGTGCTCACTATCGGCATGGTGCTCGTCGTGGCCATTTGGGCTTCGCTGTACTTCGCTCCCGCTGGCATGGTGTCCAGCCCTGTCCAGATGGTCGGCATCGTTTTGTCTTACATCGTCATTTTGGGTGACTTTATCTACGACTTCGTTCGTATTCGTCCCCTGCGCAACATGTACCGCACGCAGGCCGAGGGCATGTCCGAGAACAAGCTCAACGCCCTTATCGAGCGCTCGGCTGCCGAGGAGGACAAGAAGGACTCCAAGAAGAAGTAGCGTTTGCATGCATACTTATCGCTAAGATATAAGGCGCGTCGTTTTTGCGGCGCGCCTTTTTACTGTTCTATAGATAGATGGAGTGGCACATGATTCGAGCTGCCCTGACGGTCGAAGAGGCTCTGGAGGGCATGAAGGCCCTAGAGCCCAAGATTAAAAACTATGCGCGCCTGGTTGTCCGCAAGGGCGTAAACGTCAAGCCCGGCCAGGAGGCTGTCGTTCAGTCTCCGGTCGAGTGCGCGCCGTTTGCGCGCGTGGTGGTCGCGGAGGCCTATGCCTCCGGTGCCGGTCACGTGACGGTTATTTGGGCCGATGACGCCGTGACGAGGCTCACGTACGAGCATGTCGAGAAAAGCTATTTTGAGCAGACGCCCGAGTGGAAGCGCCTGCAGCTTGATTCCCTGGCCCAGGATGGTGCCTGCTTTATCTTTATCGAGGGTGCGGACCCTGCCGCTCTTAAGGGCATCGATCCCGCTAAGCCTGCTACAGCTTCTAAGGCAAGGAACACGCAGTGCAAGGTCTTCCGCCGCGGACTGGACTACAACATCAACCCGTGGTGCATCGCCGGCGCGCCGGTCGTTGCCTGGGCGCGTGAGGTGTTCCCGGGAGACGCCGATGAGGTTGCAATCTATAAGCTGTGGAATGCGATTCTGCACACCGCTCGCGCCGATGGCCAGGACCCGGAGAGCGACTGGGAACTCCATGACGCCGCATTCGAAAAGAACCTGCGTTTCCTGAACGACAATCGTTTCGACTACCTGCATTACACCTCGGCAAATGGAACCGATCTGACGATTGGCATGACGAAAGGTCACGAGTGGGCCGGCGGCAAGGGCAAGACGCCCGATGGGCACCCCTTCTTCCCCAACATTCCCACCGAGGAAGTCTTCACCTCGCCTGATCGTATGCGTGCCGACGGTATCGTGTATTCGGCTATGCCGCTCATTCACCACGGTAACAAGGTTGACGATTTTTGGATTAAGTTCGAGGCGGGCCGCGTAGTGGACTACGATGCCCGCGTGGGTAAGGCGACGCTTGCGAGCATTATTGACACCGATGAAGGTGCCGCTCATCTGGGTGAGGTCGCGCTTATCTCCAAGAACACGCCGATCCGTGAAAGTGGCGTTCTATTCTATGACACGCTCTATGATGAGAACGCCAGCTGCCATCTCGCGCTGGGTGTCGGTTTCCCCGAATGCATCGAGGGTGGGTATGACATGTCCAAGGAGGAGCTCCTGGAGCATGGCGTTAACGTCTCGAGCACGCACGTCGATTTTATGATCGGCACGGACGACATCGATATTACGGGCATTACGCCTGATGGACGTGAAGTTGTGATTTTCCAGAACGGTCAATGGAGTTGGGAATAGTCCCAGACCGTGGTACAATGCCACCCGCGGGCCGTTAGCTCAGCTGGCAGAGCAGGGGACTTTTAATCCCAAGGTCCAGGGTTCGAACCCCTGACGGCCCACCCAAAGATTGTTGAGACGGTCAACTTCGGTTGGCCGTCTTTTTTGTCGCCTTTTCATGGGTTCGAACCCGTCGGGGCGCGGAGCTGAGTAAACGCGTGAGCGTTTGCCAGCGCAGCGCGCAAGGCGCGAAAGCGCCGCAGCGGCCGCCTGCGGAGCAGGCTGGACCCCTGACGGCCCACCATAGAATAGAAAAGCGACTGGCGGATGCCGGCCGCTTTTTTGTTGCCGCGACACGGGTTCGAACCCGAACTTCTCTATATATAAGAACGCTTGGCGAACAAAACCTGCCTTTTACCGACGGGAAACAAATAGCTGATGCTTTTGGAGTAAAGTGGCGCTCCAGAGATGACCGATGCCTTAACACCTATAAACCAGCTGGTCATCGCCAATATCAGAAGCCAATGCTTCAGTTTTAACCTCAGTGATGCGACTGAGGGACCTATTCATTTGTGAACAAAATATGGAGTGCGCGATTCCCGCCCACGGCGCCCCTCCGGTCTGGCAATATATCTCCTTGCCGCGCGGCCCGGTCGGACCGGACCAGCCGCCAGGCGTGCACCTTGAGAACCGGATACTGCGAGG
>DBFWBE010000014.1:0-12326 GCA_048485835.1 Collinsella sp.
GTGATGCCCCTTGTGTGCGTCTGGTTTATCATGTCGCAGTTTGTCGCAGTGGCTCCTCAATGGAGCGAAGCGAGTGGCGCGGCTTTTTACGCATGGCTGGCAGTCGGATTCGCGGTGGCCGGAGTGGTGGTGTACTTCGCGGCGTTGATGTGCACTCATATCGCGGCATTCCGAACCGGCAACAACATGAGGAAGGCCGCGACCCACCATCTCTCCAAGGTTCCCCTTGGCTACTACGACGAGCATTCGACCGGCGAACTAAGGAGGGTGATCGACGGCTGCGCCGGCCAGACCGAGTCCGTGCTTGCCCATAAGTTCCCTGATTTCGTGGGAGCCCTCATCACCCCCGTTGTGTTTGTCGTCGTGATGTTCATCTTCGACTGGGCCATGGGTTTGGCGTGCCTGGTTCCCATCGCGGTGTCCTTCGCGTGCATTTGGAGGATGATGGGAGGGGGAGGCAGCGATGAGAACTCAAGCTATCTGACTTTCGTGTCGAACTACCAGCAGGCATTGAACCGAATGAACGCCGCTGCGACCGAATATGTTCGAGGCATGCCCGTCGTCAAAGTGTTCCAGCAAACGGTCAATTCGTTCAACGCATTCAAGGAGGCCATCCTGCAGTACCGGGATATGGCCCATGGCTATTCGAAGTTGTGCGAAAAACCGCAGGTCGTGCAGATCGTGGCGATCAACTCGACCTTTGCTGTGCTGGTTCCCGCCAGCATCCTGCTTGCGGGGGCAGCAGGGGACTTCGCGTCGTTCTTCACGGACTTCCTCTTCTACGTGGTGTTCAGCGCGGTGACGACATCGATGATGACCAAGATACTGTACGCCTCTGAAGCTGCGGCGATGGCCCAAGATGCCGTGATGCGAATCGAGGGGATCCTATCCACGCCGGAGATGCCTTGCTGTTCTGCGAAAGGCGGGAGGGCGAGCGGGACGTGCGATATCGTTTTTGAAGGGGTGTCTTTCACGTATCCGGGCGCTGACGCACCTGCCGTCAAGAACGTGAGCTTTGCGATTCCCGAAGGAGAAACGATGGCGCTCGTCGGGCCGTCGGGAGGAGGCAAGAGCACCATTGCAAGCCTTGTTCCGAGGTTCTGGGACGTCGATGAAGGACGGGTGCTTGTCGGCGGTGTTGATGTGCGGGATGTTCCCCGTTCGGAACTGATGGATTCCGTTTCCTTCGTCTTCCAAAACACACGGCTTTTCAAGCGCAGCCTCATTGACAACATCAGATTCGCGCGCCCGTCGGCTACGCGCGCGGAGGTGGAGGCGGCCGCGCACGCGGCGCAATGCGACGACATCATCGCGAAGCTGCCCGAGGGCTTGGACACGGTGGTCGGCGCGAAGGGCGTCTACCTGTCGGGCGGCGAATGCCAGCGTATCGCGCTTGCCCGGGCCATTCTGAAAGATGCGCCTATCGTGGTCTTGGACGAGGCCACAGCGTTCGCCGATCCGGAAAACGAAGCCCTTATCCAACGTGCGCTCGCGCGTCTTACGCACGGCAAGACCGTTCTCATGATTGCACACCGGCTATCGACCGTGGTGGGCGCGGACAGGATCTGCGTCGTGGAGAACGGGGCCATCTCGGAATCGGGATCCCACGGGGATCTTGTCGAAAGCAAGGGAGTGTATCGCCGGATGTGGGAGGACTATCAGAAATCAGTCTCTTGGAGAATCGGAGGGGGTGCCAACGATGCTGCGTGAGAAGTTCGCTTTGACCGAGCGGGGTGTTTTCGAGTTCAAGAGAGGCGCGTTCTTCTGCGCTCTCGCCAACCTCGTCATGATGGCACCCATTGGCGTGCTGTGCATGGCGACCAACGACTACCTGGATCATCTGCTCGACCCCTCGAAGCCCCTCCCTGCTCTTGGTGGCTATCTTGCAGCCATCGTCGTCATACTCCTGCTCATGCTGCTGACCCAATGGCTCGAATACCATTTCACCTACAATGTCGTGTACGGCGAGAGTGCCAGAAAGCGGATCGAGCTTGCCGAGGTGCTGCGCAGATTGCCCCTTTCCTTTTTCGGAAGGCGCGACCTCTCGGACCTCACCACCACCATCATGAAGGACTGCGCCGATCAGGAGCGCATGTTCTCCCATATCATGCCCCTTTTGTTCGGAACCGGCGCGTCGACCATCTTGATCTCGATCATGCTTCTGCTCTTCAACTGGAAGATGGCCATCGCCGCCCTCTGGGTTCTTCCCATCGCCTTGCTCATCATCGCCTTCTCTCGGAAGAGCCAAGATGCGAAGGGGCAGTTTCTCATCGACCGCCAGCTTGACGTTGCGGACGGCTTGCAGGAGTACCTCGAATGCGCCCAAGAGATCACGGCGGCGAACCAATCGGAAACGTATCTCGAGCAACTGGATCAGAAGATCGATCGCGCGGAGAAGGCCCAGATCGTCTCGGAGCTTTCGAGTGCCGTTCCCGTGTCGGCCGCGCAAGCGTTCCTCAAGCTCGGAATAGCTTCGACCGTCCTCGTCGGAGCCCTGCTTTTGGCATCGGGGGAACTAGAGTTCATGGTGTACTTCTGCTTCCTTCTCGTGGTGACGAGATTCTACGATCCGATCAACACCGTGCTTGAAGTTGTGACGGAGCTTCTCAATCTCAAGCTCGGAATCAAGCGCATGCACTCCATCGAGCACGAGCGGCCTCAAACCGGGTCGATGGAATTCGAGCCGGCGAATCACGACATTTCTTTCGACAACGTGACTTTTTCGTACGAAGGAGGCGAGAAGGTTCTCTCGAACGTCTCATTTGTTGCGAAGGAGGGCGAGGTGACCGCCTTGGTCGGTCCGAGCGGGGGCGGCAAGTCCACCGCGGCCAAGCTGGCTGCCCGTTTCTGGGATGCCGACGATGGCGTTGTGAGCATCGGAGGCGTGGACGTTTCGACCGTCGACCCCGAGGCCCTTCTCGTCGATTTCGCCCAAGTGTTCCAGGATGTGGTTCTGTTCGACGACACGATCATGCAGAACATCCGACTCGGTAGGCCAGATGCCACGGATGAGGAGGTGTTTGCGGCGGCTCGGGCGGCGAACTGCGATGATTTTGTCTCCCGCATGCCGAAGGGCTATGAAACGAGGATAGGCGAGAACGGCGCGCTTTTGTCCGGAGGCGAGCGCCAGCGCATATCGATTGCCCGGGCGATCCTCAAAAACGCCCCCATTGTTCTTCTGGATGAGGCGACCGCTTCACTTGACGTTGAAAATGAGACGAAGGTGCAGGAGGCGCTATCGTGTCTCCTTGAACGCAAAACCGTGCTGGTCATCGCGCACCGGATGAGAACCGTGATGAGCGCCGACAAAATCGTGGTGCTGGATGGAGGCCGCGTTGCCGAGCAAGGAAAGCCGTCGGAGCTCATGGAGCGCGAAGACAGCCTGTTCAAGAAAATGGTGGAGCTTCAGTCGTCGACGGGTCGGATTTTGAATTAAGTGAGGTGGAACTGATGACTTTGAGTGAGTCAAGGGAAGACTATCTAGAAAACCTGCTTATTCTCGAAACTCGTTCTGGTGGTTTTGTAAGGCAAGTGGATATGGCCAGTAGAATGGGTTTTTCCAAGGCGAGCATATCAAAAGCTATGTCCTCCTTGAGCGCGGAAGGATATGTTGAATTTAGGCCTCGAGGTTTGGTTCGCCTTTCAAATGGGGGACGCAAAATCGCTGAAAGAGTTTACGACCGCCATTGCTTCTTCTTCAAGGTTCTTACCAACCTTGGCATTCCGACTGAAATTGCACAAAGGGATGCCTGTCGCATGGAGCACGCAATGAGCGAAGAGTCATATCAGACTTTAAAAAAGGAGCTGTCGAGCAAGATGGACGTCCAATAAGGGTCATCAACCTAAATAAGCTGGATAATGGGCAATCTAAAGTATAGAGAGAATTGAAATGACGATAGAGCAAAGGCCAAGCTTATCGATCGCTTTGCCAAAATCCTACCTGTTCACGTCCGAATCCGTCACCGAGGGGCATCCCGACAAGATGTGCGACCAGATATCGGACGCCATCTTGGACGCCATCATCTCCAAGGAGATAGAGCTCGAGCGCGAGGGCTACATCGCCCCCAGCGGGCAGCCCGCCGACGTGTCGCGGATGCGCTGCGCGTGCGAGACGCTTGCGACCACGGGGCTCGTGGCCGTGGCGGGCGAGATCCGCACGCAGGCGTACGTGGACGTGCCGGCCATCGTGCGCGAGGTGGTGTGCGGCATCGGCTACGACCGCGCCAAGTACGGCTTCGACGGCACCACCTGCGGCGTGGTGAACGCCATCCACGAGCAGAGCCCCGACATCGCGCAGGGCGTGGACGAGAGCTGGGAGGCGGCCCACGGCGGGGCCGCGGACGACCCCTACGAGCGCATCGGCGCGGGCGACCAGGGCATGATGTTCGGCTACGCCTGCGACGAGACGAGCACCCTCATGCCCATGCCCATCTACCTGGCCCAGCGCATGAGCGAGCGCCTCGCCGCCGTGCGCAAGGACGGCACGCTCGACTACCTGCGCCCCGACGGCAAGACCCAGGTGAGCGTGCGCTACGAGGACGGCGCGCCGAAGTGGGTGGAGAAGGTGGTCGTGTCCACGCAGCACGCCGAGGAGGCGCCCTACGAGCGGCTGCGCGCCGACGTGGTGGAGCAGGTGGTGCGCCCGGTGCTGGCCGGCGAGGGCGTGGCGCTCTCGCCCGACGCGGAGATCCACGTGAACCCCACGGGCCGCTTCGTCATCGGCGGGCCGATGGGCGACTGCGGCCTCACGGGCCGCAAGGTCATCGTGGACACCTACGGCGGCATGGGACGGCACGGCGGCGGGGCCTTCTCCGGCAAGGACTGCACGAAGGTGGACCGCTCGGCGGCCTACGCGGCGCGCTGGGTGGCGAAGAACGTGGTTGCCGCGGGCCTGGCCGCGCGCTGCGAGGTGCAGGTGGCCTACGCCATCGGCGTGGCGCGCCCCGTGTCGCTCATGGTGGAGACGTTCGGCACCGAGAAGGCGGCGGTGGGGGCCATCGAGCGCGCGGTGGCCGAGGTGTTCGACCTGCGCCCCGGCGCCATCATCGACGCGCTGGATTTGCGCCGCCCCATCTACCGCAAGACGGCCGCCTACGGCCACTTCGGCCGCGAGCTGCCCGAGTTCACCTGGGAGCGCACCGACCGCGCCGAGGATCTGCGAAAGACCTGCAGGCTAGCATAAGGGGCTAGCACCCCCTTGGAAGGAGTTCCATGATTTACGATAATGTGCTGCAAGCCATGGGGCATACACCTCTCGTTCGTCTCAATCGGTTATCTGAAGCGAATGCCGCACAGATACTCGTTAAGTTTGAGGGCGTTAATGTAGGAGGCTCCATTAAAACGCGCACGGCATTACAGATGATTGAATCCGCCGAACGCCGCGGCGAAATTGGGCCAGATAGTATTATCGTTGAACCTACAAGCGGCAATCAAGGTATAGGGCTCGCGCTTGTGTGTGCTGTGCGCGGTTATCGTGCGCGCATCATTATGCCAGACAGCGTGTCGGAAGAGCGTCGTAAGCTTGTTCGCCACTATGGTGCTGAGGTAATTGTCGTACATGATGCTGGCGATATTGGAGAGTGCATATCCAAATGCATCGCTCTGGCTAAGCGTATGGCTAGCGAGGATCCTCGTGTTTACGTGCCACAGCAGTTCGAGAACAGGGATAATTTACTAGCGCATCGCTATCATACAGCACTTGAGATCTTAGAGGACGTGAAGGGGCCCATACATGGATTCTGCTCGGGCATTGGTACAGGTGGTACTATTTCCGGTATAGGGCAGGCACTCAAACGTCTTTTTCCTGATGTATGCATTTGGGCCGTTGAGCCGGAGAGCGCAGCGATTCTTTCGGGAGGAAGCGTCGGAACGCATTTGCAGATGGGTATCGGCGATGGGCTTATTCCCGATATCCTTGATCAGGGCATCTATGACGATATCTGCGTGGTTTCCGATGAGGAAGCTATCAACGAGGCTCGCGCGCTTGCTCGTGAGGAGGGTTTGCTTTGCGGCGTATCGGGCGGTACAAATGTGGTTGCCGCACGTCAGCTTGCTCGGCAACTTGGTTCGGGCAAGACAGTGGTTACTTTACTGCCCGATACGGGCGAACGATATTTTTCCACTGAATTGTTTGAGGATTAATCGACGCCAAACCAGACATAGGATCAGTCGATAACATAAGAAAGAAGCGCCATGACCGAGAGCTACGACATCAAAGACATCGACCTTGCCGACGCAGGGCTTGCCCGCATCGAGTGGGCGGCGCGCGACATGCCCGTGCTGGCGTCCATCCGCGAGCGCTTCGCGAAGGAGCGCCCGCTTGAGGGCGTGCGCATCGGCGCGTGCATGCACGTGACCACCGAGACGGCGAACCTCATGCGCGCGCTGGCGGCCTCGGGCGCCGAGGTGGCGCTGTGCGCCAGCAACCCGCTTTCCACCCAAGACGACACCGCCGCCTCGCTCGTGCGCGACTTCGGCATCAAGGTGTTCGCCGTCACCGGCGAGGACATGGACACCTACCGCCGCCACATCGACGCGGTCATCGCCACGAACCCGCAGATCATCATGGACGACGGCGCCGACCTGGACACCGCGCTGCACACCACCCACATTGACAAGCTGGAAGGCGTCATCGGCGGCACCGAGGAAACCACCACGGGCGTGGTGCGCCTTGTGTCCATGGCGAAGGAGGGCACGCTGGGCTACCCCGTGTTCAACGTCAACGACGCGAACACGAAGCACTGCTTCGACAACCACTACGGCACGGGCCAGTCCACGCTCGACGGCATCGTGCGCGCCACGAACCGCCTTTTGTGCGGGCGCACCATCGTGATCTCGGGCTACGGCTACTGCGGCAGCGGGCTCGCCCTGCGCGCCAAGGGCATGGGCATGCGCGTGATCGTGTGCGAGGTGGACCCGCTGAAGGCGCTGGAGGCGCACATGGAGGGCTACGAGGTCATGCCCGCCGCCGAGGCGGCGCGCTTCGCCGACGTGTGGGTGACGGTCACCGGCAACTGCAAGGTGGTGGACGCGCCCGCGTTCGAGAACATGAAGGACGGCGCCATCGTGTGCAACTCCGGGCACTTCGACAGCGAGATCAACCTGGAGTGGCTGCGCGAGCACGCCGTGAAGGTGGAGGAGATCAAGCCGCTCGTGGAGGAGTACACGCTTGCCGACGGGCGCACGGTCATCGTCCTGGCGCAGGGGCGCCTCGTGAACCTGAGCTGCGCCGAGGGGCACCCGGCGTCCGTCATGGACATGAGCTTCGCGAACCAGGCGCTCGCGGCCGAGTACCTCTTCCAGCATGCGGGCGAGCTGGAGAACAAGGTGTACGACGTGCCCGCCGCCATCGACGACGGCGTGGCGCGCGTGAAGCTGGAGACTCTGGGCGTGAAGATAGACACCCTCACCGAGGAGCAGATCGCCTACATGAACAGCTGGAACTTTTAAAGTGTATACAAGGGTGTATAGTTCATACTAGGGGTGGTGCTGTGATTGGCTTTCCTAAATTCAATTCCGGTTTTTTAGCCTCCTTACTACCAGAGGAAGTGTTTTCTTCAGAATACCTGGGGTCTTTTTACGGTTTTCCTCTTATTGGGAAAGAAAAGGAAATATCACGAAGTTTTTCTTCTAAACGCCTGAAAGAGTTTTCCGTTGGGCGCAAATGTGCTCGCAACGCTCTCTCGCATCTGGGCTTCAATGACCCTCCTATCCTCATCGGTACCAACCGAGAACCGATTTGGCCCAAAAACATATGCGGGAGCATTACGCATTGCAGAGGATATGCCGCTGCCGCAGTCACCTCAGATTACCGATTTCGAACTATCGGGATTGACGCCGAGCCGAATAACCCCATTGAATCAGAGATATACAGTTTGATAATGAGCAAGAAGGAGATAAAACAGATGGGTGAGCTTACCTGCAGTCAGCCAAATATATCTTGGGATAGGCTGACTTTCAGCGCGAAAGAATCTGTCTACAAGGCATGGTTTCCAACGTATGGGAAGTGGCTCGATTTCACTGATTGCGAGGTCATGTTTTATCTGGATTCACATCGTCCCAACAACCAACCCAAAGAACTGGTTGTTGGGCGCTACCATGCCCAACTGCTTAAATCAAAAAGATCATATTCCTGCAACGGACAATGGGCATTTGTGCCATTTTTCAATCTCCTCATAACGACAACAGCAGGCTCTTTGACGGAATCTTGATTCGATACGTCACTCCGTATTATAACTGTCGACATTCGCAGTTTAGCGCAAGTCGCAGATTTCACCCTCAGATTAAAGTCGCGCTTTGTACTTCGTTCATCAGGACTATCGCTTGGCTCTTTGCATCATAATGCAATTCATTTCTTTCTTGTTAAAGCTTGTCGAAAAGGATATCGAGTTAAACTCCCGCTCGATATTCCGTTCCAGCTTCATGCCAAAGACCGAAAAGTAGCAGAATCGCTCCAACAACCTTTAAGACAAAATATTGGATATTTATGCATTGTGCTGCAGCATGACGCCCAAGGGGTTGTTGTGGCGTAAGCAAAATCTCCCGCAACAACCCTAAACACTTGCGAACCGATAGACCGAGCGAGAATCTTCCGTCAGTTTAGCGGTGACGATGCATTACCCATCCGTCTCGTAGAGCACCCCAAGATCGACAGTCTGCGGAGCACCATTGTCGAACCAGACAGAATTTTGACTTTTCAAGTCGGGACGCTATGTGGTCAAACATGACATCATGCTCCGTCAGAGAGGAGGTGGCTGTATGCAAGACGTAAGGAATGCGCTCGGCAAGCTCGTCTGTCGGGCAGATAGAAAGCTGCGTCGCGTAGAAATAGTACGCAAGGGCCAGCTTACCGTGCTTACGTTCGAGAGCAATGGGACTATGCGCATAACGAATTTGCCCAAAACGTAGCACATCCTTGAGGATGTAAATAAATACCCGCCGATCCGCCAGACGGACAGGAGCCAAACGTCCTGCCCGTCCTTTTTTGCGCTTTCGGCCGGTTGCTCCTGCGGGTCTGAACCGAAGGAGCAATATATGGCCCGATTTTACGAAAGCAGGAACATTGACGACTCCCAAGCCCAATATCGCATTGTGGTGAGGACGCCTGACGGCAAACGAACCGAGATAAATCTGCCCAGGCAAGTATTCGAGGGCATAGAGGAACTTCAGCGTGAGTTCTGGCGAACGGAGCGCCGCGAGACAAGACACTCACTACACTTGGCGTCGATGGACGAAGCCTCTCTTGCCCCCAACAATCCCGAAAAAGACCCAGAGTTAATCTTTATGGAGAAGCTGGAATCCGAAGCGCTGTTTCAAGCGTTCCAGCAGATACCCGCCGCACAACGCAGGCGTTTTCTGATGAGGCACTTGCTTGGTATGCCCACGGCGAAGATAGCCGAAGTAGAGAGGTGCTCCGATCGCGCAGTGAGACGCAGCATCAGTCTTGCGCGAGAGAACCTGAAAGAGATTCTCTCTTCCGGTTTCTAGTGTTTTTCTCCGTGCGGGGTTCCGTTTCGCCCACCTAGCTGTCCGTCTCTATGAGGGAGGAAATCCCTCGATGGAACCTTGACAGCCCCATACCCGCCCGCCCTTGCAAGGTCAAGAGCGCGCCACGCCATGAGGGGCCTCGTGGGCGAGCGGGAGCCGCGGAAGCGGCGTTTCAGGCGGCCGCGGGTCGGACGACCCCGACTCTCGGCCGCAGTTACATATTGAAACGAAGGAGGTGCCTCATGGACGACCATCCGCGCAGGGGCGATGTGTTTTTCGCTTTCCTCGACCCCGTTCTGGGATGCGAGCAGGGAGGCACGCGTCCCGTCCTCGTCGTGCAAAACGATGCGGGCAACAGGCGCAGCAAAACTATCATCGTCGCCGCCATAACCGGCAAGCCCAAGGCGAACCTCCCCGTGCACGTACCCGTGCCCGCGTCGGCCGGGCTCAGGGAGGGCTCGGTCGCCCTCCTGGAGCAGCTGCGCACCATCGACAAGCTGCGCCTGCGCGGGAGGGCGGGGCACATCGGCGCCGAGCAGATGAGGCTTGTGGACGCTGCACTCGCCGTGAGCCTGGGGCTCAAAGGGCCGGGAGACGACTTCATGCTGCTCACGCTGTGCAGGAAGTGCCATCAGACGTTCTGCGACTCGGACGACTACCTGGTGTGGCGCGCGGACTTCGAGCAGGAGCAACGCGAGCCCTGCACCATCTGCAATACCCGCACGGGCTACGACTACAAGGTCGTGAGGAGATGACCGCGCGGCCTTTCGTCCCTTGTCAAGCATGCGATGCGGAAAATCGCATCGTTTCGCGCTCTGCCGAAATGGCTCATTATGAGCGTCGCGCGGAGGCGGCGTTTGACGACGAGGCGCTTTGCGGGGCCGACCCTGGCGGGCTGTTCCTGCCCGCGCTCGAACCGTACCCCTACATGATGACCCCCTGCCAGATAGCCGAGTTCACGGGCCTCACGTCGCAGGGCGTGAGGAAGCTGTTGGCGGCGGGCGAGATGCGCGGGGTCAAGTTCGGGTCGAAGTGGCTGGTTCCCAAGCTCTGCCTCCTACGCTATCTGAACAGGCGCGAAGATGGAGGAGAGAATGACGAAGACGCTCAAATGCGACAAGCCCGTGGATCTCGATGAGGCGAGGAAGGCGAAGGGGCTTCCCCGCAGGAAGCGCGACGACCCGAAAGCGACCGCCTACGAACTGCGCATCAGGGTGCCCGCCGAGTTCCAGGGGGTCATGGGGCGCAAGAAGCTGTCGCGGACGGTGTTCGCCCGCAACAAGCGCGAAGAACTCAGGGCGCGCATCGCCGAGTTCGAGGAAGATGCCAACAGAATGCTTGAAGATAGGACGACGGGGGTGGGCATTGGGGCGCAAGACGTTTCACCGCTGAGTCCCGCAACGCCTTTCGGAGAGTACGTTGAGCGTTACATTGCGCTCCGCAGCAATGGGGCCATAGGAAGGCAAACCCTAGCCAACGAGCGGCGATACGCCGAGTACCTGCGTGAGGTAATAGGGCTTATCCCCCTTCGCGATTTGACGGCGATGGACGTGGAGCGATGCCTGCTTCAGGTGCCCGAGATTTCGCGGCGGTGGGCAAACGAGCGCGTGGAGGAATGGAAAAGGAAACGCGAGCAGGCGGTGCGCGAGGGGAATCGACGGAAGAAGAAGCCGCTCGGCTCCCCGCGCGTTGCCGGGCCCGATATGCAGCACAAAATCCTCAAATTCTGCCGCGAGATCCTCAACGACGCGCTGGATAGGGAGCTCGTGCAGAAGAACGTGGCGAAGGCGCGCTTCCTCTCCAAGAACTTCAAGAAGAGCCGCCCGCTCATCGACCCTCTCATGGAGGAGGATGCGGCGCGGTTCCTCCACGAAGTGAAGGCGCTTCCCCTGTCGCCTTTCAAGGTGGCGTGCCTCGCCCTTTTCTCCAGCGGGATGCGCCCCGAGGAAGCACTCGCTTTGAAGATGGGCGGCGTCAACGTCGGCGGCGTCCCTTCGGCGAGAATCACCGGGTCGCTCGAACACGGGACGGCGGAAATCGTTGAGTATACGAAGTCCGATTCGTCGTACCGCACGGTTCCTATCGACGATTACACCTCCCGCGAGATAGGCAGATGGATAGAGGAGAAGAGCAGACGCCTGCGCGCCATGGGCATCAGGCCCGGCCCAAGCACGCCTCTCGTGGGAGAACTTGACAAGCCCCTCACCTACAACGTGCTCAAGAAGCAGTGGCAAAGGTTCGTGGAGAAGGTGGGGTTCGAGGGCGTGCGCCCCTACGCGCTGCGGCATACGTTCGCCACCATCAACCTCGCTCGCGGCGAGAACATCAAGACCATCTCCGTCATCCTCGGACACGCGTCGCCGTCCTATACGCTCGACCTCTATGTGGGCTACATCCCCTCGACAAGCAGGGAGCTATCCAACAGGTACGTCTCACGGCTCGAATCGCTGCCGCAGGCCGCATAGTTTTGGAACTTTTGTATTCCGCTGCGTTTTGCTTGGGATGCGTTATAATTCAAGCGCTGCGTTTAGTCAGCGAATGAATTGCGGGCGTCGCCAAGTGGTAAGGCCCAGGCTTCCCAAGCCTGTACCGCGGGTTCGAGTCCCGTCGCCCGCTCCAGCAATCAACGAAGGGCATCGGCGTTTGTCGGTGCCCTTCGATTTTTCTCTTGCAGATGTCCAGTTTTGAAAACAGTTGAAATTTGACGAACTTTTTGACGAACTTCTCGCCATGCGCTAAACTCTAAAAGCGATTTTGCAGGTGACGAGCGGTTTTCTCGGAAATGGAGCTCGGGATGGAAATAGCTTCCCAAGCTTGTATTCGCGGGTTCGAGTCCCGTC
>DBFWBE010000015.1:0-77019 GCA_048485835.1 Collinsella sp.
AAGATACGCGGCCACAGGGTGGAGCTGGGCGAGGTCGAGGCCGCCGTGGCCGGATGCCCCGGGGTGAAGGGGGCCGTGGCCGTCGTGGCCGGCGAGCGCGAGCGCTCGGTGGTGCATGCGTTCGTGGTCGCCGACGAGGGAGCCGACGTGGATCCGGCCGGGGTGCTGTCCCGCGTGGCCGGGCTCCTTCCCTCCTACTTCGTCCCCCATGACGTGACAATCCTAGACGAGTGGCCCTTGAGCGCGAACGGGAAGGTCGACCGAAAGGCCTTGGCCGGCATGGCCCCCGAAGCGGCCCCGTCCGCATCCTCCCTGTCCGAACCGGACACCGAAGCGGAGCGCGCCGTGGCGTCGGTGTGGGAGGAGCTGCTCGATGCGGGGCCCGTCGGAAGGGAGTCGAACTTCTTCGAGCTGGGCGGCGACAGCCTCATGGCCATGAGAATGACGAGCGCTTTGGAAAAGCGTCTTGGATTCAAAATTGGACTTCAAGAATTTATATCCGATCCGACTGTAGCCGGAATCTGCCAAAAGATAGATACGACATGCGGGGACACATATGAGGAGGGAACCCTATGATGGACGAGATCCGATGCCTTCTTGAAGAGATGGCAGATGCGGGAATACGTTTATGGGTCGAGGACGGAAAGCTAAAATTCAGAGCGCCATCTGGAGCCATGACGGTAGAAAGGGCTAACCTGATAAAGAAGAACAGGGATGCTGTAATCGCAGCCCTCAACGAACCTCGCCCGATAAAGCGCGAGCCCGAGAAAAGGTACGATCCTTATCCTCTTACAGACATACAGCAAGCTTATCAGCTTGGCAAGAGCGAAGCTTATCCCTACGGCGGAGTGGGATGCCAAGGGTACATGGAGATTAGCTTGGGAGGCGTTGAATTCGAGCGATTGAACAACGCATGGCGAAAAGTGGTGGCTCGGCATGACGTACTTCACTCGGTCATTTCTGAAGACGGTTATCAGCAGGTGCTGGAAGAATATGATGTGGGATTGATTGAATTCGTCGAAGCCGAATCGCGAAGCTTAGAAGAGGTCGCTTCCGAATGTCGTAGAACCATGGATCACAAGGATTATGCAACCTCGGTCCATCCGTACGAACTGAAAGTGAGTACTGATGGGATTAAGTCAATCCTCCACATATCAGTCAACTTGGCTCTTTGTGACTTTTTGAGCATTACCATAATCCTCAATGATCTGGCTCGGGCATATGACGGCGAGCAACTAGATAGCAGCGACGAGATTTCCTTCAGAGATTTTGTCATGGATGCAAAAACCCGAGGAGTTTCCAGCCCTTCTCTAAAAGCAGATGAGGAATACTGGTCGGCACGCATTGACGAATTGCCTCCCGCCCCTATGCTTCCCATGGGGCCGAATCCTGACGTGCGAACGGGAGTTAGATTCATTAGGCACCAGATGAGCCTTACCGATAACGAATGGGCAGAATTCCGTCGCACAAGCGCAGAGAAAGGGGTTACCCCCACAGCTGCATTGGTCGCTGCATTCTCGGACACTTTGGCGCTGTGGGCGGAATCATCGGATTTCACGATCAATATGACAATGTTGAACAGGGGGGACGACATTCCTGGAATCATGCGTACGGTCGGTGATTTCACAATGTCAAGCCTATTGGGATTGATTCGTGACGAGCGCGCGCCCTTCTTCTCCCGCGCTCGTGCAGCGCAATCACAGCTATGGTCGGATCTTGAACATAGAAGCTTCTCCGGAGTCTCCGTGCTGAGAGAGATCGCGCGACGACGTGGACGTGCGGGCGGTGGGGCGCTCATGCCGTTCGTTTTCACGAGCAGCATCGGCCTACGCGGAGGATCGTCCTTGAGTGAAACAAGCCTCTTTCGTGGCTCTCGAGTCATCGGCGGACTTTCACAAACCCCCCAAGTATGGCTTGACTGCCAAGCGATGGAGTGGAATGGGTCTCTTGTAATCAATTGGGATGAGCGCGCTGGAGTCTTCCCTGACGGTCTGGTTTCAGATGCCTTTTCATCCTTCGAACAGACCCTTAGAAGTCTTGCCTCGAGCAAAGCGACATGGGAAGAGACACGAATAGTCCATTTACCTCAAAAGCAGAAACTTGTTCGTATCGCAGCAAACGACACCGGCAAAGAAATAGTGTCGAGTACCCTCCACTCAGACTTTATGAAGACAGCCCTCTCTCATCCAGAGCTCCCCGCCGTGCGATTGGGAGATGAGTTTGTGACATATGCGGAGCTGAGGGCGCTTTCCCTCAAAGTGGCCCATAAGTTAAAGCGAGGAGTTCGGACTGCGATCATTCTTGAGAAGAGCATTGCACAAGTAGTTGCGGTGATCGGCTGCAGCCTTGCCGGCGCTCCCTTTATTCCTCTATCCCCTGACCATCCTCGATCAAGAGTCGACACCGTTATGGGCAATGCGGAAGTGGGCGCGGTTCTCGCCAAAGCTGAAACCCTCGAAAGGCTTGACTTGGCCGGCAAAGAAGAGGCTATGGATATCGACCTTATCCTAAGCGATGACATTTCCGCTAACTTCGAGGATCGGACTTTGCCATCTGACGAAGCCTACGTGATCTACACGTCCGGCTCCACCGGGGTGCCGAAGGGGGTGGCGGTGAGCCACGCCGCCGCGTGGAACACCATCGCCGACATAAATTCTCGATTCAACGTTAGGCAGAGCGACAAGATCATCGGATTGGCCGAGCTAACCTTCGACCTAGCTATATATGATATATTTGGAATCCTTTCCGTCGGAGGAGAGCTTATCTTCCCCGAACCCTCATCACTTAATGATCCGTCGAGCTGGTGCGACGTAGTTGTTAAACGCAAGGTAACGATATGGAATTCTGTCCCCCAGCAGATGCAAATGCTTTCTTACTACCTTGATACGGCTCCGGATGTCCCCTCTCTTTCCTTGAGGCTCGCTCTCTTGTCTGGCGACTGGATACCCGTCTCTCTACCCAACGATATCGCAGATAAAATCCCTCACTTGAAAATGGTGAGCCTCGGCGGTGCCACCGAGGGAGGAATCTGGTCGATCTTCCACGAAATCAATCCATCGGATTCGGAAAAGGCAAGCATTCCCTACGGAAAGCCTCTTGCCAACCAGGAGTTTGATATCGTAGGACGCGAACTTGAATCGCTGCCTCTTCTCGTTCCGGGTGAAATCATCATTAGCGGAAAGAGCCTTGCTTCGGGCTACCTCAATGACCCTGTTCGAACATCCGAGAGTTTTATAATGCGGGATGGAGTGAAATGCTATCGAACCGGCGACATGGGCAAATACCTGGAAAACGGCGACATCGAGTTTCTCGGGCGTGCAGATCAGCAGATTAAAGTACGGGGTTACCGCGTCGAGCTAGGCGAAGTGGAAGCCGCTTTAGAAAAGGCACCGGGAGTGGACAAGGCTGTCGCATTTGCTGCCGACAACGATAAAACCGACAAGCATCTTCTCGCCGCAGTCATCGCCGAAAAGGTCAATCCCGACAAGGCAGAATCCTTGTTCAAGAGATCTACGGTCGCCATGAAAGAATGTATGAGAGATCGCTTCAGCAAAATGGCTGTCAACGAAGTTGCAGAGTATTGCCGCAAAGTTGACGAGGTCTGCTTGTCGGCCATGATGAATTTGATAGCAGATGCCGTTAGCAAAGATGGCTTCTCAATGGATGACATGATGCATGGACTCAATGCCAAAGAGAGGAACAGAAGGCTCCTAGAGAGATGGGCGAAGTCTCTCGTCGACATGAAAGCGCTCAATGCAAAGGGCGACTCGTTTTGCTTCTCGGACGATTATAAGAGAGGCGACATTGAAGCTTTATGGCAACAGCTCGAATCCTTGGAACTGAAAGTCGAGTACAGCAAAGGGCTTTTGTCGTTTTTGCACACATGCATAGATTCCTTATCCGGCCTCGTGTCGGGGAAAGTGGATCATTTATCCATACTTTTTCCCGAAGGTGGTTTTGATGTAGCCGCTTCAACCTACAGGGACAACCTAGCCTCCAAAACTCTCAACTCCACACTAGTTAGCATGGTTTCGGAATTTGCGCGCATCAAGGGTGGGTTGAGAGTTCTTGAGGTCGGGGCCGGTACGGGAGGCAGCAGCGACTCGCTCATCGATGCGCTTGAGGGAACGGGGAGCACATATCTTTTTACTGACATCTCTGAATTCTTCCTCTCTGAAGCCCGAAATCGCTACGAAGGTAAAAACTGGATTGGCTACGCCATCTACGATGTCAATAAGGATGCCAGAACTCAGGGACTTGCAGACAACTCATTTGATCTCATCGTAGGCGCAAACGTACTCCATAATTGCATCGATGTCCTTGCAGGGCTGGGGCAAATCAAATCCCTTCTTTCTCCGGGAGGCATTTTGGCCTTTATTGAGGCCACGCGCGAGAGCTTTCCCCTTATGGTCAGCATGGATTTCCAAGATGCCCTCGGGATGGAGTACTCGGATTTGCGTGCAGGAACCAGCAAGGTATTCCTTAACCTCGACGAATGGAGCGGAATCCTCGCAAAAGCAGGTTTTGGCTTGACGGACTGCTCTCCTACGAACGAAGAACCGGATCTCTTTGGCCAGCACCTGATAGTCGCACAAGCAAAGGCTGATATAGCCGCGCTTTCGGTCGATGATGTGGTATCAGCCGCACAAGAAACCCTTCCCTCATACATGATTCCTGAAGCCATTGGGATAATCGACACCCTTCCCCTTTCGAGAAACGGAAAGGTTGACAGAGCCGAGCTTAAACGCCTACCACTGCTCGGAAGAACGCAGTCGAAAACTGCGGGCATCGGAGATGAGAGAGACAGCTACCGTAGCGATTTGGAAGCACGCCTAGCTGTAGAGTTTTCTGAAGTACTCGGAGCAGATAGCGTCAGGAGGGATGATGACTTCTTTGAGCTTGGAGGCGATTCGCTTTTGGCCACCAAACTCGCAGCCCAGATAAAGAAGAACGTAGACGAAGCGGCTGAGCTTGAATGGGAGTGGCTTTTGAGAAAGATGATGGAAAGCCCAACGGTCAGCTCACTCGCACTCGCGCTCTCCAGTACAGAAGAAGCAGAAAAGGCCGCGCCCAAAGGGCAGATGGCGCCTGTTGTCGTATTGAAAGACGGAAACGGAGATGGCGTCGTTAACGTATTGGTGCATGACGGAACAGGCACTCTTGACCCATACCGCGACCTTATTAGCGCTTCGGGTGACAAACTCATCATCGGTGTGCAAATGCCCGACATGCAAAAAGCCTTGGATTATGACACCCGATCTCTTATAGAAACCCTCGGAAGAGAGTATGCCGACCGCCTCTCGGAATGGAATGGATGCAGCTTTAGGATAGTGGGATACTGCATGGGAGGTTTGATCGCAACAGAGATTGCAAGAAACCTGATGGAGCAGGGAGAAACCGTTGCCGATCTCTTTGTCATCAGCTCATATGGGTTCCCGTTCAAAATCACCGAAGACGTAATGATTGAGTATGCTTTTGCTCGCGTACTTAATGCCCCAACTGAAGACCTCGGGTATCCGAAAGACGACGAAGCCTTCGCCAACGCAATCGCTGATGCCCAGATCCGACACCCCGGAGTATTGGATCTTCTCGATGGTGAAGGCCCTGTTGTCGAAAAACTGAAGAAGATTGCCTCCCTAGATTCGAACGAGCGCATGCGTAGGATACTTTCAACCGTGACCGCCGATAGCAACGTCGTAGAAAGATTGACCCAAATTTACAGGACGTTCAAACATAATTTGATTGCAGTAATGGAATACGAATCAAAACCCTATCTTGGCCCTATCCACTTTTTGCGAGACAGTGGAAGAATGGGGCTATTCAAGAACATCGGTGGTGATGAAACGGTTTTCTGGAACAGCGTCGCCCTCATGGGGATAGACACCCAAGATATAGAAGGAGATCACTTTACCTGCATATCCGGAGAACACGCAAAAGATGTCGCAAAGAGAGTGGGGCTTCGATGATCGGAGTGCTTGGGTCGAGCGGGCATGTTGGATCACTGCTTGCCGACATGCTGAAAGCTAAGGGGTACGAGCTTCGCCTCGGTTCTCGCTCGGCCGGATTCATCGTCAACATGACAGACCCTAGTTCTTTGTCAAGATTTCTCGATGGATGCGATGCGGTGGTCAACTGCGCTGGCCCCGCGTATCTACTGAGCGAACCAGCAGCAAGAACCGCCATAAGCTCAGGCGTTGCATACTTTGACGTTGCCGGCTGCGAAAACCTGTGCAAAACCCTAGCTGACGAATCGGCGGAAACACCGGTTGTATTTTCTGCAGGAATGGTGCCGGGGCTCTCGGGTCTTCTACTAAAGATGGCTATTTCCGCAAACAAAGGACAGGATATTGTTGGCTTTGCCGGGGGAGTCCAAGATATCTCTCTGGGTGCTGCGGCGGATCTAGTTTTGAGCATGTCCGATACGTCGGGATATGGCAACAATGGCTCCATGTGGCGTAGCGGCGCAGTCCGCGAACTTGACCACGATCCAACCCCCGCCCCCTCTTGCTTTCCCGAAGGGTCGTTTTGCAGAGCCTTTTTGTCAGAAGAGGCGAGAGTCATAGCCGAGAAGGAGGCACTTCCAAGACTTGAATGGTATAACGTATTTGTAGGTGATCTGTTTTGCAAGGCTCTTGTCGACGCACAGTTGTCGAAAACCCAGAGCCTCGAAGAAGCAAGCAAGAAAATCAGCATAGCCGCATCCATCGATGCTATGGGTAGACAGGCATTTTATACGTTGGCTGCAACTTCTGGAGAAATGGCCTACATTGTTAAATCGGCCGACAGCTATGAGCTAACTGCAGCAGTGGCATGCTATGCCATAGAGAGTTTCCTTGCTGGGAGCATCCCCAATGGCGTATACAACTTGCCCGATCTGCTTGATCCAGAACTGGCGATATACGGAATTCTATCTTTGTCTAAGAGTGCTCGAATCGAAATTGCACCGTCAAAGTCTTTGTTTGAAGTCGAGGAAGGCGAGTTATGAAAGCCGTGGTTGTGGGGAGCACGTTCGGAAGCGTATATGCCGAGGGCATTAAGATTGCCGACGATGTAGAGCTGGCTGGTATTGTAGGCAGGGGGAGCAAGAGAAGCGCCGCCTTGGCTGCATCATACGGAGTTCCTCTGTATCAAGGGGCTAATGCCGTTCCGGCAAACATAGATCTTGCTTGTGTCGTGGTAAGATCAGCCATGGTTGGAGGAGATGGAATTGAAATATCTCGCTCCTTTCTTGAGAAGGGCATTCACGTAATCCAAGAGCAGCCCATGCATAGCAGCGAGGTTCTTGAGCTGACCAGATGCGCTGCAGAACATGATTGCAAATTCATGCTTAACGGTTTCTATCCATATCTCGATTCGGTTAAGCGCTTCATTGATGCCGCAGCTTCCCTTCGCAAGGAACACGAATTGCTAAGCATAGATGTGACTACATGCGTACAAGTAGCATACCCTTTTGTAGAGGTGGTTGGGAAAGTGGCCGGAAGCTTGCATCCTTTCAGATTGGAGAAGATAGCAGATGCCGGTCCTTTTGACATCCTAGTCGGAGAAGTAGGAGGAGTTCCCCTTTCCGTTCGATTCCAAAACGAAATGGATTCCAGTGACCCAGACAATAATGCCATAGCCCTGATGCGGATGGATGTTTGCTCGGATAAAGGCATTCTGTCCCTATGCGACGTTTACGGAGATGTTCTTTGGACGCCACGGTTTCATGTCGGAAAGGCAGCAGCCGACAGCTCGAATCTCTCAACCGTCGAAAGCGCAAGTATTAACGTTCTTCATAGGAGAGCAGAGGCATATAATTCTATCCTCGCTGAACAGTGGCCGAAGGGGATTGCCAATATGCTCTCGGAGAGACTTGGAGAGCGCAACTCCCTTGCCACAACCCAATTCCAGATTTCCGCATGCCTAGCCTGGCAAGAGTTTACTTCGGCCTTAGGTGCCCCAAGCGAATTGAGGCAACGTCGTTAATGGTAGTCGAGCGAACAGCGTCATTTGGAAAGCTTCATTTAAAAGGCATTGTTGCTTCGGTAGGTTTGACCGCTGGGCTTCTCGTTTTGATATTTCCATTGCCGGAGTTGGAAAGCCCAGCACGTATTCAGCTTGCTCTCACTCTCGGTGCTTTATCGTTTTGGGCAAGCGGAGTGATGCCGGCCCCAATTACGGGCATGCTGTATATGGGGCTACTGCTCATCACGAACTCCTCTGATCCGCTAACAGTTTTTTCTGGCTGGACGAACGAAGGAGGCGGTCTATGGCTGGTGCTTTGCGCGTTTCTCATAGCTTCTGGAGTTGAAAGGTCTGGACTTGCTAGAAGAGCAGCTCTGAGTATTTGCGCATCCGGTCAAGTCAAAGGTTTTCAATCGCTCATTGCAGCGATAGCCGTCATAGAGCTGTTGTTCGCACTGATCATTCCAAGCGCCTTTGCAAGAACATTCGTCATATTGGCAGTTGCAAAAGAAGTGTGCAAAGAAAATAGCGTATCTGAGACGGATGCCGCTGTAATCAATTTTGCATGTTTTGCGCTTGCAGTTCCCACGACACTTATCTTTTTGACTTCGGAACCAGCCCTCAATACACTCGTTGTTGAATATTCCGAATTAGGGTTGAGCTGGGTTGGCTGGTTCAGCACTATAGGCATTCCCAACATCATCTACTTATTTTTAGTGACAGTTCTGTTTATAAGAGTGTTTAAGCCGTCTGGAAAGGTCTTTGTAGATGGGGTAAAAAGCCGCGCTTCGTTAGAAGACCTTGGCAGATTGAGCCCTAAAGAAAAGAAGATGGCTTTGTGGCTCTCTCTGATGATTGCATTCTGGTTGCTTTACCCTTTCATGGGAATAGGTATAGCGTGGGGAACTATGCTTCTCACATCGCTTATGTTCCTACCTCGAATCGGAGTACTTGACGCAAAAGCTTTTGCAGACGTTCCCGTGGGAACTCTTGTATTCCTCACCTGTGCGTTGTCGATCGGATCTGTAGGCGAAGCCACAGGTATGAGCCAGTGGATTGCCGATACGGCGCTCCCAGCTTCTTTACCAAGCGATATTCTGTCAACCGTCATTTTTATATCAGCAATATCATTGGCCATCCATACTTTGATAGGATCAGTGTTGGCCACCGCTGTCGTTATTTTTCCCATACTGATATTATTCGGTGATGTAGCGGAATTGGGCGTAAGCGATGCGGGCGCTGTTCTGATCGCATACCAAATGATTGCCAGCCAGTTTTTTCTTTCGATGCATCAGGCACCGATTGCCTCTGGCATGGAGCTTGCTGGGTACGGCGAAAAGACCGTAATGAAGCTTGGCGCTCCCATGACTTGCCTTGCGCTTGTTCAGCAGGTACTCGTGACTGGCTGGCTTTTTCTTGCAGACGTTTTGTAGGATCGCTCCTAGGAGGACAAGCGTGAACAATTGGATAGTCGATCTCAATCAGAAAGAGCAAGCGAGAGGAACAGCTTTGGTATTTGTGCCCCATGCGGGCGGAGGACCCAATGCATTCAGATCTGTCGCACGCGAGATTCGCAGGAAACTTCCTGTCTACGCTATTTGCTATCCAGGTCATGAAAATAGAATATCGGAGCCTCTCGTAGACGATTTCTCGTTTGTAGCAGAGGGAATCGCCAAAGCAGCGTCCGCATATTTTGAAGATCGACCTTTTGCCTATTTCGGACACAGCATGGGGGCCTCCCTTGCCCATGAAGCAGCTCGAATCGCAGCGCTGGATAAACTGCATGGCCCTTCGCATTTGATAGTATCAAGCCGAGAAGCTCCTTCGAGCATCAGAGAGGCCCACGTCCACCTCTATGACGATGCCGAATTTAGGGAAGAATTGCTTCGCGTAGGCGGAATATCTCCCGAGGTGCTCGAGATAGACGAACTCTGCGATATATTTTTGCCGATCATTCGGAACGACTACAAACTGATAGAAGAGTACGTTCCTACAGAAAATTATGAGATGGGCATCGACTGTCCCGTTACGGCTTTCTTAGGGAAGGACGATCCGGAAGCTCTGGAGAATGAAATGAGGGATTGGGCAAACGTTACGACAGGCTTCTTCGAGATGAGGCATTTCCAAGGAGGGCATTTTTACTTCATGGACGATGTTTCCCAAGTCGCCACTGCTCTAGTCGAAACGCTGCACAACAACAGACAATCCAGCGTCTAGATCGCCACACTAACCCTCGAAAGGCACGGCGATTTCCTCCTCGCAGGTGTAGCGCGCCACTCTTTCCGCATGGGTGACAACGACAAGCGCCAAGCCCTCGTCTCGTTTCAGCTGGTTCAACGTATCGAGGATGTCCTTTTGAGTGGTGGGGTCGAGGGCGGAGGTCGATTCGTCGCAAACAAGCACCTTGGGCTCATGGGCGAGGGCCCGGGCGATGGCAACGCGCTGGGCCTGTCCACCCGAAAGCGAGCGGGGGTGCTGGCGTTTGATCTCGTCGGGCAAACGCACCAAGGCCAAAAGCTCCGAGACCCGCTTCCTCACCTCTTTCCTCGACCAGCGAGAATGCACCCGCCTGACAGCGCGAGAAAGCTGGGTGTCCACGCAAAGCGCAGGATTGAGGCTTGTCGCGGGATCCTGCGGCACCATCTGCACGGCGGCAAGCTCGGTTTGCGACCGATCCTTGAACGAGCGCGCGAGAACATGCATATCCCCATCGCCCAAATCGAGCGCCACAGAACCTCTTTCCGCAGGGCGCTCTCCCGTGATGGCCCTGACAATCGTACTCTTGCCCGACCCCGAAGGCCCGAAAAGGGAAAGCCCCCGGCCATGATTGATCGAAAACGCGGCATTCCTCGTTGCAACCTTGCCGTCGGGCGTCACGACATCGAAGCTTGATGCTGAAAACACAGGGGCACCGGCGGATGAATCCATTTCATCGCCGGGACGCCGTTCAAGCCGCTGGGCGTCAACGAGTTTGCGGGCGTAATCGGTTCCAGGGTTGTTCATCAGCTCGGAATGCGAAACCGTTTCGAGAACGCAGCCCTCTTTGAGGACGGTGACGGATTCGGCGAACTTGCCGGCCACATCAAGGTCGTGGGTGATGGCGACAACGCTCATTCCCGATTCGGCGCAGATTCCCTTGATGGTGGCCACGACCTCATCGGCGGTGGCTCCGTCGAGGCCGGCAGTGGGCTCGTCGAGTATAAGCACGCGAGGTTTCGACGCGATGGCCTTGGCGATGGCCACACGTCGACGCTGCCCTCCGGAAAGCGAGCGCGGCCTCCGGTCGAGCAGCCCTTTGACACCCGAGAGGCCCACCCTGCCAAGCAAGCCGAGCGCGTCCTCGTCGTCCATCGGGACGGATTCTGACAGCAGCGCGCGCACCGTCATGTGGGGCGTGAGCGAGAGAGCGGGATCCTGCGACAGCCACGATACCGTTTCCGCCCGGTAGCGCCTCAGCGATGAGCCTTTGAGAGAAAGCACGTTCGCCCCGTCGACGAAGATCGTTCCGGCCTCGTGGACGAGGCCGCTGCGGATGCGTCCCATGAGCGCGAGGGCGAGCGTGGTTTTGCCCGACCCCGATTCTCCGACGAGAGCGCGGTTTTCTCCGGCCAAAATCTCTATCGACAGATCGTCGATAACGCGTTTACCCCCGAGAGTTGCAATCGAAAGGCCCGCTATCTCGACAATCGCGTCCGATCCGTTCGTCACAGGTTGCTCCTTTTCCCTATTCGATCAAGCAGAAGATTGCCCGATATGGTGATGCAGGCAATCGCGATAGTGGGAGCAAGCGCGGCCCACGGGTTCAGGCTGATGCCCGTGACGCCCGTCTGTATCATGGTTCCCCAGTCGGAGCCCGTTCCGAGGGGGTCGAACCCGAGAAAAGCGGCCGTCGCAACAAGATAGACGGAGTTGATGAACCTCATGCCCACCGTGGTTGCCAAGGGAACCGCCAAGTTCGGAAGCACCTCGCGCACAGCCGTCTTCGCCGCCGAATCGCCGGAAAGGCGCGCCGCCGTCACATAAGGCGATGCGGCCACGGGACGGACGAGCGAGCGCGTGTACCGAGCTATGTAGGGTGCCGACACCGCCGTGGTCACCACGATCATCGTCCCCACTCCCGAACCAAGCCCGAACACAAGAACCATGACTACGAGTATCGAAGGAATGACCAGCAGCAGATCGAGCAGGTACGATAACACATCGGCGAACCTGCCCTTCGCACTCACGGCGAACCCGAGAGCCACGCCCACGGCAGCGGCGACGGCGGTGGAAACAGCGGCAACGGCGATAAGGTGCGCGCCGCCGTGCATGAGGCGCGCCAAAACATCGCGGCCAAGCCCGTCGGTGCCCAAAGGATGCTCGGCGCTCGGAGGCATGAACGCGGCCCCCACGGTGCTTGTCCCGTCTGCCGGGGAAAGCGATCCGGCGAGCGCAAGAGCGAGAAAAGCGATGAAGAAGACGAGAAGCACAAGATCGGGCCAAGAGAGCAGCTTCTCGCTAATGCTACGCTTCGATCTCACGGGACCGCCTCCTTCCCAACCCGTCGGCAATCCAGAAAGCCGCAAGCGACACCGCTATGACAACCGCCGAGCAAGCCATGAGCAAATCGGGCTCGCGGTTGAGCACGGCGTTGACAAGAAGCGTGCCCAAGCCGGGAAAGCTGAAAAGGGATTCAATGATGACCGTGCCGCCAATAAGATAAGGTACGACCGAAGCCGCCGACTGCGCAACGGGGGCGACGATTCCGGGCAAGAGGTTTTTGACGATCACCCTTCTTTCCGGCAGACCAGAAAGTCGGGCCGATTCGACATGAAGCGTTTGGTTCTCCCGCTCGACCACGGCGCGCACCGGGCGCACAAGGGTGCAAGCCCCGATGAGGGATATGGCGACGATGGGGAGCACCATGATGATGGGCTTGTCGAACATCGAGCCACTCCCAACGGGAAGAAGCGATACGGCGGGAAACCACCCGAGCTGCGTCGCGAACACCAAGATGAGAAAGAATCCGACAACGAACTCGGGTGTTCCCACAACAGCAAGCGCAAGCGTACTCACAATCTTGTCTGCCGCCTTGCCGCCATGAAGACCCGCGAAAATGCCACCAGCCGTGCCGACCACAATCACCAAAACAAGCGAGATCGCAAAAATCACTCCAGTTCGCGCAAGAGGGCCGACCATAGCGTCGGCTACGGGTAATCCCGACGCAAGAACGGTTCCGAAGTCGCCCTGCAGCGCATGAGCGCACCAGAGAACGAAACGATAGAGTACCGGCTTGTCGAGGCCGTATTGCTGCGTGAGCTCGGCCACACGCTCGGGAGTCGCCTGTAATCCGAGACGCTGCGTGGCGGCATCGCCGGGCAGAGCCTCAAGGGCGAGGAACACGAGCAGACACGTGAAGATCAGCGAGATCGCGAAGAGGAGAATACGGGAGAGTATCCGCAGTGCGCGGTGCCCTCCCGTACGGTCGGCGTTCGGTGACATGCCCTTCGTCCGATTCGCTAAGCGGAGAGGGTTGCCTTGGCGAACAGAGGCACCGAGAGCGTGATGTCTATGCCGTCGAGGCCATCTACCTGCCCGCTCAGATCGGCGCAGTATCCCCAAACGATATCGCCGCCCTCGGCCCAGAGACGCTCCTGTGCTTGGTTGAGGAGTTCCGCCCGGTCGGCCTCATCCACTGCCGAGGTTGCTTGGGCCAAGAGGGAATCGTACTCGTCATCCTTCCACTGGCTGAAGTTGTACGGCGAGCTGCCACCGGTGTACATGACGGCCGAAGCGATATACGGGCGATTGATGAGATAGGTTGCGAAAATCTGCGCTCCGTAGATGTTGTTCATGTCGGAGAACAGCGTCGTCGGATCGATCTCCTTCACCGACACCGTGATGCCCGCCTTCTCCAGCTGGGCTTTGAGCATCTCTGCAGAATCGTTGACGCCGGTGGTGGTTTCGGCGGTCGTGATCTCGAGCTCGGTCACGCCCTTTTCTTCGAGCACCTTCTTGGCGGTGTCGAAGTCGTAAGCACGCTGCTCGAGGGAATCATTGTAGCCCGGCATACCCTGGCCAAGCACATCATTGCCAACCACACCCGCAGAGCGGAAGATGGTGTCGTTCATGGTCTGGCGGTCGACGATAAGCTTGAGGGCCTCGCGTACCTCGGGATCATCGAAAGGCGCGGCGGACGCGTTGAGGCAGAAGCGGAAAGAACTCGAATTCTCGATGCCGCCGTTCAAAACGTTGAAGCCGGACTGGCCTTCGAGCGTGGCCGCGTTCGTCGTCGAGATTTGGTGGGCGAAGTCGACCTCGCCGCTCGTGAGCGCCGTGTACCTCGTCTCGGGATCGGTGATGGGGACGATCTCAACCGTGTCGATGGCCGGAGCGCCTCCCCAGTAATCGGCGTTCTTCTCAAGCACGGCTCCAGTGTCGGGAGAGAAGGAAACGAGCTTGAAGGGCCCGCTGCCGATGTCGCCAGAGAAATCGTCGCCGGCGCTGCCCGCCGGGAACACGAAGGTGACGGCGGAAACGACCTCGTCCCAGAAGGTGGCTTGCGGCGAGAGAAGCTGGAGCGTGAACGTGCGCTCGTCCACAACCGAGCTGCCCTCCCAATCGACGTTCGCGTAGAACGACGAGTACATGGGTGAGGTGCCGGCGTACTGGAGGCTGTAGAGCGCATCTTCAGCCGTGACGGTCTCGCCGTCATGATACTTCACACCGTCCTTAAGGGTGACGGTCCAAGCGCTCGCATCCTCGTTGGGTTCGATGCTTTCGGCAAGCGAGTTCTCCACCACGCCGTTGCGCAGGAGGATAAGCGAGTCGTACACGTTGAGCGCAATCGCCAACGGAAGAAGCGTGCTGAAGGTGGCTGGATCCAACGTGTCCGTCGAGCTGCCCATCATGGCAACCCGCAACGTCTTGGGCGTCTCATCCGACTGAGAAGCGCCCTCGCCGGAATCACTGGTGCCCGACGAGCAGCCAGCAAGCAGCGACCCCGTGCCCATGGCGATGGCGAAGCCTCCCATCAGCTTCACGCAGTCACGGCGAGAAAGAACCCCTTTCCCCAGCATTGTTTCATCTTGTGACATATCCGCTCCAATCATTTTTTCATATCATCCCGTACATCAGCATCTATTCCTTTATATTTAGATAGACACTGTCCAATTAGAACAAGGACATTATAAAGATAAAAGGTTTCTATGTCTAACTTTTTTGTTGGTGGCTTTCGATTGAAACCTGCACAACCGTTCTTTTAAAGCCGTGTTTTACAAATCAGTTTTAGTTTGATTAACAGAAAAACTGGTTTGATACCCGGCTCGGCAATATGTCGTAAGCGAGTAGTAGAGAAGTGTATTTGAAGCGACGAAGGGGGTCTCCTGATATCCTCAGAATCAAATCGGTCTCTCCAGCCCACTAGCTCCCTGCACGCGCTTTTTTGCTTGCAGGTGGCAAAGATTTTTTAGCCATGTGGTCAGAAAGGCACGCTTTGCAAATAGCTTGCGATTACGCCCTCTTCTTTTTCTGATGGAGACAGTGAAAAGCATGCATCCCGGGAGCAATTCGGTTTGAGAGCAAAACAACGCAGGCGCCAAAAGGAGGTTGGCTTGAGGGAGTTCGACCTTGAAGACTAAATCCCCCAGGGCTTATTGCGCTGGCAGCGCCAACCGAGGTAGGTGCCCAGCCGTGAAGGAGGATGCCATTACTCAAAAAGTAACGGAGTGTTGCTATCGACTAAGAGACCGCCTCTTCAAGAAGACGATGGGGAAAGCTTATGGCACTCCAGCGTCAATCGAACACGATAGCAGCGGGTCAGAAAGAGAGACAGCACCATTTTCTCTGCTTTCTGCGAAGTACGTCTTGAAGCTTGGCATTTCAAAAAGCGAGTTCTGCAGACGTACTTTGCTGTCGGAGAAAACTTACGAGCGAATCAAATATGGTCAACTTGCAGATCGTCCTAAACCAGAAACAGTGATGCAATTTTGCGTAGGCCTCGGACTCTCTTTGGAAGAATCCGAGAATCTTTTCAATGCGGCGGGTTATTACCTTGGAGGGTGTAAGCTTCATGAGGCATACAGAGAGTTGCTGTCCATGAACGACAGCCTAACCATCTACGAGTGCAACGATGTTTTGCGTCATTTGGAGCTGCCTTTATTGGCAAGATGGATAGAGATTTCTTAGAAAGAGCACGCCCCATACCCCATAATGAAAGGGCTTCCGACGCCGTAGGCGCTTCTCCTGCACGCATCGTCCGAATTGCCTTCGATGGTGCGCACGGTGGAGCCGTCGCACGACTCCACGATGCCCACGTGGTCGGAGACGCCGTCTCCGTCCCAGTCGAAGAACACGATGTCCCCAGGCGCCGGCGCGCTGCCTCCCGGCAGCCAGCGGCCTGCGGCCTTGAACCACTGCACGCCCGTGGGGCAGTAGGAGAACTTGGGCACCGCGCCCGAATCGATGTACCCGCACTCGTTCGCACACCAGCTCACGAAGCACGCGCACCATTCCACGCGGCTCTCGAACCCGTACCATGACCAGTACGGCCTGCCGCCCACGTTGCCCAGCTGGCTCGAGGCGATCTCCACGATGTCGGCGGCGCCGCCCGCGATCCCGTGGAGTACGGCCCGCCATGCGGCGTCGTGGCGCTCGTCCAGAAGCTCGCGCAGCGTTTCGAGTTGCCCCGCGTCGAACCCGTAGGCCGACGCCATCTGCTCCGCCGTCTTGGCCGAGAGCGTGACGCGCAGCACCTTGGCGGGCGGGGCGTCTTCGCCGTCGGAATCGCTCGGCTCGGCTTCCTCTATCTCGGTTTCTATGGAGTTCATGTCCCAGAACACGGCGCGCAGCGCGCCCTGCCGCGCGGCGTCGAGCGTCAGAACGTCGAGCGGGTTCTCGGCGTCTGCCGCCAGCTTGACCGCGAACACGGCGAGGGTTTCCTTCCACGGGCTCTTGCCGCCCGAAACCGAAACCTCGTCGCATTCCGCCGACGCCTTGGCCTCCTCCACCTTGGCGGCGTGCTCGGCGTCTATCTCCGCCACCACCTCGCGGAGCGGGGGGTTGCCGTCGCCTATGTCGCCGCCCATGAGGAAGATGCCGAACGCCGAGGTGGCGACGAACGCCGCGAGGCATGTCACCACGACCACTGCGGCAGCGGACGACCCAAGACCGGTGAGCGCCGCAGTTGCCGCCCGCGCCTGGAGCGCGGCCATGCGCGCGAACCGGCCCGCGCTGCTTGCCGCCCGCCGCGCGGCGGCGTTCGCGCCCTTCGCCGTAGCTTTGCGGGATGCCCGGGCCGCGCGTGCGCGCGACGCCGCCTGCGCCCTCGTGCGCATGGCTTCTCGGGCGCGCGCGTTCGCCGGCCGGGGCGCCCTCGGCGAAGGGCTCGATGCTTCGCGGCTTGACCCGCAGGATGCCGCGCAACCCCTCGGCGTGCGACGTTCGCCGCGCTCTGCGGACGGGAAGGTCGTGCGCGCGCGTTCCTTGGGGACATTGCGCCGCCGGATTGCGCGGGCGACCCGCGCACCGTTCGCTGTGGCCGCGAAGCCCTCGTGCGCCGTTCGCTCCGATTCGCCGCGCGCCGCCGCCCAGCCGCCTTCGGCTTCATCGCCCCTTCGTTCGCGTGTGTGTGCGGGGTTTGCCGCCTTCGCCGTTTCGCCGACGCGCAGCGCTGCGGGCCGCGCCGCCTTTTGGAGAAGCGCCGCGCGGTCGAGGGTCTTCACGTTCCTGGCGACGACGCGCTCCTTGATGTCGCTCGGCAAGGCGGCCTCCTTTCTGCTTCGTCACTCCCCGGGCTTAGTGGTCATGAGGCGGTAGAGCTCGGTGTCCCTCGGGAAGCGGTTGGCGAACGGCACGATGGCGCCGCCGTAGCGCAGGAGGCCGCAGCCCGCCTCGGCGTTGGTGATGTAGCCCATCTGCTCTCGGCTGATGTTGAGGAGTTCGCCCAGTTTCCCGCGGTCGGCGGCCGCCTGGTTGAGCATGACGATGAGCTCGGAGTTGGAGAGCATCGTGGAGGCCAAGACCGAATCGAGCAGGTACTCCACGTTCTGCGTGATGGCCGTGGGGTAGGCGTTGCGCTTGCGGAAGCGGCGCCACGCGCTGTTGAAGAACGCGCCGGAGTACTCGTTCTCGAACACCACGTGGAACTCGTCTATGAAGATGTGCGTGCGCCTGCCCGCGCGCCAGTTGTCCGTCACGCGGTTGAGCATCGCGTCGGTGATGACGAGCAGCCCCATGGTCTTGAGCTGGCGGCCCAGGTCCATGATGTCGTAGACGAGGAGCCTGTTGCGGGTGTCCACGTTGGTTGGGTGCGCGAACGCGTCCAGCGTGCCCGAGGTGAACAGCTCCAGCGAAAGCGCCAGGTCACGCGCCTGCGGCTCGGGCTGGGCGAGCAGTTTGTCGCGCAGGTGGGCGAGCGTGGGCGCCTCGCCGCCGCGCAGGTAGTCGGCGTACACCGCCGAGGTGCAGCGGTCCACGACCGACTTGGCCTGCGGCCCCAGTCCCCGGCGGTCGAGCTGCTCGAACAGTGACAGCACGAACTCGCTCTTGTCGGCCACGGGGTTGCCTCCCTCGCCGTAGCCCTCCACCATGTCCATGGCGTTGATGTGGTGGGGGCTGCCCGCCGCGATGCGCACCACCTCGCCGCCCAGTGCCTCGGCGAGCGAGGCGTACTCGCGCTCGGGGTCGCATATCACTATGTCGTCGTCGGTCGAGAGCGCAAGCATAGCTATGAGCTCCTTGGTCGAGAAGCTCTTGCCCGAGCCCGGCACGCCCAGCACGAACGCGTTGGGGTTCAGGAGCCGCGACTTGTCGCACAGGATGAGGTTGCGCGATATGGCGTTCTCGCCGAAGTACATGCCGCCCTCCTCCATGATCTCCTGCACGCGGAACGGCATGAGCACGGCGAGGCTCTCGGTGGTGAGCGTGCGCATCGCCTCGATGCGACGCACGCCTATGGGCAGCGCGGTTGACAGCCCGTCGAGCTGCTGGAAGCGCAGGACCGAGAGGCGGCACAGGTGCTTGCGCGCGCACGAGAGCAGCGCCTCGGTGTCGGCGTCGAGCTCCTCGGGCGTGTCGGCAAAGTGGACGAGCGTCACCGTGGCGAACATCATGCGCTGGTCGCGCGACATGAGGTCGTCCAGGAACTCGCGGCTCTCCTTGCGCTGCTGCTCCATGTCGTAGGGCACGGCCACGTTATAGTTCATGTTGGCGTTCTGCCGGCGCGTCCAGTTGGTGATGTTCGTCTCCACACCGAGCAGTCGCCGCTCCACCTCGCGCACCGCCTCGTCAGTGGGCACGGGGACGACGTCTATGGAAAGCGCCATCGCGCGCCTCGCGTCGGTAAGCTCGGCCAGAAAGCCGTCCTTGATGTAGGACGCGTAGTCGGTCAGGTACAGGGCGCGCGCCCAGCGGCCGCCCACCCGCAGGCGGTCGGCCTCAATGCCCGCGCCCTCGGGCGCAACGGCGTCCTTGAACGAGTGCCCCCGGCGCATCGAGGCGCGCACGTCGATGGGCAGGTCGTCGGCGCCGCCCCGGTAGAAGCCCCTCAGAAGCCGCAGCTTGCCCTCTGCGTCGAGCTCCTCGCAGTGCGCCCCGAGGCGCGCGAGGTGCGCGGCCGTCTCCGCCGACGCGCGGTTGAAGTAGGAGCGGGCCTCCTGGATGCTTCTCCCTCCCACGGCGATGGTAAGGTATATCTCGCGCACCATGGAATTCGCCCCCGTGGCCTTCTCTATGAGCATGGCGTTGTACTCCTCGCGGTAGCGGTCGAGCCCGTCGCCCTTGGGCGGTATGAGGATGCGCCGCCCGAGGGCTTCGGCGTCGAGCCTGCGCACCGCCACGGTGACCTTGGCCCGCGCGTCGGAGTCGAAAGAGTTGAGCAGGTCCGAGTAGCCCAGGAACATGGCCTCCTTATCCTCCTTTGACGCCGCCGCGTAGTTCACGTCGCTCACGCGCCAGGTCTTCGCGTACTCGCCGTCGTCGGTGAGGCACACGCCGTCGGGCCAGATGCGGCGCACGGGCACGGCGTCCTCGGCGGTTTTCGGCGGGACGAACCGCGTGCCGCCTTTGCGCCGCCTAGCTGCGAGTGCGGCCATGATGCCCTCCTTTCTCGCGGCGGATGCCCTTCGCGCGATGCGGCGTGCAGACGGCCTCGTAGTACAGGTTCTGCGGGCGCGCGGGCAGTTCCTTGGGGGTCAAAAGCGCGTATTTGGCCCACGCCCACGCCGCGCGTTCGACCGCCATGCCGTGCCAGGTGACGAACCCCAGCGCGGCGAACGGGGCCGCTCCCGCGATGCACGCCCAGGAGAGCTCGTCCAGTCTCAGGAAGGGCGACAGCCCGAAGTAGAGCCCCACGGCGGCGACGCAGGCGAGCAGCGCGAAGACGCACTGCCGAAGCGACATGCCGAAGAACACCCCCTCGGTATACTCGCGTATCTCTCGGTTGACCTTCACTTCCACTTCTTGCTCCTCTCTGCCTGCGCGGCGAAGCGGGCGCGTAAAGCGCCCCGCGCGCGGCGCGGGCAATGTGTTCGTTCGGTTGTTTCGGGAAAGGGGAGGGGCGTCAAAGCCCCATCATCTCGCGCACCACGCGGTCGGCCATCTTGACCATGCCCGTGAGCACCAGCATGTTGAAGGCAAGCTCTCCCACGTACGACCACACCTGCGTGACCACGGGAGCCTCGGCATCCACCACCGGCGGCGCCGATGCGAACAGCGAGAATATGACGCATGCGAGCAGGATGACCGCACCCTCGAGGCACACGGCCCCGTAGCTTTTGAGGAACGCCTTGCCGACCGACTGACTCGGCTCGCCCGCGAAGGTGGACAGGGGTATGGGCGCGAGCGCGGTGTACATGTATATCTTGAAGAACCTGCCGTACACCGCCAGTATCATGATGAACGAGAGCACCGTGACGAGCAGCCCGCCGAGCAACGTCACCGCCCACAGGGGTATGGCGTCGAGGAAGCCCACGTCCTCGATGGCCTCCACCATCTCGCCAGGCAGCGCGGCGGGCGCGGCCGACGCAAAGCCCGCAGCATCCATCATGTCGCCGATGAGCCCCTGCACCACGTCGAGGAACGCCATCATGAGCTCAAGCCCGTAGACGACGGCGGCGTGCGCCAGCACGAACCGCACGAACAGCTTCAACACCACCTCCGGGCGCTTGGCCTCGGCGAACGAGCCGCAGGTCTTCACGAGGCCCGACAGGAAGAACAGCACGAGGAGCGCGAGCGCCACCGCCTGCACGGCGCCGTGGATGGAGAGCACCGCGTCCCATATCCCGCCGCCCCGGAAGTCGGCGGGCGACGCCGTGAGCAACCCCACGATCTCGCCCATCTTCTCGTTCCACGTGTCGAGCGCTCCCTGGAGGTTGCTGACCACCCAGTTGTCCGAATCCAACGGCCCGCCTCCTTTCGGGGCCCGCGCGACGGGCCTATCCGACGATGATATCCAAGATTTCCTTCGCGAACGTGATGACCACGCCGCCCGCCAGGGTCAGGAAGCCGTTGGCGCGCTGGGACGGGTCGTGGCTCTTGAGCGACATGCCCACCTGCACCACGCCGAAGCCGAGCAGGATGAGCCCGACGCTCCTGATGAGCCCGAAGATGAACGTGGAGAGGTTGTCCACCGCCGCTATCGGGTCGGTCGCCGCGAACGCGGCGGGCGGCTCCAGCGCCAAGGCCGAAGCGGCGCAGACGGCGATTGCCGCCATGAGCCGCGCGCGGGCTGCGGGGCGGGCCTTCTTCCCCTCAGTGGTCTTTCTCATGCGTTGGTTCTCCTTTCCCGCCCGCCGCCTCCGCCGCGAGCGCTGCCTCGGCCTCCTCCCCGTCGAGCACGACGCAGCCCGCAGGCGCGGCCTGCGCGCTCGCGGGGGCAACGCCTTCGTAGGGCGCCACGGCGGCGCTTGCCAGCGGGCAGGCGCCGTGCTCGTAGGGCGGCGCGCCGCCCTCGGGGGTGAGCCGCGCGGCGGGATGCCGCGCTATGTCGAGCTTTAAGTCGATGATGGGGCGCTCGCCGCGCACGAAGAGCAGCGCGCGGGAGTTGTCGAGCATGCGCACCTCGTCGGGCGTCATGAGCTCGCGCCCCGAGATCTGCTGGTTGGTGGACCAGCTGCCGCCCCTCCCGGTGGTCCTGCCGTGCGTGTCGAGGTCGATGGTCTCCTTGCCCAGAAGCTCGCTGACGTACTTGTGGGTGGATTGCTCGTTGCCGCCCAGGTACAGGAACTCGTCGCAGTTGCCGACGATGGACTCCCACTGCTTGTCGAACAGCGCCCGCAGCTGCGCCATGTTCTGGATGATGATCGACGCGGACACCCCGCGCCCGCGCATGGTGGAGAGTATCTTCTCAAAATCATTGGGTAAGCTCACGTTGGCGAACTCATCCATGAGGAAGTGCACGTGCACGGGCAGCTGCCCGCCGTGTTTTCCGTCCGCGAGCGCGAAAAGCTGCTGGAACAGCTGCGTGTAGAGGACGGACACCAGGAAGTTGAAACTGGTGTCGTTGTCGGGTATGACTGCGAACAGGGCCACCTTGCGCTCCCCGAGCGACGGCAGGTCGAGCTCGTCTGTGGCGGTGAGCGACGCCAGGGCGTCGAGGTTGAACTTCTCCAGCCTGGAGGCGAGCGTCACCTGGATGGATTTGAGCGTCTTGGCCGAGCCGGAGCGGTAGCTGCGGTAGTATTTGAGCGCGATGTGGCCAGGGTTCCTCATCTCCAGCCGGTCGAACAGCTCGTCGAGCACCGAGGCGTAATCGTCGTCGTCCTCGCGCACCTCGCCGGCGCGCAGCATCTCCATGAGGGTGGCGTAGTTGCGCTCCTCGGGCGGTGCCTCGTGCACGAGGTAAAGCAGAAGCGCCAGGTGCAGCATCCCGGCGGCCGTGTCCCAGAAAGGATCCTGGCTCTGCGCGCCCTTGGGAGTCGTCGCCTTGAACAGGTTGGTGTTGAGCCGCTGCGCGTCCGCGTCCGACTCGATGTAGGAAAGCGGGTTGTAGCAGTGGGACCTCTCCATGCGCACGAGGTCGAGCACGCGCACCTCGTAGCCCCTCGATTCGAGCAGCCCGCCCACGGCGCGCACGATCTCGCCCTTCGGGTCGAGCACCACCATCGATGTGTTGGCCTGGCAGGCGTTGGGCAGGCTGAACCCGCGCGTTTTGCCTGCGCCCGAGCCGCCCACCACGAGCGTGTTCATCGAGCGCCTGTGGGCGTGGGTGTCGTAGCTCATGCGAAAATTGCGCGTGAGCAGCTTGTCGCCTGCGGGGTCGCGCCCCCGGTAGCGGTGGCAGATGCGGCGGGCGTCACCCCACCGGGCGCTGCCGTGCTCCTCGCCGGGGCGCAGGTTGCGCCGGGTGAGCAGCCACGCCGCCGCGCAGGCGGCATACAGGACCAGGAACAGCAGCGCCCATCGCGCGCCGCCCGCCGTGGGCTTCGTCGAAAAGGGATCCGAGAACGCCGCGATGAGCGAGGCGAGCGACCCCCCGCCGTCCAAGGCGGGGGCGGCGACGAACCCCGCCCACGCCGCCAGCGGCGCGGCGAGCGCGGCGGCTGCCGCCTCGCCAGCCGTCGGGGGCCTCATCTGCCCTCCGACCTGTCGCGCCGCCTTTCGGGCGGGGCCATGCGCTCCGACACGTCGCGCGCGGCCTTGCCGATCTCGCCCAAGGCGTCCCTCACCTCGCGCGCGCTCGCTTCCGGTGGCGCGGGCGCGGCGACGGCTCCCGAACATTCGAGTCCCAGGCGGCGGGCGGCTATGCCCGCCGCGAGGTCGGCCTTCGCGGCGTGCGTCTCCCTGTCGTAGGCATCGAGGCCGAGCGCCATGCTGGCATGCGCCGCCTCGACTATCAGCGCCGAGAGCAGCTGCGGCTCATCGAGCCCTCGCTGCACCCGTATGGCCCCCGAGGCGTGATCGTACTCGGCGGGGACGCCGCCGAGGTCGTCAACCGGCTCTATTCTCGTCGGCGAGCGAGCGACCAGCGCCGCGAGCGCGGCGTGAGGGTCCACTCTGCGCGGCAGGCATGGCCGCGCGGTGGTCTGCGACACGTCGAACACCTTGCGCACGTCGTACAAGACGCCGATGCTGCCGTCGTCGCGCACGTACTCCTTGACGGGTTCGATGATGGGGATCGCCTTCTGCCCGCGCCTCACCGACGCTCCCTGCCTGCGCCAATGCTCAGCCGTGCCGACGCGCGTCGCGTTCGGTATGCGGTCGGCTATGAGCAGGATGTTCGTGGCGGAATGGTGGGGCAGCTGCGCCGCCACCCGCATGTACGTCTCCAGCGCCGCTGGATCCGAATTCGCGCGCAGCGCGGCGGCGTCGGCGCGGTCGAATGCCTCTTGGCGCTCGCTCTGCTTCCGCTCCGCCCACGCTTGCTTGTCGAACTCGCCTTCCGGCGCGAATTCCCGGCTACTGCGTTCTTCCATCATCCGGTAGATATCTTGCATGCTCTACCTTCCTTTCTCCAGGGCGCGCGCCATGGGCTTGCGAGTCGCATGCGCTTCGCCGCTCATTTCGCGTGCCGCCGATATGGCGCGCATCTCCGCGCGCACGGACAGCCTGCCGCAGCGCTTGCGCGCTGCCTCACCATCCTTTTCTGAGAGCCGTTTTCTCGCGGATGTAGGCCCTGACGGACGGCTTTCCGCCGGGGCTTGCGCTAAAGGGGAGGCGTCGCTGTCGCCCGGCGATGCCAGCAAATCATCGAGGAGCGCCGCAGCTTGTTCGGGTGCGCGCGGCGCCTGCGCGGCGTGCGCGCGCCCATCGTGCCGATTCCCCTCGCGCGGCTCGGGCGCTTCGCGGGCGTCGTCTCTCATGCGGCACAGGCCGAGCCTCTCCGCGATGCGGTTCACCTTGCTCGCGTCCTCGGTCCGCACCAGAAGATCGACGGATTCGCCGTCCTTCTGCTTCACGACGGCGTATGCGATGCCGTAGCGTCGGGCCTCCTTCGCGAACCCTTTCAGATCGTCAAAGCGGATGGGGAACACGCGCAGCTCACGGCCCGATTTGAGCATCGCCGAAAGCCGCGCCCTGCCCTTGGTTTTCTCGTTGCTCGCCGCGGCCGCCAGCAGCATGGCGGCCGCGTTCTTCGCGCCGGCGCCCGTGATGCGCAGCGCCACCTCGGTTCCCTCGAGCGTCATCCTCACGATCTGCTCAGCAGCCTCGCTCGATGCGTCCATGACCTTCCACCTGCCTTTCCTCTCTGTTCGCTTCGGCGCCCTCGATCTGCGCGATGCGGGCCGGCAGCTCGGCGCTTCTTGCCCGGATGCGCGCGCAGGCGCGCGCCTCGCGCCTTGCGCCCCGCAGCTCCGACGCTATCTCGGCGATGCGGGGGTTTGGGGGCGCGGGGGATCCCGCCGCCTTGGAGCGCCTCGCCTCGTTGCGCAGCGCGCGGCGTTCGGCCTGCAGCGCCTCGGACTTGTCGGCCAAGGCTCTTTCGTATGCCGCCAGCTGGGATCGCGTCTCTATCCCCTCGCGCGCGAGCAGCGCGAGCTCCCCCGATATGGCTTCGAGTTCGCGCAGATCCTCGCGCAGCAGGAAATGCGCCCGCCCGCCTGGCGCCCTCTGCCTCTTCGCGCCGTTGAGCAGCGCCATGTACCTGCGGTACAGGCTCACGAGCGTGCCCTTCGGCACGGGCGGGCGCTCCTTGGGAGCGGGCCTCGGCCTGCCGAGGGGCAGGCGCTGGCGGCTGTTGGCGAGGATGCGCGCGCCGATGCCCTCCTGCGAGTACGCGTCCCCGAAATTGCGGCGCAGGCGCACGAAACGCTCCTTGCCGGGCGGGCGCACCGATATGTCCTTGCCCACCTTCACGTCGTAGCCCATCGCGCGCAGGTTCGCGTGGAACTGGCGCATGCTCGCCGCACGCCCTACGGCCTCGTCCACGTCGGCCTTCACGAGCGAGCGCCACGTGGGGCGCCCCTCGCGCTCGGCGCGCCATTCGGCGTGGTGGCGCGCGCCGCCGCGCCCGGGGCTCTCCACCACCGAAAGACCATGCTCCCGGCACAGTTCGTCGGACGCTTCGCGCATCGCGCGGTAGCAGGCGGCGTCTCGGTGGAAGCGCCTGCCGTCGGCGAAGGACACAGAGTTGACCACGAAGTGGTTGTGGAGGTGGGCCTTGTCCAGATGGGTGGCCACCACAACCTCGAAGCGGCCGCCCCACAGCTCTTGGGCGAGGGCGACGCCCACCTCGTGGGCCGTGGCGGGGTCGGTCTCGCCGGGCGCGAACGCCTGGTATCCGTGGAAGGCCACGATGCCGCCCGTCTTGCCGTATTGGCGCTTGGTCGCGTTCATCTCTTCCAGCGCCGTGGCGGGCAGGCAGTTGACGCCGGTCACGTACAGCTGCCGCTCAGTCTTGCCGGGGTCGGCGGCGTAGAGGATGGCGGCGCCCACGCCCTGGAGCTCCCACTCGTCGGGCGAGCCTTCGGCCTTGTCCGGGTTCCCGGCGTACCCGAGCACGCGCGCCAGGCGCCCTTCGACCTTCCAAATCGACGTGACGGCCACCTCATCGCCTCCTTCCCGGCTCTTTGACCGCCGCCACGATCTCGCGGAGCGCGGCTTCGAGCCTTCGCGCCTCGGCGTCGTAGCGGGCGGCGTCCACGGTGCCGAGGGCGTGGGCCTTGCGCGCGATCTGGTTGAGGTTGTTCCCGATGGCGTGCAGCTCGCGGGTCATCGCCAGGTAGTCGGGCGGCGGCTTCGGCCTCGGGTCGATGCCCCCTATGAGCGCGCGCAGGTACGCCTCCTGCGACCAGCCCGCCCTGCGCGCCGCCTCTTTGAGCCGCGCCAGCTCTTCCTCCGTGAGCCTCACCGTGGCCTTGCGCGTGCGCCTTTCCATTCGCCGCCTCCCTTCGCGGGGTTGCAGGGGGTGCCCCCTGCGTCTGCCGAGCGCCAGCGCTCGGCGTTGCTTGCTGGTACGCGACGGTTTTCCGCCGCCTCGGCGGCGGACTTCGCAACCCGCCGAAAGAAAGATCACCTTCCCCTGTCGGGCGCTCGGCCTCTGGAGCGGCGGGCCAAGAGGAACTCATTCACGTCCTTACCCTCCGGGGGAGGCTCCATCGACGCCGCCACGCCGCGAGAAGCGGCTGCGCGCGCGATCTCGCGGGCGGCCCGCCTGCCCGCCTCGTCGTTGTCGAGATGCAAGGCCAACGAGGCGATGTATGGGCGGTCGTCAAGATGCTGCGCGAGGGCGAGCGGCAGCTTCGGGGCTCCGTTGCGCGCATGGGGGACCGACACCCCGCCGAGGGACAGCATCCCCAAGCTGGCCGTCTGCTTGCCCTCGTGCTCGAGGATGGTCGCGTAGGAAAGCGCGTCTATGGCGCTCTCGAAAACATGGAGCACGCCGTTGTTTCGGACGCTTTGCAGGGAGAACGCGAAGCGCTTGTCGGATCTGGGAGCCTCGCCCTTGAAGCCTCCCTCGCACGAGCGCAAGGCCGCGTACCTCGGAACGCCCGTGCGGTCCCTGCCGACGAACACCGCGCACGCGACCCCGCCGCGCATGGTGCCGTAGACGTCTCCGGCATCCACGAGGCCCTTCAGCAGGCTGCGCGAGATGCCGCGCGATTCGAGGTACCGCATCGCATCGTCGTCGGCGCACCGGCGTGGGAGGCGAAACGCCGGGCGCGGCGCGCTCGCCGGTGGGGCGGCATGCGCGGGCGGGGATGCTCTCGCAACGGCAGGGCGGTCGGCCCGCAGATGCTCCACGGCGTCGAGGAAGGCCATGTCGCGCACTTTGACGAGGAAGTCGAGCGCGCTCCTGCCGCCGAGATCCCGGCTCCACCAGAACCACTTGCCGTTGGAGATCTTAAGGCTGTCGTGTTCCTTCGTGCAGTAGACGCCGGGCGAAATGCGCACCAGCTCGTCGGGTTCGCGCTCTTGCAGGTAAGTAAGCAGGTCAACCCGCTTCACTTCAGCGATGATTTCAGGGTCGACGTATGGCATGTTTTCGTCCTTTTCTTGTCTTCGGATTTGCCTGTGGCCGCCGGAGCGGCGCGGCGTGCCCCCATTCGCCTTCGCTTCGCCATGCCGATTCGAGATGCGCGGAACGCGGCGTGCCCAAGAGACGCTGAAAGGGGTAGAATGGCGGGCATGGTGAATCCGAGTGAAACATACACTGCATGGAGCATCGGGGAGGGCGCGCACGAGGTGACGGGGCTCAAGCCGATGCTGAACCCGGAGGAGCAGGTTGCGCTTCTGAAGGCGAAAGGCGTCTCGTTCGAGCGATGCGGCGAGGAGCAAGCCGCGGACGCTTTGGCCCGCCGGGGAACCTTCGTGCACCTCGCGTCATGCCGCAGGCTGTTCCAGAAGCACGCGTCCGGCGACGACCGGGGGAAGTACGTGAGGCTTGACTTCGCCGACCTGCTGGCTCTCGATGCGCTCGACGACGAGCTCCGCAAGGCGTTCCTAGCTGTCTCGCAAGACGTGGAGCGGCTGGCCAAGACCTCCATGGTGACGCGCGCCTCCAGGCTCGACGACGAGGACGGCTACGGCATAGTCGCCGATTTCATGAGGGCGCAACAGAGGAGATACCGCAGCTACATCGAGCGGGATCTCTCCTCGCGCATGTCCGCCGGCATCGTCGGCGACGTTTACACCGGGCGCATCATCGGCCATTACCGAGACGCGATGCCCGTATGGGCGTTTTTGGAGGTGGTCACGTTCGGAACGGCGCTGGCCTTCTGCCTGTTCTGCTCCGAGCGATGGGACGACGCCGTCATGCGGGAGGAGCACTACATCCTCAAGGGCGTGAAGGCCGTGAGGAACTGCTGTTCCCACGGCAGCTGCATAGTCAACGGGATGGACGGCTCCAACGAGTGCGATTACGCGCTTTCCAGCCTGGTCTACGATTGGCTCGCCGAGAAAGGCGTCGGCAACAGCAAGACGCGCCGCGCCAAGTTAAGGAACCGTCGTATGCAGCAGCTCCTCGAGACGCTCGTGATGTTCGACCGATTGGGAGGGCCGGCGCTCTGTCCCCGTTCGACGGCGCTGCTGGAAGGGCTGCGCGCGAGTCTTCTCGGCACGTGCGAGAGCTACGGCGTCCAGAACGGGTTCGTGTCGTACCTGAGGTTTCTGGCGAATCTCATTGACAAGGCGCTCGGCTGATGGCACCATAACCTCAGATTCAAAAACCTTCGGGTTTTGTATGGGCCAATCCCGCTGGGATTGGCTCTAGTTTTTTGGGCTTGGTTGGCTCTCACGTCGCTTCAACTGCGTCTTCCGAACCGACGTCCGGCAGATCGCCCTCGTTTGCCCGACGGCGGAGCTCGGTTTGGCGGTGACTTCCATGAACACAAAAGGGCCGAAAAAGAAGAAGCAGCATTACGTTCCGAAGTTCTACTTGCGTGGGTTTTGCGGGAGCGGCGACACGGTGTTCGCGCTAGATAAGGAGTCGGGGGGAATATTTACACCCTCGGTTGGCGATTTCTGTGCGGAGAGGTACCTGTACGAATCCCTATCGAACGACCCCAACTGGTACAAGGGGAAATTCGTCTATCCGAACTACACTGAGGACGGCCTCTGCGAACTGGAGAGCGCTTTTGCCCCCGTCCTGAAAAGGGTGGCGGCCCTGTGCGTGCCGAACGCCCCGTTCACGTGCGTCGGCGATGACGACGCGAGAATCATCGCGTCTTTTGTGGCGAATGCGATTGCTCGCCATCCCAGCGTGTTCAAGCCCCTCCGGAATGAGCTTATGTTGTCGGCTTCGGAAGAAGACCTCTCTCCGTATCGCGACCTTATGAGGGCTCTGGGGCACGAGGGCGCGTTCGAGGGGGTGGCGGCGGAAGGCGTCACGCGCCGCCTGCTGCTAGATACGGGCGACGGGTCCTACCAAGGGCTCATCGTAGGAGAGCTGCTCGAAATGGAGGGGATCGTCCTGCGCGCGCCCGGGTGCGCCTCGTTCGCCACCGCGTCTTTCCCCGTCCTCCCCGTTGTTCGGGAAACAGGGGGGCGGGATCGCCTCTCCTCTCTGTACTGCCCTATCAGCCCGAATGCGGCCGTCATCTACGGCCCCGGCCCCCGTCGGGGGATGGGAGGTTGCGAGCTGCTCGGCGCGCGCGATGTCGTCAGGCTCAACGCCGCCTACTTCGAGGCGGACTTCGTCCGCTTCGTCGTAGCGAAGGACAGGCGGACCCTGGAAGAGGCCCGCTCTTTCGCCGAGGCTAAACGGCCTTCTCCACCCTCTCGCCGATCCATTTGACGACCGGGACGGCCATGGCGTTTCCGAGGGCTTTGTAACGACGGCCGTCCGGAGCCGGCTTGCCGCGGAACTCCACGTTCGTCCAGTTGTCCGGGAAGCCTTGCAGCCTCTCGCACTCCAACGGCGTGAGCCGCCTGACCGCCGGACCCTGCAGGACGTGGCTCGCCTGCTTGACGCCGGGATGCGCGGCGAGCGCGCCCACGTGGCTGCCCGACCCGCCGACGAAGCGCACCTCGTCGCGCGTGTTCTGGGCGAACGCCGCGACGGGGCCCACGCACGACGGGGAGCCGCCCACCTTCAGCGTGCCCGCCAGGTCCACGTCGCACGCCGCGTTGGCCGCGTCCCCCGAAAGGCACGCCATGGGCGGCCCCTTGGCGGCGTTCGCCGTGAGGCACCCGCACAGGCCGTCGCCCACGTGCGCGTTCGCATGGGTGGACGCGAGGCACAGGGCCTCGCGCGGCGGCCCGCCCGCAGGCAGGGCCACGGCGTGGCGGTCGGCGGCGGTGAGGGTGTACATGCCTTTCTCGTCGGGGTCGCAGAAGCCCGCGCCATTGCCCCCGTTTTCAGGCTTTCGGCCTATGGAGTTGCCAACGATGCCGTAGACGGCGGGCGCGTGCCAGTCGGCCGTGAGGGTGGGCGATTGCTCGGCGGCGTGGCCTACCGACCCGCTGGCGGGGGCGGCGGAGTACTTGAAGCCTGCCGTTCGAGCGCCTCCTCCAGCTGCGGCGGCAAGGAGCGCCCTCTTCTCCTTGCCCGGCGGATGATCCCAGCGCATGCAGTGGGGCTCAAATAGTACCTCGCAGGCACGGGCGGCGCTTCCAAGCACTCCGACAAGAAAGACACGCTCGCGTCGCTGGGCCAAGCCGAAGAATTGCGCGTCCAGAATTCTCCATGCCAGACCGTACCCGACCTCATCCATCGCCCGGAGCAGGCATCGGAAAGCCTCCCCGTTCTCGCTCGAGAGCGCTCCCGGGACGTTCTCCCAGACAAAGCATCTCGGCATGACCTCACGTACAGCTCGAATAAATTCGAGCATGAGGCCCGACTCGCCTTTGAGCCCCGTTCTCTTTCCGGCGACGGAAAAGCTCTGGCACGGGCTTCCGCCGATGACAACGTCGATCTCGCCACGCATCTCCTTCCACTCGACCTTCGATATATCTCCCAGGTTGGGCACGCTCGGGAAGCGAGTAGCGAGAACCGCGTTGCAGAACGGGTCGATCTCGCTGAAGGCGACCGCCTCCCAGCCGAGCGGCCCCCACGCGCAGCTCGCCGCCTCTATGCCTGAGAAAAGGCTCACGTACCTCACGAAGCCCCCTTCCCGCCGCGCGCTGCGGCGTTGGCTATTGACGACACCTTGCCGGGGGCGGCGCCCTCCCCGAACACGGCGACCATGCTCGGAAAGGGCGCGGGGCCCTGAGCGACGCCGGCGAGCTCGAACCTGATGCGGCCGCGAACGAGCCTTATCTCTGCATGGCCGAGGATGTAACGGAGGAACCACTCGGTGTCCGTGCGCGCCGCCACCAGCAGCGCGACCGTCGTGCGCGGCTTGGCGCCCTCGATTGCCGCCTTGCGCGCCCATGCCCCGACGCCCCGGCCGTAGGGCGGATTCACCCACACTCTCTCGCCGCCCCAGTCAGCCGCGAGCCCGTCGTCTCGTTTGGTGAGGTGCCTTTCGCATTTGGCGTTGGCGTCCGAGCTCGCCGCGTCAAGGGTGAAGTGGAACTCGGAATCGAGCGCCGAGAACAGCCACGCGGGGGTCTCCCAGTCGTCGCGCGCCGACGAGAAGGCCGCCCCGCCGGCGCCGGTGAAGCCGCCTGGCGGCGCTGCTGCCGCGCTTTTCACCGGCATAGCCCCGCCGCCTTTCGGATGGGCACCTCGCGCTCGCACACGTCAACGATGTGCAGGCACAGCCTCTCGGGGATGCGCCCGCGCTCGCGCGCGTTCGCCAGGCCCTGCGTGCCGGACTTCGACCCGCGCGGCGCCGACTCGTGGCAGGGCGCCCCGTTGCGGCACGGCGGGCAGAATCGCGGGTCGGAGGCGTTCGTGAATATGTCGGTCGGCTTCATGGCCCTCGCGCCGTATTGGCAGTAGGTGACGGTGTGGCGGGGGATGACCGCCATCATGTCCTGCTTGCGCAGGCCCGCGCGCGGGTTCTCTATGAAGTAGAGCGCCGGCCTCAGATCGCGGATGAGGCGGAGCATCGCCAGATCCACCCGGTCGCATTTGAGCGCGTAGTCGCTCACGGGGTCCAGGTTGCCGGTGTTGGCGTTCTTGCGCCTGTGGCGCGATATGCCCGCCATGGAGAACGTGGCGCAGTCCGGCGACGCCCACACCACGTCGGGCCGGCCGAATGCGCGCAGGACGTCCGGCGCTTTCAGGAACTCGATGTCGGCGTGGAGGTCGGCGGGCAGCGATTCGTCCCACTCCACCGAGAACACCTCGTGGCCCCGCTTTTCGAACGCCTCGCCGATGGAGCGCGTTCCGCTGAACAGTTCGAGCACTTTCATAAACATTCCCCCTTCGCGAAAAGGAATGCCCCGGCGTTGCCGCCAAGGCGCTCCATCGACCGATTCCGGTTTGCCGGCGATGAGGCGCATCTCGCGCGGCGCGGTGTGCGCCCTCACCGTTCGAACTCCTTTTTCTTTTCGGCACGTTCCGGCTCATGACCGTCGTCGCACAGCTGCTCGGGGCCGCTTTTTCCCACGTCGAGCAGGGCGTCGAGCTCCGCGAGGCGGGCGGACTTCTCTTTCAGCTCGCCTTCGTGGGGAAAAGGTTTGGTGGCCTCGGTGCGCGCAGCCTCCATCTGCCTGCGGGCTTCTTCGAGGCGCGCGCGGCACTCGTCAGCCTCCGCGCCCATCTTGGCGATGGCGTTGTCCAGCCTCGTCACGGCGCCTGCCGCATCACCGCCCAGCTCGCATTTGTGCTCGGCTTCGCCGACGATGCGCATCTCGAACGCCGCGCTCATGCGGTCGAACGTCAACTCCAGGGAGAACCCCCGGTACGACCCGAGCGGCATGGCCCCCGTCTCGGTCATCTCGCCGCGCGCCGCGAGCACCGCCTCGCCTGCCGCCGCACGCTCCCGGAAGGCGGTGCCGCGCACTTCCATCGAAAATGCCTCCTTCGTCGGCGGCGGGTTCGCCCTTGCCTTCGCGACATCGGCCTCCAGCGATTCGAGGCGCGCCGACAGCGACGCCATGCGCTGCGGGTAGTCCTTGGCGGCCTTGTCCTCCAGCGCGTACTTCTGCGCTAGGTGGTCGGCCTTCAGCATCCGCAGGCGGGACACCTCGACATCGAGGCCCATGCGCTCCTTGACGAGCGGGTTTCCCGTGGCGAGCGCTTTGAGCTCGGCGTAGGAAAGCGCCGCCTCGTCAACGTCGGCGGCTGTGCGAACGGGCGACTTCGAGGTCATGACCTGCGCTATGAATCGCTGCTTTCCCTCTACGAGCTGGTAGAGGTACGCGTCGAAGGTGCCTTCGGTGACGTAGCGGTACGCCTCCACCTCGGCATTCATGTTGCCCTGGCGCTCGATGCGCCCGAGGCGCTGCTGGAGGTCGGCGGGGCGCCACGGGCAGTCGAGGTCGTGGATGGCGGCGAGCCTGCGCTGCACGTTGGTGCCCGCGCCCATCTTCTGCGTGGACCCCATGAGGATGCGCACGGCTCCGGCGTTCACCTTCCCGAAGAGGGCGAGCTTCTTCGCCTCGGTGTCGGTGTCGTGGATGAACGCCACCTCGCCCTCGGGCACGCCGCGCGCCACGAGCTTGCGGCGCAGATCGTCGTACACGTTGAAGGACCCGTCGCCCTTCGGGGTGGAGAGGTCGCAGAACACGAGCTGGGTGAGCCTTTCCTCGGCGCCGTCGCGCCATATGCGCAGCACGTTCTCGCAGCAAGCGTTCACCTTGCTGCCCTCGAAGTCGGGCAGCGCGGGGTCGGCGAGGCGTTGGTCGAGGGCTATCTTGCGGCCGTCGTTGGTGATGAGGAGCATGTTGTCCTTCTCGGCGGGCACACTGCCCGCCCTCACCGCCTCGGCGCGCTCGGCGAGCCCCGCCACCAGCTCGCGCTGGACGGGGGAGGGCTGCACCGCCACGTTGCGCAGATGCACCTTGGGCGTGGGAAGCGCCAGCGTGTCCGCCGTCTGCACGTCGGCGACCTGTTTGAACATGGACATGAGCTCGGGTAGGTTATAGAAGCGCGAGAAGCGCGTTTTCTGCCGATAGCCCGTGCCTTCGGGGGCCAGCTCCAATGCCGTCACTGTCTCGCCGAACGTGGACGCCCAGCAGTCGAAGTGGGAAAACCCCAAGCGCTCCAGCTCGCCGTATTGCAGGTAGCGCTGCATGGTGTAGAGCTCCGCCATCGAGTTGGACACCGGCGTGCCCGTGGCGAACACCGTGCCGCGTCCGCCGGTCTGCTCGTCGAGGATGCGGCACTTCATGAACAGGTCGGAAGACTTCATGGCCTCGCTCTGGGCGATGCCGCTGACGTTTCGCATCTTGGTGTGGAAGAACAGGTTCTTGTAGTAGTGGGCCTCGTCCACGAAGATCCGGTCGACGCCGAGCTCCTCGAACGTGAGCACGTCGTCCTTGTCGGTTTGGTCAGCGAACTTGGCGAGTCTCACGTTCAGGCGCTTCTTCGTGATCTCCATCTGCTTCACGCTGAACCGTTCGCCGTGCTGCGCCTTGATCTCGGCTATGCCGTCGGAGAGCTCGGCGATCTGGCTCTCTATGAACGCTCGCTGACGCTCCACCGATACGGGTATCTTCTCGAACTGGGTGTGCCCCATGATCACGCCGTCCCAGTCCCCCGAGGCGATGCGGGCGCAGAAGCGCCTGCGGTTGCGCCGCTCGAAGTCGCGCTTGGTGGCCACCAGCAAATTGGCGGCGGGGTAGAGCCTCAGCCATTCCGACGCCCACTGCCCCGTGAGGTGGTTCGGCACGACGAACAGGGGCTTGGAGCAAAGCCCTATGCGCCGCAATTCCATGGCGGCCGCCGCCATGGTGAATGTCTTGCCCGCTCCCACCTCGTGGGCGAGAAGCGCGTTTTTCCCGTAGAGGATGCGGGCGACGGCGTTTCTCTGGTGCGGCCTCAGCTCTATCTCGGGGTTCATGCCGGGAAACGCCAGGTGCGAGCCGTCGAACTCGCGCGGGCGGATGGCGTTGAACCGCTCGTTGTAGGCGGCGACCAGCCTCTCCCTGCGCGCCTGGTCTGAGAACACCCACTCCTTGAAGGCCGCCTTGATGGCCTCCTGCTTGGCGAGCGCCACCGCCGTCTCCTTCTTGTTGAGGACGGGTTTCTTCTTGCCGTTTTCGTCCTCGACGTAATCGACCACGCGCGCGTCCTTGAGGTTGAGCGTCTCCTCGATGATGTGGTAGGCGCTCATGCGGCGCGTGCCGTAGGTCGACAGCGCGCGCACGTTCGAGCCGTCGCGGCCCTTGCCCTCGATGCGCCACTGCGCCGTGGCGGCGGAATACCTCACGGCCACCTGTTCGCGGACCCAGTAGGGCGGGTCGAGCAGGTGGAGCACGAACTCACGCACGTCGTCGGCGGGGATCCACGTCGCTCCGAGGCGCACGCTTATCTCGGCCGCCCCCAAATCGGGCGGCTGGGCGCAGCGCAGCGCCTCGATATTGGGAATGTACGAGGGGTCGGACGCGGCCGTCAGCTCGGCGATGCGCAGCTTCGCCCGCACGTTGCCGGAGAGGTATTCGTCGGCGGGCTGCCAGACGGGCTGCTCTCCGGTCGCCGTGGGAACGCGGAATATGGCGCCTTTCAGCGCTTCGGCCAGTTCGTTTTCCCCCATTCCGGTCAACCTCGCCATGTAGGGCAGATCGACCCGTCCGCGTTCAGACAGCGAGGCAGCCAGCGCCGCCTGGGGGTCGTCGGCGTGCGTCACGGGCGCGTTGGGCCGTATCGTGCGCTTGGAGAACATGTCCGCCTTGCGCTCGAAGTTCCCCTCGCCGTCGAGGATCTCCAATGCGCACAGCAGCGGGTAGGAGGAATCCTGCTTGAGCGCGGCGGCGTTCGCGCGCGAGTTCAGGATGCCGTGCTTCGCCGCGTAGGCGTCGTAGAGCGCGTTGAGCCTTGCGCGCTCAGCCTCCACCTCCGCATCGGGCGCGCCGTCCTTTTCGAGCGTTATGAGCCGTCGGGCGCAATCCCGTAGGGGGATCATTCCCCCGATTCGCTCAGCGGCCGCCTTCGAGGGATTCTGCCGGTGCATGAGGGGACCCATGCGGAAGTAGAGGGCGCCGCCAGATTCGGCGTAGGACCAGTCGCGCACGTCCGGGTCTGCGGGGATGGCGTCGCCGGGCTCGCTTTCGGGCGCATCCCATTCGGGGATGCGGGCGGTCATCTTGCCGAGGGCTTCGCGCAGCGCTTCTTCCAAGTCGGTGCCGGGCTTCGGCCTGCATTCGGAGTCCGCCCGCCCGTAGGCGTTCGTCGTCGCGGCGAGCTCGCCGAGCACCATGTCGGGGTGGGATGCGAAGTAGGAGTTCACGTCGATGCCCGCCTCGACGCGCTCGGTGTGCGCCCATTCGGGCTCGCAGACCTCGGCGCGCTCGCGCTTCTGGAGGATGACCACGTCCGCCGTGACTTCGGCATGCGGCGAGAAGGCCGTGTTGGGCAGGCGGACCGCTCCCACGAGCTCGGCGCGCTCGGCGATCCTTCTGCGGGCGGCGGGATTCTTCTTGTCGAGCGTGCCTTTGGACGTGACGAAAGCCACGATGCCTCCCGGCCTCACCAAGTCGAGCGCCCTCGCGAAGAACCAATCGTGCACGAGCAGCCCCTCGTCCCGATGGCGGGGATCGTCGACCTGGTAGCTGCCGAAGGGCACGTTTCCCACCGCGACGTCGAACGATTCGTCGTCGAGGTCTGCGTGCTCGAAGCCGCCGTGGATGATCTCCGCGGACGGATGGAGGGCGCGGGCGATGCGCGCGGTCAGGCCGTCGAGCTCCACGCCGACGAGGCGGCAGCCCGCAAGCGCCTCCGGCATGGCGGCGAAGAACGCGCCCGTGCCGCATGACGGCTCCAGCACCCTGCCGCCCGAAAGCCCCATGCCCCGGATGGCCTCCCATATGGGGCGCGCGATCTCCTGCGGGGTGTAGAACGCCGTGAGCGTGGAGGCGCGCGCCGCCGCGTACTCCCCGTCGGAGAGCAGCTGGCGCAGCCGGGCCTTCTCGTGCGCCCATTTCCCCGATTCCTCGTCGAACGCGTCGGCGAGGCCGCCCCAGCCCACGTAGCGCGCGAGCGCTTCGCGCTCTGCGGCGTCGGGCGGGCGGCCTTCCCCCTCGACGGCGACGAGCGCTTCGATGGCCGCGATGTTGCCGCGCAGCCGCCCGAGCGGGGTGGCGAGCTGTTCGGGATACTCATTTGCCCCATCGTCGAACGAGAAAGCCAGCTGGCCCCGTTCGGGCGGCTTTGCCTCGGAACGGCGGGAGGCGGGCTTGTCGCCCGCCTCCCTTCGGCTTGTCTTGGTTTTCTCTTGGCCGCGCTGCTTTTCTAGGCGTACACGACCTTCATCGCCGCCGCTTCGCGGGCCGCTGCCGCCGCCTCGGCCATCTTCGCCGCCCACGCTGCCGGATCCGCCACCTTCGCCGCTTCGTCCAACCCCCTGCTCTTCGCCACGCGGGCCGCCAGGTCGTCCGCCATCGCCTCCGCGAGGGCTTCCGTCTCGGCCAGGTGCCTCGCCAGCGCCCCCTGCGCCAGCAGGTCCGCCCGCAGCTCGGGCTTGCTCGATCTCAGGTATTCGTCCCTCATCAGCGCGAACGGCCCCAGGTTCGCCGCCGCTTCCTCTTCCGTTGCCAGGGTCGGCAGCAGAAGACCACCGCCCTCCCTGTACGCCATCTCCATCGCCTCTCCTTTCATCGGGCTCTTTTGCCGGATTATGGACGGCGGCGGCCAAGGGCGCAAACGTGCGATGGGATGCTTCCGGGGCTCTTTCCCGCATCGCGGGGGCTATCGTGCGCAGGACGGCTGCGGCGGCGCTTGCCGTGCGGCAGCCGAGCGCGTTCATCGCCCGGACCGTGCCGAACATCGGCAGGGCGTCCGCCGCGCGCGGCGTGATGAGCGCGCCGCCTTCGATGCCGCAGCGCGACGCCGCCTCGTAGGCGGCAGATGCCGCCGCGAGCTCCAGAAGCAGATCCCCGGCCTCGGGGGCTTCGAGGCGTTCCAGGCCGCTTCCGCCGCGCGCTTCCCCGATGGCCGCGACGGCCGATTCCGCGTTTTCGCGTACGGCGGCGCTCGCCGCCTCGGCGATGGCCTCGATGGTGCCTTTCCTGGCATCAGCCCCGAAGGATTCATGGAGGGCGCCGACGATGGCCGCCTCCTGCTCCGGGCCGCCAGCCCAAAGCGGCAGCGGGCGGGCGGCGCGCCCGGGCGCCGTGTCCGACACGTCGAAGTAGTAGCGCAACCGCCCCGTTCCCGGGGCTCCGAACACGGCGATTCCGACTGATCCGCGCTTCACCCGCCGGCCGAACAGGGCATCCCAGCGCTCCAATTCCAACACCGCCTTGGCGTCCGGGCGCTGCGCGTGGACGAGCGCCTGCTCCGGGAAGGGCAGCTTGTAGTTGCGGCCCGCCGATTCGAGGAACGCCTTCCACGCCTCGGGGCTTTCGCTCAAAGCGACGAGGGTCGTTCGGTAGAGTTCTTCAATGGTCCGGTACGTGCTCGCCACGCGTCACCTCCTCGGAAGCTTCGTAGGTTCGCTCGCAGGCGTGATTTCCCGCGGGCCCCTTGGTTAGAATCGGCCAAATCCTCCAATAGACGGGAGTTTTTCATGAGGAAGCTGCTCGCCCTGCTCAGGCTGGTGGCCGCCGTTTTCGCTCTGGCGGCTGCCGCCTACGTTTGCCTCGTCGTTTTCGGCGTTTTCTCGGCTCTCGACAGCGCGACCTCCGGGTATTCCATCTACCGCTAGCCGGCAGGTGGCGAATGGCCCTCGCGGGCCGCCCGCCCGCCGCGCGCGTTCTCATCGGATCTCGGGGATTTCGCGCTCGCCGAGTTCTTCGGCGTCCTTCTCGCGGCACCGCTTCATAGCGACGGCAAGGCATCCGAAGCCGGCCGCCGCGATGGCGGCCGAGACGGCGGCCAAGGGCGCGAGGTTCACGCCGGTCTTGTCGAAGGGCTCGCCCCCTTCGACTGCGGGCGCAGGGGTCGCCTCGTCCTCCATGGTCACTGTCTGAACGTCGCCCGTGGCCTCGACCTCGAATTCAACGTCCTCCGCCAGCTCATAGCCCTCGGGCGCGCTTTCCTCGTGCAAGGTGTACGTTCCCGGCGCGAGCTTCTCTATGCGGTGGGGCTCTTCGGCGGAAACCCACTCCTCCACCACGGCGCCCTCGGCGTCGAGCACCTGCATGGCCGCCCCGGAAAGCGGCGCGCCCGTTTCCGCGTCCACCTTCTCGGCATCGACCTTGGTGAAGTCGTCCTCCATGGTCACCTTCTGGGAAACCTGGCCGGACACCACCTCGAAATCCACGCTGTTTGCGACCAGGTAGCCCTCGGGGGCGATCTCCTCGCGCAGGGTGTAGGAGCCCTCGTCGAGCACGATCTCGTGCGGCTCTTCCCCGGACACCCATTCGTCCACCACGTTGCCTTCGGCGTCGGTCACTTGGAGCGTGGCGCCCGGAAGCTCCTCGCCCGTCACGATGTCGGCTTTGGAGATGGAGACGTGCGGCTTGTCCGAGTTCACCAGCGTCCCGAGGTCGATGGTCGCGCCGTCTCGGTACACGCTCACCTCGAACGCGGGGATGAGTTCCCGGTCGGCGTTCGCCTCGCAGGGCTGCTCTTCCACGATGTAGGCGTCATACGGCAGCGCGCCCAAGGCGTCGTCGGGCTCCCCGCCGCCGAACCACACGCCGGACTCCGCCGTGCCGCCGTTGGTGTCGGCGGTGTGGGGGTTCCACGACGCGGCGGTGGATGCGCAGCCGTTGGCGTCGGTGACGATGGTGTGGCTTTCTCCAGTGGTGGCGCTGGTGACGAGGAACGGCACGCCGGCCATGCGGCCTTGGTCGCCCTCGCCGACCTTCACGAGTTTCAAGTCGCCTCGGATGACCTGCTCAGTGAGCTCGTCGGCCACCTCGTGTTCGAAAACGGGCGATTCGCTGCCCGCCATGTCCGCTGTGACGGTTATCTCGTGGGCCTCGGGGTCGGGCAGGTAGCCGGCGGGCGCTTTCGTCTCCTTGATGGTCACGGTGCCGAGGGGGATGCCCTCGAAAGCCAGCTTCGAGTTCTCCACGACGCCCTTCGCGGTCACGTATTCGCCGCCGTGAAGGTAGGTGGCCTCGTACTCCGCGCCGTCGAGAGATGCGGCTCCCTGTGGCTCGGGCAGCAAGGTTTCGGCGTCTTTCTTGATGAGCGTGAGATTCACCGTGACGGGGGCGTCTTGCGCGTTCACGTGAACGTTGCCGCCGGCGACCGTCACGTGGAACTCCTCCTGGGAAAGCGCGTAGCCCGCTGGCGCGCTGATCTCGCGCACGACGTAGTCGCCGTTGGGCAGCTTCTCGGAGGTCTGCCCGTGGCCGCTCTCGTCGGTGGTGAACTGCGCCACGAGGCTTCCGCCCTGGTAGACGCCGTAGACCGCGCCGGCGAGCGTGTACTCGCCGTTGCCGGCCGTCACCGACGCATCGGCGCTCGTCTTGTCGAGCGTGACGAAGCCGCCCTCGGACAGCCCCCTGTACACGGCGAAGCTGGCGTAGGTCTTGCCGTGCCCGCCGTCGATGCCCCACATGTAGTCGAATCGCACGTTGCAGGTGCCGAAGTGTTCGCTCCATGCGTGATAGACCGTTGCGCCTTCGCCCGCGATGGCGCAGTGCACGGTGGCACCCGACGCGTTGGAGAACACGATGACGTCGCCCGGCTTCACGGTTCCCGCCGCGAACGCGGCGTTGTAGTCATCCGCCGACGAGCCGCGGAACGTCTCGTGCGCGGCGCAGAACGCCGCGATGGCGTCCGTTCCGCAGTTGCCGGGGCTTCCGCCGGGCCAGCTCAGCCCGTAGACGTTGGCGATGACCCAGCCGACGAACCCCGAGCAATCCCAGCCCGAGGTGCCTTTGCCTCCCCAGACGTAGGGCGTGCCCATCAGGTCTTCTATGCCGCCTTTCACTTCCTCCCAAGTGGCGTCGCTGAGCGAGCCGTCTGCCGCGTATGCCGCTTGGCTGCGCGAAGGAAGCCCCGCGAACACCGCCGCCGCGACGAGGAGGGCCGCGAGCATGCAGCGGATTATCTTGCCCGCAGCGCGGCCGTTGGTTGCCTGTGCTTTCATGTTCTTCTCCTTGCGTTGTCGTTTTCTGCGTTTGCGTGCCGGACGTTCGGATCGCCCTTACATTCCGTGCTCCCTTCTCTCGCTTTGAGGCCGTCAGCTTTCCGCGGGCTGCGCGTACACGAGCGTCCTCTCGTTCGCGTAGGTCGTGTACGAGCAGGTCACGAACGTGAACAGCTGCGAAGCGTTTTCGTCGTTCGATATGCGCACGTCGCACTCCTCGAAGCGTTGCGCGTACCAGGCGCGCATCTCGTCGGCGGATGAGAAGTCCGTCCGCTTGGCGTTTTCGCTGCCGTCGATCACGTCCACCGCCGACACGGAAAGCTCCATGGCCCCGTTGGGAGTTTGCAGCTCGATGGTCGGATGCGAGCGCGCGAACGCCTCGTCCGAGTAGCGCGCGAAGTCAGCGAACATCGCCACGAATCCGCCGCCCATGTTGTGACCGAACACCACCGCGCTCATGCCGCCCACGCCGTCGCACGCCGCGTCCACGTAGGGGCATCCGTAGGGGTTCCACGAGCGGTAGATGTCGTGGCTCAGGTAGTAATCGGGGTCGCCGCCCGGCGCCTGCACGACGGCGTAGTCGATGGCGGTGCCATCGACGCTCACCCACGCGACGATCGCGGGGTTCACAACCCGCCAGTAATCCCAATCGACCCCTTCGGCATCTGCCGCGGTGGGCGATTCGTTCGAAGCCATTGCGGAAACCGCTGCCGCTGACAGGCTTCCGAACGGCTGCCCCCTGGGGTTGGGCACCACCGACGCGGCGCTTCCGGCGGTCGATGCCTGGAAGGCGGCCATCGCCCCGCAGAGGGCGAGCAGCAGGATCCCGGCGAGAAGCCAGCCCGCCGCCCTCCGCCTCGGTCGCTTGTGGTCGGCTTCGCTCATTGGCTGCCCCCTTCCAAAACCGAAGGCGGCCCCGCAGAGCCGCCTTCGGTTTTCGTTTCTCTCCGGTATGAGGTTTTATTTCCGGCAAGGTTGGTTGCCATCCCCTTCTTCGGCTGGTAATCCCCGGAAGGGGGTGGGGTGTGGGGAGGGGGAAACCCGGAAAACGCCCTGGTTGCAACATATGCTGGATCAGGGCGCACGTCCCCCTTGGCCTGTCGGTGGGCCTCAGCGCTCGCGGGCGCGCTTCCTCTCGTGGCGCTCTAAGAGCTCGAGCGCCTTGACTATGCGGGCCTCCACGGCCTCCCTGCTCGTGCCGGGCTTGAAGAAACGCTCTATCTTCTCGCGGGGGATGCGGAACTGTTCCACCTGGTTGGGTTTGCGCTCGCCCATGATGGACGCCATGGCTTCTCGCGACAGCGCGCCCTGCTCCGAGAGCCTGCGCATCCTGATCGCCTGGGCGTGGGACGGCGTGCACGCCTCCATCCCCATGGCGTCGAGCAGGTCGTCCTGCTCCCTTTCGGACAGATAGCTGATCTCCACGGCGGGGCGCATGGCCATCGACCCGCCGTCCACCATGTCGAGCAGATCGGGGTTGAGGTGCGTGAGGCGGACGTAGCGCTGTACTTGGCTTTTGCTCTCCCCCGATTGTTCCGCCACAATGTCGCGCGAGCGTGCGTTGGCCAACTTGTGCCCCACTGGGGCACAAGTCAAGTCGGAGCGGTACCCCTGCCGGCTCAGAGCGTCGATTTTCATCTTGTAGGCGAACGCTTTCTCGCTCGGCAACACGTTCTCGCGCTGGATGTTCGCGTCCACCATCGCGATGACCGCCTCGTCGTAGGTCATCTCCCGAACCACGGCGGGAAGGGCCTCCAGCCCCGCCATCTCGGCGGCGCGCTTGCGCCTGTGGCCGCTCACCATCTCGTAGCGCCCGTTCTCCTTCGGCCTCACGAGCGCGGGCACGAGCACGCCGAATCTGGAAACGCTCTCGGCCATGTCGCGCAAGGCGTCGTCATCGACGCGGAAGGGATGGTCCGGGAAGGGATCTATCATGTAGAGGGGGATGACCCCCACTTTCTCGCAGCCCACCTCGTCGCGCTCGGCCTGCGTGGTGAACAGGTCATCGAGCGACGGCAGGTCGATGGGTATCGCGCTTTCTCTGGGCATCTTCGAGCACCTCCTCCGCCAGCTTCGCGTAGGCCGCCGCGACGGGGCTTTTCGCGTCGTGTTGGAAGATGCTCTTTCCGTAGGCGCTCGTCTCCGCAGCCCTCACCGCCAAGGGCACGGTGGCGCCGAACACGCGCAGCGTCTTCCCGTAGCCTTCGCGCAGCGAGGCCTCGATCTGCTTGGCGAGGTTCGTCCTGCCGTCAACGAGCGTCAGCAGCACGCCCTCGATTTCCAAGTGTGGGTTGATCTGCCGCTTCACGCGCCCTATCGTCTTGACGAGCTGGGTCATGCCCTTCGCGGGAAGATACTGCGCCTGCACGGGCACGATGACGGAATCGGCGGCGGCCAACGCGTTGACGGCGAGCATGCCGAGGGACGGCATGCAGTCTATGAGGGCGTAGTCGTAGCCGCGCTTGGCCTCGTCGAGCCATGCTTTGAGCGTTCGCTCGCGGTTCATGGCGGTGACGAGCGCCACCTCTGTGCCCGACAGCTCGATGTTCGCGGGCATCAGGTCAACGCCCTCGGGGTGCTTCAATATCCCGGCATCGGGTTCCAGCGGCTCGTCGCGGGCGACCGCCTCCAAATGGGTCGCCAACGTGGTTTCCAGCTCGTCGGGATTGCGCCAGCCGAGCGATGCGGTGAGGTCGCCCTGCGGGTCGGCATCTATTAGCAGAACGCGCTTCCCGCTCATGGCGAGCGCCACGCCGAGGCTTGCGGCGGTGGTCGTCTTGCCCGTGCCGCCTTTCTGATTTGCTATCGCTACGACTTTGCACCTGCTCATAGGCGGTCTCCAATGGTTCGCAGGGCAGGTAGCGACGATGCGGCCACGAAACGAACACAAACGAAGCCCCTGTTGCATGGTCCGGCGGGGTCGAGAATGCGCACGTTCGTCAAAAGTTCGTCAAAAACGCGCGTTTCTCCTGTTTCCCGAACGGATGGAAAAACAAAGGCGTGTCGAAAAGTACGCCTTTGAACTGGTTTTTTGTGATTGTCTGTTTTGTGAGTTTCCTGAAAAATCGGGCGTGAAATTGATTGGGAAGCTTGGGCCTTACCACTTGGCGACGCCCGCATGCGTGAAGCGAATTATAGCGCACCTTTTCCCGTTCGAGAAGAAACACATATTTCGACATGGTTGATCGGTCTTCCCGCAGAGGACGCAGAGGGCGGCTTTGGTCACCCCCCCCCCGACCCCAGACATAGACACTATCGGAACACGAGGGCGGACTAAAGTCCGCCCCTACGGGGTTTCAACGGCCCAGCAATAAGGCCTCTCAGCGGCACGATATCAAGAGATGTTGCAGTTATGCCAGTTTAATAATTGTTTCATGCAACCATTTGTGCCCATGATAAGGTGCCTGTCGAACAGCCAAGGAGGCACCCATGAGCAACTTCTTCCAAAATCTGCCGTATAAGTTGGCGAACTTCATGGCGGGGCGCAACGGGCCGGATGCGCTGGCGCGCGCGTCGCTGTGGATGGGCGTGCTGTTCACGTTCCTGGAAATCATCACCGGCCTGGGCATTTGCTCGCTTATCGGCATGGTGTTCCTGTTGTACTTCATGTTCCGCTGCTTCTCGCGCAACATTACCGCCCGCGCTCGGGAAAACGCCCGCTACATCGCCTTGACGGCCAAACCGCGCGCCGCCTGGGCTCGTTTCAACACGCGGTGGGATCAGCGCAAGACGACCAAGTTCCTGAAGTGCCCGCAGTGCGGCCAGTCGCTTTCGGTGCCCAAGGGCAAGGGCACGCTGAAGATCACGTGCCCGAAGTGCCGCAACCAGTTCACGACGAAGTCGTAGAGAGCCAGTCCTCAGGCTAAAATGCCAGCGGCCTCATATCTTCGCGAACGCTTGAGAAAGGAATCGCATGGACGGGAAAGCTATTCACCGGTGCCTGCATGTGTTGGATTTGGAGAAGTCGATCGCGTTTTACGAGAAGGCGCTCGGCATGACCGAGATTCGCCGCATGGGGCCCGAGGACGGCTCGTGGACCAACGTGTTCATGGGCAGCGACGCCTCGGGCTTCCAATTGGAACTCACCTGGAACCGCGGGCGCACCGAACCCTACGACAACGGCGGCCGCGACTCGCATCTGGCCTTCACCGTCGACGACTACGAAGCGGCCCGCGCATTGCATGAGGAGATGGGCTGCATTTGCCACGTGAACGAGGCCATGGGGCTGTACTTCATCGAAGACCCCGACGGCTGCTGGCTGGAAATTCTGCCGAATAAGGCCGAGTTCGCGCCCCAGGCCGGCGTGGACGTGCTGGACGCCATGGCGCGTCGTCGCAGCTTGCGCCGCTATTCCGGCGAGCCGGTGCCGCAAGCGCTGCTCGACCGCATTCTGGAGGCGGGGCTGCGCTCGGCATCGGGGCGCTCGCGGCGGCCGTGGGAACTCATCGTCGTGCGCGACCGAGCCATGCTGGACGATCTGGTCGAATGCCGCGAGCAGGGCGCGGCCATGCTCACCGGAGCCGACGCGGCCATCGTCGTGGTGGCCGACCCGACGTGCGCCGACACCTGGGTGGAAGACTGCTCCATCGTCATGGCCAATATGCATCTGGAAGCGGCGGCCTCCGGTGTGGGCAGCTGCTGGATTCAGGGGCGCCTGCGCCAAGCGGCCGACGGGCGCTCGACCCACGAGTTCGTCGCGAACCTCCTGAAGGTGCCGGCCCCTTACCAGCTGGAGGCCATCCTCTCCCTCGGCATGCCCGGAGCCGAAGCCCCGCGCCGCCCCTTCGACGAAGCGCTGCTGGGGAAGGTGCATTGGGAGACGTTCTAGGATCCCAAGCCCATGCCGAGGCGGAAGTGAGCCCACTCCTTCGAGGGATTACGTTTGCATGGCAAATAGATGGCTTCTGTCGACGCTTCATGCTTTGTCTTTTATGAGGAGCCAAGGAGCATGCGTTCGCTGACTCGGGCGGTGAAGGCGTGATCGGCGAGGACGGCGGTGAAGCTGCCCAAAGCGGAGCACTTCTACACGTAAGCCGAAATAATGGTTGCACGCGGGCCGGTTCGTGGAAAAATGGAAGAGCAGATTAGTCAACGAACGCAACGCCATCGACGAAGCGCTTTCAACCGAGCGGAGGCAACAACCATGACCAACGAGACCATCGCGACCGAAACCACCGAGACCGTCGGGGAATTCCCCATCGACGAGCTTCTGTCTGACGGCATCACCAACACGCCGCCGTCGTTCGTGCGCGCCATTCTGGCCGCCGCGTCCGATCCTGCGGTGACCTCCTTCGCCGGCGGCCTGCCGAACCCCATTTCCTTCCCACAGGAAAAGCTGCTGGAGTCGATGCAGCGCGTGGTGGCCGAGCGCGGCCCGGAAGCCTTCCAGTACTCCGTCACCGCCGGCGTGCCCGAGTTGCGCGCCTGGATCGCCGAGCGCTACAACCACCGCTTCGGCACCGACTACACCGAAGAGGACGTGCTCGTGACCACCGGCTCGCAGCAGGTGCTCGATCTGCTCGGCAAGGTGCTGCTGGACAAGGGCGACGGCGTCATCGTGGAAAAGCCCACGTACCTGGCTGCCATCCAGGCGTTCGCGCTGCAGCAGCCCGTCTTCCGCGAGGTGGAGCTGACCGAAGAGGGCCTGAACATCGACGAGCTGAACGCGGCGCTCGATGCCGGCGCGAAGATGATCTACCTCATCCCGAACTTCCAGAATCCCACGGGCCTCACCTACACCGCCGAGAATCGCGAGCAGGTGCGCGAGGTGCTGGCCGGCCGCAACATCGTGGTAGTGGAAGACGACCCCTACGGCGAGCTGCGCTTCGAGGGCGACTCGCTGCCCTACATCGGCGGCACCGCGCTGCCCCACGGCGTGATCATGGGTTCGTTCTCGAAGACGGTCACCCCCGGCTTCCGCATGGGGTACCTCCTCACGAAGGATCACGACCTGCTGAAGGCGCTCAACACCGCCAAGGAAGCCGCCGACCTGCACACCAACGTGTTCGCTCAGTTCGTGGTGCTCGATTACCTGCGCCACAACGACCTGGACGAGCACCTGGTGAAGATCCGCGAACTGTACCGCACCCAGGCCCGCGCGATGACCGACGCCATGGCCGAGTTCTTCCCCGCCGAGGTGAGCTTCACCAAACCCGAGGGCGGCATGTTCCTCTGGGCGACGCTGCCCGAGGGCATTTCCACCATGGAGCTGTTCCCGAAGGCGCTCGAGCGCAACGTGGCCTTCGTGCCGGGCGACCCGTTCTACCCCGAGCCGGGCGCGCGCTCTACCATGCGCCTGAACTTCACCAACGCCGACGAGGAGACCATCCGCGACGGCATCCAGCGCCTGGGCGAAGTCATCGCCGCCGCGCTGTAAACCGTTTCGAAGGGGCACTCGCACCCTGTTCGTTTTCCGTATCTTCCGTAGGTGGCGACCTTGGTCGCCCCTTTTTTTGTCATGCGAGCAAAACGCGCTCGCGAGGGCTGACCAAGGCCAGCCCCTACGGTGGGGACTGGGAGGGCAGGCCAAGGTCAGCCCCTACAGTGGGATGCGCGATAAGGGAGGCCGCGGTGGGGAACGTGAACCCTACCGGCTCGGCTGATCCTTCACGAAGGAGCCGACCGCGATGGCAGCCACGGCGCACAGCAGGCCGCCGATGGCCCACGCGAGCCAGAAGTACGGCGTCTCGTACTCGGGCACGAACAGCATGACCAAGCCGGCAATGGTCGCGACGATCATGATGCATGCGCACAAGCCGCTGGTAAGCTGATCCTTGCGGCGCTTGCGTTCGATACGGGCGCGGGCACGCTCGATCTCCTCATCGGACGCCTCGGACACGCCGAGCAGCGCGCAGATCTGCTCGTCGGTGTACATCGCGCGCAGGGCCGCCGCGTCGGAGTTCACAATGACTTTACCCTCGTCGCTCTCAGCAATCGCCTGCTCGCGCGCATCGTTGTAGTTGGCGATGTTCAGCCGGCCGAGCATCATGGAACCGTATACGATGCACCACACGCCGACCGCAATGAGCCCCATCATGAGCGCGGCCGCCTCGGTCTGAACAAATTCGCTCAAGGAGTCGGTCAAAGCCGTAAGCACGATGCCCGTAAAAACGAGCGCAATGCCCGCTACAAGCAGCCACGCGAAAAGACGCTGGGTGTGCTGACGATCTTCCACCGTGTAGAAATCCTGGATGAAGGGGTGGCTACGCTGAAACTCCGTATGTTGAAAAGCAGCTGTTACGATAAGGCCGAGACCGACGGCGATGCCCGCGAACAGGGGGATGAGGCTCGCGCCCGCAAGAGAGGGCGCTGTCGCCTCGGCCCAACCGGCCACGGCCATGAGAAGCGCCACACCGATGAGAATAGCGAACACGCCCCAGGCGATCTTCCATGCGAAGGCGCGCATGTGCTCATCGTAGCCGCACACATCTTGGGGCGGCCCACCGGCGGCCTCGCGCAGAACGGCGGCGCGCGCTTGCACAGCGGCCGTGGGCACGCTGGTCGTCAGATCGCCCTGCACAAGGTCGTCCAACGTCACGTCGAATATCTGGCACAGCTTCAGCAGCTTGTCCATTTCGGGATAGGACTTCTCGGCCTCCCATTTCGTGACGGACTGACGGCTGACGCCGAGCATGAGGGCCAGCTGTTCCTGGGTCATCGCATGGGTAGCGCGAAGATGTTGAAGGTTATCGCGGAAGCTCATGGTAGGCCTACTTTCTCTGAACGAGGGAAGACCGCTGCCCTGTGTTTTCGGGCGCCGCGAAGGAGCCCGTGCCATCAGTCGTCGCCTTCCCCAAAGGACAAGTTCGGTTGATCAACAACGATCACTTTACCTGTCACGCAAGGTGCATTCTACCAACTTACGGCATCAATTTCCGCAACGTACAAGCGCCTTCTGGTTGCAAACCCCAGGTCAAGCCTTTAGAGCAGCACCGCCAGAAAAGCAGCAAGCGCACCCGTGGCGGAGCCAATGAGGGCACCGACGACGACATCACGCGGAAAGTGCACGCCGCCGAGGACGCGGCAGACCGCAAGCACGACAGCCGCAACCAGCAGCACGACGGCAATGGGCGCGCTGGCCGCAAACCAACTTGCCGCGATGGCGAAGGCCGAGAAGGCATGACGGCTCGGGAACGACTTGCCCGCGCCATCGCGAGCAATGAGCGGCGCGATGGAGCAGCACTCGTAGGGCCGCGGCGCATTGAACCGCCTCCGGAAGAAACTCACTGCGGCGAACGCCACGGCGGTGACGCCGACGAGGGGAGCCAGCTTCCACGGATCGCTCACGCAGGCCCACCCGAGCAACAGCGCATAGGCCGCATAGAACACCACCACGATGCCGTGGTTGACGATGTTGAGCGCCCGAACAACGCCAGGGCGGCCCCGCAGGGGAGCCGCCCATTGCTCATAGCGTTGCTCGTAATGTTGCTCGCAGCGCGCCTGATTCGTCACCGTCATCATTGCTTCCTCTTAGAAGATTGCCTCCCAGAGTGTACAACGAAGAAACGCACGCTAACGGCGAATCTTGCGAAACGCCATGGCGGCCCCAACGGCGGCAACGCCGCTCACGAGAAGGATCACGGCGAACACCAGGCCCTTCTCATCGCCCGTCTGGGGAAGCGTCAGCACGCCGTCTTTGGAAGCGGCCTCCGCTTCGGCATGATTGGCATTCCCCGCCGCAGCCTCGCCGATCACTTGGGTGCCCTGGCTGCCGCCATTGGAAGTCGCCCCCGTGTTCGGCTTGCTCGCATCCGAACTGCCACTCGAGGAGCCACCTGGCGTGCCCGGTGTATTGCTCCCATCGTCCGCGTCACCGTTCGAGGGCCCGTCGGGCGTCACGTCCGGCGTTCCCGGCGTTTCGGGCGTTTCGGGAGCATCAGGCGTCTCGCCCGCACCCGGACCGTCGGGCGTATCCGCCGATTCGGTTCCCACTTCAATCTCATCGGGCCGCACGACAGGGCGCGTGTAGACAAGATTGATCTCATTTTTCGAAGAGTCCATGTTCACAAACACGTCCTCGGGGTAGCTGCCCACATAGGCCAAGCCGTCAACGGGCTCGGTCGCCTCGGCCAGCTCGTCGCCCGTTAGAACATCGGCTAACAGCTCGTTGCTACGTACCTCGCTGCCCATCTTCGTGAACCCGACCGTATGATCGCCGATCGTCTCGACCACCGTGTGGCTGTACAGCGGCATCGAAGCCGTGGCATCCAGCAAAGACGCCTCGTAGTAGTTCACCGTCACATCGCTGGACTGGCGGAAGTAATTCAGCCGAATGGCGTTCTTCGACGGATCTTCCGACACGGTCAGCTCGCGCGGCCAGCCATCGAAGAAGGCGAATCCGGGAGTGGTGCCCACGTGATCCCATGCCTTCACCACGTCGCCCGGCTTCAAGCCCTCCACCGTCGTGGTGCCGAGCAGACGCGTACCGGTCAGCTCAGGAACGCCCCAATCTTCGAGCGTCGGGTCGTCGTAGTGCACGAGCTCGAAATGGTAGATGGTGACCGTTTGCGTCGCCTCCTCATCGGCCATCGCCGGAAGCGGTGCCGCAGCAAGGGCAAGGGCGAGAACGCCGGCCATCACCGGCACGCCGAGGCGGCTTTTCATCGCAGCACAAGATCGCGAAGCAAAAGTAAGCAGCGTTTTCACGTGAAATCTCATTTCAATCAGGGCCGGCTCGTCACCGGCATTCGTGGTCTCATCAATGTCTAGTATATTGCTAGACTTACATAGCAACTGTACCAAAAGGGGGATAGGCATTCAACCACATATCCCCTAGAAAAGAGCGGAAACGATCCCGTTCCATAAGTTAAACATTGATGACTTTTTCACGTTGAATTTGCCGCAGCGCACCTCGAGGGCCACTTCAGAAACGTGCGGCAAGGGGGGGGTGCCTGAGGGCGGAGAAGCCCTCCAACCGCCCCCGTTCGCTTCCCCTACCCCTCCAGGGGCAAGGTGGCGCGCAAATCGCTGCCAAGAGGTGCCAAGCACGTCGCATTGAAATGCTCGGCTTCCTCAACCTGGCGCTCGTAGGCGCGCACGGCGCGATCCCAATGACGGTAGGTATCGCCGCCGTCGGCGCGATGATCCTGCAAGCCGTAGCGATCGCGCAGGATATCCGCCACCGCGCGGGAGGCTTTCGTGGCCCCGTAGTAGTTCAGATGATCCCCGTAGTCGCGCGTGTCGGTGTCCCAGTCGATGGCCACCTCATCGTCGCCCGTATTCAAGTCGATCCAATCGATGCCCAGCTCCTCGGCCACCTTCACCATGCCGTTGTGCCGCGCCTGAGACCAGTTCTTCGTGGAAGGCGTCGCAATGAGCACCATCTGAGCGCCGTCGGCGCGACAGGCGTCAGCCATCTGGCGCAACACGGTCATCGTAAGCTCGGGAACCTCTTGCACCCGCTCGTCAGAAGCCATGTACTTCGAGGCGTCCGCCGGCCGTATTCCCCACTTCAAGCGAAAGCCCTTCATGTCGTCGACCCAGGTGTTCTCCGGCGCGGCAATGAAGTCCACCGGAGTGAGCGCCTTCCATCGATCATGACGCTCAAAGATGGGGAAGGCGTCCTTCACGGCCGTTTTAACGAGCTTCTGTTCGTCGAAGGGTCGAAAAAGCGAGTTGCCCTCAATCATGACCACCTTCGGATCCTGCACCGCGAGCGCCCGATTGAGCAGCGACTTCGAATAGGTGAGGTACTGCTTGCCAATGGCGCAGGTGTAGGAGGGAATGCCCGCGTCCTTCCAAATTTCCACCGGCGAGAGTGCGCTGTAGGTTTCGGAGTCGCCGATGAACAGGGCGTCCAGGGAGTTCTCCGGCTCGCCGAGAAACGCCTCGGCCGCCTGGTGCGCCGCGTTCAGGCCTCCCACGCCGCCGTTGTTCTTCGGCTCGAAGACGCGCGACGCCCCGTACAGTACGAGAAGGCCCACCATTGCGAAGACCAGAAGCGCGCCCGCGCTGCGAGCAAGCGAACGCACACGGCTGCGCCCAAGAGGGGTCGCGGCAGTGGGAACGTCCACCTCTTCCATAGGAGTAATAGGAGCCGCCGCCGTGTCCGACGCTATGAGGTTTTCCGTATCGCGTTTCTCTTCCATCGTCTTCCTCGTTCAATCGTACCTAACAGCAGGACTTCCCTTTCCCGTAGGGGGCGACCTTGGTCGCCCCTCCTCAAGCGGATAACCTCACCTGAGGAGGGCAGACCAAGGTCTGCCCCTACGGAGAACAACCTTCGAGGTGGCCCTTCTGCGCATTAGAACTGGGCGTACATCGGATCCACGGGAGCGTAGGCCGTGCCGTAAGCCCCGAAGATGATTACCGCCAAGAACAGCGCGTACCACACGGCCCAGCGCGCCGGGATCCTCCACGTGCCCACCGTGTCGCAGATAGCGATTCCGCGTTCGCGCAGAATGTCAACCACCAGCAAGAGAGCGGTGAATGCTATCACAACGCCGAAATCGTGCATATCCATGCTGATGCCGCTCGACACAATGCCCAGAAGGGTTCCGTCGGTCAGGGTCGCCGGCACGAAATCGGTGAACATGGCACCGCACATGGCGAGCCCCGCATCGAGCCCCTCGGCGCGGAAGAACAGCTCGCCCACCACGATGATCACGAGCGTACGCGCAATCTGGAACGCGCGATAGCCCACAGACTCGCGACTGATGTGCAACCGCTCGGCCAGACGGGCCGCCGTCGGATCGATGAGGCTGCCGGCCACAATGAGCACGAAGTAGTACATACCGAAGAAGATGTACTGCGAGCCCGCACCGTGCCACAGGCCATTGCCGAGCCATACGCACAAAAGAGCTGCCGACGAGGCGAGCAGCGGCCCGTAGCGGTTGCCGAAACGTTTGCGCGCCTTGCTCGTCAGCTTCTTCATCGGTTTGGAAAGCGAGACGGGGTAGTAAATGTAGTCGCGCAGCCAAGTGCCCAAAGTGATGTGCCAGCGCTGCCAGAATCCCGAGGCGGTGCGCGAGAAGAACGGCTGGCGGAAGTTCTCGGGCAGACTTATGCCGAAGATGCGGCTCATGCCGAGGGCTACGTCCATGGTGCCGGAGAAGTCGCAGTACAACTGCAGGGTATAGAGCACCGCCGCCACGGCAATCACCGTACCGTCGTAGGAGGTGTAGTCGGCGAACACCGGCTTCACGAAGGCATTCAGGCGGTCGGCGACGATCATCTTCTTCGCCAGGCCCCACAGCATCCGCAAGCTGCCCGCATACAAGTTCGGCCGCGTCACCGGCTCGCCGGCCAGAAGGGCGTCAGCCGTCTGGCCGTAACGGCAAATGGGTCCCTCCATAATCTGAGGGAAGTAGCCGAGGAACAGCGCCACACGGCCCAGATTGCGATCGGGGGCCACCGTGCCGCGGAACACATCGATCAGGTAGGAGCCGGCCATCAGGGTGTAGAACGAGATGCCGATAGGGGCGGCCCAGACGGGCAGCTCCAGATTCAGCGGGATGCCCACCGCCGCGCAAGCGCCGTCGATGATGGAGCCGAAGAAGGCCAAGTACTTGAAAGCGGCCAGAAGCCCGAAGTTCACAACGAGGCCCGCCGCCAACACGAGCTTCATCTTCCGGGCGTAGCGGGCGCGGATCTCGCGCTTGCCGGACTTGACGGCTTTCACAGCAGCATCGCGCTGGCGGATGAGCGCGCCCAACCCCAAGCCGGTGAGGTAGATGGACAGCGTGGATACCCACAGCGCCAAGATAAGCGTGCGCGACAACCAGAAGAAAAACACGTAGCTGGCAATAAGCAGCACCACCCAGCGGGTACGGCGCGGGGCAACAGCGTACAGCACTACGACGACGGGAAGAAACGCCGCCAGAAATATGAAGGAGAAATATGAGGTCATAGGTCTTTTCGGTCGGAAACGTTCGGCAATGCGAGACGAGTCGGGACGAAGCGGGGCTCGCTCAGCTGGGACTCGTCGAGATCAGTCGGGGCTAGTCGAGCTGATCTTCCACGAGGCGCTTGACCATAGCGGTGAGGCCGTCCACGGAGTTGAAGTTCTCTACGACCACTTCCACGGCGGGAATGGTGATGTCGAAGGCGTCCTCCAGCTCGGCCACGAGCGCCACGATGGTCAGCGAGTCCAGCACGCGGTCGTCCACGAGCGTCGTGCAGCCTTCCACCTCGGCTCCAGGAGCCAGTTCGTCCAGAATATCCAGGATGGTCTCGCGCTCTTCCATAATGGTCCTTTCTCGTCGGGCGCTTTTACTTATGGTTATAGCCGCTTCGCTTTCGCGAACAGGGTCTTGCTTGGGAGGGCTGACCAAGGTCAGCCCCTACGGGGGAATAAAGCTAGTCGCCCTCCTCCGTAGGGGGCGACCTTGGTCGCCCCTCAGTTCCGAATCACGGGTGCTTTACGGAACAACGGCTGGAGTGTTCAAGGGGTCGGTGCGGGTATGGGGGCGGGCCAGGTGGGTCGTCCCGGTCTCGTCCGCCAGCACAATGGCGGGGAGCTCACGGGACAGCAGCAGCGACACGCCCTCGGTCATGCAGTAGGCGCCGGCACGCTCGAAGGCGAGCACGCGGTCCGGATGCATATCGCGCACCGGCAGCGACTTCACGAGGATGTCGTTGGTGGTGCAGAGCGACCCGCAGATCGTCCAAGATTCGGCGCTCGCCTCGGCGTCGTCAATCGCCGCTGCGGGAGACACCGCCTCGCACTGCTTCCCGTTGCCGTCGGTTTCTTCCAGAAAACGCACCGGGGGCTGCTTCATGGCCATGGCACCGCCGTAATAGGTGAGGTGGTGAATGCCGCCGTCGACAATGGCATAGTTCACCTTCTGGTTCGTCTTCGCGTCGACGACCGTCGTGAGGTACGTGCCGCAGCACGCGGTAAGACCGCGGCCGATTTCCAGTGTGAGCGGACCCTGGAAGGCCATGGCGTCCAGCTTGTCGCCCAACTGCTCGAGGAACGCCCGCTCGGCGGCCGGGTCGGGCGCGTCGAAGTAATCGACGGGAAGGCCGGGACCGTATTCGAACTCGCGGCAGACGAACCCGCAGGTCTCTTCCAGCTCGGCCATGAGCGCATCGGCGCAGGCCAGCTCGCGTTCCACCCGACGAAGCGAGGTCTTCTGCGTACCGGAGAATTGCTGCAAGCCGCGAACATCGATCCACGCATCATCACGGGCAGCAGCCACAAGAGCGCGGATATCGTCGGCATCCATCCCGAACTGGCTTCCGCAAGTAAGTCGCAGCAACACCGGCAAGCGACGGCCGGACTCCTGGGCAAGGCGGCGCAGCAGCTCGAACTGAGCGAGCGATTCCACGGTGTAGCGGTGGATATCGCCGAGGGACAGCGCGTGGCGCACCATGGCCTCGTCTTTGTACACGCCCGAAAGAACGATTTCCTCCGGGGCCGTACCGCAGGCCTCGCAAATGTTCAGCTCGCCCGGCGAGCACACCTCCAACCGATGCACGTAGGGCCGGATGATAGGAAGCGCGAAGGGATTCGCCTTGATAGCGAGGCAGAGCTCGGCCCGCGCTGGCAGACATTCCCGCAAAAGCGCCACACGATCGCGCAACGCCGTCTGCTCGAACAGGTAGAGCGGCGTGCCGTATTCGCGGGCGAGGGTCATCAACTGGGTATCGTTCATAGGTCTTTCTCCCGCTTCTTCGTCCGGGCGCGGCGACGGGCGGCAGCCTCGCGGCTCAGCGCCAGCAGCGCGGCGCGATCCACCTTCCCGTTCTTGGTGAGCGGCATCGCCTCGATGGGCAGGATCTTCGTGGGCATCATGAAGGGCGGCAGCGCTTCCAAGGCGTGGGCCCTGAGCGCGGCGGCCTCGGCTGTACCTTCGTAGAATGCGATGAGGCGCTTCTTCTCCTTGTCGTAGACGCAACGGCACCGCGTCACGCCGGGCACCGCCTCTATGGCCAGATCCACTTCCTCCAGCTCCACCCGATGCCCTTGGTGCTTGATCTGGTTGTCCTTGCGGCCGCGATAGAACAACTCCCCCGCGTCGCTGTAAGCGCCCAAATCGCCCGTGCGGTAAACGCGATCGGGAAAACGGCGATGCAAGGGGTTCTGGGTGAACACTGCCGCCGTGCGCTCCTCGTCGCCCACATATCCCAAGGCGAGCGACACGCCGCGCACGAGGATCTCTCCTGTCGCGCCCGGCTCGGTCACCAATGAGCCATCCTCGCCGACGAGCAGCACCTGGCGGTTCGGGAAGGCGACCCCGAGGGGAATGCCCTCGTCATAGGCGCGATCGCGGTCGATGATGTGGTAGAGGCAGTTGCAGGTGACCTCGGTGGGACCGTAGAGGTTCACGAAGACGGCCTCGGGCAGGTGATCCATCCACGTGCGCAAATGGTCGACGGGCATAACCTCGCCGCTGAACATGACCCGACGCACCGATGAGAGCGTCTGCCCCTCAAGCCCGTGCAGGCTCGTGATGAGGCAAAGCGCTGCCACCGCCCAGGTCATGATCGTGACTTGCTTCTCTTCCAAATAGGACACCAGCGCAGCGGGCTGAGAGAACAGCGCGCGCGGCACCACCACCAGCGTGCAACCGCAGGCAAGGGCGCCGTAGATGTCCTTCACCGACACATCGAAATCGAAGGGAGCCTGGTTGGCCACACGATCGGTTTCCTCGAAACCGAACAGGCGCACGAAGTCGTCGATGAAATCGATGATCGCGCGATGGCTGACGGCAACGCCTTTGGGTGTGCCGGTAGAGCCAGAGGTGAACAGCACGTACGCGGGATCGGAATCGATAACACCCGCGCGGGCGCACGCAAGCAGCGCCTCGTCCACGGGGTGACTAAGAAGATCTTCGGCGAGAAGAACCTTCGACAACCCGGTGCTTTCGTCGACTTTCTCGGCCGTATCGAGCGTGAGTTCATCGGCAACAACGAGCGGATCCTGCAAGACCCCGACGATGCGCGCCAATCGCTCAGCGGGCACCTGCGGATCCACGGGGACGTAAAATCCGCCCGCGCACAGCGCGCCGAACATGACGCTGAGCGCATCGATGCCCTTTTCCATATAAACGACCACCGCCCGGTGACGCGCGCCTAACTCCGCCAACGCGCTTCCCACCTTGCGGGCCCGTAGGTACAGTTGTCCATAGGTGCAGCTCCCTCCCTCGTCGATCACCGCGCAACGCCCAGAATGTCGCGCCGCATCGTCTTCAAGGTAGGAGAGCACACTTCTTCGCAAAGCCATGTGCGTATCCCCTTTGATGTCACCAGCCTCAGCCACTCTAGCACGTTCTGCGTAACTGAGAAGATTTCTTCATAAACGATTTTCTTAAGTTTCTGCAAAGTGTTTGCAGAAGGCCCGCATTCTCTCTGTTTTCACGTGGAACATGGCACATTCCCACTCGGCGAGCGGCACGCGCTATAATGCGGGCAGCATCCGCCGATGCGGAATCCACCGACCCGAAGAAAGGGGCTTCCATGCGCAGGAAAGACCGCGAGCAGAGCGAGGAGTTCGGTTGGAACGTGCTTGAGACGTGCCCCTACGCCGTGCTTTCAACCACCGATGACGAAGGGCTGCCCTACGGCATTCCCGTGTCCCCCGCCGTGCTCGATGGCGTCATCTACTTCCATTCCGCCAAGCACGGCACGAAATCGAAGCTTTTACGCGAGCACCCTGATGTGTGCCTCGTCGGCGTGCGCGATGTGGTGCCGCTGCCCGAGGCGTACTCCACCGAGTACGCCAGCGCCGTGGTGCACGGCACCGTCGCCGAGGTGACCGACGATGCCGAGCGCATTGCCGCCCTGCGGGCCATCGCCGAGCGCTACGCCGCCGAGAACCTCGGACATTTCGAGGCCGCCCTGGCTGAGGAGCTTTCACGCACGCTCGTGTGGAAGATCACCCCGACCGAGATAACCGCGAAGGCCCGGCTGCACGAGTAGGCCCTGCGCGCCCTTCCGTAGGGGCTGACCTTGGTCAGCCCTCATCAGGAGAGACGAGCGAGCTTGAGGAGGGACGACCAAGGTCGCCCCCTACGGACTATTCCTGCGATCAAGGGCACTCCCCCTAGGGGAACAAAGCAAGAAGATACGGCATGGGTTGCGGTTTGACTCAGGCGGGGTATGATGGAACCGGCGCGCGAAAAGAGCAGCGCGCCGTCGCGCAAGCAGAGGAGGAAACCGTGCAAATCATCGAAGACAAGGTGTACGCGTTCTCGAAGGACAACCCGCCGTGCTACACCGCCCAGCCGGGCGAGGTGCTGCAATTCAACACGCTCGATTGCTTCTCGGGCCGCCTGACCGACGAGACGGTCACTATGAAGGACATGGACTTCTCCTACAACATCACCAACCCCGCCGCCGGCCCGGTGTACGTGGAAGGGGCCGAGGTGGGCGACGTTCTTGTCGTGGACATCTACGACATTCAGGTGGTCGACGAGGGCACCATCGCCACTGACGACCATTGCGGGCCTCTGTTCGAGGGCACCGACTACCGCACGAAGAAGATCAAGATCGAGGGAGGCATGGCCGACTTCAACGGCGTGCGCTTCCCCATCAACCCCATGATCGGCGTCATCGGCACCGCGCCCGCTGAGGGAGCGCCCGCCGACGGCTTCGTGGGCAACTACGGCGGCAACATGGACAACAAGCTCATCACCAAGGGTACGCGCCTGTACTTTCCCGTGCGCGTTCCCGGCGCGCTGCTGCAGATGGGCGATGTGCACGCCACCATGGGCGACGCCGAACTGTGCGGCACCGGCATCGAGATTGCCGCGCAGATCACCGTCCGCGTGAACGTGCTGAAGAACTTCGAGCTGAACTGGCCGGTACTGGAGACCTTCGGCCCGGCAGGCAAGTGGTACGTGAACGCCAGTGCCCAGGAGTACAACGAGGCGCTCGTGTGCGCATCGAGGGAGATGCAGCGCCTGCTCATGAACATCACCGGCTGGGATGCCGTGGAAACTTATATGTACATGTCGGTGCAGTCTGACGTGGAGATCAGCCAGGGCTGCAAGCCCTGCGAGGTGCAGCTGTCCCTGCGCATCGGCACCCCGAAGCTGACCGAGTTCCCGCCGCTGGTGGGGTAGGCGTTCCCCTGCCCGCGCCGCAGCGGCGCCGCAGCGCCGCCGCGGCGCCGTCACCGCCGTCACCGCTCTGCTCGAGAAGCCGCTTGGGAAGGCGGCTTCTTTTTGGTCTCTGCACCTTCTCCCTTGGCAGAATACGGGCCGCTTACGCTTCATAATGCTGTGCAAAATGGTAAACTATGGCCGCGCAAAAGCGCAGGAAAGGGGAATCGACCGACCCGTGTTGGGAGGGATCACGGGCCGCACGATTCACGAGGAGAAGACTTGGAAGGGATAGAGAGGAGACGTCTATGTCACAACCCATCCAAGAGCCGACTATCGGCCTCGGCGAGGACATCGAGGCGTTCGGCTACAAGCAGGAGTTGAGGCGCGGCCTTCAGCTTCACGACGTCGTTCTGTACGGCGTTTTGTTCATGGTGCTCATCGCACCGCAGTCCATCTGGGGATCGCTGCAGGTTGATTCCGGTGGCCTGACCCCGCTCGTGTACATCATCGGATTCGTTGCCATCAGCTTCACAGCCCTGAGCTACGCCGCGATGTCCAGCAAGTTCCCCATCGCGGGCTCGGTGTACTCCTACGTGCAGCGCGCCATCAACCCGCATGTGGGCTTCATGTCCGGTTGGCTCATCTTGCTGGACTACATCCTGGTACCCTCGCTTCTGCTGGTCATGGTCGCCAACTGGGGAACCACCCTCGTGCCCGGCTCGCCTTGGTGGCTTTGGGTGGTCGTGTTCATCGCTTTCAACACGTTTGTGAACGTGCGCGGCATCACCATGTCGAAAGGCGTTGACTGGATCATCTTCGCCGTGGAGATCCTGGCGCTCATCGTGTTCATCGCTGTGGGCTGCATGTATGTCTCCGGCGGCGGCGGCTACGGCGAGTTCTCCACCGAGCCGTTCTACAAGCCCGGAGAGGTCGACCTCCACTTTGTGGCCACGGCCGTATCCCTGGCCTGCCTGTCGTTTCTCGGTTTCGACGGCATGTCCACCCTGGCCGAGGAAACCTATAAGCCCGAGAAGAACATCGGCAAGGGCATCCTCATCGCGCTGTGCATCATGATCGTCGTGTTCGTGGCTCAGACTTATGTGGCCGCGCTCATTCTTCCCGACTGGGCGAACACCGATCCCGACATGGGCTTCTTCGACGCCTGCTACGCTGCCGGCGGTCTGCTGCTGCAGAACTTCATGCTGGTCATCAACATCGTCGCCATCGGCATCGCCAACATCATGAACGCCCAGATCGCCTCTTCGCGTCTGCTGTTCTCCATGGGCCGCGACGGTGTGCTGCCCCGCGTGCTCGGCAAGGTGCATCCCAAGTACCAGACCCCCTGGGTGGCCGCTATCTTCCTGGGCGCGTTCTCGCTGGTCCTCACTCTGACCGCCGGCCAGTTCGGCGGCATGACGGTGCTCGCCCCCATGGTCAACTTCGGCGCGCTGGCCTCCTTCATCGTTTTGAACTTCGGCGTGTTCTGGTACTTCTGGTGCAAGGAGAAGCAGCGCGGCGGAAAGGCCGTTCTGCGCTACCTCATCTGTCCCTGGATTGGCATTCTTATCCTGATCTACGTGTTCACCGGCTTCGATCTACTCACCTATGGCGTGGGCGTCAGCTGGTTCATCGTGGGCCTCATCATTGCCGCGGTCATTTCCAAGGGCTTCAAGGAAGTGCCCGATGCCTTTAAGAACCTGGAAGTGTAGGCGGCGTTCCTGCAGATCCAGCAACTTTGCCCGCCGTAGCGCACGGCATCTTTCGAGCCCCCGACAACGTTGGGGGCTCTTCTTGTATACTAGATTCAGCCTCGAAACTCCCATCTATTTCCGATGAGCTGACCAGGGGGTTCGTTACATTCTCCCAGGTCAAATAAGTAAATAAAAATCGGAAATAGATGGGAGTTTCGAGGGACGAACAGGAAATAGATGGGGGTTTTGAGAGAACTCAATACCTCTGGACGCGCGAAATGATGGAATCAGTTTGCTGGTCCTTGCGGAAAGGAAAGGGGAGGATTCCCATGAAGATCGGTTTCATCGGATTAGGAAACATGGCCACGGCCATTATCGGAGGCCTGCTGCGCGAGGACACAGCGCTCAGCAGCGAAGACGGCAACGCGACTGTGATCACCGCCGCCAACATCATCGGCTCGGCCAAGACCGAGGCCACGCGGCAGAAGCGCGCCGAGCAATTCGGCATCGCCGTCACTGCCAGCAACCGCGAGGTTGCCGAAGCGGCCGATGTGCTGGTGCTCGCTGTGAAGCCGCAATTCTTCCCTGAAGTGATCGCCGAGATCCGCGACGCAGTGAGCGAAAACACCCTGGTTATCTCCATCGCCGCCGGTCTCACACTCGAGCGCATCGCGGGCCTTTTCGACCGCGATGTTACCGCCATGCGGCTCATTCGCTGCATGCCGAACACCCCGGCCCTCGTGAACGCCGGGTGCACCGCCGTCGTACCGGGGCCCGGGGCGACGGAGGCCGACGAAGCTCTCTGCCTACGGCTCATGGAAAGCTTCGGCCGGGCCATCGTCATTCCCGAACGGCTGATGGATGCCGCAAGCGCCACGGCCGGCTCCTCCCCCGCCTTCGTCTTCATGTTCATCGAGGCCCTGGCCGATGGCGCCGTGGCCGCTGGGATGCCCCGCGCGCAAGCGTACGAATTCGCCGCGGCGGCCGTCGCCGGATCGGCCCAACTCGTGCTGGAAACCGGGCGTCATCCGGGCGACCTGAAGGATATGGTCTGCTCTCCGGCCGGCACCACCATCGAGGGCGTGCGGGCCTTGGAAGAAGGCGCTTTCCGCGCATCGGTCATGAATGCCATCTCAGCCTGCGTGGAAAAGGCGAAAGCCCTCTAGCCACCGTTCAAGCCGTGCAGACTGCGTGGAATTGCGTAGCAGCCCAGGAACAGTTCGGCTGTGCAGGGTTCGCGCCCGCTTTTCCTTGCCTTATTATGAAGGGCCAATCGCGTTACGGAAGGGCTCTCCCGAAGCAGAGCAAGGCGCCCTTTCGAAATGCTTCTTTGCTCCTCGTTGAAAGGTTTTGCCATGAGGAAACATATTCGCACCTCCCTTACCCTGCTTATAGTGGCCCTCGCCGCCGCAAGCTTTATGCTCATTCTGCCAGGCTGCGCCGGCGGCTCCAACGACTCGCCTGGCAAACCCGATGCCGTGGGCAATCGCTCTGCTGACGGAGCAAGCGAGGCGACCCAGGGCGACGTCGTCAGCACGGCCATGGTTGCCTACGCCAACGGCGATCAGGTGCTTTTCGTCGACCAAGAGACGCAGACTCCCTACATTCCTACGGAAATTGATGATGCGACCATCATCGTCGACGGGCAGCAGACCGACGAAGAGGCCTTGGTGGCGGGCAATATCGTGCAGGTCACGGGCAACGGCATCATGCTGGAAAGCTACCCGGGGCAGTATCCTGGCATCACTAAAGTCGAAGTCATAGAAACCGGCAACCCCGCTGATGCCGAGCAGTACGCCGACATCGTGGACACCGTGTTCGCGGCGCCCGACCAAAGCCAAGTGCCTGTGGGCAGCCTCAGTTACAAGACGGATCAGGCCGACACCTCCGTCGTTTTGAATCCCTACGAGTTCGATTGGCAGTGGCAAACGGAAGACGGCCAAACCAGCACGTCCCAGGTTGACGGCTCCGCCGCTGATGGAAACGGAACCCTGAACGAAACGATCGTCGATGCGCGCATCCCTAACGCTGTCGATGCATTCGTCGCTTTCTCAGTGAATCCCACGTCATTGGAAATCGAGCGTCAGCCCCTGGTGAAGGGCGAAACCGCCAAGATTGACCCGCAGAGCGATAGCGAGGACGTACCTTGCACCTTGGGCGACGACGGCACTGCGGCCCTGCGCATCGAGCCGAACTACCTCTACGAGGTGAAGGCGACGTTCCCCCAGGGCGAGGCCGAGTACGCGTTCTACACCATAGACTAACTCGTCCCATTCAAATAACAGCGGCCCGGCTGAATCCCCCCAAACAGGGAGACAGCCGGGCCGTCGTCGTGCTCACCGAGAAACCGGCGTTAGTCGAGACGCCGTAAGGCCGCTTGGCTCTTGCCGCCGCGTTTAGCTACGTAGAGGGCTTCATCAGCTACCTGATATAAGTCATCGAAGGTGACGGAGGTGCGCGTACAGGCCACAGCGCCGATCGAGATAGAAGGCTGCAAGTCTTCGGGCATGTCGGCCGGACGCGGATTGCGCGCATAAATGCCACCGGAGAGCTGGGCGAGCACGCGCTCCAACGCCGGACCTGGCACGAGGCCTGCAGCGAACACGGCAAACTCGTCACCGCCGAGGCGAGCCACGACATCGTCCTTACGCATGTTGCGCCCGAGGAACGCGGCGATCTCTTTCAGCACGCGGTCGCCCTCCGGATGGCCGAAGCCATCGTTCACTTGCTTGAAGTTGTCCACATCCACGAGGAAGAGGCTGCAACCGTGCGAGCAATCCTCGCTGGCCAGGGCCTTCTCGATGCGCGCCATAGCCGCCTCGCGGTTGAAAACGCCCGTGAGCCCATCCAGCTCGGCCTTCTTCCGCAGCGTGGCCTCGCGCATAACCATATCGTGGGTGTCCAGAAGACGACCCACATGGCGAACGGGACAACCGACGCCGCTGAATAGCACGAAAGACTGGTAGCGGCACCAGATGGGGTCGCCCTCCGCATTGGGCAGCGAGGTTTCCATATCGATGAAGTCGCCTTGCGCAACGATGTCGCGGATGCGCTCGATGTCGTGCACCTCCAGATCGATAGAGCATTCTTTGTCGCAACGCTTCTGCAAAATGAGGTCGTCCGACTGCGGCTCGCGGTTGAACCGCGCCTCGAAATCGCCGAAGATCTCGCCGGTCTGTGCCTGGCAGTCGATATCGAAAATGACGTCGCGCGAGAGCACCGTGAGCATTTCCACCCGCTCTTCAGCCCGTTCCAGTTTGCGCTGATAGCTCATCTTCTCGGTGATGTCGATGATGGTGACGTAGAACCAGGCCTGCCCCTCGTCGTCCACCACGTAGCGGCCGCGGTCATCTACCCACACCTCGGCGCCGTCGGGACGGTTCAGCCGGTAGGTGACTGCGTCAGTGTTGCCACACTTGATTTGAGAGGTTATCTCCTCGGTGACCCGCTGACGATCGTTCGGGTGCACCATGCCGATGAAGCTGTTGCCCGTAATGGAGCAGAACTCTTCGTAGGTGGCGCAGCCGAACAGCTCCAGCACGTCGCGGCTTACGTAGTCGATCGTGCCGCCCTCGTCATCGGCGCGATAGCGAAACAGGCCTCCGGGAATGCGGTCGAGGAACTCCTGGGATACCTCATCTTCAATCGTGCACCCGTCATGAGAACCGAGCTTGCCCTCGGTCACCCGATGAAAGACCGTCATAACCAGCCCCTTACGTACCTCTTACCAATGGGAAGCCGCCAGCCGCGACCCCCACGTCTCATTGCTCCCCCACGATCATACCACCGCTAGCGCATCCGGAAACCCCTTGCTGCAACAACTCCCCCCTCATATGTAATTATTTGCTGCGAGAAGAGGAGCCAGCGGCGCACGCTATCGCCAGCCCACGGCGAGCATCACTGCTTCGAGAAGCGCTGCTATACTGACGACGCAGTATTGACGGGGTACCCCTTACGCATACCCCTTTCGATAGGAGAACCTTATGCGCTATCTCATCGCCTCCGACATCCACGGCGCGCTACCGGCAGCCGAAGCGCTTACGACTCGCTTTCACGAAGAAGGCGCCGACCGACTGCTGCTGCTTGGCGACCTGCTGTACCACGGGCCGCGCAATCCCCTGCCCGAAGGCTACGCACCGGCTGAGGTGGCGAAGCTGCTGAACGGATACGCCGACCGCATTACAGCCGTGCGTGGCAACTGCGATGCCGAGGTGGATCAGATGGTGCTGGACTTTCCCTGCCTGGGCGATTACGCGCTGGTGGTGGACGCAGACACTACGCTGATGCTCACCCATGGGCACCTGGATTTGTCGCGCGTTGTCGCAGGGCTTCCCGCAGGTTCGTTCGTGCTCTCGGGCCACACCCACGTGAAGGGCATCGGGCCGGAAGTGGCACCCGCATTCGTGAAGGACGCCGGGGCCGCAGAATCCGGCAGCAAAGAAGGAGCAGCCGAAGCCTGCCCCGCGCCGTCCGCGATCTCCTCCGTCACCTTCGTCAACCCCGGCAGTATCGGCCACCCCAAAGACGGCTCCGCCAGCTACGCCGTTTGGGACAATGGCACCGTTGAGCTGCGCCCGCTCTTCGGTTGAGCAGGGCTGACCAATAATGAGGTGTGATAGCGATAGCGGCAAAAAGCTAATAAAATCAATGGTTTTGCGGACAGCGGATAGACAGGGAATGTGTTAAAAACTGAATACGCACACAAACGGCGTTACCTTAACCCCTTTGGGGGAGAAAGTAACGCCGTTTTTTTATGCCCGCAGGAAAGGAGGTGCAGCCGGAATGTATTTCACAAAGGGCAAGCAGCGGGCGTTTGAATTGCTCATGCAGCAGAAGCCGGGATTTGACCGCTATCAATCCGGTTGTGCCGGAGATGATGAAGATTGCGGCACTTGCCGTTTCTACCGCCCCGGGTGGAAATATGAGTTTTGCGTTTTCAAAGAGTGTCCCTATTGCCCCGGCAAAAGGACGCGGAAAACGCACGCCAGCATGGACAAATAGACGGGCAAAAGCCCTTGTGCCATGCGGCTTTGCAGACGCGAAAACGGCAAAGGGCATATTGCAATACCAAAACAGCCGAAAACGGCTTTCTAATTGTCCACGCATACCAAGAGAGGAAGTGAGGAAATATGGCAGTTTTCAGAGTGGAGCGAAATACGGGATATACCGTTATGAGCAACCACCACTTGCGAAACAAGGAATTGTCCTTAAAGGCAAAGGGCTTGTTGTCGCAAATGCTTTCGCTGCCCGAAGATTGGGATTATACCCTTGCGGGCTTATCCCATATCAACCGGGAGAAGATCGACGCAATCCGCGAAGCGGTAAAGGAACTCGAAAAAGCCGGATATATCGTGCGCAGCCGGGAGCGCGACGAAAAGGGACGCTTGCGGGGCGCAGATTACGTCATATACGAGCAGCCGCAGCCGCGAGAGCCGGAAGCAGCTACCAGCGGCGGACAGCCGCCTATATTGGATTTACCTACATTGGAAAATCCAACATTGGATAATCCAACGTTGGAAAAACCTACGCAGGAAAAACCTACGTTGGAAAATCCAACGCAATTAAATAAAGATATAGTAAGTAAAGAACAATCAATTACTGATTTATCAAGTACCGATTCCATTCCTTTCCATTCCCTAAACCCCTTGCCCTTTGCGCATGGCGAAGCGGCTACGCCGCCGGAAAGGAAAAGAACGGAAGCGAAAAGCAATAGCGCAGTAGAGATTTACAGGGAGATTATCAAGGACAATATCGAATACGACCATCTCATTCAAAACTGCAAAATTGACAAAGACCGTTTGGACGAGATTGTTGACCTTATGCTGGAAACCGTCTGCACAGCCCGAAAGACAATCCGTATTGCCGGGGACGACTACCCCGCCGAATTGGTGAAATCCAAGTTTTTGAAGCTGAACAGCAGCCATATTGAGTTTGTTTTGGATTGCATGAGGGAGAACACAACCAAAGTGCGCAACATCAAGCAGTATCTAAAAGCGGTGCTGTTCAACGCGCCGAGTACCATTGACAGCTACTATACCGCCCTTGTCAATCACGACTTATACGGCGGCGAATGAGCATAGCCGCACTTTACCGGGAAAGGAGTTGATACCTTGCAGGAGGAAGTAACCCAAAAAACGATTGCCCTATACGTCAAAGTGGGAAAAGGCGCGGCGCGGCTTACCGAACAGGCGTTACAGAAAGCAATCCAAAAGTTTTTGGAGCAGAAAAGCAAACCCGCGCATGGGAAACAGACCATGCGGCAGCTTATGAAGCAGAACGCGGGTGTTTCCAACATCGAGATCACCGACAGCAATATTAAAGCCTTTGAGAGTACGGCGAAGAAATACAACATAGATTTTTCGCTAAAAAAGGTTAAGGGCGAGCAGACCCGTTACCTTGTGTTTTTCAAAGGCCGGGACGCGGACGTTATGACCGCAGCGTTTCAAGAGTTTTCCGCAAAGAAGCTGAACCGGGAGAAAAAGCCCTCTATCCGCAAAGCCCTTGCCGCTGCAAAGGACAAGGCGAAGCAGCTTAACGCCGCCCGCGACAAGGTAAAGAAAATGGACAGGGGGCGCGAGATATGAAGCAGATCAACTACAAAAAGCTGATACTTCCGAATATCCCCTATGTGTTCTTTGTCTATCTCTTTGATAAAGTCGGACAGGCGGTGCGGCTTGCCCCCGGCGCGGATATTTCTGCAAAGATACTGAATATCACACAAGGATTTTCCGCAGCCTTTGAAAACGCCTTGCCGAGCGTTTACCCGTTGGATTTGCTTGTCGGCATTGTCGGTGCGGTGATTATCCGCTTGATAGTCTATGTCAAAGGGAAAAACGCGAAGAAATACCGCAAGGGCGCGGAGTACGGCTCTGCCCGATGGGGAAACGCCGAAGATATAAAGCCCTACATAGACCCGGATTTCCAAAACAACATCATTTTGACGCAGACGGAACGGCTTACCATGAACAGCCGCCCGAAGCAGCCGAAGTACGCGAGAAATAAGAACGTCGTCGTGATCGGCGGCAGCGGCAGCGGAAAAACAAGATTTTTTGTCAAACCTAATCTAATGCAGCTTCATTCCTCTTACGTCTTAACCGACCCGAAAGGTACGGTTTTGATTGAGTGCGGGAAGCTGCTGCAACGGGCGGGCTACCGCATTAAGGTACTGAATACGATTAACTTCAAAAAATCTATGCACTACAACCCCTTTGTGTATATCCGCAGCGAGAAAGATATTTTGAAGCTGGTAAATACGTTGATAGCGAATACCAAAGGTGAGGGAGAAAAAAGCGCGGAGGATTTTTGGGTAAAGGCAGAACGGCTTTTGTATTGCGCGTTGGTGGGCTACATCTGGTACGAAGCCCCCGCCGAGGAAATGAACTTTATTACCCTGTTGGAACTTATCAACGCCAGCGAAGCCCGCGAGGACGACGAGGAATATCAAAGCCCCGTCGATTTGCTGTTTGCCGACTTGGAAGAACGCGACCCCGACCATTTCGCGGTGAAGCAGTACCGAAAATATAAATTGGCGGCGGGCAAAACCGCAAAATCAATCCTCATTTCTTGCGGTGCGAGGCTCGCTCCTTTTGATATAAAGGAATTGCGCGATCTTATGTCCTACGACGAATTAGAACTTGACACGTTAGGCGACAGAAAAACAGCTTTGTTTTTGATTATGAGCGATACGGACAGCACGTTTAATTTTGTTATCGCTATGCTGCAATCGCAGTTATTTAATCTCTTGTGCGACAAGGCCGACGACGAATACGGCGGCAAGCTGCCGGTTCATGTTCGCTGCCTGTTAGACGAGTTTGCAAACATTGGACAAATCCCGCAGTTTGAAAAATTGATTGCCACAATCCGCAGCCGGGAAATCTCGGCTTCTATCATTCTGCAATCGCAGAGCCAGCTAAAAGCCATTTACAAGGACGCGGCAGAAATCATACTTGACAATGCCGACAGCACCTTGTTTTTGGGAGGGCGCGGGAAAAATGCAAAGGATATTTCGGAGAACTTGGGACGTGAAACAATCGACAGTTTCAACACTTCCGAAAATCGCGGCACGCAGGTTTCTCATGGCCTCAATTATCAGAAATTGGGAAAGGAGTTGATGACACAGGACGAAATCGCAGTTATGGACGGAGGAAAATGTATTTTGCAGTTGCGCGGCGTGCGCCCCTTTTTCAGCGATAAGTACGATATAACGCAGCACCCGAACTACAAATACCTTTCCGACTTCGACAAGAAAAACGCTTTTGACGTTGAACGGTATATGTCCACCCGTCCGGCAATCGTAAAGCCCGACGAACCCTTTGACATATACGAAATAGATTTGTCCGACGAGGACGCAGCCGCCGAATAAAAACGGCGGCATTTTTATTTCCAACAACATTTTTTGAGCCGTTTTAGCGGCAGAAAGCGAGGTTTATATGGATTTTTTCAACAGCGCAGTTGACGTATTGCAGACTTTGGTAATCGCGCTTGGCGCAGGACTTGGCATTTGGGGCGGCATTAACCTCATGGAGGGGTACGGCAACGATAACCCCGGCGCGAAGTCGCAGGGCATGAAACAGTTGATGGCGGGCGGCGGCGTTGCCCTTATCGGCCTTACCCTTGTCCCGCTGCTCTCCGGCCTGTTTGGATAATGCCACAAACTAACACTACCCGCCGCGCTCTCCCGCTTCACGCGGGAGGGCGCGGGAAAGGAGGGATTAGCTTTTGATATGGCAGATGATTGAAGATTGGTTTCGCGGCATTTTGACAGACGGAATACTCTCTAATCTCTCCGGGCTGTTCGACAGCGTAAATACAGAGGTTGGAGAAATCGCAACGCAAGTCGGCACAACCCCCGCCGGGTGGAACGCGGGCATATTCAATATGATACGCAGCCTATCGGAAAACGTCATTGTGCCGATTGCGGGCGTTATCATTACCTTTGTCATGTGCTACGAACTAATCCAGCTTGTAATTGAGAAAAACAATCTGCACGATCTCGACACTTGGATTTTCTTCAAGTGGATTTTCAAAACCTTTGTTGCGGTGCTGCTGGTAACAAATACTTGGAACATCGTCATGGGCGTATTTGACATTACACAGAGCGTCGTCAACGACAGCGCGGGCGTTATCATATCCGACACAAGCATAGATATTGCAACCGTTATCACCGATATAGAAGCAAAGCTGGACGCTATGAGCGTCGGCGGGCTTTTGGGGCTATGGTTTCAATCACTCTTTGTGGGGCTTACCATGAAAGCGTTGTCTATCTGTATCATGCTGGTGGTGTACGGGCGCATGATTGAAATATACCTTGTAACGAGTATCGCCCCTATCCCCGTTGCGACAATGGTAAATCGTGAATGGGGCGGCATGGGACAGAACTACTTAAAATCCTTGCTTGCCCTCGGTTTTCAGGCTTTTCTAATTCTTGTGTGCGTCGGTATTTATGCGGTTTTGATACAGACAATCGCAGCAACCGATGACATATCCGGCGCGATCTGGTCTTGCATGGGCTATACCGTCCTCTTGTGTTTTACGCTTTTCAAAACGGGAAGCCTTGCAAAATCCGTATTCAGCGCGCATTAAGGGGGTGCAGATGAAGAAATACAAAATCATTTACGCCGATCCCCCTTGGAGATACGCGAGAAGCAAGGTACAGGGCGCAGCGGAAAAGCACTATCCCACTATGAGTATTGAGGAACTTTGCGCTTTACCCGTCAAAGAAATTGCGGATAAGGACTGTATTTTATTCCTATGGGCGACGTTCCCGCAGCTTAAAGAAGCGTTGCAGTTAATCAAGGCTTGGGGATTTACCTATAAATCCGTTGCCTTTGTATGGTTAAAGCAAAATCGGAAATCGCCCACTTGGTTTTATGGCTTGGGCTTTTGGACGCGAGGAAATGCGGAAATCTGCTTGCTTGCTACCAAAGGACACCCGAAGCGACAATCAAACAAGGTACATCAATTTATTATTTCCCCTGTTGAGCAGCACAGCAAAAAGCCGGATATAACGCGGGAAAAGATACTTGCCCTTATGGGCGACCTACCGCGTATTGAACTGTTTGCAAGGCAGCATACCCCTGGTTGGGACGTATGGGGAAATGAAATCAAAAGCGACATACGGTTTGCCGGAAAGGAGGTTTGAAATGGCGTATGTAACCGTCCCAAAGGATTTAACCAAAATCAAGAGCAAGGTAATGTTCAACCTTACCAAAAGACAATTACTCTGTTTCGGCGCGGCGGTGGCTATCGGGCTACCGCTATTCTTTTTGACAAAGGACAGCGCGGGAACGACAACGGCGGCTTTGTGCATGGTGCTTGCCATGCTGCCCATGTTCCTACTCGCTATGTACGAGAAGAACGGGCAACCGCTGGAAGTGATTATACGGCAATTTGTGGAAGTGAAGTTTCTTCGCCCCAAAGAGCGACCTTATCAGACCAACAATTTTTATACCGCCCTTGCGCGGCAGGAGCGATTAGATAAGGAGGTACGGGCGATTGTCAAAGGAAAAGGGAAAGACCCAAAACAAAAAGCGTAAACTTACGCGGCAGGAAAAGAAACAGATCGACGCGCTTATCCGGCAGTCAAAGGGCGACGGGAAGCCCCATACGGCGCAGGACAGCATACCGTTTGAACGAATGTATAAGGACGGGATTTGCCGCCTTGCAAACGGGCGGTATTCCAAGTGCATTGAGTTTGAAGATATTAACTATCAGCTTGCGCAGCCGGACGACAAGACCGCCATTTTTGAAGCCCTTTGCGATATGTATAACTCTTTTGACGCTTCTATCAGTGTGCAGCTTTCCTTAATCAGCCGCCATGCGAACAAGGAGGATTTCAAGAGCAGTATCACGATTGCCCCACAGAATGACGACTTTGACAGTATCAGAGCCGAATACACCGAAATGCTGCAAACACAGCTTGAACGCGGCAACAACGGGCTTATCAAGACAAAGTTTCTCACCTTTACCATTGAAGCAAAAGATATTAAATCGGCGCGGGCGCGGCTTGCCCGTATCGAAACGGACACCCTCAACCATTTTAAGGTGATCGGCGCGGCGGCGCGGGTATTGGACGGGAAGCAGCGGCTTGAAGTGCTGCATGGGCTTTTCCACCCGGACGGGGAACGCTTCAACTTTGCGTGGGAATGGCTACCCGTAAGCGGCCTTTCCGTCAAAGACTTTATTGCCCCGTCCTCTTTCCGTTTTGGCGACGGGCGAATGTTTCAAATGGGCGGGAAGTTTGGCGCGGTTTCCTTTTTGCAGATTGCCGCGCCGGAACTTTCAGACCGTATGCTTGCCGACTTCATGGAAGCGGAAAACGGGATTGTCGTCAATCTGCACATTCAGAGTATCGACCACAACGAAGCGATCAAGACGATCAAGCGGAAAATCACCGACCTTGACCGTATGAAAATCGAGGAACAGAAAAAGGCAATCCGCAGCGGCTACGATATGGATATAATTCCGTCCGACCTTGCCACCTACGGCGGCGAAGCGAAAAACCTTTTGCGGGATTTGCAGAGCCGGAACGAGCGAATGTTTTTGCTTACGCTGTTAGTTTTGAATGTGGCAGACACAAAGCAGAAATTGGACAACGACGTATTTCAGGCCGCAAGTATCGCACAGAAATACAACTGTATGCTCACCCGCCTTGACTACCGGCAGGAACAGGGGCTTATGTCCTCTATCCCATTGGGCGAAAACCTAATCCAAATCCAGCGGGGCTTGACGACTTCCAGCACCGCCATTTTCGTCCCCTTTACGGTACAAGAGCTGTTCCAAAGCGGCGAAGCGTTGTATTACGGCTTAAACGCATTATCGAATAACATGATTTTGTGCGACAGGAAAAGGCTGAAGAACCCTAACGGCTTGATACTCGGCACACCCGGCAGCGGCAAGAGTTTTTCGGCAAAGCGCGAGATCACCAACGCTTTTCTCATTACCGCAGACGATATTATCATTTGCGACCCGGAAGCGGAATATTACCCCCTTGTGGAACGGCTGAAAGGGCAGGTTATCAAGGTTTCGCAGAACAGCACGCAGTACATTAACCCGATGGATATAAACCTCAATTACAGCGAGGGCGACACGCCCATAGCCTTAAAGAGCGATTTTATCCTTTCCTTTTGCGAGTTGATTATGGGCGGCAAAAACGGGCTGGAAGCGGTTGAAAAGACTTTGATTGACCGCGCCGTTATCAGCGTGTACCGCAGCTACCTTGCAGACCCGAAGCCGGAGAATATGCCGATTTTGGGCGACCTCTACAATGAAATCAAGAAGCAGCCGGAAAAGGAAGCGCAGCGTATCGCGTCGGCATTGGAACTCTATGTAAATGGCAGTTTGAACGTGTTTAACCACCAAACAAACGTTGACATTCACAACCGCCTTGTCTGCTTTGATATTAAAGAACTCGGCACCCAGCTACGAAAACTCGGTATGCTCATTGTCCAAGATCAAGTTTGGAACAGAGTTACCATAAACCGCAGCGAAGGCAAGGCGACGCGGTACTATATCGACGAGTTTCATTTGCTGCTCAAAGAGGAACAGACCGCAGCGTACAGCGTTGAGATTTGGAAGCGTTTTAGAAAATGGGGCGGTATTCCGACAGGTATCACCCAAAACGTGAAAGATTTGTTATCGTCCCGCGAGGTGGAGAACATTTTTGAAAACAGCGATTTTGTGTATATGCTCAACCAAGCCCAGGGCGACAGGGAAATCCTTGCAAAGCAGCTTAACATTTCGCAGCAGCAAATGACCTATGTAACCCATTCCGACGCGGGCGAGGGGCTTATCTTCTATGGCAACGTGATTTTGCCCTTTATTGACCGTTTCCCGCAAGATACGGAACTCTATCGTGTAATGACGACCAAACCCGGCGAGGTGTCGGCATGAGGATAGAAATGGACAAAATCTATTGCGGCGACAGCTTGCAGGTGCTTCAAACCTTGCCGGAAAATGCAGTTGATTGTTGCGTAACGTCCCCACCCTACTATGCCTTGCGGGACTACGGCGCAGACGGGCAGATCGGACGGGAAGCAACGCCGGAGGAATATGTTTCCCGTATTACGGCGGTATTCCATGAGGTAAAGCGGGTGCTTACGCCGGAGGGTACTTGTTGGCTGAATATCGCGGACACTTATTGCGGCACAGGCAGCAAAGCCGACCACCAAGACCCCAAATACCCCAAAGGCAGGAACGGGCAGCAAGTGGCGTTTAACCACCGCGCCCCCGGCTGCAAGCCCAAAGATTTAATTGGTATTCCGTGGCTTGTAGCCCTCGCCTTGCGGGGCGACGGTTGGTATTTGCGCAGTTCTATCATTTGGCACAAAACAAACCCCATGCCGGAAAGCACGCGGGACAGGCCGACCCGCTGCTATGAATATGTGTTTCTGCTTACCAAGTCAAAGAAGTATTATTACGATTGGCAAGCAGTAGCCGAGCCGATAGCCCCCACAACGGCGGGGCGGCTGAAAAGCGGAGTTAGCAAAGGAAATAAGTATAACGTTACTGTTCCGGGGCAAAACCAACCGCAGAAAATCAACCGCCCCCGCGAAAAGGGCGCATACGCCGACGAGTTGATTTCTCCCGTCCGCAGCCGCCGCAACGTTTGGCAGATTAACAATGTCGGCTATCATGGCGGGCATTTCGCAGCGTTCCCGCCGAAACTTGCGGAAACGTGCATTTTGGCGGGCTGTCCCATCGGCGGGATTGTCCTTGACCCCTTTTTCGGCAGCGGCACGACGGGCATGGTAGCAAAACGGCTTAACCGCCGCTATATCGGCATTGAGTTAAACCCCGACTATTGCGAACTTGCAAAACAGCGGATTGGAGGTGATGAAGATTGAGCAAGGAACTGAAAGCCCCCGACAAGGTAACGCAAAAAATGACCCGCGACGGTGCGGTTGCGGAAAACCTCACGACGGGCGAAACGTCCAGTATCAGCGAAAGGCCGCAGGAAGAAAACTATTCAGCCCCCGCAGGGGTGGCAGCGGAAAAGGTTGTGCAGCATATCGGCGCAGAGATTGAGCGACACGCAGCAAAAGGCGCGGAGAAAAAAGCCCTTGACGCGACGCAGCCTAAAACCCATTCTTCCCGCTTGCAGTTTTCCGAAGCGGAACGGGCAACGCCGGAACTTCAAAAAGCGATCAAGAAATCGGATAAGGCGGCAGACTGTTTAGACGCAGCGCGGGCGGCTATCCCCAAGCAGACCAAAATCAAGAAAGAGCGCGTTTTTGACGAAGCGAAAGGCAAGGCAAAGACGCGCCTTTCCTTTGAAAAGACGGATAAGCCCCCAAACGGCAAGTTGCGGCATAACCCCTTATCCCGTCCGGCACAGGAGTTAAACAGTACCGTACATGGGAAAATCTACGAGGTAGAGAAAGAAAACGTCGGTGTGGAAAGCGGGCACCGGGTAGAACTTGCCGGAGAGAAAGCGGGCGGCATGGCGGCGCGGGCAGTTAAGGGCGGCATACGCCGCCATAAGCTGAAACCCTACCGGGCAGCGGCGGCAGCGGAAAAACAAGCGGTAAAGGCAAACGCAGATTTTCTCTATCAAAAGGCGTTGCACGATAACCCCGCGCTTGCGCACTCCAACCCCATTTCCCGTTTTTGGCAGAAGCAGCGCATTAAAAAGCAGTATGCAAAAACGCTGAAAGCGGGCGGCAAAGCGAAAAAAACCGCTGAAGCCACCGCAAAGGCGGCGAAGAAAACCGCGCAGGAAACCAAACGGGCGACGTTCTTTGTTGTCCGGCATTGGAAAGGCTGCTTGATTGTGGGCGGGATTGCCTTTATCGTGCTGCTGCTTTTCGGCGGGCTGTCCTCTTGCTCCCTCTTTGGCGGCAACAGCGGCAGCGGCTTGATTGCGTCGTCCTATCTCTCCGAGGACGCGGATATAACGGGCGCGGAAAGCGCGTATGCCGCTATGGAAGCCGAGTTACAAGATATGCTGGACAATATCGAAAGCGAATACCCCGGCTATGACGAATACCGGGTAAACGCGGACGAGATCGAGCATGACCCCTATGTGCTAATTTCTATCCTTTCCGCGTGGCATGAGGGCGTGTTTACACTCGATGAAGTGCAAAGCACCCTTGAAATGCTCTTTGAGAAACAGTATATCTTGACGGTCGAGGAAGAAGTACAGGTACGCTACCGCACCGAAACAAGGACGGACAGCGAGGGCAACCCCTATACGGTTGAAGTCCCCTATAACTATTACATTCTTCATGTGGATTTGGAAAACTTCAACCTCTCCCATGTCCCCGTTTACATCATGGGCGAAGAACAGCTATCCATGTACGCTATGTATATGTCGTCGCTGGGAAACAGACCCGACCTTTTCCCGCAATCCGGCTATGTGTCTAAATACTATGAAAACCCGCCCGCCGATTATGAAGTACCCGCCGCGCTGCTGGGTTCCGATGAAAAGTTTGCGCGGCTCATGGAGGAAGCAGATAAATACGTCGGTTTTCCCTATGTGTGGGGCGGCAGCACCCCGGAAACCTCTTTTGATTGCAGCGGCTTTGTGAGTTATGTGTTGACGAACAGCGGCCTATACAATACGGGCAGACTTGGGGCGCAAGGGCTTTACAACATCTCAACCCCTGTTTCTAACCCGCAGCCGGGGGATTTGGTGTTCTTTACGGGTACATACGACACCCCCGGCGTTTCCCATGTGGGGATTTATGTGGGCGAGGACGGGGACGGAAGCCCCGTCATGCTGCATTGTGGCGACCCTATCCAGTATTCAAAGCTGGACACCAGCTATTGGCAATCCCACTTTTACGCCTACGGGCGGTTAAATTACAATTAAAAGGAGTTTAAAAATGAACATTGTATCTTTTGGCGGCGGCACGAATAGTGCCGCCTTACTTATTGGCCTATACAAGCACAAAATCCCGATTGACCTTATCACCTTTGCCGATACGGGCGCGGAACACCCGCATACCTATCAATTTATCGAGATAATCAATCAATGGCTTGCGGAACACGGTATGCCGC
>DBFWBE010000016.1:0-4417 GCA_048485835.1 Collinsella sp.
AATCCAAGTTAGACCATTTCAAATGGTTCGATGTCTGCCCGGATGCGACACTGAATGTGTCCATCCTCGCAGTATCCGGTTCTCAAGGTGCACGCCTGGCGGCTGGTCCGGTCCGACCGGGCCGCGCGGCAAGGAGATATACTGCCAGACCGCGAAGCCCTGTGGGACGTCAATTCCACTCTTCACAAGTCCTACACAACATATTGCTTTCTATAGGTAATAGAAAGACTGGTGCGGATCTTCCGCACGTATCAGATGATGACCCTTTGGTTCAGGAATATATAGAGATCGGTCACCTGTAAGTGTTTATCTACCCGCGCTTTTAGCAATGTAAACCGCGCCTCAGATAAAAAGAGGGAGCGCCGCGCACAACGCGACACTCCCCTAGCGATTCAAGAGAATCTATTAGGCCTCGAGAGCCTTCTTGGCGATGGTAGCCAGCTCGTTGAAGGACTCGATGTCCTCGTAAGCCATTTGAGCCAGGACCTTGCGGTCGAGCTCGATGCCGGCAACCTTCAGGCCGTGCATGAACTGAGAGTAAGAGATGTCGTTCAGGCGAGCAGCAGCGTTGATACGAGTGATCCAAAGAGAACGGATCTCGCGCTTCTTGTTGCGGCGATCACGATACTGATACTGCAGGGAGTGCTGGACCTGCTCTTTAGCATGCTTGTAAGTACGCGAAGCGGCACCGTAGTAACCCTTCGCACGGTGCATAACGGTACGGCGCTTCTTCTTGGCGGCAACAGCGCGCTTAATACGTGCCATGTTCTATCAACTCCTAGACGGTAAAACGAAAAACGGGAACGCGAACTTAGGCGAGACGCGACTTGATGACCTTGCGGTCGGCAGCGGCGATCTCGGTCTCCTGACGGAAGCCACGCTTACGCTTGGTGGACTTCTTGCTCAGGATGTGGCTCTTGAAAGCCTTGGCGCGCATAAGCTTGCCGGTACCAGTCTTGCGGAAACGCTTCTTGGTGCCGCTGTGGGACTTCATCTTAGGCATGAAATACTCCTTAATCGGTTACAGAACACTAGTTACTTGGTATCGCTTGCCGCTTTATCCTCATCGAAGGCGCCCTTAATCGGGGCGAGCAGCATAAGCATGTTACGGCCTTCCATTTTAGGCTTGGACTCGACCGTAGCGTAAGGCTTGAGATCCTCGGCGAGACGCTCGAGAACGTTAAGGCCCTGCTCCGGGTGAGCCATCTCACGGCCGCGGAACATGATGGTGATCTTAACGCGTGCGCCCTTCTTGAGGAAACGCAGAACGTGGCCCTTCTTGGTCTCGTAGTCGCCAACGTCGATCTTGGGTCGGAACTTCATTTCCTTGACCTCGACCTTGGACTGGTTCTTACGAGCAGCCTTGGCCTTCATGGCCTGCTGGTACTTGAACTTACCGTAGTCCATGACCTTGCAGACCGGCGGCTCCGCGTTGGGAGCGATCTCGACCAGGTCGAGACCCTGATCGTCGGCGACGCGCTGGGCATCGCGGATGGCGAACAGGCCGAGCTGAGAGCCATCGACGCCAATCAAACGGCACGAAGATGCAGTAATCTCGTCGTTGATGCGGGTGTCATCAGACTTAGCTATTTTCCCTACCTCCATTCATAAAAAAATAACCCGGCGCTTCTCAGCAACCAGGTCGTACACATAGACATCCTCGATTTGAGGAAGAGAATCTAATTTGTATGACCAGTCAGCTGCTCATTGGCGCCAAAAGGTGGGAACCCTCGGGTTCCTCTTTAGGGCATTGCGGGAACAACGCCTTGCCAATAATAACACGTACAGCGCGTTATCACATTACGTACACGAAAAAGGGGCCTTGACCCCCTTGAACGCTCGTTTGCATGTATGGTGCCCGAGGCGAGACTCGAAGGGCCTTCGCTTCGCGAAGCCCCGGGCTTCGGGCGCGTGGCGCCCTCGCCACGCTCCGCTACAGACAGGCCACAGGCCTGTTTGCTTAACGCTTCGCGCGCTCACGCGAGTTCGGCACGAAAAAGGGGGCCGCAACCCCCTTGAACGCTCACTTGCATGTATGGTGCCCGAGGCGAGACTCGAACTCGCACGTTGTTGCCAACGGTGGATTTTGAGTCCACTGCGTCTGCCAATTCCGCCACTCGGGCACGCAATGCGTGAGTTAGTTTATCACAGCTTTCTACCGATTAGTCCGAAAATGGAACTTCGAGCATTTCGATGAGTTCGACCGTGCGTAGCATCTCGCGCTGACGGCATCCGCGACCGTCGACCGAAGCCTCACCCATCTGGTTATCGTAAGGGTCCTCGCGCATGCCGTCGAAAGAGGGCTCAAACTCTGCCTGGAATCGATTGTTGGCCACCATACGCCATGGGTCGAGATTGCCAAAGTAGTGACGGCGGCGCCACTCCTCCCCCATCCTGTGAGCAGAAGATCCAAATGACACGTCGGCGTTGAGCCAACCGGTCTGCGGCGTATAGAACTCTGCCCAGTCGTGCGACCCCACCGAATCGGGCGCAACGTACAGGCCGCTCTGCCAACGGGCAGGCACGCCCGCGATACGGCACATGGTGATAAACGTGAGCGCCATAACGCCGCAATCGCCGCGGAGCGAATGCGCGCAGTCATCGGCAATAGATCCCAAAAGCAAGTACGGCGGCTGATAGCGATAGTCGATATGCTGCGTCAGATAATCATAGATAGCACGAGCGCGATCGAGCGGATCCTCGAGTCCGTCAACAACACCGGCCGTCAGCTGCTGCAGATACGGCGTGAATGCAATGTGCGGACGGTCCTCGGAAATATCCTCGGGCAGAGGCGCGTCCATACGCGGATGAACCGGAAGTGTGCCACCGTAGACATCACAATAAGCAGCATCGATGTGATAACGATAAGTCACCGAGAATGAGCGCTCACTCGAAGAAGACCACGAGGCGGTACGCGCCGAAGCGTTCGCGGGAGCAACAGCACCCTCCGGCGTCATGTCGAGAATCTCGACCCGAGACTGCTGACGGCAGGCAGCCGCGACGGGAAGCCAAGCGCAAACGGTCTCTCCCTCCAGAGCGCCGGGGACAGACACGGACGCTTTAAGCGTAATGACGCGAGCCAATCCGTTTTGTGACTCCATCTCCTTGAGCATCTCGTCGCGCAGTGCTATTCCGTCCGTAGAATCGGGACGCATGCCGGGGACCTCTTTGGGATATACGCGAAGCGAATCGAGGAAGTTGTCGAGAACGAACAGCTCGCCATCGATAAAGCGCCAGTCAATACGCTTACGGTCAATCAGATCGTCAAACTGCTCCTCGGTAAACTCAGGCCACTCCTCGCGAATCATCGCAATAGCTCGATCGCGCGACACCGAAAAATGAAGCGGCGTCTCGAGTATGCGATACCGCTCGGCACGAACACAAGCAGCCAGCGAAGGCTCGGGGTTCTGCTCCAAAAGGCGATCGCAGGCAGCAACAGCCTGCGTCAAATACCCGGCATCCTTAAGACGAAGAATCTCGGGCGGCAGTCCAACATCGAGATGACTAAAGTCATCACAGCAAACATCAACAGAGCAACCAACTGGACCCTCGTCAATAACCTTCCCATCCGAAGGCAGTACGTTAATAACAGCCATACCAAAACTCCAAGTCACTAGAACGCTTGAAGCCCATTGTAGCGAGATAAAAAGAAAGTCCCAACAAGGGAGCCATCAACACCGCTGAACGGTAACCATATAACTAAAATCAGACCAGTAACCCTGTAGCAAGTTAACAAAGGAGGCCCCGTTTCCCCGGAGCTGTTTCCGTCGCGCGACTTCTGGCAAAGCCAGTAGCCATCTTAATTCAGCCCAGTAACCCTGTAGCGAGTTAACGAAGGAGGCCCCGTTTCCCCGGAGCTGATTCCGTCGCGCGACTTCTGGCGAAGCCAGGTGAGCGCGAGGGAAACAGCGTAGGGGAAACGGGGCCTCCGGCGGGAAGTTAAACCGCTACTTACGCCTTGTTGACGGAGCCAAACTCCTCCATGAGCTCCTTGGTGCGGGCAACGATGTTGTCGCGACCAGGCTTGAGGAGCTTGCGGGGGTCAAAGCCCTTGCCCTGCTGATCCTTGCCAGCCTCGATATACTCGCGAACGCCCTTGGCGAAGACGAGCTGCAGATCGGTGTTGACGTTGATCTTGGAGATACCCAGGGAGATGGCCTTCTTGATCTGATCCTCGGGGATGCCGGTGCCACCATGCAGAACGAGGGGCAGGTCGCCGGTCTCGGCCTTGATCTCGCCCAGACGCTCGAAGGAAAGGCCAGCCCAGTCGGCGGGGTACACGCCGTGGATGTTGCCGATACCGCAGGCGAGGAAGTCGACGCCCAGGTCAGCAATCTGCTTGCACTCAGCGGGGTCAGCGAGCTCGCCGTTGGAGGTCACGCCGTCCTCGGTGCCGCCGATGCCGCCGACCTCGGCC
>DBFWBE010000017.1:0-62406 GCA_048485835.1 Collinsella sp.
AAACGGCAGGGCCAGGCGAGCAACTCGTCCGGTCTCGGGCGCATCGCCCCTTGCCGGATTCAGATTCGACAAGGGGCGACCATTGTGCAATCGCAAGAAGATGACGGGGCGGAATGTCAATCCTGGTCTAACAGAGCCTTATCTTTTACCTGGGCACGGGCTTTTTCGTGGTGTTCTTCACCGCGAAGTTCGCCGCGATTTCGATGTATGCGCGCTGGGCGTATCTGTGGCCGTGCATGGGCCGCGTTATCAACAACGTTTGCTCGATGCTCGTGACGGCTCCGGCGGTGGTGATCATCTCGAGCCAAAACGTGCTGATGGCGGTGGGTGTCGTACTCGTGCTGTTTGTCGGCATTGCGATCTCGCTGCTGGGGCAGTTTGGACAAGGAGTTGAGGACGAAGCGGGTCACAGGGGACTGGCGTTTGCCACCGACGATCTTGGCGTGAGCCGTGCGCCCGATCAGACCGACGCGGTGCCCCTAGAGACGCCGGAGCTTTCGTTTGACGATCGACTCGACGGCTTCGTTACCGCCTTTGGGCTTACGAAGCGCGAACGCGATGTGCTGGAGGCGTTGGTCGTTTCGGACGACAGCGTGCAGGACGTGGCGGCGGCGCTCTTCCTTTCGCGCTCCACGCTCTACCGCCACATCGCCTCGATCAACAAAAAGACCGGTGCCGCCTCGCGCGTGGCCCTCATCAACTTCTTCTGGTCCTGGACACCCCAAGACTAGCCAACCACCACAAAGGGGACAGGCACCTTTGTGGTGGTTTTTTACCTGCAGAAATATGAATATGAGACATTTGTCACCTGCCGTTTTGGCGCTCAAAGTCATATGAATGTGATGTTGAGCGAAGCAGAACGGAAGGGGTGGGCCTATGGCGTCTCGTGGTTGCTCGTTTAATAAAATTGCGGGCGCGCTTATCGCCGTGGTGGTCCTTGCTGCGGCGGTGACGCTTGTGCGGGCATACGGCTTTGGTGCCCGTGCCGACCAGGGAAAGAACGCCGCGCAAGCGTTGCTGAACGATTGTGCTGCCGATCCGGTGGCAGTCAGGCTTATCGAGGACGGCGAGGCGCGGACGATCTATGAGACCGACGATGCCGAGCTGGTCGCATCGACTTTTACCGCGCTCGACGATTGCACCGTGGGAGGTGCGGTGGATGAGCGGATGAGCGATGCCGGTCGCACGCTCGTCTTTGTCTATGAAGACGGCTCGGAGCAATCGGTGGAGTTCGAGGGCGGGAATATCGTGCTCGACAAGACGGCATATCGCCTTGACGGTGCCGATGAACTGTGGCGACGGCTAGCCGCCATCAAGAACAGCCAATGAAATGAGGGGTGTACGGGATGAGTGATTTGAGATTCTGCCCGGCGTGCGGGATGCAGCTGCCGCGGGTCGCCGGCGTGCCGGTGCGATTTTGCCCGGGCTGCGGTGTTCGGCTTGAGAGCGTTGAGGATGACCCGGGTGTCGCGGAACACGCAAATGGGGCGGCTGCCGATGATGGCGCGGGCGAAGGTTGTGAGCCGAGCGCGAACGCGCCGGTCGATGTGCCGATGCAGGATGCCGACGCCGCGTCGCCGGTCCGCGGCGTGGCCGCAGCGGATGCTCCCCGCGTCGGCGACCTTGAGCTCCACACCGCATGCGATGCCTCTGGCGGCCAAGCGCTCGCGCAAGTGGCGCTGCCGCGGGGTTGGCGTATCGAAGAGGCGCATCTTGAGCGCAGCAGTAGTTTCGACTGCCCGATTTCAGTTGGCGTGACGGCGGCAGGCCCGGCGGGCGAACGCATCATGTATCGCTCCGAGCTCTGCTACGTGGACGCGGGCGCCGTTGCCAAGCGTATCCCCACGCAAACCGAGCGCAAGGCGTTTGTGCACGTGGAGGCGGCGTGCGACGAGTTAGCTCAAGCCTGCGCGGCGCAATTGGGCGCACGGGCGGAGGTTGTGGCCGAGCAACCCTATCCGTCGAGCGCGGCAGGCGATATTGAACATGAGCGTGCTCGCGTAAAGCGCGAGGCTGCAAACGACTTTGCGATTCAGGGCTTTTCGATGGAACCGAGCGATGTGGTCTATGAGTGCCGCATGCGTCGATATCGGCTCGCGGGCGTCCCGGCGCCTACCGAGCTTGCAGTGGCGGCAAAGGTCGAGGGCTATGTAGTCTCGATCGGTGGAGTCGCGGGTTCTGTGGGTAAAGGCGTTGCCGCCGGGGCCGAGGCGCTGCTGGGCGCGGGCCTTTCGAGCGGACTGATCGGTGGCGTTCTGGGTAAGCGCCTGCGCGAGCGCCAGGCGGCTGCGGCGGCGGGTCAGCGCGCCGCGAAAGATCAGGCTCCGGATCAGGGCGATTGCCCAGACGGGGCGCCGTTCAAGCTGGGCGCGGCAGACCTGTTGCAGTGGCGTATCAGGGACAGCTTCTGCCTGGTTGCGCCGGAAGGCCGTCTGGACGAGGCGGCCTCCACGGCGCTTGCCTCAATGGCGTCGACTCTGCGGCTCAACCCGTCGATTGCGCGCGAAGCGTGCGCTCAAAAGCAGCAGATGGTGCTCGAGCAGCGTCAGCGCACGCAGATGAACATCGCCCAGCAGCAACAGCAGTTCGCGGCCTGGCAGCAGATGCATGCCTCGCAGCAGGCGGCGTTCGACAGCTACCAGCAGGCTTGGTTTGAGCGCAGCGATCGTCAACACGCCGCGAATATGGCCGCCAGCGCGGCCAATTTCTCCAGCGCAGGTGTGGGAACGGGCGCGGCGTCGTATTCCGATGCCATCCGCGGGGTCAACCATTACACCAGGCCCGACGGTACCGATGTCGAGGTTTCGGTGATGGCGGATCAAGCTTGGGTGAACGGCTCGGGCGACGTGATCGGCACGCGCGATGGCTTTGAGCCCGGTTTTGGCTGGACGGAGCTGCCCCGTCAATAGCGTGAGTGGGCTACGGGAGGATCGGTGTCGAGGCGTTGCTCGGCGCCGTGATAAGAAACGGGAAAGGAACAACGATGAGGGAGACGGTTATTTCGCGCACGGCGTTTGTCGCGGCGGCGGGAACGGCGTTGCTGACGCTTGCGGGATGCGGCGGACAGCAGGCGCAGGACACGACGGGTTTTAACGACGATCGCCCGGTAAAGGACAAGATGGATGCGGGCTCGTCATCGGGTGATTCCGGTGATGCGGGCGGCGGTGCGGACACAGACAGCGGCTCGGCGGACGCGTTCGATACGTGGTCGGATGACTGCTGGGATGCGCACCGCAACATCAGCATCGCAGCGTTGCTCGAGCTTAAGGGCTGGCAGTTGCAGGAGTTTGCGTCGCAACAGGGTTATACCTGGCAAGATGCGCTCGAGATGTACGAGAACGAGGCAGGTCGCGTGCTCAGCGTCTGCAATATCAGCAAGGATGGCGCAACCGAATGGCTCGGCGAGGATGAAATCGGAAAGCTCGACAAGGGCGGCACCGGGAGTACCGTGATGTTTACGCTGCAGCTTGCGGGCTATTCGAGCTGCGAGGATGTTATCGCGGGCTTTTCCGTTCCGGTTGAGGACCGCGCGCAGATTACCTCGGGCTCGTGGATTGCGTGCGTCTACGGTTCCAACATGGCGCGTCACGTTGCCATGGTGAGCCAAATGGAAAACGGCGACTACCGCCTGGACCTCATTACCGAGGAGGCCATCAAAACCGGTACGTTTACCCAAGGCGGCGGTGCCCCCACGATTAACGAATTTTGGCAGGAGAAGACCGGGCGCGCGCTCGGCTAAGTGCGATGCGGCCAATAGCATAGCGAGGGACGAACATGATGAACGAGATGACGATGAGCCGTGCGGTCTTTGTGGCGGCCGCGGGCGCGGCGGCTTGCGCGCTGGCTGGCTGCTCGGGCACAACGGGCGGCGCCAAAGCAGCGAGCACGGCGGACGCCGCCTGCGTGGACGACAATGCTAACGTGACGGTCTATGCCGCGATCAACTTGGCTGGTGCCGATATGGTGCGCCTGCTCAAACATCAAAATTATGAGTGGCAAGGCGAGAACGTGGGCTACGGCGCCGTCGATGACGCGGGATTTTTCGCTTTTACCTTTTCCAAGGTTTCGGACGATGTGGACGAACTTGCGAACAGCGCGATACCGCTTTCGGAGTCCGAGTACGAGGAGCTTGAACCGGGCGGCGGAGACGAAAACGTCGCGATTCTACTCTCGGTGGGCGGCTATACGAAGGGCGAGCGGGCGCTCATCGGCGCGATTGGCGATGCGGCGATGGTGCAGGAGAAATGCACGATCAATGATGCCCTGTATTGGCTGGTCAAGGCGCTTGACGGCCACCGTTACGTGATTATGGCCAACGACACCGAAGACGATGGCGATAGCGCTCATGACATCTATATCTACAATGAGTCTTTTATTCGCACCGGCTATCTGAGCGGCGGCGACCAGATCGATATCGACGAGCTCTGGAGCCGCCTGACCAACGCCTCGTAACGCCCCAAAACCACCACAAGGGGGACAGGTACCTTTGTGGTGGTTCAATAAGTTGCGGTGGAATAGTTCCTGAATAAGGCTTGGGGGTCTTAAAACAGGAACTATTTCACCGCAACTGCTGAGGGGACGGGTTGTGGAAACGGCTGCCGTGGTGGACTCGGGCTGTCTGTTACAGCAGCTCACCGTGACGGGCGATGTAGTGGCGCTTGGCCAGCTGGGTCAGCGCAATGTAGGCGGCGACGATGCCGATGAGCAGCGTAAAGAAGCTCGGCGGCAGCGGCATGAGGCCCAGTGCATCGGTGATGGGGCTTGTCGGCAGCCAGGTGACGAGCGCCAGGCCCAGCACGGTGAGGACGCACAGCGCGGGCGCGGCGTGGTCGCGCGGGCTCGGCAGGCGCGGGGAGCGCAGCATGTGGACCACGAGCGTCTGCGACCACATGGACTCGACAAACCAACCGCTCTGGAAGAGCGCCGTAAAGGCCGCCATGCCTGCGACGTCGCCTATAGCGGCAAGCTCTGCCCAGCTTGCGCCCACGGCGGCGGGGCACACCACAAAGAAGAGCGCGGCGAAAGTCACGATATCAAACAGTGAGCTCACGGGACCCAACTCGAGCATAAAGCCCTTAATGGACGCGGCATCCCAGGCGCGCGGACGGGCAGTCCAGACGTCATCGACGGTGTCCCACGGCAGCGCGATGCACACGATCTCGTAGACCAGCGACAGCAGCACCAGCTGCAGAGCGCTCATGGGCAAGAACGGCAAGAACAGGCTCGCGACGGTCACGGACAGCACGTTGCCAAAGTTGGAGCTCACCGTGGTCTTGAGGTACTTGAGCAGGTTGCCGTAGGTGCGGCGGCCTTCGATGATGCCGCGCTCGAGCACGCCCAGGTCTTTCTGGAGCAAGATGATGTCGGCGGATTCCTTGGCGATGTCGACGGCCGAATCGACCGAGATGCCGCAGTCGCTCGCACGCATGGCGGCGGCGTCGTTGATGCCGTCGCCCATAAAGCCCACAGTGTGGTCGAGCAGCTCGCGCATGACGCGCACCAGGCGCGCCTTCTGCAGCGGCGAGAGCTTGGCGAAGAGGTGGGTGTTCTCGGCGCGCTCGGCAAGTTCGGCGTCATCGAGCGCATCGATCTCGGAGCCGAGCAAGACGTTGCTCGCGTCGATACCGATCTGTTCGCAGACGGTGGCGGCAACGCGGTCGTTGTCGCCGGTCAGGACCTTGACCGCCACACCCTTGGCCTCGAGCGTGGCGACGGCGCCCGCGGCACTCGCCTTGGGCGGATCGAGGAAGGCCAAAAAGCCCATCAGCACCATGTCGCACTCGTCGGCGATGCCAAATTCGCCCACGCAGCGCGGATTGGTCTTCTGCGCCACGGCAATCACGCGCAGGCCCTCGGCGTTGAGCCCGGCGACCTGCTTGCGAATCTGGGCGAGCTTATCTTCGGTGAACGGCTGGGCGGCGCCGTCGACCTCGACAAAGGAGCAGATCTCGAGCATTTCCTCGGCAGCCCCCTTGGTGACCATCTGGGTTTTGCCCTGGGCGTCGGCGACAACTACGCTCAGGCGACGGCGCGAGAAATCGAAGGGCACCTCGTCGACCTTGGTATAGCGGTCGCGCAGGCTCTGGCCCAGCATAGAATCGGGCACGACGGTCGAGGGCGTCACATCGGCACGGTCGATGACGGCCAGGTCGATAAGGTTTTTGAGGCCGGTCTGGAAGAAGCTGTTCAAAAACGCATGGCGCAGCACGCGCGCATCCTCGTTGCCGTCGGTGTTGAGGTAGCGCTCGAGCACGATGCGGTCTTCGGTGAGGGTGCCGGTCTTGTCGCAGCACAGGACGTCCATCGCGCCGAGGTTTTGGATCGCCGGTAGCTCCTTGACGATAACCTGGCGGCGGGCGAGGTCCTTGGCGCCCTGCGACAGGCTCGTGGTCACGATGACGGGAAGCATCTGCGGCGTGATGCCCACGGCCACGCTCGTGGCGAACAACAGCGCATCGATGACGTTGCCCTTGGTGGCGGCGTTGATGGCAAAGACCGCCGGCGCCATAACGAGCATGAGGCGCACGAGCAGCATGGAGACGCTCGAGACGCCGCGGTCAAACGCGCTCTTCTCGCCGCGCCCGTTGAGCATCTTGGCGATGCCGCCCAGGTAGGTGTCCGAGCCGGTGGCAACGACAAGCGCCATGGCGGTGCCGTTTTGCACGGAGGTGCCGGTAAAGACGATGTTCTTGCAGGCAGAGAGTGGTAGCGCGGAGCCGTCGGCACCCTCGACGACGGTGATGGCAGCGGTCTTCTCGACGGCCTCGCTCTCGCCGGTGAGTGCGGACTCGATCACAAACAGGTCGCGCGCGGTGATGATGCGGGCATCGGCCGGCACCATGTCGCCGGCGGAGAGGCGGATCACGTCGCCGGGGACGAGCTCATCGAAGGGTATCTCGATGCGCTCGCCGTCGCGCAGGGCGGTGCAGGTGTTGGAGACCAGGTCCTTGAGGGCCTCTGCCGCATTGCCGCTGCGTGCTTCCTGGATAAACTTCATGCCGCCCGATACCAGTAGCATGATGCCGATGACGATGACCGTGGAGGGGTCGCGCTGCGGCTCGGGCACGGCGAGCACGTCGATGTAGAGCGAGACCAGCGCGAGCGCGGCGAGGATGCCGGCGAAGGGGTCGATGAAGGCGTCGGCGATGCGGCGGGCAAGTGTCTTGGTCGGCGCCTCGATGGTGTTGGGGCCGGCGGCGTCCAGGCGCTCGGCGGCCTGCCCGGCGGTGAGGCCGTCTGCCGTGGCGTCGAGCAGCACGAGGGTGTCCTCGGCGCTATGGGTGGCGGCGAAGACGGTGTTCTTGGACAGGCCGGCGTGAGCGGCGGGGCGCGCCGTGCGGCGGCGCTTGGAGATGGCTTCGAGTACCGTGGCGGTTTTGAGCATCAGCATAGGGTCCTCCTTGCTAAAGGGAGTTAGCGTACGTGTCGTATTGAATTGCAAAAAACCTAGATGTCGCTCACGTCATGCTCGCGAATCACCACAAGGGGGGCAGGCACCTTTGTGGTGGTTTTGGTGATCGGCTGTTGGCGCTTATGCGTGCGCGGAATCCTTGCGGCGTGCCGAGGGCGACATGCAGGTTTTTCGACTAGGACTGCCTTCCATGGCACACCTCCTAAAGGTTGAGCGCAGCGCGCTTTGGGTATCTCGTACCCGTTTCAATCCGCCGATATTTTTGACGAGGGGGTTTGCCGTGTCAACCCCATTATTCGGAAAATCATCGCCCCTGACAAAGCCCTTACAGAGTGCCGTGGCTCCAAAGCGCGACCGCATCTGCGTCCTGCCTGCGCTAAACTGTGAAGCACGTACGCGATTACGAGAGGAGCCCGCATGGAGGCTTACAAGCAAGAGTTCATCAAGTTTATGGTCGAGTCCGACGTTCTTAAGTTCGGCAGCTTTACGCTCAAGAGCGGCCGTCAGTCCCCGTTCTTTATGAACGCCGGCGCTTACGTGACGGGCTATCAGCTCAAGAAGCTGGGCGAGTACTACGCCCAGGCCATCCACGATAACTTTGGCGACGACTTTGACGTGCTGTTCGGGCCTGCCTACAAGGGTATTCCCCTGGCCGTCGTGACCGCGATTGCCTACCACGAGCTGTACGGCAAGGAGGTCAAGTACTGCTGCGACCGCAAGGAGGCCAAGGACCACGGTGCCGACAAGGGCAACCTGCTGGGCTACGAGCCCCAGGACGGCGACCGTGTGATCATGGTCGAGGACGTCACCACCAGCGGTAAGTCCATCGATGAGACCTATCCCAAGGTCAAGGCTGCTGCCGATGTCGAGATCAAGGGCCTCATCGTGTCCCTCAACCGCATGGAGGTCGGCAAGGGCGGCGTGACCACCGCGCAGAAGGAGATCGAGGCCAAGTACGGCTTCCCCGTCGCGAGCATCGTCTCCATGGCCGAGGTCGTCGAGACCCTCTACAACCACGAGATTGACGGCAAGGTCGTCATCGATGACGAGCTCAAGACCGCCATCGATGCCTACTACGAGCAGTACGGAGCTCATTAGTTACGCGGTTTTACCAAACCGCGTAACGGCTTGACGCTGCAAACGCCCCTAAGCGGCAATCTGCCTTTCAATCGTCGGGCATGGCCAGAAGGCCTATGCCCTCCTCTTTCAAGGCACCTTGCTCGCTTAGGGGCGTTTTCGCTGTCGGTACCAAGACATCGGCGTTGCCTTGGTTGGCATTTGGGTAGCTAATTTGGGACGGGGCTATTTTGACTACTTTCATATGTATAGTAGTCAAAATAGCCCCGTCCCAAATTAGCTACCCTTGCACCAAAAAATGAACGTGGATAATCTCCCGGTTTTGGCCTGTGTGGGGGCTCAAAGTGGGAGATTATCCACGCTCGTGATTTGAGTGTCCGAAAATCCACGCTCGTTTGGTCGGTGCATGTCTACGCAGCGTAGGTTGTCGAGGGCTGTCTTCAAATGGATACTGGCTCTTGAACCGGTTCGCTCCATTCTTCCAATCTGATCGGACATCTCATGAACCAGACACCGCAAAGCAATGTCCCCCATACTTTTTTGGCAGCACATGCCATCAAGCGGCTGCGCGAAGATCGCGGCCTCACCCAGCGCGCCCTGGCGGAAAGCCTTGGCGTGACCGATAAAGCCGTCAGCAAGTGGGAGTCCGGCCGCGGCCTTCCCGACATTTCCCTCGTTGAGCCTTTGGCCCAGAGACTCGGCATAAGCGTGGCTGAGCTTTTGGCTGGTGACATTCGGGCCAACGCCAACCGTGCAGGCAATATGCTCAAAGGCGTCTTTTACGTTTGCCCTATCTGCGGAAACGTTGTGCACGCGCTCGGAGAAGGCAGCTTTAGCTGTTGCGGCTCCACGATGTTTCCCCAGGAGGCCGAAGAGCCGGACGCGGATCACGCCTTTTCCATCGAGCGCATCGAGGACGATTGGTACGTCACGCTCGACCATCCCATGACCAAGGATCATTACATTAGCTTTGTGGCATATGCGACTATGGATGGCATCTGCCTCAAGAAGCTCTATCCAGAGCAATCGGTGCAACCGCGTTTTCATATCACCGGACGCGGCAGAATGTACCTCTACTGTAACCAGCACGGACTCTTTGTTTTGCCGACGCCTCGCAAGTAAAAGCCCGCTGTCCGCCCGATGCCCCTGCGCCAACGAGTTGCGGTGGAATAGTTCCTGAAAGTGCTGGTTTAGAGCCTAAACAGGAGCTATTTCACCGCAACTTAGGAGGGCGATTGGAGGCGCGGTGGGGCCGGATTGTTATTTGAGGCCGGGGAGGCGGGTGTAGGGGAACGAGCGCTCTAGGAACTCGGCGCAGCGGGCGTAGTCTTTGGCAAAGTAGCTGCTGTAGAGCGAATCGAGCACGTATTGCACGGCGATGTGGCTGGCGAACTGCGTGATGCGGTGCGTCATGCTCTCGTGGTCGCTCACCGTGAGGTAGGCGGCAAAGCCGGGGTGCAGGCGCGCACAATAAGGTGTGCCGATGACAATGACGGGAACATGTCGGCTGCTGAGGATCGGCAAGATTTCCTTGAGGTTGGGTGCAAGGCCGCTGTAGGAGATGACGATCGCCACATTGCCGGAATCCGAGGCGAGCGCCGTGCGCACCTGGGCCTCGGTGCTGCTGTAGCATGTGGCGCTCTTGCCGGACGAAAGTAGGCGGTCGCGGAACATCCCCGCTGGATAGAGGTTGTGCGAGCCGGTGTAGATATCGACCTGCCGTGCCTTCGCGATCAGTTTGGCGGCGTGGTCGAGCTGCGCGGGGTCGAGCAGCTCCTGCGTCTCGGCCAGCGTGGTCTGGTAGAGCCCTTCCATGCGCTCCATAACCTGCGCGGGCGTGGACGTGGCATCGAAGGGAAAGTTGATGTCCACGTCGCGGCGGTTGCCTGCTTCGGTCGCCAGGCGGATAAGCTCGACCTTGAGATCCTTAAAGCCCTCGAGGCCGAGCTTTTTGCAAAAACGGTGCACGCTTGCGACCGAAACATTGGCGCGGGCGGCAAACTCCTTAATGGAGAGTCCGCGGATGTCTTCGCCCATGGCAAGGGCCGAGATGCCGAGCTGCTGCTCGGTAGGGGTTAGGCCCTGCGCCTCGGTAATCTTGCGTTTGATATCCATTCGAACTCCCGCACTCGTCAAACCTGCCAAATAGGGACAGGTTTATTTTGGCAGGTTTTGCCCGCGAAGGGTAACGGGGCCGAGGACACCGCTGGGCGCGACGGGCTCGGTGAGGGCGAAGATGTCGGGAATCGCATGGTCGAGCGTGTTGATGACATCGATGGTGAGCTCGTGCGTGCCGGCGGCAAGCGCGCCTGTCGCAAAGCGATAGGGCGGGCAGATGCGCGTGCCGAGCGTTTGTCCGTCGAGCGTGAGTGTTGCGACTTCGTAGACATCCCCTAGGTCAATGGCGGTGTGGGCGAGGTCGTCGGTCAGCTCGAACGACGTGCGATAGCGGAACGTGCCGCAGGTGCCGGCGAACTGCTCGGCCGTGAGGTCGCACAGCTGCTCGAGCTTTTGCGGCTCGCCAAAGGTTCCATCGCTGCTGGCAGGGGAGAGGGCAACGGTCCACGGTCCGTCGATGCTCAGGCAAGCCGCATCATCCGCATTCGTGTTCGCCCTGCCGTCGAGTCCGACCTCGTCGCCCGTTCCCAGAACAACAACGCAGCTCTCGAAGGGCGCCAGCTCCAACACGCCGTCAAACGCAACGGACTCGGTGCCGTTCAGCAGGTCGAGGCACGTGCTGCGCAGGCGCTCGCCTTGCGCAAGTGCAACCGTGCAGTGAATGCTCTCACGTGGATGCTCGTTGACTAGCATCACATAGGTCTCGCCCGCCCGCTCGTAGCGAAGCGCGCGTAGCCAGGGCTGCGGCGTATCGGTCACAACGGTCTGCAGCCCTGCGCGTGCAAGCGCGGCCGCCACGTCGGCAAGCGGGGTCGCGGCAAGGCCGCTCAGCTCGGCCGCGCCATCCGCGTCGTAAAGCGCGCCGGGCACCTCGTCGACGGCAAGCGCCATAACCCCCGCGGCCATCATGCGCCCGACGGCACGTGCTGTGACAGCGCCAATAAACGAAGCCCCGGGCATAACAAACGCCTGGTAGCGACAGCCATTAACGGCAAACGTCCCATCGGCAATCGAAACCTCGTAACGCTCCTCATTCTCAAAAGCCTCTGCCGGCACAAAATCAAAGTCGATCTGCGCGCGCGTGAGTTCGGCCGCCACGCGCTCGACGGGCATGGCGTTGCCGGCCCATTCGGCGTCGGCATGGTACAGGATGGCGACGGGGCGAGCGGCGGCGCCTCCCGAAAGGAGCGTCGCCATGCGATTCATATAGCGCATGAGCTGGCCAAAGTGCGGCCACTGCGGGTTGTTGCCGTGCGCGTAAAAGTGCGGCGGGCAGTCCCAATCGGGGAAAGGCGCCATGCTAAACGCGTGCGGCGTAAACCAATTAACACCGCGGACGAGCATGTGATCGGCGATCCACTTCATCTCACGCAGGCCCTCGTGCCAGCCAAAGGCGCCAAAGACCTCGGCCATGCAGCGCCCCTGCTTTTTGGGGTCGAGGCGCGCGGCCGAAGAGCCCAGCTTGGCAAGCGCGTACGTAAAGAACTCCATGTTCCATGCGCCGTGGAAATAGCTGTAGCGCCCGCGGTCAATTCCGGGGGCAAGCTGGTTGATGACGACGTCGACGCCGGCCATGTCCTGCCCCGCGACCGCGCGGAAGTAATGTCCCGCGCCCTGGCCCAGGCGCGTGTGGCAACTCTTGTCCTCGATCACGTGGCCAATGTGCATAACGCCGTGCGTACGGCACCAGTCGCCGATCTGCTCGTCAAAGCACGCGCGGTAGAGCTGCGTGGCAATATCCATGTAGGCGTGACGGACCTGGGCGCCGTCTGCCTCGCGCGTCCAAAGGCCGTGCAACTTGGTAAGCCAATTCTCGCCAAGCGCATCGTGTAGGCGGCGGGCAAGCTCGTCCGACCACGGCAGCGCCAGGTCGCTTCGCCCGATAAAGCTGCTGGTAGAGGCATCGTCGAGCGTGGTGCCCTTCTCGTTCATAAAGCCGGGCTCGTCGGTAAAGAAGCCCAAGATCGTTTTGCCAAACTCGTCGCCCAGATGCTCAAACGTGGGCTCGTAGACGGCATCGATCAGCATGCGGCATGAGGCGCCATCGGCCATGTTGATGTACTCATCGCGAAAGCCGGTCTTTTGGCTGGTGACGTACAGCTCGATCGTGGTGACACCAGCGGGGGCGTCAAAACGCAGGCGGGCGGGTGCGCCATCGTCACCATGCTCAACAGCAAGCGCAAGATCGAGCGGCGTACCGGCGGCATCAAAAGCCGCTGCGCCCACAAAGCGCTCCGTGGGATCCATGAGATTGCCGAGCTTGATAGTCGTGGACGGCTGAGGCCCAACGAACGTAACCGCGCGATGCTTGAGCACGGTCTTCTTGAGCGCGGGGTCGACGTCATCGCCCGCAAGCGCGCCGTTGGCATAGCCTGTGGGGAAGTGCGCATCGTCGAGCAGCCAAATCTTCAGCCCCAGACGCTTGCACTCGCCGATGATAAAGTGCAGGTCAGACCACCAGCCGTCGCAACAGTAATCGGGATGCGTGCGCGATTCCAGGCAAACCTCGCGGATGTCCGCCCCGGCGATCTGCTCCAAATACTCGGTGATTGTCTCGTGCGCTTCGCCCTTGAGCCACAAGAACGGAAGCACATGGTTGTCGTAGGCGCCGCCAAGCACCTGCTCAAAATACGCCGCCATATACGCTCCTCCAAAACCAGCCTTTCAAATCCATTGAAGTTAGAGTACGCCGAGCGCGCCGCCCTGCTAATATCAAAACCACGGCAGAATATGACCGAATCAACGATAGGAGCACTATGGAGCTCGCGCATCTGGATAACCTGCTGCTTGAGCTGACCGACAGTGAGCGAGCCTATCGCGCGGGCGCCCATTACGACTGGAGCGATGCACTCGGTCAAGGTAGTCAAGCAGATGTCGATGGTCGGCATATCCGTAAAATCGGCAACCCAACGCTCTCTCTGCACCAAGAAGGCATGCCCGAGGGTCTATCGATTGTTCGCAACTCGCGCTTTAATCCTGTGCCGGAACACGTGCACGATTATGTCGAAATCAGCTATGTCTATCGAGGACGAGCGCCGCAGATCGTCAACGGCGCGCCGCTCACGCTTGCTCAAAACGAGGTCCTCTTGCTCGATGCCGCCTGCCCGCATGCTGTAGGCGAGCTCGGCGAGCACGACATTATGCTGAGCGTCATCATCTCGCGGCCAATGCTCAGCCGCAGCCTGGAGCAAAGCCTTTCGCCCACAAGCGCGGTGTCGCGCTTCCTGCTCAATGCCCTCAACGATGAAACCGACCACCGCGGTCACGTTCATTTCCACACGGGCGGCAGCCGTCGCGTGCGCCGCTACATGCAGGAGATGCTCTGTGAGCGCCTGGAGCCGACGGCGGCGAGCCCCCAGATCGTCTCGAGACTGTTCGAGCTGCTGCTGGTCGAGCTCATGCAAAGCTACGAGGCGACGCTGTTGCAAGCAGACGTGCCCGCGCTGCCGTCGGCGCAGGTCGCGGCTGCTATGGGCTATATCGAGCGTCACGCCTGCGATTGCGCGCTCGACGACCTCGCCCGCCATCTGCACCTGAGCCCCAACTACGCAAGCGCCCTACTCAAGCGTCAGACAGGCCGCACATTCATGCAGCTCGTGCAGGAGGGCCGCCTGGCGCGCGCAGCGGCACTGCTCGACGCCGGTGCCACGGCAGAGGCGGCTGCGCGCGAGGCGGGCTATGCCAACATGAGCTTCTTCTACAAAAAGTTTGCCGAGCGCTATGGCTGCACGCCGGCTGCCTATCGTCAGCGTTTGCCCAGATAAAACCTACCAAAATAAACCTGTCCCTTTTTGGCGGGTATCAGGAAGTGTCAGGGGCGGGACGGCGGCAGGCCGCGGGCGCGAAAAGAAGTGTCGGGTTTGGCGCCCCCGCCTCCGCATGTCTCCCGCGTGGGCGATACTCGGCTTATCGACCCACGATGCAAAGGAGATGCTCATGGCAAACATCAAGTTCCCCGAGGGTTTCTATTGGGGTGGCGCCACCGCCGCTAACCAGTTCGAGGGCGCTTGGAACGTGGACGGCCGCGGCGCTTCCGTCGACGACCACTTCCTGGGCGGCAGCTACAAGGAGCCGCGCCAGATCACGATCGACATCGACCCCAATCGCTTCTACCCCAACCATGACGGCATCGATTTCTACCATCACTACGAGGAGGATATCGCACTGTTCGCCGAGATGGGCTTCAACATGTTCCGCATGTCCATCTCCTGGAGCCGCATCTTCCCCAACGGCGATGATGCCGAGCCCAACGAGGCCGGTCTCGCCTTCTACGACCGCGTCTTCGACTGCCTGCGCGCGCATAACATCGAGCCACTCGTGACCCTCTCGCACTACGAGATGCCCTATCACCTGGTCGAGAAGTACAACGGCTGGGCAAGTCGCGAGCTCATCGGCTTCTTTGAGAAGTATTGCCAGACTGTCTTCGACCGCTACCAGGACAAGGTCAAGTTCTGGCTGACCTTCAACGAGATCAACTGCGGCACCATGGACATGGGCGCCATGATGGAGACCGGCCTGATCCAGGGCTTCGAGGGTCCGGCAAGCGCCATCAAGACCACCGCCCAGCAGCGCTTCCAGGCCCTGCATCACCAGTTCGTGGCCAGCGGCCGCGTCGTGCGCTACGCCCACGAGCACTATCCGCAGTTCAAGATAGGCAACATGGATTGCTTCATCCTCTCCTATGCTGCGACGTGCGACCCGGTCGACGTGTTCGCCACGCAGCAGCAGATGAACTCCATGAACTGGTACTGCTCCGACGTGCAGGTGCGCGGCAAGTACCCGTTCTATGCCAAGCGCTTCTGGGCCGAGAACGGCGTCGAGCTCGCAATGGAGGACGGCGACCTGCAGGATATCGCCGACGGCAAGGTCGACTTCTATTCCTTTAGCTACTACATGTCCGGCACCGTCGGCACGCACGAGGACCACGAGATGACCGAGGGCAACATGACCTTTGGCGGCAAGAATCCCTACCTGGAGTCCACCGACTGGGGTTGGCAGATCGACCCGTTGGGCCTGCGCATCGCCCTCAACGAGATCTACGCCCGCTACGAGATTCCGCTGATGGTGGTCGAGAACGGCATGGGCGCCTACGACGAGGTCGAGGAGGACGGCTCCATTCACGATCCGTACCGCATCGCCTATCTGCGCAGCCACATCAAGGCCATGGGCGAGGCCGTCGCCGATGGTGTTGACCTGATCGCCTACACCTGGTGGGGCCCCATCGACCTGGTGTCCGCCGGTACCGGCGAGATGCGCAAGCGCTACGGCTTCATCCATGTCGATAAGTACGACGACGGCACCGGCACCTACGAGCGCCGCCGCAAGGACAGCTTCTTCGCATACCAGAAGATCATCAAGTCCAACGGCACCGAGGGCTTGGAGTAATTGAGTTCCGGCGATTGAGTTCCTGCGTTCTGACGAACGCCGGACCGGCCGCCGATTTCGTGACCACGAATGTCGACGACGATGGTATCTGGAATGCCTTCGTGCATCTGGGACTCATCGAGGATTAATCAGCAAAACGGGTATCGATGGGGCAAAGACGTCGGCGGAGTTTTCGATTCGACTCCCCACCTTAGTTTTTGGTCCAATTGGCACTATAATCACCATAGGCATGCGCATAACGTTGCGCTTAATCAAGAGGAGAAAACGTATGGGTCTGTTTGACATGTTCAAGAAGAAGGCTGAGCCCGCTGCTGCCGCTGCTCCCGCCTCCATCTCTGCTTCTGCCGGCGCCGACGTGCTGTGCTCGCCCGTCAAGGGCAAGGTCATCAAGATGGCCGATGTGCCCGATCCCGTCTTTGGTGGCGAGGTTCTGGGCAAGGGCTGCGCCGTGTGGCCCGAGGACGATCTGGTCTACGCCCCCTGCGACGGCAAGGTGACCGTCACCATGGGTCACGCCGTGGGCCTGCAGTCCGATAGCGGCATCGAGGTCCTGGTGCACGTTGGCGTCGATACCGTCAACATGAACGGCGACGGCTTCGAGGGCTTCGTTAAGGCCGACGACGTCGTGAAGGCCGGTCAGCCCATGCTCAAGATCGACCGCGCCAAGATCGCCGCTGCCGGTTACAAGGACTGCGTCGTCGTGGCCGTGTCCAACACTGCCGAGTTTGCCGACGTCGAGCTCGCCGTCGAGGCCGACTCCGCTGTCGCCGCCGGTGACGCCATCGTCAAGGTCGTCCGCAAGTAAACTGCGGCATCCAAAGGATGTGCAAGGGTGGTCGGGTTATCCGGCCACCCTTTTTTATTGCACGGTGCGGATGTGTTTTATTGCACGTTAGGCGGGCTTGCAAACCGTTCGGACGCTAAAACGAACCGACCGCGCCTTCGTGCCGTCGAGGGTGTTCATAAGTGGATAGTATGGGCTTACTTATTACAACGTGCGCCGTGTCTGGGAAGCGCGGTGCCGCTTATTGGGAGGAACAACATGAAAAAGAAGCTGCTGCTTGCGCCCCTCATGGCCGTCTTGGTTGCGTGCGTGGTCGTGCTCTCCGGCTGCGGAGGCCCTTCGATCGAAGAGCTCATCACCGAGGACCTTACGACTCAGTTCGATGAGGTCAAAAACGGTGGCGACGATTTCCTCTCTGGTCTGGAGGAGGCTTCGGGCGACGAGTTCGAGCAGCTGGGCATCGATCCCAAGGAGTATGCCAAGACCTATCTCGAGGGCTTTGACTACGAGATCGGCGACGTGACGGTCGACGAGGACAAGGGCGTCGCGACCGCCGAGGTCTCCATCACCTGCAAGTCCATGAACAAGATCGTCGAGGACTTCTCCACCCAGTATCAGGAGAAGGTCGCTGCACTTGACACGGTTCCTTCCGATGACGAGCTGTACAAGATGGCCGGCCAGGTGATGGTCGATGTGACCAAGGCCACCGAGCCCAGGAAGACCACGGTTATCTTCAAGTACACCTGCAACGACGACGGCGAGTGGTCTGCTGACGACTCCGTCAACTCCGAGATGATGGATGCGATGCTGAGCTAGTTCGTTACGGCGTTTTACCAAACGCCGTAACTGCTCGACGCTGCGCGGGCACCAGAGCGACAACTTGTCATTCAAAGAGGACGGCATGACCAGAAGGTCTATGCCGTCCTCTTTTCATGCCAATTTGTTCGCTCTGGTGCCCGCTCGCTGTCATTGCCGAAACATCGGCGTTGCCATGGCAGTCATTGGGGACGTTCTTAAACGACTACTTTCCGCGCGACAGAATCTATGCAGCCGTGTTGAGCGACAGCCCCGCTACTCGCCCAGAATCAGCGCCGCGAGCTCATCCTGGGTGTCCACCACGTAGTCGGCGCCGGCGGCTTCTAGCTCTGTTCGGCCGCGGAAGCCCCAGGTGACGCCGGCGCTCTTAAGGCCGGCATTGTGGCCGGTCAGAACATCGACATTCGAATCGCCAACGTAGAGCGTGGTCGCCGGGTCGGCGCCCAGCTCCTCCATTACATGCAGCGTGACGGGAGCCTCGGGCTTGGGTGGAAACGCGTCGACACGACCCTGCACCAGCGCAAAACGATCGGGGCCAAAGTACTTTTCGATAAGCGGAGCGGCCGAGACATGGTCCTTGTTGGTGAGCACGGCAAGCTGCACGCCCGCGACGCGCAGGCGGTCGAGCATCTCGATCGTACCGGCGTACGGTGCGGTGTGGTCTTCCTTGTGCTCGCCGTAATAAGCCCTAAACTCGGCAAGCGTCTGCTCAAACATACGGCCGTCGCCCGCATACTCGGCGGGCATAAAGCGCTCGACCAGCTTGAGCATGCCGTTTCCCACCTTGTAGCGGTACTCGTCTACGGCAAACGTGGGCCAGCCGTGCATCTCGCAGGTATGGTTGCCGGCGGCCGCCAGGTCCTCGAGCGTGTTGAGAATGGTGCCGTCCAGGTCAAAGATCACATGGGAAAAAGCTGCTGCCATGGGTGCTCCTGCCGCTTGAGTTGTAAAACGCACCCCATGATACTGGGCATGCGTGCCGGGCATGTTTGGAATCTGAATATCTTTAATAGCCCTGAGCCTTTGTCGTTAGCAAATCCTCGGCAGCTGCTCTCCCACGAGCATGTCGAGTATGCGGGTCGAGCCCCAGCCGGTGCGTACGCGCACGGCGGGGCGGGCGTCCTCGGCAAGCGGCAGCACGCGACCGATGATGGCGGCATTCTCGCCGTAGCGGGCGGCGCGCATGGCGGCCAGTGCCGCATCTGCCTGTTCGGCCGGCACCACGGCGACCATCTTGCCCTCGTTTGCCACCTGCAACACATCATAGCCGAGCATCTCGCAGGCTGCCTGCACGTCGGGGCGTACGGGCACGGCATCCTCGTCGACCTCCATGGCAACGCCGCTGGCCTGGGCAAACTCGTTGAGCGTGGACGCCAGGCCACCGCGAGTGGGGTCGCGGAAGCAGCGTGTGTCGGGTGCTGCGGCAAGCACATCGGCAATCAGGTGGTTGAGCGGCGCGGCGTCGCTTTCGATGGTGCTCGAAAACGCCAGACCCTCGCGCTGACTCATGATGGCGATACCGTGGTCGCCGAGTGTACCCGACACCAGGATGACATCGCCAGGCTGGCAGTTGGCGCCGCTGAGCGCCACGCCCTCGGGCACCTCGCCCACGCCGGCGGTATTGATGTAGACGCCGTCAGCTCCGCCGCGCTCGACCACCTTGGTGTCGCCGGTGATGATTTTGACGCCCGCCTCGCGCGCCGTCTCGGCCATGGTCTGCACAATCTGGCGCAGCTTATCCATAGGATAGCCCTCTTCGAGGATAAAGCCGCACGAAAGGAAGCGCACGTTGGCACCCGAGGTCGCAACATCGTTGACGGTTCCGCACACGGCGAGCCTGCCGATATTGCCGCCGGGAAAGAACTGCGGCGTCACCACAAAGCTGTCGGTCGACATGGCGATGTCCCCGCTCGCGGGCAGGGCGGCGACACCGGCATCGTTGCCTTCGAGCAGCTCGGGCGACCCAAAGGCATCCAGGAAGACCTCGTCGATAATGCGCTTCATCATCTGCCCGCCGGAGCCGTGGCCCAGCAGGACAGTGCTATCGGTGACGCTATGGGACATATCGAAAACTCCAATCGTGGTGCGTCTGGTGCGTGGGGGGCGTTCGGGCTAGCGTTGGTAACGGTAGTACGCAGCGCAGCTGCCTTCCGAGCTCACCATGCACGGGCCAACAGGATGCTCGGGCGTGCAGACGTGGCCGAACAGCGGACAGTCGCTCGGCGCTATGGCCCCGCGCAGTACGTCGCCGCAACGGCATCCGCGCGGCTCGACCGTCGGTTCAACGGGCACGTCATAGCGGGTGCCGGCGTCAAAACGCGAGAACTCGGGACGGATGGAAAGGCCCGAGGCGGCAATCGGTCCCAGCCCGCGCCACGTGGTATCGCACGGCTCAAACACCTGCTCGACCAGCTGGCGTGCTACGGGATTGCCGTCCGCATTGACGCCGCGACGGTACGCGTTGTCGATCGCGGGCTTCCCCTCAACGACCATCTGGACCAGCATGCAGATGCCCTGCAGAATATCGACCGGTTCAAATCCGGTAACCACGCCCGGGGTCTTAAACTCGTCGGCCAAAAAGCCAAAGGGTGCAAGCCCAGTGATGGTGGCGACATGGCCCGGCAGGATAAAGCCGTCGATGGTCGTCTCGGGGTCGTTGGCAATCGTGCGCAGCGCCGGTGGCGTGGTCTTGTGGGCGCAATAGACCGAGAAGTTCTGGAGCCCGCGCGCATCTGCCTCTAGGATGGCGGCGGCGATGGTGGGCGTCGTAGTCTCAAAGCCCACGCCCATAAAGATGACCGGGCGGTCGGGGTTGTGCTCGGCAATATCGAGCGCATTGAGTGGCGAGTAGACGATGTGGATGTCGCGTCCGGCTGCCTTTTGCGCGGCAAGCGAGGTAGACGATCCGGGCACGCGCATCATGTCACCAAAGGTAGTGATGATGGCGCCGTCCATCTTGGCGAGTGCGATTGCGTGGTCGATATCGCGGTTCGCGGTAACGCAGACGGGGCAGCCCGGGCCGCTCAACAGTTTGAGCCCCGCCGGCATAATGGAGCGAAAACCATAGCGGCCAATGCTCACGGTATGCGTGCCGCAGACTTCCATAAGGTTGATGCTGCGGTCGCCGACAAGCTCATGAATGCGGTCGATGAGCTCGCGAGCGAGCCGTGGGTCGCGGAATGCCGAAAAGTCGATACCGGAGTGAACCGGTTGCGCCGCCGCCACTAGTATGCCTCGGCCGGGTTGGTGGCGAGCTGGTCCTCTTCGACCAGCTCGGTCATGGCGTTGACGAGTTCGAGCGTCTCCTTCGCTTCTTGCTCGTCGACAATCTGGATGCCAAAGCCGGCGTGTACGAGAACATAGTCGCCTACTTGTGCCGTCGGCACAAGTCGCAGCGACACGGGGCGCTCGATGCCCATCATGTCGACGGTCGCCTTTAGGCCGTCGTCGCGTTTGACCACTTTACCGGGAACGGCAAGGCACATAATGTTCCCCTTTTATACGCTTTGCGCTGGATAGGCGCCTAATAATCCATCAGTTGATGGTAGCGCTCGCGGGGGTTGCGGGCAAACGCGTTACACCTGTGAGACGGCGGCGCATGGGCTAGCCAAACTGCCTACTGCGGTATGACCTGCGCGAGCCGAGCGCGGGCGACCGCCGCCTGGCCGTAGGCGATGCAGCCGTCGTTGACGGGCACGGTGCAGGGAACCAAGACGGCAAGACCGGCGTCTTTGAGCTCGCGCGTGAGGAGCCGAAGCAAAAGTCGGTTCATGAACACGCCGCCCGAGAGTGCGACGGTGTCGATGCCCTCGCGGGCGCAGATCTCGCTTGCGATACGTGCCGATGCGCGTGCAATGACGATATGGAAGCCGAGTGCGAGCCTGTCGGTTGGCGCGTCGGCCTCGATTCCACTCAAAAGCGCCTCAAAAAGCGGTCTGGAGTTCAGAACATGGCAGTCGTCCGGACGGGATGATTCGGTTACGGAAAAGCTGGCCATATTGCCGGTGGGGCAGGCACTTTCACTGCTGAGCGCGCGCCAGGCGGCGGCTTCGAATTCTATGGCGGGTTCGCCCTCGTAGGTTGCCTTGTCGCAGATGCCCAGAATTGCTGCCGCGGCATCAAAGAGACGCCCCATGCTGCTGGTACGCGGGCTGTTGATGCCGCGCTCGATCATGGTGGCTGTCACGCTGCGCGTTTGCTCGTCGAGGCTGTCCAAAAGCCGAGCGGCGCCTGGGCGCTCGAGCAGGCCGAGCTCACTGAGCAGGGCAAAGGCGTTGCGGCGGGCGTCGCGCACAGATGCGGCGCCGCCGGGAAGTGCCCAGGTACGCAGATGTGCGGCGCGCTCAAAATCGGCGAGGCTGGCAACAAGAAACTCGCCGCCCCAAATGGTCCCATCGGTACCGGCGCCGGTGCCGTCAAAGGCGATGCCAAGGACGCGCGCGTCGGTTGTAAGCTGGCCCGCGGCGATAGCCTCGGCCATTACGCTCGCGATATGCGCATGATGGTGCTGCACCTCGACGAGCGGCAGATTGCATTTTCGCGCCTGCTCGCGCGCCCACTGGCTCGATAGATAGCTGGGATGTACATCGCAGGCTAAGGCGGCGGGCGCCAAGTCAAAGAGATCTTCCAAGCGCGTGCGCGCGGCGTTCCAGGCATCGAAGGTCCCGCCGTTTTCAACATCGCCGATATGCTGCGACACAAAACAGGCTGCCTCGCCGTTCGTCCCTTCACGCGTGAGCGCAATCGTGGCCTTTTGTTGTGGCCCGCAGGCGAGCACGCAGGACGGAGCGCCGTCGAGCGCCGGCAGCGGCAGCGGCTGGGGTGCATATCCGCGAGCGCGGCGCACGGGCATAACGGCGCCGTCGACCACGCGCACTACAGAGTCGTCGTAGCGCGAGAGGATCGCGCGGTCGTTACCGAGCAACGCGTCGGCGATGCCGGCGGCAACGAGGTGTTCCCAGGCAAGATCGTCGTCGGTCTCGATGGGCTCTTCGCTCAGGTTTCCGCTGGTCATGACGAGCGCGTGCATACCGCGGGCTTCTGCCGCGGCAAGCAGCAGATGCTGAAGCGGGGTGTAGGGGAGCATAACGCCGAGCTCGGGCAGGTCGCGCGCGACGGACGGTGCGAGCGCGAGGGCGTCGGGAGAATCACCGCTCTCGCAAACAGCACGTCGGCGCAGCAGCACAATGGGGCGAATGCTGCCGGCCAGCAAGCCGCGCTCAACGTCGCTGATATGGCACAGGCGTTCAGCGTCGGCAAGGCTGCGCACCATAACGGCAAGTGGCTTGTTGCTGCGGCGTTTACGGCGGCGAAGCTCGGCTACCGCCTGCTCGTTGGAGGCGTCACAGGATAGATGGAATCCGCCCAGGCCCTTGATGGCGACGATGCCACCAAGGGCCAGCAGCTCAACGCAGCGGTCGATAATGGCGTCGCTGGTCTCGCGCGTGGTGCCGACGGCCAGCGGCGCGGCGGCTTCGCCCGGCTCATCGCCCACGCTCGCTTCGCGCCACATGATATGCGGCCCGCAATTAAAGCAGGCATCGGGCTGCGCGTGAAAGCGACGGTCGAGCGGATTGGCATACTCCGCGGCACACTCAGGGCACATGGGAAAACGGTCCATCGAGGTAGCCGCTCGGTCATAAGGCAGCGATCGGATGATGGTAAAGCGTGGGCCGCAGTTAGTGCAGTTGATAAAGGGGTAGTGATAGCGTCGGTCGGCGGGATCGAACAGCTCGCGCAGGCAATCGTCGCAGGTGGCGATATCGGGCGAGACGAGCGTCGTGTGCGCGGTCTGGTCCTGCGATGCTACGATGCGAAAACCCTCTTCATTGGCGGCATCCCAACCGTTGGCTGCCAGGTCCACAACCTCGACATGCTCTACGCGGGCTGCCGCAGGCGCATGCTCAGAAAGCGCGGCAACAAAAGCATCGAGCGCACCGGCCAGAGCATGCGCTTCGATATGCACGCCGTCGCCCGCGTTGAGCACCCATCCGCAAATGCCATGCGCCATGGCCTCGCGATACACAAACGGCCGCATGCCAACGCCCTGCACAATGCCCGTTACATGAATATGCACATGCCGCATGCGACACCCCTCATCAAAACCGACCAAATAGGGACAGGTGCGCTACAGCCCCAGGCTCTGCTTGGTGGCGGCGCACGTGAGCTCGCCGTGCTTAACGCCGCGCAGGCCCAGCAGACGGTCGGCTAGTTCGTAGACGCGCTCGCCGCGACCCTTGAGCGCCAGAATCTCCAAGCAGTTGTGGTGATCCAGATGCACGTGCATGGTCGATACGATCTCGTCGGTGTAGTCGTGCTGCACTTCGTCCAGACGGCGCGTCAGGTCGCCGGTATGGTGGTCGTAGATCATGGTGAGCGACCCGATAACATGCTCATCGGGCGTGCGCATCTGCTCCTTGGCGATCGAGGCGCGAATCAGGTCGCGCACGGCCTCGGAGCGGTTGGCCACGTCGCCGCGACGCGCAATCTGTTCGTCAAAACGGCGCAGCAGGTCGTCCGGTGCGGTAACCGAAAAGCGGACCAGCTCGGAGCTGGAGCCGGCGCAACGGCAGCTCGCCTGGTCGGCCGGACCGTGCGGATGCTCGTGCTTGTGGTCGCAGCCGTGCTCGTGCTCGTGCTCGTGCTCGGTCACGCTACACCAGCTTCACGGAGCCGACGGAGTTATGGTCGGCCTCGATGGCGTCCTCGTAGCCCTCGAGCGCGTCATGCGCCTCGTGCAGCGCAGCCATGGCGGCCTCGAGCTTGGCGCCAATACGCTCCATGTCAAAGTTCTCGGTCGCATGCAGCAGCTGATGGCTCCACTCGTGAGCGAGCTCGATGGTGTCGTCGACCTGCTTGACGCTCATGGCAAGCTGGTTCATGTTCATTCCAACATCATGCATGGAAAATCTCCTTTTGTATGGGGCAGTTCAGTGGTTCAGATTTTACTACGCCCGCTCTGTGCGCAGCTGCATAAGAAAACGGGTGCGAGTCTGTGTGACTCGCACCCGTTCACTGGGGGCTGTTTGTGACTACCATACTATCCGTGGTTGCACTCGGTGCATCCAGAAGTCCGGCGAGCGGTGCAAAAGCGCTCATAGACGGCGGGTAAGTAACAAGCGTATTACAGATGCTTCTCCAGCAGCGCCTGCAGCCTCGCCTTGGGCAGAGCGCCAACCGAGCGGTCAATCTCCTCGCCGTTCTTAAACACAATCAGCGTGGGGATGCTCATGACGCCATACTTCATGGCCAGATCCTGGTTGTCGTCGACGTTGCATTTGGCAACGGCAAGCTTGCCCGCCAGCTCATCGGCAACCTCGTCAACGATGGGCGAGAGGGATCGACAGGGCCCGCACCACGGTGCCCAAAAATCGACCAGCACGGGCAGGCTGTCGTTAACGATGGAATCGAAGTTCTCGGGGGTAATCTGATTAATGTCAGCCATGGTGACCTCCATAATGCGACGCGGCTCGGCCGCGTAAAACTCAGTACGACCGTGCTTATACCCAGCCGCCCGCAAAGCAACCACTCGCGGGCGGCTCTTTTATCAAAAGCGCCGCAAAACCCCTTTCTTCAGATATGGGGATATAAGGCGCATCGGCGTCAGCCGATATACATATACGGCTGCAAGTGGTATACTGTTTTCATGGATAGATACAGGAGCAACGACAACATAGTCTGGGACTGCGACTACCATGTGGTCTTCTGCCCGAAATACCGCAGGAAGGTGCTCGTGGACGGCATCGGCTCCCGCTTCGAGGAGATCGCGCACGAGGTCGCGGAGGAACTCGATTTCGAGATAAGGGAAATCAAGGTCATGCCCGACCGCGTGCACATGCTCGTCTCAGTCGACCCCCAGTTCGGCATCCACCGGGCCGTGAAGCGCATCAAGGGCAGGACCAGCCACGACCTGCGCGCCGAGTTCCCGCAGCTGAAGCGCAAGCTGCCGACGCTCTGGACGAACAGCTACTTCGTCTCGACCGTCGGCGGGGCGACGCCCGAGGCCGTCAGGCAGTATATCGAGGACCAGAGGAACGCGTGAGGGCCATGGACAAGACCTTCGAGTACCGCATATACCCGAGCGCCGAGCAGGAGGCCCTCCTGCAGAAGACCTTCGGCTGCTGCCGCTGGGTCTACAACAGGGTGCTGGCGATGAGGCGGGACGAGTACGCGCGGACGGGCAAATCGAGGCACATCAACTCCTACATCACCCAGATCCCCGCCTGGAAGAGGGCGGACGCGCCGTGGCTCTCCGAGGTGGACTCCATGGCACTGCAGCAGTCCCTGCGCGACCTGGACAAGGCATTTAAGAACTTCTTCCGCGCACCAGGCAAGGTGGGCTTTCCGAAGTTCAAGTCCAAACGCGCGGGGAGGAAGAGCTACCGCACGAACGGCGTCGGGATAATCGACGCCAGACACGTGAGGCTGCCAAAGCTGGGGACCGTCAGGGCGCGGGTGAGCCGTCCCGTGGAGGGGCGCGTCCTGTCCGCGACGGTCAAGCAGGTGCCGAGCGGCAAGTACTACGTGGCGATATGCTGCGCGGACGTCCCCGCCACGGACGCGCCGGCCCCGACCGTCGGGTTCCTGGGAGTCGATGCGGGAATACACGACATAGCCACCTGCTCCACGGGGGAGCGCCTGCCCAACCCCAAAAACCTGCAAAGGAGCGAGAGGAGGCTGGCGCGGGAGCAGCGGCGGCTCTCGCGCAAGCGGAAGGGCTCCGCAAATCGCGCCAGGCAGCGTGTCAGGGTCGCGCGGGCGCACGAGAAGGTTGCCAACCGGCGGAAGGACGCCCTGCACAAGTTCACGACGCATGCGGTGGGAGAAAGCCAAAACATCGCGGTCGAGGACCTGAACGTCAGGGGCATGCAGAGGAACCGCCGCCTCGCCAAGGCCGTGGGCGATGCCGCCATGTCGGAGCTGGCGCGCCAGCTCGAGTACAAATGCGCATGGTCGGGGCGCGGCTTCGTAAGGGTGGGCAGGTTCTATCCGTCCAGCAAGACGTGTTCCGCATGCGGTTACGTCTACAGGGGACTGACGCTGGCCGAACGGGTATGGGACTGCCCCGCGTGCGGCATGCGTCACGACCGCGACCTGAACGCCGCCGTCAACATCGCCCGCGAGGGAAGGAGAATCCTGGAAGGTACCGCAGGGCATGCGGGAACCGCGGCAGACGCCGCAAACGCTTGTGGAGAGGGCGTAAGACCTACGGCTGCATGCGCAGTCTAGGCAATTCTCGGTGAAGCAAGAATCCCCTGGCTTTAGCCATGGGGAGTGTCAAATAATGGTGGGCACGCAAACGATTGGAGAGCGCATACCTATGTCACAAAGCCAGAAAAAAGAAGCCATCGCCCAGGCGGCCGAGCAGGAGCTCGCATCGCTTGCGGGTCGTGGCGTGCGCATCGCAGGCAACGCGTGCTCGCCGATTGTGCTGGTAAAAGGCGATTTGGATGAGGCCGAGCGCTCGGGCGGCGAGCTTGCCGCAGGCGCGGATGGCGCGGCGCTGCGTAAGGCGCTCGGGGCCATCGGTTATGCGCCCGAGGATTTTTGCGTGCTGGCAAGCGTCGCCGGTGCGGGCGACGGAACGGTGGCGGTGGGCCATGCCCTGCCGTGCGAGCTGTTCCGCGAGGCGCTCGAGGCGCTGGACCCCGAGGCGGTGCTGTTGCTGGATGATCGTGCGGCCGATACCATGCGCGAGACCTATGCCGATATGCTCGTGGCGATCGACGACTTCGACACCGCCATGCTCAAGCCCGGCCTGGTCGCCCATGTGCAAGGGCGCCGCGTGCTCGCGCTCGACGGCTTTGAGGCGGCGCTCACCGACAAGGCCGCCAAGCAGCGCATGTGGGCCTACATTAAACAGCTGACTCCGGCCGCCGCGCCGCTGTAGCGGACCGGCGCTGGCAAGGTGGCCCCGGCGGGCCGAGCATGCCGGCAGCTTGTCGCGTCCCTACATCACGGCACGCAGCTCAAATCGGTCGCCGTGAATGCGGAACTGGCAGTTGCCGTTCATGCGCTCGACGGCGAGCTTAATGCTCTTGGTGCCAAAGCCGTGGCCGGCGTGCTGGGCCACGGGCATGCCGTCAACCATACGCGGCGGGCGGTCAAACGTGTTAGAGACCAAAAGCAGCAGCTGCCCGTCTTCGTAGCGCAGGTCCAGATCGACGAATCGTTTGCCCTGGGGAGCGGCGCTCGCGGCGACGATGGCGTTGTCCAGGGCATTCGAGAGCACGCTAAACAGGTCGACATCGGCCACATGGACGTTCTCTGGCACGGCGGCGCGCAGGTCGGCGGTGATACCGTTTCGATTGATATCGGAGCTAAATGACGAAAGCACGATGTTGACCGTTTCGTTGGCACAGTAGCGGCGCACGGCGGTGCGGTCGTTTGTCTCACAGAGTTCGTTGATGCGCCCGAGCGCCTCGTCGACGTGACCCTCTTCGATTAAAACCGCAAGGCCGCGCAGGAAGTGCCGCATGTCATGGCGCAGAACCGAAAGCTCGCGTCCAGATTGACGCCAGGCTTCGAGCTCTTTGATAGCTGCGCTATCGCGGGTCTCGAGCATCCAACGCTCGCGCTCGGCGGCCTCTTTAGCCTCGTATTCGCGCAGATACACAGCAAGAAACATAAGGTAGAAAGCGCAAAGCGCAAACGCCAAAAACTCAACGGTCACAACCGAGCCCGAGTGGAACAACGTGGTGTAGACGTTGGTGGCGTAGTCAAAGATGTAATAGACGAGCGGCAGGATGAGCAGAATCTCGAGCTCGGTAGGGCTTTTGACTGCCAAGCGCGGACCGATGTCGCCGGCCCAGTGCAGCAGGAGCGCAAAGACGGCGACCGTGGTGATAATGCGTGTCGCGTAGTACGCGATTTGCGAGCCGCAGGCGGCGAGCGCGGCGATGCCCATCCAGTTGCTAAATTGGCAGCTCAGGTATGCGCTGGTGACGCCGAGCATAACGAGCAAAGGGCTCAGGCGGTAGCGCGCGCACAAATAGATGACGAGCGGCAGATGCACGACGAGCGGATATACCTGGCGGGCAAAAAGCTCGCCGCCGACGGCATTGGCGAGGCCAAATGCGCATCCGGTTACGGCACCGACCAACAACAGTTCAAGCGCATGACGCCGGTTGATCTCGACACCGCAGAGCGCCGCCGAGGCAAAAACGCCAAAGAGCAGCGTCGTGGCGTGGTGAATCGCCCAAAGAACCATTTCGACCGATGCAGGCATCAGCGCCTCCCGCCCTCAAAGCGCACCGCAAAGTAGGCGTCCTGGAATCCCTGCTTGCTGCTGCGCGAAAGCGGGATGCTCGCGCCAGAGCGCATGACGATCTCCGTCCGATCGAAATGATCGATGTTGCGCAGGTTGACCTGGTAGCTGCGATGGCATTTAAAGAAGACCGCGTTTTGCGCCAAGCGGTCCTCGACGCTGCGGAACGACTCGAGCGCCTCGATATCGCGTCCGTCGCGCAGGTGGAAGACCACGTGCTTGTTGCGTGCCTCGGCATATTCGATGTCGGACAGGCGCAGGGCATGGTAACCAAAGGACGTTTTGATGACGAACTCGTCGGTCGCCGACGGTCGCATGCTCGAAAGCTCGTCGAGCAGCTGTGCCAGGCGCTCGTAGGCCACGGGCTTGAGCAGGTAGTCGAAGGCGCGGACCTCGTAGGATTCCAGCGCAAACTCGGGCGACGAGGTGAGGAACACCAGGCGCACGGCGGTATCGGACTGGCGCAGCTCGCGCGCGGTGTCCATGCCGTTGACGAGCGGCATGATCATATCGAGCAGGATGATGTCGGCGCGCGATGCGGCATGGCGGGCCAGCAGGTCCTCGCCGCGCGTGACGAGCGCAACGTCGACCGCCGTGCCCGCCTCGCTCGACCAGCGGTCGATCATCCGGTGCAGTCTATCTAGAAAAGCGACGTCATCGTCGCAGGCAATAATCTTGAGCATTCTGAGCCCCCTTAGTAGTTCGATTTTGCCACATTGGGTGCGGACCGCTCGCGGAGGCGTGTCCCATTTGCGCCTCACGTCGCGCAACTCGCGCCGAGCGGTATTGCGTCGGCGAAAGATGCCGCCTGCGCTATCGAGAGCTCGGCTATCCTCAGCTTGCCAGTTCGAAAATGGACCTGCCACATGATTGAATCTTTATTTCAACTTTACACCTAGGTTTACAGCTGTCTTGTCAGCTGTAAACCTAGGTGTCATACTAAAGCCCCAAGATTCGCCAAAAGAGAGGGGCCTTGATGGCACAGAGCGCGAACATGGATGCGTCGGAGCTTGCACGCGATATCGCGGCCGGCCTAGCATCGGCAACGACGGCAACGGAGCGCGCGGCACTGGTGCCCGCAGAGCTCGTCGAGGCCATTCAGCAACTAAAAATCCAACGCGACGCGGTGATTCTGGCGCACTATTACGTGGCGCCCGAGGTGCAGGCCGTGGCTGATTACGTCGGCGATAGCTTCTACCTGGCCAAGCTCGCCAAGAGCCTGCCACAGCGGACCATCGTGCTGTGCGGCGTGGAGTTTATGGGCGAGAGCGCCAAGCTGCTCAATCCCACTAAGACCGTGCTGCTGCCCGAGCCGGGCGCGGACTGCCCCATGGCTCACATGGTCAAGCGCGAGACGGTCGACGCGGCGCGCGCCGAGTACGGCGACGACCTGGCCGTGGTGTGCTACGTCAACTCCACGGTCGAGATCAAGAGCTGGAGCGACGTGTGCGTCACCAGCTCCAACGCCGTCAAGATCGTGTCCGAGCTGCCGCAGCAGCATATCCTGTTCATTCCCGACCAAAACCTGGGCCGCTTCGTAGCCGAGCAGGTGCCGCAAAAGCACGTCATCCTCAACAACGGCTACTGCCCGCGCCATCACATCATCACCGTCGAGCAGATCGTCGACGCGACGGAGGCCCACCCCGACGCGCTCGTGCTGGCGCACCCCGAGTGCAAGGCCGACGTCCTGGCCGAGGCCGACTACATCGGCTCCACCGCCGGCATCATCAAGTATGCCGAGGAGTCCGGCGCGAGCGAATTCATCATCGTGACGGTCCGCGGCGTGCTCTACGAGCTCGAGCGCCGCTGCCAGGGCACCGGCAAGAAGTTCTACTTCCCCGCGGTGCAGCCCACCTGCGTCAACATGGATCTCATCACGCTCGAGAAGCTCGTGCGCTGCCTGGAGACGGGCGAGGGCGAGGTGCAGATCGGCGTCTCGGACGAGGCGGCAGACCAGGCCAAGCTCACGCTCGACCGTATGCTCGAGTACGCAGCGCGCTAGAACAATGTTGCATGAGGGACGGTCCCTTATGTCACATTACAAGGGAGAGGATTCCTGTGGAAACCAAGCAATACCTCGATATGGAGTGCGACGTCGTTATTGCCGGCTGCGGCGTGGCGGGTCTGTACGCGGCCCTCAATCTGCCGACGAGCACGCGCGTGATCATGCTCTCCAAGGGCGCGGTCGATGAGTGCGATTCGATGCTCGCGCAGGGCGGCATCTGCGTGCTGCCCGAGGGCTCGGACTACGATGCCTTCTTTGAGGACACCATGCACGCCGGCCACTACGAGAACCGCCGCGAGAGCGTCGACATCATGATTCGCTCGAGCCGCTCGGTCATCAACGACCTGCTGGCGATGGGCGTGGATTTTGAGCGCAAGGCCGACGGCAGCCTCGACTTTACCCGCGAGGGCGCGCACAGCCGTCCGCGCATTGCCTTCCATGCCGACATTACGGGCAAGGAGATCACGACCAAGCTGCTCCAGGCCGTTCGCAAGCTGGACAACGTGCAGATTTTGGAGCACGTGGCCATGACCGACATCCTGACCGCCGAGCGCGATGGCGCCACGGTGTGCACCGGCGTCGTCGCCGTAGCCGTGGACGAGGACAACTCGGTTCGCCCCGCCGACGAGCTGGCAAATGCCGCTGAGGGCGTGCATGCCGGCAAGCCGTTTAAGATCCATGCCCGCCACACGCTGTGGGCGACGGGTGGCATTGGCGGCGTGTACGACCACTCGACTAACTACCCGCAGCTCACGGGCGACGCCTGCTACATCGCTCAGGAGCATGGCATTAAGATGGAGCACCTGGACTACGTGCAGATCCATCCCACGGGTCTGTTCTCGCCGCAGCCGGGTCGCACGTTCCTGATCAGCGAGAGCTGCCGCGGCGAGGGCGCGATTTTGCTCAACGCCGCCGGCGAGCGCTTTACCGACGAGTTGCAGCCGCGCGACGTTGTCGCCGCCGCCATCCGCGAGCAGATGAAACAGGACGGTACCGAGCACGAGTGGCTCAGCTTTGCCCCCGTCGAGCGCGATGTGGTGACCGGGCATTTTGCCAACATTCGCGCGCGCTGCCTGGAGGACGGCCGCGACATCTTGGACGAGCCCATCCCCGTTACGCCCACGCAGCACTACTTTATGGGTGGCGTATGGGTCGACAAGGACGGCCGCACCTCGATGCCCGAGCTCTACGCCGCGGGCGAGACGGCCTGCAACGGCGTTCACGGCAAGAACCGCCTTGCATCAAACAGCCTTCTCGAGGCGCTGGTCTGGGGTCGTCGCGCCGCGTGGCACATGCGTACCGGCGAGTCGCTGGCTGTGGAGCAGGCGGGCGATCCCGCGCTCGATGGCCGTCATCGCGCCCTGGGCGCCGACACCCTGGCAATCGATGATTTGGCCCGTGCCGCCGGCACGCAGGCCGTGGAGGAGTAGACCATGAATCCCATTACCATGAAGCTCGTCGTCGATGATCTGATTCTGCAGGCTCTGCGCGAGGACATTACGTTTGAGGACGTGAGCACGGCGAGCGTGTGCCCCACGGCGCGTCCCGCCACGGTGGAGCTTATCGCCAAGGCCGATGGCATCATCGCGGGCCTGGATGTATTCGCTCGCACCTTTGAGCTGCTGGATTCGCAGAGTTCGGTGCTGTTTGATGTTGCCGATGGTGACGAGGTGCACGCCGGTGACCACGTGGGCCAGGTGCGTGGCGATGCGCGCGTGCTGCTTTCGGGCGAGCGCGTGGCGCTCAACTACCTGCAGCGCATGAGCGGCATCGCTACCTATACGCACCAGATGGCCGCGGCGCTCGAGGGCACCAAGACCGTGCTTGTCGACACACGCAAGACCACGCCGGGCATGCGCGTCTTCGAGAAGGCCGCGGTCGAGATCGGCGGCGGCAGCAACCACCGTTACAACCTGTCGACGGCCGTCATGCTCAAGGACAACCACATCGATGCCGCCGGTGGCGTGACGCGTGCGATCGAGATGGCGCGCGCCCATGCATCGTTTACCACGACGGTCGAGATCGAGTGCGAGAACCTGGACATGGTGCGCGAGGCTGTGGAGGCCGGCGCCGACATCATCATGTTCGACAACATGACCCACGACGACATGGCTGCAGCGATTGAGCTTATCGCCGGCCGTGCCAAGACCGAGTGCTCGGGCAACGTGGATGCCAACAATATCCGCGCGCTCGCCGACCTGGGCGTTGACTTTATTAGCTCGGGGGCGTTGACACACTCTGCGCCGATTCTCGACCTCTCGCTCAAGCACCTGCGTCTGTTGGACGGTAAATAATGGACGCCCGCGAGCGTCGCCGTGCCATCATGGCCGTGCTCGAGGGGGCCAAGGGGCCCGTATCGGGCAGCGCGCTTGCCCGCGAGGTGGGTGTGAGCCGCCAGATCGTGGTGCAGGACATCGCCCTGCTGCGCGCCGATGGGCACGATATCGTGGCGACTAATCGCGGCTACGTGCTGCAGGAGGCCCCCAGCAGCCCCGCCGTGCCCACGCGTCTTGTTAAGGTGCGCCACAGTGTGGAGCAGGCGGGCGACGAGCTTACGAGTATCGTCGACGCGGGTGGCGCCGTGCTCAACGTGATCGTCAACCATCGTGTGTACGGCAAGATCACGGCCGACCTGGACATCCGCAACCGTCGCGATGTTGAGCGCTATCTGCGCGATATCGAGAGTGGCAAGAGCTTTCCGCTACTAACGGTGACGAGCGGCTATCACTTCCATCGCATTGCGGCAGAAGACGAGCAAACTCTCGACGAGATCGAGGCCATACTCAAGGAGAAGGGCTACCTTGCCGATTTAATGCCCTACGAGGATGATCTCTCGTAGCCGACGCTGCATCTATAAGTTGCGGTGAAATAGTTCCTAAAATCGGCATCTAAGCCATAAAAGGGGGTGCGGACGATTTCTTGGACCGCGCCTAGGCGTATCCAAGCTTCCTGCGGTACTCCATCGGGCTCAGCCACCCGAGGGACTTCTTGATGCGCCCATCCCGATAGTACACGAGGTAGGCCTCGAGCCTCCCCATGAACTCCTCGGCCGTCACGCCCTCCCAGTCCCTGTAGCGGAAGAACTCGTTCTTGAGGCGCCCGAAGAAGCCCTCGCAGGCCGAGTTGTCCGGGCTGCAGCCCTTCGCGGACATGCTCCTGACCAGGCCGTTCTCCTCGCAGATCCCAATCCACTCCGGCCAGCGGTAGTGGCCACCCCGGTCCGAGTGGATCGTCGTGCGCCCGCCCGCCGGCCTGGCCGCGCAGGCCTTGAGCAGGCTCGAGTTCGCGAGGCGCTTGTCGGGGTGCAGCCCGATCGACCAGGCGACGGGCATCCCGTCGAAGCAGTCGATGACCGGGCTCAGGTAGACCTTCTCGCCGCCCGGGAGCCTGAACTCGGTGATGTCGGTGAGCCACAGCCGGTTGGGCTCGTCGGCGTGGAAGTCCCTGCTCACGAGGTTCTCCGGCGCCTTGGAGACCTCGCCGGCGTAGGAGCTGTAGCCCCGGGCGCGCCTCCTGTTGTAGACGACCTCGAGGCCCTCCTCGCGCATCACGCGGGCCACGCGCTTCTCGCTGGCGCGGACGCCCTCGCGGCGCAGGCGCGCCCAGACGGTGCGGTACCCCCAGCACCCCGAGCCCTCGCGGAAGATGCGCACCACGCGGTCGCGTATGTCGGCGTCGCGGTCGCGCGGCGCGGCGACGCGGGGCCTCCGGTACTCATAGGAGCTCTTCGATATCCTCAAGAAACCCGTGATCGAGCGGAGGGGCAGGGCGGTCGCCAGCCTCAATCTCTCGCCGAGCTCGCACTTGCTCCTGTTCGAGATCGAAGCCGGGTCCCACCCTTCCGCTTTTAGGTCGGCCAACACCGCCCTGAGCAGCAGGTTCTCTATCTGGTCCTCGTTGAGCCCGGCGAGCGGGCCGGTCGCGGGCGGGGCGTAGATCGACTTGTCGGGGCCCAAGCTGGCCTCCTTCCGTGGCGGTTTCCTCGCACCGATTCTACAGCGCGCCCCGGTGTAGCTGTGCGGGAGGTGCCCCGTCGCCCACTTCTTGGCCGCGCCCACCGAGACCCCCGCGAACTTCGCGGCGGCGGTCGGCCCCATGCCGTCCTCCGTCGCCAGGAGGAAGAGCTCGACCTTCTCCCTGCTGTACATGCGAACCTCCAGTCCGGACCGCCCCGCGGTCCAACTTTCTGTCCGCACCCCCAAACAGGAACTATTCCACCGCAACTGCCAAGGGTCCCGCTCCAAATTAGCTGCCCACACATGCAAAAGGAGGCCTCCGCGGCGATGCGGAGGCCTCCTTTTTTGTGCACGGTGTACTTTTGAGTGTGCAGGTGGGGGAGTTGTTACTCCTCGACGATCTCGGTGATCGCGCCAGCGGGGCAAGCGTCCTGGCAAGCGCCACAGGCGACGCAGGAATCCTCGTCAGCGACGGTAGCGACGTCCTGGAGCTCCAGAACGCCAGCGGGGCAGGAGTCGACGCAAACGCCACAAGCGATGCACTCGTCGGCATCAATTACGGGATGAGCCATGGTAGTTTCCTCTCTGTTGACCGACGCTACAGGCGATGCGCGCCGGTTTGATTCGGGCAAAAACATACCACGGGAGCGACCGTTTGCAATACCCTCTGACCGGCATCTTCATACCGTTCGCCGAGTATGCCAAGGTTTACTAAAAAACGCGCAGGTGGGGCCGTTGAGCTGCGCAAATGTTAGCTAAAGGTGACTTGAAATATTGAGCTATTGAGCGCCCCTGCGGAAAGGACATCCCGTTATTTGGCCGAAACACGGGCCGCAGTTTCCGGTTGGACCGTCCGGCGGAAACTGTGTCCCAGAATTCGCGCTCAGACCGGGACACCCTTTCCGGTTGAGGGCTCGACCGGAAACCGCATCCCGAAATCGACGCTCAAAACGGGATGCGCTCTCCCTAAGGCCGCCCCAGACTGCTCCACACGCCCCAAGCTCAAACCTCAGCCATCTCTACATAGATCTCGATAGATCTGCCCAGAACTCAAACAGTGCGTCTACCTGCGTATTTGCGAACCTAAACTCTCAGCAATAAGAAATCTTATATGAATTGACTTAGATTTTGTATATTCCGGCCCATAAGGGGATACACTACATCCTGAAAGACAAGCCGAAGCGCCGCGCGACAGATCGTCGAGGCGGCGCGAACGCAAAAGAGAGAGGGAATTTCTAATGAGTAAGATTCTTGGTATCGACCTTGGTACTACTAACTCCGCTATGGCCGTCCTCGAGGGCGGCTCTCCGACCATTATCGTGAACGCCGAGGGCGACCGCACCACCCCGTCCGTCGTGGGCTTCCGTGCCGACGGCGACCGCGTCGTGGGTAAGGCCGCTAAGAACCAGGCTGTCACCAACCCCAAGAACACCGTGTTCTCCATCAAGCGCTTCATGGGCCGCAAGTACTCCGAGTGCACCTCTGAGATCAAGACCGTGCCGTACGAGGTCAAGGAGGGCCAGGGCGGCCGTGCCGTCGTCGACATCGAGGGCAAGGATTACACCGCCGAGCAGGTGAGCGCCATGACGCTCGCCAAGATGAAGGCCGACGCCGAGAAGTATCTGGGCGAGACTGTCACCGACGCCGTCATCACCGTCCCGGCCTACTTCAACGACGCCCAGCGTCAGGCCACCAAGGACGCCGGTAAGATCGCCGGCCTCAACGTCAAGCGTATCGTCAACGAGCCGACCGCTGCTGCTCTTGCCTATGGCCTGGACAAGCAGGGCACCGACCAGCGCATCCTGGTCTTCGACCTGGGCGGCGGTACCTTCGACGTCTCCATCCTCGACCTCGCCGACGGCGTGTTTGAGGTTCTGTCCACCTCGGGCGATAACCACCTGGGCGGCGACGACTGGGATCAGCGCGTCATCGACTGGATGGCCGATAAATTCCAGCAGGAGAACGGTGTCGACCTGCGTCAGGACCCCATGGCCCTGCAGCGTCTGAAGGAGGCCGCCGAGAACGCCAAGAAGGAGCTCTCCGCCGCCCAGCAGACCACCATCAACCTGCCGTTCATTACCATGAACCAGTCCGGCCCGCTGCACCTCAACTACACGCTGACCCGCGCCGAGTTCGAGAAGATCACCCGCGACCTGCTCGAGCGCTGCAAGCAGCCTGTCACCAACGCCCTGCGCGACGCCAAGCTTAAGCTCTCCGATCTGACCGAGGTCATCCTCGTCGGCGGCTCCACCCGTATGCCCGCTGTCCAGGAGCTCGTCAAGACCATGACCGGCAAGCAGCCCAACATGTCCGTGAACCCCGACGAGGTCGTTGCCGACGGCGCTGCCGTCCAGGGCGGCGTGCTCACCGGCGACGTCGAGGGCATCCTGCTGCTCGACGTTACCCCGCTGTCGCTGGGCGTCGAGACCATGGGCGGCATCATGACCAAGATGATCGACCGCAACACCACGATCCCGACCTCCAAGACCGAGGTTTACTCCACCGCTGCCGACAACCAGACCAGCGTCGAGATCAACGTGCTCCAGGGCGAGCGCGAGCTTGCCCGCGACAACAAGTCGCTCGGTAAGTTCCAGCTGACCGGCATCCCGGCTGCCCGCCGCGGCGTGCCGCAGATCGAGGTTACCTTCGACATCGACGCTAACGGCATCGTCAAGGTCTCCGCTAAGGACAAGGGCACCGGCAAGGAGCAGCAGATCACCATCTCCGGCTCCACCGCGCTTTCCGACGACGAAGTCGATCGCATGGTCAAGGACGCCGAGGCTCATGCCGAGGAGGACAAGAAGCAGAAGGAAGAGGTCGAGGTCCGCAACCAGACCGACAGCCTGTGCTACTCCACCGAGCAGACCCTCAACGAGCTGGGCGACAAGGTTTCCGCCGACGTGAAGTCCAAGGCCGAGACCGCTATCGCCGACGCCAAGAAGGCGCTCGAGGGCTCTGACGTCGAGGCTATCAAGGCCGCCGGCGAGTCCCTGCAGTCCGTGGCCTACGAGCTGGCCCAGGTTGTCTACGCCGACGCTCAGCAGCAGACCGACGGTGCCGCCGGCGCCCAGCCTGCCGACGATGACGTTGTCGACGCCGACTACGAGGTTGTGGACGACGAGGACAAATAATCATGTCCGCCCGTAAAGCTCGCACGGAGGCGGCCGCCGTTGGTGCCGCCCCCGTTGACTCTGAGGAGAAGGACGTGAAGATTCCCGTAGAGGCCGTTGACGATACCGAGGCCAACGAGGCCCCGGCCGCCGAGGCTGCCGAGAACCAAGTAGAGGATTCCAACAAGGAGGCGACGATGACCGAGGACGAGATGGTGGAAGCCGCTATCCGCGCCGGTGAGGAAGCCGCCGACAACGACTTTAAGCTCAAGTTCGAGCAGGCTCAGAAAGAGCTTGCCGACGTGCGCAATGAGCTCGATGCTGCGGCAGAGGCTCAGAAGGCCGCCGAGGACAAGGCAAAGGACGCCACCGAGCGTACCGCCCGTCTGCAGGCCGACTGGGAGAACTTCCGTCGCCGCACCGCCAATGAGCGTATCGCCGAGCGCGAGCGCGCGACCGAGAAGCTCGTCACCGCGCTGCTGCCGGTGATCGACGATATCGAGCGCGCGATCGACCATGCCCGCAGTCAAGAGCTTTCCGACGACTTTAAGCAGTTCGTCGATGGCGTTGATGCGGTACATGCCAAGCTGCTCGATGTGTTTGCGCACGAGGGCGTTGAGCCCATCGACCCCAAGGGCGAGGCGTTCGATCCGCTCGAGCATCAGGCCGTGGGTCGCGTCGAGGACGCATCGCAGTACGACGAGACCGTCAACGACGTGTACCAGAAGGGCTACCGCATGGCGGACCGCATCCTGCGTTCCGCGATGGTGACGGTGACCTACGGTGGCGAGAAGCGCCCCGCACCGGAGCCCGAAGCGGCGCCCGAGGATGCTGCGGCCGATACGGCCGAGAGCACCGAGGAGTAATTGAGAAGGGCCCCGGGGCAACACCCGGGGCCCTTTCTGGCCTAGTGCCATATGAAAGTATGAGCCGCCGCCCGCTGGGCGACGGATGAAACAGGAGAGGAGCTACGATGGCTGCAGGCAAAACCTTCTATGACATCCTGGGCGTATCCAAGAGCGCCTCCGACAAAGAGATCAAGAGCGCGTTTCGCAAGCTCGCGCAAAAATATCACCCCGATGCCGGCGGCGACGAGGCCAAGTTCAAGGAGATCAGCGAGGCCTACGAGACGCTTTCGGACGAGAAGAAGCGCAAAGAGTACGACCAGATGCTCATGTTTGGCGGTATGCCGGGCGCAGGCGGCGCGTATGGCGGCGGCTACGGTGCCGGCGCGGGTGCCAGCGGCTGGGGCGACATCTTCGACAGCATCTTTAGCGGCAACGGTGCCTGGGGTAGCGATTGGGGCTCGGGCTTTGCCGGGGCTGCGGGCGCTGCCGGTGCCGGCGCGGGTCGCAGCCGCGCTCGCAAGGGCGGCGACCTGTCGTTGACTGTCGACGTAACGGCCGAGGATGCGTTCCGCGGCGTGACGCACAAGGTCACCTACCGCATTCCCTCGACAGGCGAGCAGCAGACCATCACGGTCTCGGTGCCTGCGGGTGCGGTCGACGGCGGCAAGCTGCGCTACAAGCGTCGCGGCGAGTATGGCGTTGCGGGTGGCGAGCGCGGCGACCTGGTCGTGACCACGCATGTGGAGGAGCACCCGCTGTTTAAGCGCAAAGGCGCCGACGTGACCATGGAGGTACCGGTCTCGGTCTACGAGGCGGCGCTCGGCTGCACGGTGGACGTGCCGACGCCCGGCGGTGCGACGGTTCGTCTGAAGGTGCCCGCGGGTACCCAGACGGGCAAGAAGTTCCGCTTTAAGGAGATGGGCGCGCCCGACGTTAAGCACCGTGGCCGTACGGGCGCGCTGCTCGTCGAGATCAAGGTGCAGGTTCCCACGAACCTGTCCGACGATGAGCGCGATGCCATGACCAGGCTGCGCGAGGCCGACACGCGCGATTATCGCGAGAAGGTCAACCGTTACAAGGCGACGTACTAGGGCGGTCGTGGCGCACGCCCGCGCCCGCGGGCTTATGATGGACGATAACGAGACGGAAAGGGGTCAGGTAGCATGGCCGAGGACAATAGGAATAAACCGCTGTACATGATCAGCGTGGCGGCCGAGTTGACCGGCATGCATCCGCAGACTCTGCGCGTCTACGAGTCCAAGGGCCTGGTGAACCCCCAGCGCTCGGGCGGCAACACGCGTCTGTATTCGCGTGCCGATATCGAGCGCCTGGAGCTCATCAACCAGCTGACCGACGAGGGCATCAACCTTGCCGGCGTGGTGCGCATCCTCGATATGAAGGAGCGCGCCGAGGAGCGCGAGCGCGAGAACGAAAAGCTTCGCGCCCGCGTGCGCCAGCTCGAGGACGAGCTGCACGAGTACAAGATGCAGAAGAAGATCACCGCCCTGGCCCCGCGCGACGGCTCGGTTAACCCCGAACAGGTCATGCGCAAGCTGCTGGGCGCCGGCGGAGATCTGTAGTTACGCGGTTTTACCAAACCGCGTAACGGTTCGACGCTGCGCCCTTAGGTTCCGCCGTTCTAACGAACGGCGGACCAGTCGACGCTGCGCGCCGCCCAGAGCGACAATTTGTCATTCAAAAGGCAAGGCATGACCAGAAGGTCTATGCCTTGCCTTTTTCATGCCAACTTGTTCGCTCTGGACGTCGCTCGCTGTCCGTCCTCTACCCGCGGCGTTGACTTGCTCCGGATGCGGTAGTCGTTGGTAGTCATTGGGGACGTTCTTAAATGACTAGTCGAAAGGGACGCTCTTGCACCAAGCCTGCCGGTCACACGCCGGGCTCGTCCTGTACTTTACCGAGATAAAGTGAACGTGTAGATTCGTAACCCACTCGCAACCGTTCTATGGCACGATATTGAACGAATGTATGCTATGCGCCCAAATCTTTTGGGCAGAGTGGGAGACAGTATGGTCAAGCTGTACGAGGACGGCATCTACCTGCGTAACGGCAGCGAGGTTGTGCCTGAGGCCGAGGCTGCCGAGCGCGGTATTACGCAGACGCCCGAGGATGCCAAGCGCGGCACCATCGCGTATTCGATCCTTCAAGCACACAACACGTCCGGCGACCCCGAGGCGCTCAAGATTCGCTTCGACGCCATGGCGAGCCACGACATCACCTTTGTCGGCATCATCCAGACGGCGCGCGCCTCGGGCATGGAGCAGTTCCCGCTGCCTTACGTGCTTACCAACTGCCATAACTCGCTGTGTGCCGTGGGTGGCACCATCAACGAGGACGACCACGTCTTTGGCCTCTCGGCTGCCAAAAAGTACGGCGGCATCTTCGTCCCGCCGCACATCGCCGTCATCCACTCCTTTATGCGTGAGAATTTCGCCGGCTGTGGCAAGATGATCCTGGGCTCCGACTCGCACACCCGCTACGGCGCTCTGGGCACCATGGCCGTGGGCGAGGGCGGTGGCGAGCTGGCAAAGCAGCTGCTGCGCGACACCTACGATGTCGCCTATCCCGGCGTCGTTGCCATCTACCTCACGGGCGCCCCGCGCCCCGGCGTCGGCCCGCACGACGTGGCGCTCGCCATCATCAAGGCGGTCTTTGCCAAGGGCTACGTCAAGAACAAGGTCATGGAGTTTGTGGGCCCCGGCATCGCGAGCATGACGACCGACTACCGCAACGGCGTCGATGTCATGACCACCGAGACCACCTGCCTGTCGAGCATCTGGGCCACCGACGAGGACACGCACGCGTTTTTGACCATGCACGGCCGCGGCGAGGACTACCGCGAGCTCAAGCCCGCCGATGTTGCCTACTACGACGGCTGCGTCGAAGTCGATCTGTCGAGCATCAAGCCCATGATCGCGCTGCCGTTCCATCCTTCCAACGGCTTTGAGATTGACGAGCTCAACGAGAACCTCGAGGACATCCTGCATGAGGTGGAGCTCGAGGCCGCCAAGATCGGCGAGGGCAAGACGCACTTTACCCTGCTCGACAAGATCGTCGACGGCAAGCTACACGTGCAGCAGGGCGTTATCGCCGGCTGCTCGGGCGGCAACTACGACTCCGTGGTCCAGGCTGCCCGCGTGCTCAAGGGCGCCAACACCGGCTGCGGCGAGTTCTCGCTGTCGGTCTATCCCACGAGCCAGCCCGTGGCGCTCGAGCTTACACACCGCGGCTATATCTACGACCTTATGGAGGCCGGCGCGATTGTGCGCACGGCATTCTGCGGCCCGTGCTTTGGCGCCGGCGACACGCCTGCCAACAACGGCCTTTCGATCCGCCACACTACGCGCAACTTCCCCAATCGCGAGGGTTCCAAGCCGGGTAATGGCCAGCTGAGCGCCGTGGCCCTGATGGACGCCCGCTCCATTGCGGCGACGGCGGCCAACGGCGGCGTCCTGACGCCGGCGACCGACCTGCCCGAGGAGACTTGGGACGAGGCCTGCGAGTACAACTTTGACGACGCGCCGTACAAAAAGCGCGTGTACTGGGGCTTTGGCAAGGCGGAGCCTGCCGACGAACTGGTCGAGGGTCCCAACATCAAGCCGTGGCCCGCGATGGAGCCCCTCGGCGACGATATCCTGCTCAAGGTGTGCTCCAAGATCATGGACCCGGTCACCACGACTGACGAGCTCATTCCCTCGGGCGAGACGAGTTCCTTCCGCTCCAACCCGCTGGGTCTGGCCGAGTTTACGCTCAGCCGTCGCGACCCGGCCTACGTGGGTCGCTCCAAGGAGGCCGCCGCGGTGGAGAAGCGTCGCGTGGCCGGCGAGTCCGCGGGTGACCTGGCGGCGCTCGATGCCGAGCTTGCGGGCGTGTTTGAGGCGCTGACCGGCGCCGGCGTTGTGGCCGATGCCAAGGCGACTGAGTACGGCTCCATGCTCTATGCCAAGAAGCCCGGTGACGGTTCTGCCCGCGAGCAAGCCGCGAGCTGCCAGCGCGTAATTGGCGGCCTGGCCAACATCGTCCACGAGTACGCCACCAAGCGCTATCGCTCCAACGTGATGAACTGGGGCATGGTGCCCTTCCAGATGGAGGCCGAGCCCAACTTTGAGGTGGGCGATTATGTCTTTGTGCCGGGTATCCGTGCCGCGCTCGATGGCGACCTGAAGAACATCGCCGCCTACGTGGTGCGCGCCGACGGCACGGTCGAGCACATTGAGCTCTACATAGCCGATATGACGGCAGAGGAGCGTGCCATCGTCAAGGCCGGCTGCCTGATCAACTACAACAAGTTCAAGGCCGCTGCCGAGTAACTCTGCTGTACGCCCCGGCCACACCTTTCCCTCGTGCTCACGCGCTTCGCGAGGGTCGCCCGAGGGAAAGGTGTGGCCGGGGCTATCGCGACGTTCTCGTTGGGTCTTGAGGGGCGCTAATAAATAGACCTGCTTGATGCCGCCTCTGTTATCGGGGCGGCTTCTTTTGTCGAAAACCACCATGAAGGGGTAGGCGCCTTTGCGGTGGTTCCGTTTGTCTCGACCTGTAACATCTGGGCCCCTATTTGACGAGCGGCTGTTACAGATTGAGACAAACAATCGCCGCCGATCATTTCATCTCGATCTGTAACATCTAGGATTGAAAAGGGCCGCTAGATGTTACAGATCGAGACAGTGGAACATCGGAACCGAAACCACCACAAAGGTGCCTGCCTGGCGGGTCCTTATTTCGATGGGGCCCAGGTTATTTCATCGTCAAATAGCCAAGTGCGTGCTGAGCCACTGTCGCGCGCTGTCTGTGGATCGGGCTCGCAAGTTTGTTCGTAGGCATCCTCGGTACACCGATCCATAAAATCGACGACTGCCGTCTGGTCGCCTTCCATGACGTAGATCACGTTGCCATCCAAGATATAGACTCCCGGCCCTTCGTTGTCCACGTAGCCGGGCTCGTATGAAACGTTGCACAGTCTGCTCCCGTTTGCCGCATCGAGTTCAAGGGTCGAATAATACCCGCCATTCATTTGGCCTTTCTTGGCTCGATATATTGCGGCGCCGTACCATCGCTTAAACGTCTTGCCTTTGAGTAAACTGGTTGCCTTGCCGATAAGCTGCTCATCTTGGGTATAGCGCGTGGCTCCAAGTTCGATTCGGGGATAGTTACTGACCCCAAGCGCTGCGGGCGTACCGTCGAAATCGACGGTGATTGAATCGGGTTTGACGATATCGGTGAGGATTTCGATGGGGTAGCTTACGGTTTCAACCGCCGCCTGCGTTGCCGAGGCAGGGAGAAATGCGAGATAGATAATGCCCACGCCGACTGCGGTAATTGCAAACGCTAAGACGAGCAGGCCGATATAGGTGGAGCGTTTCACGGTGGGCACCTCTCATGCAATATGCAATCATTAAGATAAATGATACAAGCTTACGATAATATTCAAAAGAAAGCGATCGTTCGAAATGGGGGGGGCTAAAAGGCCCTATTGGGCTTCGATTCGATCTCTAATAGGAATATTTGCCTCCCCTCATTCTGGGCGAGGGGTCAAAAATTGAGTTCACGAGTTTTGCGCAATACTATTCTCACTAAACCCGCTATTTTCACTATAAGCACTATAAAAACGACAGGGACGATGACGAGAGTATTGTGGCGTACGATAACCAAGCCGTTTAAGCCGGCACCCTTGTCTTGAATCTCCATCTATATCTGCGCGAACGGGCTATCGGTGGCTCTCGATTTCGTCGCTGTGTTCTCGTTGGATCTTGTGGGACGCTAAAAATAGACTGGGACCACCACAAAGGGGACAGGCACCTTTGTGGTGGTTCCGTTTGTCTCGATCTGTAACATCTGGGCTGTTGGAAGTAAGCCTGCTGTTACAGATTTAGATTTTCAGATGAGCCTTCGTGGCTTGTCTCGATCTGTAACAGTTAGACCCTAATTTGCCGAGTAGATGTTACAGATTGAGACAAACGGTTGCCGCTGGTCATTTCATCTCGATCTGTAACATCTAGGATCAAAAATGGCTGCTAGATGTTACAGATCGAGACGGTGGTGCGCCTGGGCGGCGGCGGGCTGACATCTCAGTACCCTATCAATCAATCACTCAGAAAATCTTATATATAGAGACTTAGATTTGTGTATAAGATCGTACAAAGCTGGCAACAATACTTCTCGAACAACGTGACGCCGCCCCGTAGGGCGGCCGCCCCAAGAGAGGTGATTCCATGAGAATCGATAAGCTAGCAATGACGTCGCGCGAGGCGCTGCAGACCGCCATGAGCACGGCTGCCGATGCACAGGCCGGCGCGGTAGAGCCGATTCACCTGCTGTCTGCCCTGCTCGGTGCCGGTGAGCGCAATATCTCCGTGATTATCGAGCGCATCGGTGCCGACCCGGCCCAGCTCGCACGCTCCACACAAGATGCCATCGACCGCGCGCCCAAGGTTTCGGGCGAGGGTCAGCAGATGGGCCTGTCCAACGAGCTCGTCCGCGTCATCGAAAAGGCCGAGAAGAAGGCCACCAAGATGGGCGACAGCTTTGTGGTGACCGAGCATCTGCTGATGGCGCTTGCCGAGGACAAGGGCGAGGCCGGCCGCGTTCTGCGCGACGCCGGCGTCACCAAGGAGCGCATCGAGCAAGTCTACGAGGAGCTGCGCGGCGATGACCGCGTGACGTCTGCCGAGGACAAGACGCAGTTTGAGGCACTGGAGCAGTACGGTCGCAACATCTGCGACCTTGCCCGCGCCGGCAAGCTCGACCCGGTCATCGGCCGTACCGATGAGATTCGCCGTACCATCCAGGTCCTGTCCCGCCGCACCAAGAACAACCCCGTGCTCATTGGTGAGCCGGGCGTCGGTAAAACGGCCATCGTCGAGGGCATCGCCCAGCGTATCGTGGCCGGCGACGTGCCGAGCACCCTGCGCGACCGCGACCTCATCGAGCTCGACATGAGCGCGCTGGTCGCCGGCGCCAAGTACCGCGGCGAGTTCGAGGACCGCTTGAAGGCCGTGCTCAAGGAAGTGCAAAAGTCCGAGGGCAAGGTCATCCTGTTCATCGATGAGCTCCACACCATCGTGGGCGCGGGTGCCACCGAGGGCTCCATGGACGCCGGCAACATTCTCAAGCCGGCGCTTGCCCGTGGCGACTTGCACGCGATCGGCGCGACCACGCTCGACGAATACCGCAAGTACATCGAAAAGGATGCGGCGCTCGCGCGTCGTTTCCAGACCGTGATGGTGAGCGAGCCTACCGTCGAGGACACCATCTCGATCCTGCGTGGCCTCAAGGAGAAATACGAGATCTTCCACGGTGTGCATATCACCGATAGCGCGCTCGTGGCAGCTGCCGACCTCTCCGATCGCTACATCGCCGACCGCTTCCTGCCCGACAAGGCCATCGACCTGGTCGATGAGGCGGCAAGCCGCCTGCGCATGGAACTCGACAGCATGCCGGTCGAGATCGACGCCACCACGCGTCAGCTCACTCAGCTGCAGATCGAGGAACAGGCGCTCATGAAAGAGGCCGATGACGCCTCCAAGGAGCGTCTGGAGGCCCTGCGCCAGGAGATTGCCGAGGTCCAGGAAAAACTCAACGTGCAAAAGGCCGGCTGGCTCAACCAGAAGAACGCCATTGACCACGTGCAGGAGCTTAAGAGCCAGCTTGACGAGGCCAAGAGCGAAGAGGAGCGCGCGACGCGTAACGGCGACCTGGGCCGTGCGTCCGAGCTGCGCTATTCCGTGATCCCGGGTCTGCAGCAACAGATTCAGGATTCCGAGGCTGCGCTCGAGGCACAAAAGCAGCAGGACGGCGAGGGCCTCAACGAACAGGTGACCTCCGATGAGATCGCCGAGGTCGTGAGTGCCTGGACCGGCGTGCCCGTGTCCAAGATGATGCAGGGCGAGCTCGACAAGCTGAAGGGCCTGGAGGGCGAGCTGCATAAGCGCGTCATCGGTCAGGACGAGGCCGTCTCCGCCGTCGCCGCGGCTGTGCGTCGCAGCCGTGCGGGCCTCTCCGATCCGGACAAGCCCATCGGCAGCTTCTTCTTCCTGGGCCCCACTGGCGTGGGCAAGACCGAGCTCGCCAAGGCGCTTGCCGAGTGCCTGTTCGACGACGAGCGCGCGCTCGTGCGTATCGACATGTCCGAGTACATGGAGAAGTTCAGCGTCCAGCGTCTGATCGGTGCGCCCCCGGGATACGTGGGTTACGACGAGGGCGGCCAGCTCACCGAGGCCGTGCGCCGTCGTCCCTACTCCGTGATCTTGCTCGACGAGATGGAGAAGGCCCATCCGGATGTCTTTAACGTGCTGTTGCAGGTGCTCGACGACGGCCGTCTGACCGATGGCCAGGGTCGCCAGGTGTCCTTCAAGAACACGATTATCATCATGACGTCCAACGTGGGCTCCAAAGCCATCGCCGATTTGTCCGGTAAGGACGAGGAGGAGATGCGCCATCAGGTCGACGCTGCCATGGCTCAGACCTTCCGCCCCGAGTTCCTCAACCGTATCGACGATATCGTGGTGTTCCATCCGCTCGGCATGGCGCAGATCGAGAAGATCGTCGACATCCAGCTTGCCGACGTCCGCGCACGCCTGGCCAAGGAGCGCATGACGCTTGCCATCACCCCGGCGGCCAAGCAGCTGCTCGCCGTGGGCGGCTTGGACCCGGTCTTTGGTGCCCGTCCGCTCAAGCGTCTGGTGCAGCGTGAGGTTGTCGATGCCATCGCAGCGGCCATCATCGACGGCACGGTGCGCGAGGGCGATCAGGTGACGGTCGATGTCGACAAGGACGGCGGCTTTACCGTCGTGTGCGATAACACGCCGGCGGCCACCTACGAGGTTCCCGACGCCGAGTAGATTTTGGGCAATGCCTTAAAATCTGCCAGTCGTCTCTAAACGCCAAGGGCGGTGGATCCAATCGGGTCCGCCGCCCTTTTTCGTGCGACAATCGATGATGTTGAGCGGATGCGATGCAAGGAGCTATGCAGATGAAAGACGAGAGCAAGACGAACGCACCGGCGGCTGAGATAGCGTCCGCCGCACCAAAGCCCGCGCCGAAACCGGCACCCAAGCCGCGCGACCCCTACATCCGTGCCGAGAACGAGGACGATGACGGCTACGATCCCTACAGCGATCGCCGCCCCGAGCGCGAGCCGATGTTCGAAGCCGATCCGTGGCGCTAATTGCATCAAGTAGCTAATTTGGCGATGATTTTCTGGGACGGGGTAGTCAAAAAAGCCCCGTCCCAAATTGACTGCTCGGGGAGTCGCATTCGAGCTCGGTTGTCCTCTTAGCCACTCGATATCCTTCGGAGCAATAACGGTGATAAAACTTGCTTAAGTGTTAATCAAGCTACACACAATCTTGCTCTCTAATTAATCAAGAATCGCTATAATTTTGATTAGCTAGAGAGCAAGATTGGAGAATCATGGCATTCAACGACTTGATCGCCCAGAAAATAAAGGACTTTGAACAGCAGGGGGTTCCGCAGGTCTTTGAGCGAGACCTTGATCTAGGAAACCCACAGGAGCCAAAGCGCGACAACATCGTAAATGTGATTGTGGGGGCCCGCCGTTGTGGAAAGACGTATCGCCTGTATCAGGAGATGTGGCGGCTTCAGAACCGGGGCGTCGAGCTTGACCGGATGCTTTACTTCAATTTTGAGGATGAGCGCTTGCGCCCGTATGAGCCATCGCTGCTGGCGGACGTGCTCGACACGTTCTATGCGCTGTATCCTGTTGCTCGAACCGAGGGCGCTTACATTTTCTTTGACGAGATCCAGGAAATTCCCGAATGGGGTGCGTTTCTGCGGCGTGTAGTCGATACGGAGAAAGCGACCGTCTATGTGACGGGATCTTCTTCTAAGATGCTGTCCTCAGAACTTAAGAGCGAGTTCAGGGGTCGTTCTCTTGTGCGAGAGCTTTTTCCGTTGAGTTTTTCGGAATACGTTCGATATAAGACGGGGAGCGTTCTCGAGCCAGATGCGACCTTTTCCCCGAGCGATGCAGCGCTGCTTCGACATCATCTGATCGGGTATCTTGAACGAGGGGGATTCATTGCGACACTTGAGCAGACGCCTGCAGACGCGATTCAGCTGCTACAGGAATATGCTTCGCGAACGGTCGCCATGGACGTCGTTGAACGCTACGACGTCAAGAACCCTCGCCTGGCATCGCTGTTCCTGACGCGGTGTATGGCATCTTCGGGACGAGAGCTGTCGGTGAACAAAGTGTATAACGAGTTCAAGAGCAGGCAGATACCCGTCAGTCGTAATTCGCTCAGCGACTTACTTGAGTATTATGAGGACGCCTACCTGTTGTTTTCTGTGCCGGAGTTCACGCGTTCACTGGCAAATAACATGCGGTCTGCGTCTAAGGTCTACGCTGTCGATCCTGCGATGTTTGGAGCATTCTCTCCCGCATCGGCATTGGACCAGGGCCAGAGGCTCGAGACCGCAGTGTTCAATGCGCTAAGAAGAAGGACTCCCGCGGTGAGGACCGGCTCGGTCTGCCGTCTGCTGATCAAAGAGAAGAGTAAAAGCCATGAGGTGGACTTTGTTGCTGGGGACGCACTTCTCATGCGGGCTTATAGCCTGATTCAGGTGAGCGCGGATATGGCAAGTGAGAAAACGCGCGAGCGCGAAATTGCCGCGCTTGATGCCTCGATGGCCCAGTTCGATCTTGGCGAGTCGGCAATCGTTACCATGGATGAACAGACCGATATTCCATGCGAGCACGGTGTGGTACACGTTATGCCCGCATGGAAGTGGCTCCTTGCCTAATCATCTATGGGCCTGTGGGGTCAGGACCTCCTGGCTCCTTCATCACGGTTGGGGAGCACCTTGCTGTGCCAGGCTAGTCCTGGGCTTTGATACTCGGCAGGAGAATCTGGGCGAGGTAGTCGGTTTCGAGCTTAGTGGCACCATCGGCCTTGCCGTCTTTACCCACCAGGTCGTTCTTGATCTGGCTATACGTATAGCGGTTGCCGGTCGTAAGCTCGACAAGCTCAATGGCCGTGTCCATGGGGTAGGTTGACACGGGGTTCTGCGTCCGTCCGTTGATGGTCTGGGGCACCACGTACGGATAGACGGGGCCGCTGGCGTAGACGGTATAACCGTTGCCTAGATTGGCCGCGCCCAAAACCGTATCGCCTTCATCGGGCGTAAAGCTCTCGCCCTCGCGCACCGCGACGAGCGTCACGAGCGGCGTATTGGCGTCGTCGCCCAGATAGATGCATAGCGTGCTTCCGTTTTGCCAAGTTGCGACCTTGCCGTACCACTCGACGGGAATATCGAGCTGGTAGAGGTCGGTTGCCTTGTGGCGAGCGTCAGCATCACGGGACGCCTGTGCCTTTTGCGCGCTCACGGCATTGACGGCGGCGTCGCACCGCGCGGTTGCTGCCTGCTGGAGCACTTTGGCAGCCGCGGCGGAGCTCGCACCGCCCTCCTCGGCATACTTGGCGGCGGCATCGATCTGGTCGTCAGTCACCGTGTCGGCCGAAGGCACTTTGAGCTTAAAGGTGGCCTGGGCACTTAAATCCTGTCCATCGCTCTTAACGGTGACCTGCGTCTTGGTGGTCGGGACGGTATAGATGGTGCCGTCGGCCGCGATGGGGGAGGCAGCGATGGAGAGCGTGTAATCGCCGGGCAGCAGTTTGATGCCGCGGCCGTGCTCGTCAACATAGAGCGTTTCGCTCACGGAGGAGCCATCAGCGTCCTGACCGCTCACCTGTACGGGAATCTTGGAGCCGGTGGAACAGTCGAGGCCCGCGGCATGCACGCCAATCTGCACTGACATCATCGTGTGGGCATTGGCGGCGACAGCGGCAGCCTGCTCTTGCTGATATCCGTTCCAGGCAGCATAGCCTGCACCGCCGGCGACGAGCGCGACGGCCACGATGCCGGCGACCATCAGATTGCGGCGCTTGGGAGACATCTTGCGATGGCGGACCTCGGCTTCGTGTGCCGAGGGAACGGACGGCAGGGGAATATCGCCCATGGCGATGGTCTCATCCACGGCTGGTGCGGAACCCAGGCCAGGAAGCTCGCGAGTCAGCGAATCCTCGGCCGGTAAGCTGTCGAGCAAGACGGTTTCCTCGCCCATGTCGGATTCGGGTTGGTTGCCGGTCTCGCTTTCGGTGTCTTCGTGATTTGCCTCATCCTCGGCAGGCTCAACGTCGTCTGCGTCCTGATCATCGGACTGTGTCTCGGCTTCCGACTCATCCTGCACATCAACGCCCGAATCGTCAAACGCAATCTCATCGAGTGAAATCCGGTCTAAGCTCTCCAAGGCCTCAGCGCAAGCTTCTGCATCTTGGGCCGCATCCTCTTGGCCCATCGTCTCATCTTTCATATATCCCCCAAGCTCAATATCGGGACAACACTGTACCCAAAAATGGAGCCATATAAAGCGCGTGCGAAATATAAGATCCGATTTAACTCGAGCGCATCGTTCGGCCGCATCCTCGCGGCAGCAAAAGGCCCCCGGAACGCGAACGAATCGGCTTATAGGACAAAATGTGTGTCCCGATAGAACATCCGTTTCCATCCATTAATCCAGCCAGAACGGGTACGGGTCCCTGTGGTGGAGGTCCTCCCACACTGCCCTGTCGCCCCACTCCGGCCCTCCGTCCTCGCGCGACGGCGAGGCGGAGTAGACGCTGAACAGGAAGTCGATGTCCGCGTCGGTCTGCATCGCGGCGAGCTTCTCGCGCGCCGTCCTCGCGTCCCCCGAGTGCGCGTGGCACCACCAGAACACCGCCTTCACGCGCTTGACCGACGTCAGCCCCCGGTGGTTGCGCAGGACGGCCCTCAGCTGCGAGTTCACCCCTCCCTCGATCATGTTGTTGGTCGACGGCAGCGGGCCGGCCTTGGCCAGGGCGGGGTCGAGGTGGGTGAACAGCGTCCCCGCCGACACCAGCGACGACAGGAGACCACCCTCTCGCCGCTGCAGCATATGAGCACCACGAGGTCGCGCGCGACCCAGATCCCGTCGACGTGGAGCACGCGGTGCAGCTCGCCGTCGGGGACGGGCATGGGCCAGACCTCCCAGAACTCGGCCGTCCTGCGCCTGAAGGACCGTCCGCCGCCCGGCATCGCCGCCTGGGAGTCCTTGGAGAGGAGCCACCCGAGGAACTCGTCCAGCCTTGTCGCCGTGTCGTCGTACCTTACCGTCGTCGACGCGCCGCAGGCCGTGCACCTCCACCGCTGGGACCCCGACGAGGTCCTGCCGTTGCGCTTGGTCCGACCGCCGCAGTAGGGGCAATAAACGGCCTTCATGGGCACCTCTTCCGAAAGGATATTTAACGGTTCCGGAAAAGGTTATCTACCTGCGGGAACGATAGGCAACCGGACACACATTCTGTCCGAGCGGTTAAAAGCGGGCACGGAATTTAAACGGCTGAAAAAGGGGCATCGACCTGCGCCGATGCCCCCAACGTGGACACACATTTTGTCCTATAAGCCAACGAATCACATTCCGGGGGCTCTGCAATGCGTTGAGTTGCGCGGAGCCGGCTATGCTGCTTCGCGCTCAAGCGATGTCTGCGTCAGGCGCGTTACTCGGCGTGTGCGTAATCAACCTTGGCGCGGCGAGCGGTAGCCTTCTCCCAATCGCTGGTGCCCTCAAAGACATCCTGCTTGTAGGGATTGCGGCCGAGCTTCTTGGCGCGGTAGGCGATGTAGATGATCGCGGCGACGTTGGCGACCAGTGCGGCGATCGAGACCGCGGTAGCGGCGCCGGGGTCGAGCGTGGAGTGGGTCACAAAGATGGACTCCTCCTGGAAGTACGGGAACACCTGGGCAAACATGCACCAAATGGCCAGCGTAAAGGCGCGGTTCTGGATCCAGCCGCCCTTGTTCCAGATAAAGGCGGCGACGGTGGGCGCCAGCAGCAGCGCAAAGCCGCAGAACCAGGAGTGGGTGGGCAGGCAGTTGTAGGTGTAGCAGAAGTTCCAGATATCGTAGGCGATGATGTAGACCCAGGTCATGTCGGGCCACAGCATATCGGTCTTGTCCTCGGAGGCGTAGACGCTCCACCAACCGGTCATGCAGAAGATGTTGATGAGACCGGCGATGCCGTTGAACACGTTGTTCCAGCCGGCCAGCTGCGTAGTACCTTCGGAGGTGACCCAGGTGGACTCGCCCAGGACAAAGAAGTGATAGGCGCTCTCGAAGTCGGACACGACGGCGATCAAGATGTTGATGGCGACGATCACAAACGGCCACGCGCGGAACCAATGCGCCTTGCCGATCTTTCCCCACTGGTACTTAATGGCGATGAAGCCCCAGCAACCGGCCAGCGCCGCGTATACCTTGGCGTAGTGGAACCAGCTGTTCTGGTACACATGGGTGGGGTTGGTGAGTGCCCACTCGGCACCCTGCGAAACGCCGATGGCGATGGCGACGCAGTAGATGGTCATGGCCAGCGGAGCCACGCCAAAGATGATTGCCGCGCCCAGCTTGGTGCGGCGGCCGACCTCATTGAGCACGATCAGGCCAATAAAGACCATGGCCCAGCCGGCCCAGTGGATAAGGGTATCGCTACCCCAAACATCGAACAGCATGCTGCTCTCCTTTCACACGCCCGCGGCCCCTCTTCCGATCGCGGGCAGTTTGGCCAAATGTCGTCAGTTCTGGGGCTTGCGCTCCGGATACTTGGCGGTATAGCCCTCGATGTGGAGTGTCGAGGCGATGATTTCCTTGACCGTCTCGTCGGGCACATCGGGGTGCGTGCGGATATACATCAACAACCCCATGATGAGGGTGTAGAACGTCTCGTAGACATGGTCGATGCGTAGCTCATGATGGGTGACAAAATCCACCACGGTGGTGTCGCAGATATACTGCGCCACGCGCTGGACCACGTTGTGCAAAAAACCGCCGTAGAGCGCGCCACTGCTTGAGGTGAGCGTACTCGGCAGCTCGTGGCCGCTGGCGACCAGACGCTTAAAGAGCGGGGCGACGGTGTCGAGCGCGCCCTCGATATCGCCAACGGTGCGGCTGGCATTCCACTGCTCGAGCTCGGAGATAAAACCGTCGATTGCCTCGTCCATGACGGCGGTGACGGCGGCGTCCATATCGGCAAAGTAGTGGTAGAACAGCGAGCGCGTGCAGCCGGCTCGCTTGGTCACGGCCGAGACGGATAGATGCGACACGCCCAGCTCGGAGCTCACGGTGCGCACGGCGGCGAGAATCTCGCGACGGCGCTCGTCGCCCGTCAGGCGCTTTGCCGCGCTGTCGGGCGCGGGGACGGCGTCGGCTACAGAAGTGTTCGCTGCATTATCGCTCATGCGCTTGCCGCCTTTCATCCGTTTGAGCCCGACCGTTCGCCTAACAGTCTTGAATATTGTTGACGGTTCGTCAATACTATTTTTGACACAATGTCAACTAATGGCGGGTGAACGGCATGGGGGCATGTCCGGCCTGCAAAAAAGAGGGGTGCTGCGGCCTCGTCGGACTGCGGCAAGAGAAGGGACAACCATGATTCTCAATGGACCGGGAATTAGCTACACCGAGCCCGACATCGGTTCGGAGTTCGTGCCGCCGCTGCCGGAACATCCGCGCGAGGCAATCGTCAAGCTGTGCGAGCACTGCACTAACCGTCTGCTGCATCGCGACGAGCTGCTGGGCTACGAGTACTGGTCGTTTGCCGAGGCCGCGACCGATGAGCAGGCCGAGGTGCTCTGCAAGATGAAGATGCGTCGTCCCTACACGCTGCCCGAGATGGTCAAGCTCACCGGCATGCCCGAGGCCCAGATTGAGAAGATGCTCGACGACATGAGCTACACGGGTCTGCTCGAGTACAACTGGGAAAATCCCGAGCGCGCCAAGCAGTGGGTGCTGCCCATGCTGGTACCGGGTTCCGCCGAGTTCCTCAACATGCGCGTGAGCCAGCTCGAGGAGCACCCGGTCTATGCCAAGTTCTTTGAGCAGGCGTCCAAGGGACCGCTGTCCAAGGCCACGCCGATGGTGCCGCCCGGAGGCGCCGGCATCGGCATGCACGTCATTCCGGTCGAGAAGGCCATCGACGCCGCGAGCACCTCGGTGCCGATCGAGCATATCGAGCACTGGCTCGACAAATACGATGGCAAATATGCCGCTAGCACCTGCAGCTGCCGCGCGAGTCGTCGCGTGATGGGTGAGGGCTGCGCCGACGACCCCGCCGACTGGTGCATTGCCGTGGGCGATATGGCCGACTATGTGGTTGAGACCGACCGCGGCCATTACGTGACGCGCGACGAGGTCTACGACATCCTGCGCCAGGCCGAGGATAACGGCTTTGTGCACCAGATCACCAATATCGACGGCGAGAACAAGATCTTCGCTATCTGCAACTGCAACGTCAACGTGTGTTATGCCCTGCGCACCTCTCAGCTGTTCAACACGCCCAACCTGTCGCGCTCGGCCTATGTCGCCAAGGTCGAGAAGGACAAGTGCGTTGCCTGCGGTCGCTGCGTTGAGGTGTGCCCGGCCGGCGCCGCCAAGCTCGGCCAGAAGCTCTGCAGCAAAAAGGCCGGCGGACAGGTGCCCGAGTATCCGCGCCAGGAGCTGCCCGACGCCACCAAATGGGATCACACCAAGTGGTCGCCCAACTACCGCAACGACAACCGTATCGAGACGCATGAGTCCGGCACCGCTCCCTGCAAGACGGCCTGCCCCGCGCACGTTGCCGTTCAGGGCTATTTGAAGCTCGCGGCTCAGGGTCGCTATGACGAGGCCCTAGCACTCATTAAGCGCGAGAACCCGCTGCCCGCTATCTGCGGCCGTGTGTGCAACCGCCGCTGTGAGGATGCCTGCACCCGCGGCCGTGTGGACGCCGCCGTGGCCATCGACGAGGTCAAGAAGTTTATCGCCCAGCGCGATCTGGATGCCGCGACCCGCTATGTCCCACCTGTGGTGACGCCGACGCGCGCTGGCGGCTTCGATCAGAAGATTGCCATTATCGGTGCCGGTCCGGCCGGCCTGTCCTGTGCCTTCTATCTGGCCGAGAAGGGCTACAAGCCCGTCGTATTCGAGAAGAACGAGCACCCGGGCGGCATGCTCACCTACGGTATTCCCAGCTTTAAGCTGCAGAAGGATGTTATCGAGGCCGAGGTCGAGGTCATTCGCCTGATGGGTGCCGAGTTCCGCTATGGCGTGGAAGTCGGTCGAGACGTGACGCTCGACGAGCTGCGCGCGCAGGGCTTTAAGGCCTTCTACGTTGCCATTGGCTGCCAGGGCGGCCGCCTCGCCGGTATTCCGGGTGAGGATGCCGAGGACGTGGCCGTGGCCGTCGACTTTTTGCGCGAGGTCAACAGTGGCAAGATCGACGCGCTGCCCGGCCGCACCATTGTGGTGGGCGGCGGCAACGTGGCCATCGACGTTGCCCGCAACGCCTGCCGTCTGGGCTCTGAGCATGTTGAGATGTTCTGCCTGGAGAGCGAGGCCCAGATGCCCGCCAGCGAGGAGGAGCGTCGCGAGGCCGTTGAGGACGGCGCTCACATCAGCTGTGGCTGGGGCCCCAAGGAGATTCACTTGGACGAGGCCGGTCGTGTGTGCGGTATCACCTTCAAGCGCTGCACGCGTGTCTTTGACGACGAAGGCCGTTTTGCGCCCGAGTACGACGAGAACGATCTGCGCCGCGTCGATGCCGATCGTGTCGTCATGTCGATCGGGCAGTCCATTGTGTGGGGCGACCTGCTGGCTGGCTCCAAGGTGGAGCTCGGCCGCGGCCAGGGTGCCCTTGCCGATCCCCAGACCTATCAGACCGCCGAGTCCGACATCTTTGTGGGCGGCGACGTCTACACCGGCCCCAGCTTTGCCATCGACGCTATCGCCGCCGGCCACGAGGCCGCGGTGTCCATCCATCGCTTTGTGCAGCCGGGCTCCACGCTCACCATCGGCCGCAATCAGCGCCGCTACACCGCGCTCGACCGCGACGACGTTGTGCTCGAGAGCTACGACAACGCGAGCCGCGAGGTTGCGCATGTGGACCGCGAACGCGAGAAGGCTGCGCCGTTTAGCGAGTATGTTGAGACCTTTACCGAGGAGCAGGTGCGTGCCGAGACCGCCCGCTGCCTGGGTTGCGGCGCCTCGATCGTCGACCCCAACAAGTGCATCGGTTGCGGCCTGTGCACCACCAAGTGCGCGTTCGACGCCATTCACCTTGATCGCGACCGCCCCGAGTGCTCCACGATGGTCAAATACGAGCAAAAGCTCCCAAGCCTCGGCAAGTACGCTTTGAAGCGCGCAATCAAAATCAAGTTCGGTCGTAAATAGGTAACCATGGCGGGTAAGGGGACGGCGCAGACTAGACTTCGCCGTCCCCTTGCTTTGAGTTTGCATCGCATCAACCGTTGTTGAAAGGTTTCTACCTTGCATGAATTGGGAATCGTTTACCACATCATTCGCGATGTCGAGAATGTGGCGCGCGCTCATGGCGTGCGTCGCGTTTCGAGCGTGACGTTGCTACTGGGCGAGGTCTCGGGCGTCGTTCCCGACTTGCTGCTCGACGCTTGGCGCTGGGCAGCAGATAAAAAGCCTATCGCGCAGGGCGCGGAGCTTATCGTGGAGCCCGTCGAGGCCGTGACACATTGCGAGGCGTGCGGCTGCGACTACGCGACGGTCGAGCACGGCAAGACCTGTCCCCAGTGCGGTAGCGGCGAGACCTATTTGCTGCAGGGTCAAGAGGTAATGATCAAACAGATCGAGACCCCCGACGAGGACCCGGCAGACGCTGCTCCTGACGGCCTCTCCGACGCCCCCGATGCCGTCGACGCCGCCAACCCTCTCCATATCGCCTAACATCCAATGACTACATGGGCTAGAGTTCTAAACATATTTGCTTCGGTTAGTCAAGTCATGTCTGTTTAAACAAAATGGCGGCACGCAAACGCATTGGGATCCACCTAAAAGAGGTCTTAACGAACAGTGCACCTTTATATGTCTTTGAAAGCAATCAGCAAATCACGTTTTAGCAGGCAATAAGCTGTAAACCGGCAACGTAATCAATTTGTAACAAACTTAGACGTTTAAACAAATAATCCAACCTTTTGCGAATTTAGCTATAATTCCATAAACCAAACAGCTATACTTCTTTCATGTCGTGTAGGAAATACGTAGACAAAAAGGAGGTTATGTGATGGTAAGTATTGTTCTTGCTAGCCACGGGGACTTGGCAGCTGGAATCAAGCAGACGGGCTCGATGGTCTTTGGCGATCAGCCGTCTGTTGCCGTGGTCTCGCTCGAGCCGAGCATGGGCCCCGACGACTTCCGTGCCAAGGTCGAGGAAGCAGTCGCTTCCTTCGAGGACCAGGAGCAGGTGCTCTTCCTCGTTGATCTGTGGGGCGGCACGCCGTTCAACCAGATCAGCGGGCTCATCGAGGGCCACGATTCCTGGGCTATCGTCACCGGTGTCAACCTGCCTATGCTCATCGAGGCATATTCGCAGCGCTTTGACGCAAAGAACACTGCACATGCGATCGCAAAACATCTCGTGACTGAGGCTAAGGCTGGCGTGCGCGTCAAGCCCGAGTCTCTGGAGCCCGAGGAGAAGAAGCCGGCTGCGGCCGCCGCTGCTCCTGCAGGCGCCATTCCTCCGGGAACGGTCATCGGCGATGGGCACATCAAGATTGCCCATGTCCGTATCGACACCCGTCTGCTTCATGGTCAGGTGGCCACCACGTGGACCAAGCAGATCAACCCCAACCGCATTATCGTGGTTTCCGACGGCGTTGCTCACGACGAGCTCCGCAAGACCATGATCGAGCAGGCTGCCCCTCCGGGAGTCCATGCCAACGTCGTGCCCATCAAGAAGATGGCCGAGGTCGTCAAGGACACGCGCTTTGGTGACACCAAGGCCATGCTGCTCTTCGAGAACCCGCAGGATCTGCTCAAGGCCATCGAGGCCGGTGTCGACATCAAGGAAGTCAACATCGGTTCCATGGCTCACTCCAAGGGCAAGGTCGTCGTCACCAACGCCGTCGCTATGGGCGATGACGACGTCAAGACTCTCGAGGCTCTCAAGGCCAAGGGCGTCAAGTTCGAGGTCCGCAAGGTTCCTTCGGATGCCTCCGAGGATCTCGACGCCATGTTGAAGAAAGCTAAGGCCGAACTGGCCGCTCAAGCATAGTAAAGGAGGGTCCGATATATGTCTGCAATCACTATTCTGCTTGTTGCGATTGTCGCGTTGCTTGCCGGTATGGAAGGCATTCTGGATGAGTTCCAGTTCCATCAGCCGCTCGTGGCATGCACGCTTATCGGTCTCGTAACCGGTCACCTTCAGGAGGGCATCCTCCTGGGCGGTTCGCTCCAGATGATGGCCCTTGGCTGGGCTAACGTCGGCGCCGCCGTCGCGCCTGATGCCGCTCTGGCCTCGGTCGCTTCTTCGATCATCATGGTGCTCGCCCTCAACGGCGGCGCCACCGATTCGGCCAAGGCCGTTACCGCCGCTATCGCCGTTGCCGTCCCGCTGTCGGTCGCTGGTCTGTTCCTGACCATGATCTGCCGTACCCTGGCTACCGCTATCGCTCACGCCATGGACGGTTGCGCCGAGAAGGGCGACTTCGCCGGCATCGAGCGCTGGCAGTACGCTGCTATCCTCATGCAGGGCCTTCGTATCGCCATCCCGGCAGTGCTTCTGTGCATCATCCCGGCCGAGGCTGTTACCAACGCGCTTAACGCTATGCCCGACTGGCTGTCCGGCGGCATGGCCGTCGGCGGCGGCATGGTCGCTTCCGTCGGTTACGCCATGGTCATCAACATGATGGCCACCAAGGAGACCTGGCCGTTCTTTATCCTCGGCTTTGTCCTTGCTGCCATCCCTCAGCTCACGCTGATCGCCCTTGGCCTCATCGGCATCTCCCTTGCCCTTATCTACCTTGGCCTTAAGGATCTGGCCAAGCAGGGTGGCGGCATGGGCGGTGGCTCCGGCGACCCGCTCGGCGACATTCTGAACGATTACGAGTAGGAGGGGAGTGATACATATGGCAGAGAACAAGATTCAGCTCACCAAGGCTGACCGCAAGAAGGTTTGCTTCCGTCATCAGTTCCTTCAGGGCTCGTGGAACTACGAGCGTATGCAGAACGGCGGCTGGTGCTTCGCAATGATCCCTGCGATCAAGAAGCTCTACACCAGCAAGGATGACCAGATTGCCGCTCTTAAGCGCCACCTGGAGTTCTATAACACCCACCCTTATGTTTCCGCCCCCGTCATTGGCGTTACCCTCGCTCTCGAGGAGGAGCGCGCCAACGGTGCTCCGATTGACGACGTCGCCATTCAGGGCGTCAAGGTCGGTATGATGGGCCCGCTCGCCGGCGTCGGCGACCCCGCCTTCTGGTTCACCCTTCGCCCGATTCTGGGCGCTCTGGGCGCTTCCCTGGCCCTGTCCGGCAGCATCGCCGGTCCGCTGCTGTTCTTCTTCGCGTGGAACATCATCCGTTACGCCTTCCTGTGGTACACGCAGGAGTTTGGCTACAAGGTCGGCTCCTCCATCGCCAAGGACCTCTCCGGCGGTCTGATGGGCAAGGTCACCGAGGGTGCTTCCATCCTTGGTATGTTCATCATCGGCGCCCTGGTCGAGCGCTGGGTGTCCATCTCCTTCACCCCGGTCGTCTCCAAGGTCACGCAGTCTGCTGGCGCCTTTATCGACTGGGCTAACCTGCCCTCCGGTTCTGAGGGTGTCAAGGAAGCACTGACGATGTATAACTCCATCGGTGCTAACGCCCTTGATCAGGTGAAGGTCACCACGCTTCAGGCCAACCTCGATCAGCTCATCCCCGGCCTTGCCGCCGTGTGCCTGACCCTGCTGGTCTGCAAGCTCCTCAAGAAGAAGGTCAGCCCGATCGTCATCATCCTGGCTCTCTTCGCCATCGGCATCATCGGTCGCGTCTGCGGCTTCATGTAAGCACGTTTCGGCTTAAGACCGAGAATTGCTAGGCAAGGGCTTTTGAGCCATTGAAACGGACCGCACCCGGTGGGTACACTGGATGCGGTCCGATTGTTTTATTTGGAGGGCGAGGCGCGCATGGCGCAATCTCAGAACAGCACGGTCGATCTGGCAACGCCGGCAACCTGCCTGATGGGGCTTACCAGCCACGGTAACGTGATGGTGGGCAATAAGGCGTTCGAGTATTACAACGAGCGCAATCCCGAGGATTATATTCAAATCCCGTGGGACGAGGTCGACTATATCGCCGCCGAGGTTTTGCGCGGCACCAAGAAGATCACGCGTTTTGCCATCTTTACCAAAGATAACGGCCACTTTACGTTTTCGACGCGCGACGACAAAGAGACGCTGCGCGCGGTTCGCAAGTACGTTGACGAGGATAAGCTCGTGCGTTCGCCCGACTTTATCGACGTAACGACCAAGGGCGCCAAGAGCATCCCCGCTGCCATCAAGAGCCTTTTCCACAGAGACAGCTAATCGTTGGCGATAGATGGCGGAAAATGCATCCCGGAATTTGCTCTCATTCCGGGATGCATTTTCCTTTTGAGGGCCAGTTGGGAAAGCTTGTCCCATTATTTCGCGTTATTCCGGGTTATTCTTTCCGATATTGAGGATTGCCCTCGGAAACTATTCGCTATAGAGCCTTCTCAATGAGTGGCCATGCGCTACATGGCAAAGGGGTAAATCTGCTACACTAGTACAACATGCCTCCGTAGCTCAGGGGATAGAGCACCGCTCTCCTAAAGCGGGTGTCGACGGTTCGAATCCGCCCGGGGGCACCAGGAAAATCGCAGGTCAGGAGTTATTTTTGCTTCTGACCTGTTCTGGTTTTGGGACTAAGAACCGCTTTCGTTTGTAAATCTGGTAAGTAAATATTATGACTTCCCGAGTTTTCCACTGAAAACAGGAAATCACCATTTTGGGGATAAAAGTTTTCAACAGCTGTTAGTCGGTTCCATTTTGGTGATGTGCTTCCCTCTTTTGGGTAAATAATTTCACCATTTTGATGATTCGGTAGCTTTGAATTATTTGATAAAAAGCCTGCTCAGAAGCTTGTGTAATACCCAGTTTGGTGAAACCAATTAATAGAGAAATAGTTTATAAAGAAATAGGGACGGCGATGCCGTCCCCTTCGCTCGCAGAGCTCGCTGCGCGGTCACGTGCCGTGACCTTGCCGCCGGCTACGCCGTCGATTGATACGCTCACTGCGTTCGCTGATGATGGACTAATCCTTTTTATCAGTGACACCAGTCATAAGTGCAGCAATTGATATGTTGAATCCATTGGCAATTTTAGAGAGGTTAGAAAGACTGACATTTCTTCGCCCGACCTCTATCGAGGCGTAGTAAGACCTGTCCATGTCAATGCGGTTCGCAAATTGCTCTTGTGAGAAACCAGACTCTGATCTGAGTTCTTTGCAGCGTAGACCAAAGGATTGTTGTAGCGGCGAGATATCCATGACAAAAAGAGTCATGGATTGTTGTATAAAAGCCAACGGACTATATACAACAATCCCAGTTGAGGCGCATAATCATCTCTATTGGAAAGCACTCTGATGCCCAGTCGGATAGGGCACGGAAAAGGAATGGAACAGCACAATGACTCAGGGAAAGCATTTCGCCGCCGGTGGCGACCACTTCGCCGCACTGCCAAGCAAAAAGATTCACACTCCGAAGGGGATCGCGCGTCTGACCGTCACCGCGGCGA
>DBFWBE010000018.1:0-70638 GCA_048485835.1 Collinsella sp.
CGAACTCTCTTCGCCGCGTGGAAACAATAAGGTACACAGAAATTGCAATAGAACCAATCAGAGAAAACAGCGGAACAACCAGCAATTCAAGCTTATTACCCCATCGATCAACCACACCCCCACTCCAATGAGCGGGAATTGTATCAGGGAGGACTGACCAAGCCGCCCATAGAATCAGAAATGGAAGAATAGAGAGGATGAAAGATGATAACACTGCAGTAATTTTTTTTGAGGCTCTCATCGATTCCGCGTCTCCTTGCGCACCCACATTCCACTCCGCCTTAAATCAAGTATAAATAAAAACTTGAATGCAAGTTTGTTTTGATTAGTATGGAAACTATATCCATTTAGTTCTAATTTGTTCGTAGTATCAAATCGATACCGACACTAGCATGACGTAGTCTTTCAAGACAGCTATTCAACATTGGAGGTCACCGCTATGGACAATGTGAACCACCTAAACGAACTCTCAATACAGTCCCAGCTTAGCATCCTTGAAAAACTGGTCGCGGACGCGGAACAATCTACCGACGCAAGACGCGATTTCGAAGCTCAGCCTCGTGCCGTATTCCAGAAATATGGAATTACAGACCTCCAAATCAAAGCGGGAAATCGAAAAGTCTCTCTGTACGAACTGGTGGAGTCAACCGAAAAGGAGGCGCGTGTCCCCGTTGCACGCGCAGTATATCGTCGTATCCAACTTGCATATTATGACGAGGACAACGAAGCTGAGCCGCAAACGATACCTCTCGTAAACGTTGTACTTAATGCAAACGCAGTAACGAACGCAAACATCATTCTGAACGCAAACGGAATGGCAAACGCAAACGCGAATGCTCAAAACAACGCCAACCTTAAGTACGACGTCAACACAATGGGCTATGGATCAGCTATTTTTATGAACAAACCTGATGTTGTTGAACTATCGGAATCGTACAAACAAACTTCTGTTTTCAGGAAATTTGATCAAGAGGGCTTGAGTGCAGCGAGGCAAGCAGCCATGCTTAAAACAGCAATCAAGAATTCCAGCTCCAATACCATCAACCCCGAAGGGGCTTCCAATGGGGTCGCCCGCGGGTATTATCGCTCCGTCGAATTCGAAGTTACTTACTCCGAGAACGAAGGCACCTTGGTAATCACCGACGCCCGTTTGCTCGCGGCATGATTTCCGAAAGCTCGCAGCACGTGCTGTTCCGCAGACCTCGAATGCTGACATTTATAACAACATATAAATGTGGCGCTGTGTGTGATCATTGTCTGATGAGCTGCACTCCGAACAACAGTGACAGGCTTACTCTTCCCCAAATGCGGCAATTCATCGATAGCTTCGCCGAAGTATGCGTCGGAAGTGGTGTTGTTGTGTTTACGGGCGGAGAATGCACCCTTCTTGGCGATGACCTTCTCGAGGCCATCGCATATGCGAATTCTTTAGGACTCTTTACTCGAATTGTAACGAATGCGTGGTGGGCAAAAAGCGAAAGAGACGCAGAAACGTTCCTCAACGAATTGAAGTCATGTGGCCTTGACGAAATCAATATCAGCTGCGACGACTTTCATGCGGAATATATACCCCTCGAGAATGTGCGCAACCTTTGGAACTCAGCAAAAACAATGGGCTTTCAAACTCTCGGCATTGCGGTCTGCAGAGATAACAACAGTACAATCAGCCCGGCATACCTGTGCAAGTACCTTAATGAAGACATTCCACTCCTGCATCAGTTCGACGATAATACCCAGCCTCCCAGCGCGCCAGCCCGCTTCATCACGGATTCAGGCATCACGCGAATTGGGCGCGCACGAAATCTCAGTCTCAACCAAAATGCGCGACCGCAGGCACGTCTCTTAGCGTCACACTGTTCCGACTGCGGCCGAGACTTCGTTATTTCCCCAAACTGCCATCTTGCACCCTGCTGCGGAATAAATGCAGAGGGAACTTGGCTTTTCGATCTTGGCAAAATCAATCTGACGGATGACATTAATGAACCGCAGCTGCTCCTACTTAATTACATACAATACATAGGACCAGGAGGGCTGCTGAAGCACTTGCGCACGAGCGGAGGCCTTTCTTCATTTGGGCGCTCAAGCTACCTCTCTCAATGCGAGATTTGCGAAGACATCGCCCTCTCGAAAGAGGCACAGACCTGTCTTGCAAAGCTAGCTCCTAAACTGGCAGCCGACTTGATTGTCGAGACTAAATTCGAGACTACCTTTATCGGAAATGGGTCTGATATACATGATTGAAGTGCTACCCTCTTTAAATTCGCTCTCGAGTAATCCACTCCGTAGATTGGACACTCTTGGAGTAACAGATTTTTTAGACACACTTGACATATCTATAGATCCTTTTGAATGCGCGCATCGCATCTGGGATCAACTTGACAGGGAGCATCAAGAGATCGTCTCCTTCCTGATGCTAGGTGGAGAGATTGATCTCGATTCAGAAGTGGCAAAAAGAAGTCTGCTGAAAGGCACTGTTGAAACCATAGCCTCACTCGGGCTGCTAAGCAAGCACAATGGCAATGCCTCCCTTTCCGGTTTATCTCTAATCCGATATCATGGCATCTGGCTTTTTGCCGATGCGCCATCACCCTCGCCTTTACTATATTTTGGCTCTGATTCAATTGGGCTCGCTCGTCGGCTAAGCCCATCCCCCGGAAAGAATGCCTTAGACCTCTGCTCTGGACCAGGCATCCAGGCACTCATACTGGCAAAATCTGGAATGCACGTCACGGCGATAGATATCAATCCAATCGCCTCAGAAATCTGCCAACTAAACGCACTGGTCAATGGTATTAGCGAAGATTTAACTGTTCTAACCGGAAGTCTCTACAACGCACTAAACAATATCGAAAGCTCTTGCAGCTATGAACTCATTACGGTGAATCCTCCTTTGCTCCCAATCCCAGAAGACGTACCATACCCCTTCGTTGGCGATGGCGGCCCAGATGGCCTCAACATCACAAGCAAGGTTATTCGAGGTGCAGGAGATAAACTCACTGATAGCGGATACCTCTCTGCAATTGGAATGATTGGCCTTGGAACCAACAATCAATCAGCATTTGAACGAATACAGAACGATTTGTTGCAAGCTGGCCTCAATGGCGTCTTGACAATAATCTCGAGCTTTAACCTCGGACCCCAATCTGGCTGGATCGACGGTATCGCATGCACATCTGTTGCACATGCTCCAGGAAAATATTCCAGCAAAGAGGAGGCTGTAAAACAGATATCGCGCGCATACAAAAAAATCCACTACGACCGCGTCTGCACCTATCACTTGAAGGCGTGGAGGGAGAGACAGCCCTTTCAAAATCCCATCCTAACGATTCAAGACTGCTCCGCAGATGGCAACCCACTTGGCCCCTGGATCCTCTAAAGCATCCGTCATACGAAAGCAGGTCAATAGGCTGCGCGCCACTCTCTGATGACGCGCAGCCTATCTCATTTCCCCCGCGCTTTACCGAGCCCGACTCACACCTCATAGTTGGCACCGGTTTTCAAAATGCAAGATTCCGCATACAAAATCACTTCTTCTGTCTAGGTGGCAGACCTACGATTTTTGTAGTATAAAGTTCCTCTCAATGCCTTCAATCTATTTCGAGATTGAGAAGAACTTGCATCGGGTTTCATAGAAGCGATATAGATGATACGTTTTGTCCTATCTATATTCCGACATACATCAGGATGCCTCGTCTTTATCGTCATTTCAATAGTCGGCTTGGCCCTTTCCCACATTGCCCCCTTTTTGAACGGTAAATTAATTGACTTCCCGCACGTGGACCTCGTGGACAGGCCCCCTTGTGTAGCTGCACCCGAGGCGCCTCCCCGTCGCCCTCCAGCGCCGGGGTTCCCCTCCATCACGAAGAGGTAATCCCCGTCCGGCCTCGCCGTCTCTGCAACGCCGAGCCTCCCGAGCGACTCGAGGAGGGCGGGCTCGTCCCAGGAGATTTGACAATACTATAGAGACACGTCCCAAATTAGCTACTCAGTAGTTACTGCTGCTGGGCGCGGCGGGCGGCTCGGCGGGCCCTTGCTTCCTGGATCTCATCGAGGTGAGCGATGATCTCGGAGGCGCTCTCCTCGATCGCCTTGCCGTCGGTACGCACTACAAAGCAACCCAGGCGCTTCATGAGAGCACGAGCCTCCTCGAGCTCGCTTCGCACGCTCTCGGGCTCGGCATAGGAGCCGGCGACGGCACGGGCATAGTCGTCGCCCAAGCGGCTATCGCGAATCTCGGAAATAACGTCGACGGTCGAAATCAGGCCAAACAACCGCATCGGGTCTACCTCGTAAATCGACTTGGGCGGCTCCATACCGTGCGCCAACGGAACGTTGGCGACCTTGTAGCCCTGATAGGCCAAATACATCGACAGCGGCGTCTTGGATGTGCGCGACACGCCCAGCAGCACGATATCGGCACCCGACAGATCGTCGCAACCACGTCCGTCATCGTGCTCGACAAAGTACTCCATGGCCTCGATGCGGTGGAAATACCGGTCATCGGTCTTATGGATCACACCCGCCACTCCTTTTGGCGGCACGCCGATAAGCGACGACAGCACGGCAAGCGTCGGGCCGATCAGGTCGACCGAGCGAATGTGCAGCATGCCCAAGTAGTCGAGCACGCGAGCACGAAGCGCCGGATCGACAATTGTGTGGAATACGGCGATATCGCGATGGTCCGCATCGACATGCGGACCCACAAACGACTTAACCTGCTCCACCGAGGTCACCTTAGGCAGACGTAAAACACGAAAAGCCCCTTCATCAAATTGCCCGGACGCCGCAAGCACCACCTCACAAGCGGTATCACCGAGCGAGTCGGAGATAACGATAACGGTGGGACGAGCGGTGACCGGGCAATCCATGCGGGGCTCCTTTTGCGCTTATGCGCAGGATAGCTTACTTTTTTCGGGCAAGCTCACCGATGTTGGCGATGCCGGAGAAAACGGCCTCGAAGCGGTTGAGCAGCTTAAGGCGATTATCGCGGAGCTGCTCGTCCTTGTCCATGACCATAACCTCGTCGAAGAAACGGTCGATGGGGGCACGCAGGGCGGCGAGGGCAGCGAATGCGGCAGGATAATCCTCGGTAGCAAGCGCGGCATCGACGGCGGTCTGAGCGGCCTCGGAGGCGTCGGCAAGCGCAAGCTCGACCTCGCCCATCAGAGCGCGATCGTACTCCGCGCCCAGTTCGGACTTGGAGATATGCGCCGCGCGGGCGTAAGCGGTCGCCAGGTTGTCGAAGGTCTCGGCGTCGTTCTTGCGGGCCTCATCGAGGGCGGCGCAGCGGGCGAAGAAGACCGACGGGGCAATAATGTGCACCGCGGAAACGGCGGCAACGGTGTCGGCCGGGATCTTCTCGTCGCGGGCCATGCTCACCAAACGGCCGTGGAAGAAGTCGCGAACCTGCTGGGCGACCTCGGCGGCGTCGAACTCAATGCCCTGCTCGCTATAGAGCTCGAGCGCAAAGTCGATGAGCGACGTGGGGTCGATCGGCAGACGGTCGCGAAGGATGTTGATGATGCCGATGGCGGCACGACGCAGCGCGTACGGGTCGGAAGAGCCGGTCGGGGGCTCGCCGATGGCAAAGATACCGGCAATGGTATCGAGCTTGTCGGCACAGGCCACGATGCAGCCAGCGGTGCCCTCGGGCAGCTCGTCACCGGCAAAGCGGGGACGATAGTGATCGCGAATAGCGTGAGCGACCTCGTCGTTCTCCCCCATCGCGCTGGCGTAGTAACCGCCCATCACGCCCTGCTGGCTCGTGAACTCGACGACGGCGTTGGACACCAAGTCGGCCTTGCACAGGTGAGCGGCGCGAGCGGCGTCGGCGGCCAGGTGGGCACCCAGGTGAGCCTCGCGGGCAATAGCGAGCGCGAGCTGCTCAATACGCTCGGACTTGGCGAGCACGCTGCCGAGCTTCTCCTGGAAGGCGACCTTGGCCAGACGCTCACGGAATTCGTCGAGGGAGATCTTCAGATCCTCCTCGTAGAAGAACTTGGCGTCGTCCAGGCGGGCGCGCACGACGCGCTCATTGCCGTCGATCACGCGCTCGGCATTCTCGGGCTTGCTGTTGGAGACGACCACAAACTCACGCGTCAGCTTGCCCTCGCCGTCATAGATCGGAAAGTAGCGCTGATTGGTGAGCATAGACTCGCAGATGATCTCATGCGGGACCTTGAGGAACTCCTCATCGAAGGTACCGACGAGCACCGTCGGCCACTCGCAGAGGTTAATGACCTCCTCGAAGACCTTCTTGGGCGTGTCGACATGACAGCCGGGGCGAGCGGCCTCGACCTCGGCGATACCGGCAAGGATGGCTTCGCGACGACGCTCGGCAGAAAGCACGCCGGCGTCCTCAAGCACCTGCTCGTAGACGGCGGGGCTGGCAACCACATGGTCACCGGGGCCAAGCACGCGATGACCACGCGTGGTGTTGCCGCTCGTCACGTCGGCAAACGACACGGGCACAACATCCTCGCCCAAAAGGCAGCAGATCCAACGGACCGGGCGCACGAACGTCGCGTGCTCGTGGCCCCAGCGCTGGGAGCGGTAGTTGGGCCACTGCAGGCCGGCGATAGTCTTCTCGCACAGAGCGGTCAGAATCGGCGTAGCCGGTGCGGAGGGAATGTTCTTCTCGGCGAACACATACTCGCGACCGTCAGTGTCCTCGCGACGGACCAGGTCCTCGGCAGCCACACCGCACTTGCGGGCAAAGCCCTGGGCGGCCTTGGTGGCGTTACCGTCAGCGTCGAAGGCAATGTTGGCCGCGGGGCCACGCTTGACCTCATGGACCTCATCGGTCGCAGTGGCGACGTCGGCCACGAGCGCAGCCAGACGACGCGGGCTCGAGATCACGCGGACCTCGCCGTGGGCCAGACCGGCCTCGTCGAGACCCTTGGCGATCATGGTGCCAAGCTGCTTGACGGCATTGTTCAGCGGTGCGGAGGGCATTTCCTCCGTACCGATCTCAAACAGGAAATCCTTAGCGTCTGCCATGGCTTACGCCACCTCGCCTTCCTGGTCGGCATTCTCGTTGACTCCGGCGACCTCGGCCATGTAGGCCTCGCAGCACGCCTTGGCGACGGCGCGGACGCGCAGGATGTAGTTGGCACGCTCGACCGCGGACAGGGCGCCGCGGGCATCGAGCAGGTTGAAAGCGTGGCTGCACTTCATGACGCAGTCATATGCCGGCAGCGGCAGCTTGCGCTCCAGGCAGGAATGGCACTCGGCCTCGTAGTCATCAAACTTCTGACGCATCATCTCGACGTTTGCGACCTCAAAGTTATAGGCACTGAACTCGCGCTCGTTCTCGAGGAACACGTCGCCATAGGTCATGGGCGTGCCGTCGGGCAGGTAGCTCCACACCAAGTCGTAGACCGAGTTAACGCCCTGCGCATACATGGCAATGCGCTCTAGGCCATAGGTGATCTCGACGGGTACGGGGTCGACCTCGATGCCGCCTACCTGCTGGAAGTACGTAAACTGCGTGACCTCCATGCCGTTGAGCCAGACCTCCCAGCCAAGGCCCCAGGCGCCGAGCGTCGGGCTCTCCCAGTCATCCTCGACAAAGCGGACGTCATGGTCGTTGGGGTCCAGACCGATAGCGGCAAGAGACCCCAGGTAAAGCTCCTGGGCGTTGACCGGTGAGGGCTTGATGAGCACCTGGAACTGATAGTAGTGCTGCATGCGGTTGGGGTTCTCGCCGTAGCGGCCGTCGGCGGGACGGCGGCAAGGCTGCGCATAGCAGGTGCGCCACTCGGCGGGACCGAGCGAGCGCAGCGTGGTCGCGGTATGGAAGGTACCGGCACCGACCTCGGAGTCATAGGGCTGCATAATGACGCAGCCCTGCTCGCCCCAGTACTGCTGGAGGCGCAGGATGATGTCTTGGAAGGAAAGCGATGAAGCGTTCATGCCTCTAATATCCCCTCGTCGAAACGATTACACGGTTAGGTACTGTACTATAGCGGTTTTTAGTCGATAGCGCCGATGCGGTTGAGCGGCCAGTAGCGAACGAGTGCCACAGCGATCAAATCAGAGCGATCGACGGGACCAAAGTAGCGTGAGTCGGCAGAGTTTTCGCGGTTGTCGCCCATCACCCACACGCACCCGTCGGGAACGGTGTAGGGATAGCTTACCTGAGTGCCGGGTGCTTGGACCGAAAGTGGCCAGCTCATGCCCGTCGTATAGTCCTCGTCGAGCGCTTGGCCGTCAACGACCACCTTGCCATCCTGCAGGTCGACCGTCTGGCCGGCCGTGGCAATAACACGCTTGACAAGAACATCATGCTCGGAGGTGCCATCGGGGTTGTGAAACACCACGATATCGCCCTGCTTGACGGGCTGACCGAGCTCGAGGCTCACCTTTTGTGCCAGGATCTGGTCGCCAATCTCGATCGTGGACTCCATGGAGCCGGTGGGCACCACAAAGGGCTCGACCACAAACGAGCGAATCAAGAAGGTGGCGACCAGTGCGATCGCGATGACCGCGATCCACTCAAAAGCGCCCCTCAACGCGGAATGCTGCGATGGAACCATTCTCACTCCTCGCTCTGCGAATACGAAGCGTCCAAAATCTCCTGCGCGTAAGCGCGCTCCTCGGGCGTGAGCCGCGCCGTCTCGATCAAGTCGGGACGCCAGCGGCAGGTGCGCTCGATGGCGTTCTTGCGACGCCAGACATCGACCTTGGCGTGATCGCCGCTCACAAGCACCGGCGGCACGCCCTCGCCGTTGAACTCGGCGGGGCGGGTGTACTGCGCGTACTCGAGCAGTCCTCCGTCTTCGGCGGTCGAGAACGACTCGTCGACGTTGCTCATCTCGTCGCCCAGGGCGCCGGGAATCAGGCGTACGACGGCATCGGCAACGACCATAGCGGGAAGCTCGCCGCCCGTAAGCACGTAGTCGCCGATCGACAGACGCTCATCGGCATACGCATACGCACGCTCGTCGACGCCCTCGTAGCGACTGCACACAAACAACAGGCGCTCACTTTTGAGCAGGCGCTCGGCCACATGCTGCGTAAAGGGCTCGCCACAGGGGGTAAAGAACACCACAGTGGGCTTGGGACCCTCTGTGCTAATGGCCTCGATGGCCTCTGCGATAGGCTCGACCTTCATGAGCATGCCCTGCCCGCCGCCGTACGGCTCGTCATCGACGGTACGATGGCGGTCGTGCGTCCAGTCGCGCAGGTTATACGCCTTAAAATCAAAAAGGCCGGCCTTGCGGGCGCGGCCCAAAATCGACGTGGACATGACGGGCTCAAACATCTCGGGAAAGACCGAAAGGGTCTCAATCAGCATGTTTTCCTCCCTACTTGTCCATATCGATAAGGCCGTCCATCACGTGGACGGAAATTGTTCCTGCATCGGGAAGATCGAGCACGACCTGCTCGATCACGGGAATCAGTACCTCGCCGTACCGATCACCCTCGACAACCCAAACATCGTTAGCGGGCGTCGACATGATCTCGACGATCGTGCCGAGCGAACCGAAGCGCTCGTCGACCACCTCGCGACCCATCAGGTCGGTATAGGCAGCGTCGAGCGAATCGAGCTCAAAATCGTCACGATTTGCCAGCACGTAGCATCCCGTGATGCCCTCGGCGGCCGTCAAGTCGTCAATGCCCTCAAACGAGACCAGATCGCCATCGCCCGTATCGGTGACGGACACGACCGTGCAAAAGCGGTCGCGCTTGAGCGCCGGCGGCGTCAGGGCGACGCGCATACCCGGCTCTAATACAGAAGGAAGCCCCCGCAGCGGCTGCGCGAGGACCTCCCCCTTCCTTCCGTGCGGCTTGACCACACGGGCGATGTTTTTGTACTGGGACCTCAAGGTCCTAGCCCAGAACCTCTACCTCGACAGCAGTGTCGAGGCGAGCGGCCAGCGCACGGGCGAGCGTGCGAATGGCCTTGATGGTACGGCCACGACGGCCGATGACCTTAGCGACGTCATCCTCGGCGACCGAAACCTCAATCGTAGAGGCGTCATCACCATCGATGACCTCAAGGCTCACGGAATCCGGGTCGTCGACGATCTGAACAACGAGATATTCGACGAGATCGGCGATGCGATCTGAGAGCATTGCCTCACCCTCGAGCTGTGCAGCGTCAACCTCAGGCACGATTTACTCCTCGGCGCCCTCAGCGGCCTCAGCGGCAGCCTTAGCGGCCTCGGCCTCTTTGGCGAGCTGCTTCTTGGACTTCTTGACGACGGTCTCGGTCTTCTCGCCCTCGTTGGCGGCCTTGACCAGAGCGGCGACGGCGTCGGTAAGCTGAGCGCCCTTGGACTGCCAGTCGGCGATCTTCTCGAGGTCGAGGTTGATGGTCTTGGGGGCGGTCATCGGGTTGTAGCGGCCAACCTCCTCGATGATACGACCGTCACGCGGGGCGCGGGAATCGGCGACGACGACACGGTAGTACGGACGCTTCTTAGCGCCGTGACGAGCAAGGCGAATCTTGACTGCCAAAGGAAACTCCTCCAACCAAGCAGCTTTAGGCTGCAACTACAAACAAACAGTTGAACATAATACGCCATCGACGCGGGCAGGTGAAGTCCGTGAGACCAACTTCTTCGGTGTAGTCGAGGGCAAATCCATATCTTAGACAAGAATTCGGGATTTGCAAGCACATACACGCACCCCACATGAGCTGCGCGGTATACTCATGACATGGAAAGACGCGAACATACATACGGTTATGAGGATGCCACGGGCGTCACGCCGCCTCCCTGGACGGGTCCGGCGGTGGGCCTGATGGACCTCGATGCGTTTTTTGCGAGCGTGGAGATGCTCGATCATCCCGAATGGCGCGGCAAGCCGCTCATCGTGGGCGGAGACGCCGATTCGCGTGGCGTCGTGTCCACGTGTTCGTATGAGGCACGTCGCTTTGGCGTGCACTCTGCCATGGCCTCGGCCGAAGCGCGGCGCTTGTGCCCGAAAGCCATTTGGACGCACGGGCACTTTGATCGCTACCGCGAGGTGAGCGCGCAGGTCATGGCGATTCTCGCCGACGAGACCCCGCGCGTCGAGCGCGTATCCATCGACGAAGCCTTTATCGATATCACACCGGGTCGCTTTGCGCCCGAAGACCCGCTGCTGGTTGCGCGGCGTATAAGCGACCGCGTGGCAGGGCTGGGAGTGACCTGCTCCATTGGCGTGGGCTGCAACAAGACGGTCGCAAAAATCGCAAGCGAGCGGGATAAGCCGTTTGGGCTGACCATCGTGCGCCCCGGAACCGAGCAGCGCTTTTTGGCCGCGCTGCCGGTATCTGCCATGAGTGGCATCGGGCGCTCGGCCGAGGAGCGACTGCGCCGCATGCGCATCTACACCCTCGGCGAGCTATCACGTGCACCGGAATCCACCTTGGCCTCTATTTTTGGCGTCAACGGCGAGCACATGCGCCAGCGTGCGCTGGGACTCGAAATCTCTGAAGTCACAAGCCTCGATGAAGAGCGCGAGGTCAAGTCGGTCAGCAATGAACGCACCTTTGCTAAAGATTTGACTGAGCGTGGGGATATTGAGGCGGCGATTGCGCTGTTGGGAGAGTCAGTGGGACGCCGTCTGCGCCGTCAGGGGCTGACGGGTGCCACGGTAACGCTCAAGCTTAAGTATTCGTATGGCAGCGGGCGTACGGCACAGCGCCGGCTGCCTCATCCGACCGACGATGAGAACATCTTCGTGGCGGTTGCACTCGATCTGCTCGACAACATCTGGCAGGATGGCATGCATGTTCGCTTAGCGGGCATCGGCATGAGCGACTTTGACCATCGGGGCGGCATCCAGACCGACCTGTTCTGCGAGATCGATGACCGCGGAGCCCAATCCAGCGACCGCCGCGACCTCTCCGTCGCCATCGACGCCGTCCGAGACAAATTCGGCGACACCGCCCTATCCTTCGGCCGCCAATCCCGCTTCAACGATTAACCGCCTTTGGGCAAAAAGAAAGCCGGGCAGGTGCGGAAAACCGCAACTGCCCGGCGATATGCGTGAGGGTAGCTAACCCCGTCCCAAATGAGCTACTAGAGGAGATTGAGGGGGAGCTGGGGGGCGTCTCCCCAGAGTTTCTCGAGGCGGTAGAAGTCGCGGGCTTCGGGAGTGAAGACGTGGACGACAACCGAACCGTAGTCCATGAGCATCCAAGTCTTCTGCTCGCGGCCCTCGATGGAGAACGGATGCTCGCCGCAAGCCTCGGCGACCTTCTCCTCGATCTCGTCGACAATTGAATCGACCTGGCGGTTGTTGGCACCGGTGGCAAGCACAAAGTAGTCGCACACATCGGAAAGCTCGGTCAGGTCGAGCACCTGAACGTCCTCGCCCTTCTTGTCGTAGGCGGCCTGCGCGGCGGCGCGGGCGACATCCTCGGCGGCGACACCGCTCGCGGACAGCGAGGCGGCAGTGCGGTCGGACGTGGCGGCGAAGCTCTTGTGCTCCACGCCTTCAAGAATCTGCTCGTCGGTCATGGTCTCGTCGGCCATGGAATACCTCTTTCTAGACAGCCCGAGCTAGCGCAGCTGGGCGTAATGGTTGTAAATCGTAATAGCCGTGGGATAAAGATAGCGCCCGGACTGGATCACATAGACCAGACCCTGCGCAAAACAGGAGAAGAACAACTCATCGAGCGTCGACTCCCCCACCATCTTGCGCAGCGCATGCGCATAGTCGCCGTGGCGGTTGGGCTCGATGGCATCGGCCACAAAGACCACCATATCGAGCTGCGTCATGTCGCAGGCACCCACGGTGTGACGGTCGACAGCCTGGAAAACGGCCGGCGACAGCTCGGGAAAAAGCTGCGGAAGCTCATAGGCGGCAACAGGGCCATGCAAAAGCGGCGTCGCGGCAGAAGGAGAACCGGCAACCTTGATGCCATAGTGAAGCGCGCGGGCCACGAGCTCGTCGTCGGAGAGCACTTTGTCCCAGTCATGGATCAGGCCGGCGGCAGCGGCATCAAAGCGGTCAACGCCGTAGACCTCGGCCAGATGAAGTGCGGTCTCGGCAACACCCAGCGAATGCACATAGCGCTTGCGCTTATCCTTCATGCGAACATCGAGCAGCTCTTGAATGCGCTTGAGCAGCGCGCGCTCATCGCCCTCAAACTGATCCTCTACCGACAACGTAGACCCCCCATCACTCAAAATCTTCTTGGCTCAAATCGGCATATAGTCTGCGTTTGCGAATGTAGCCGAGCACGGACTCGCTCGTAAGATAGCGCACGCTCATGCCGCGGGCAACTCGCTTACGAATGTTCGTCGAGCTGATCGCCAGCGCCGGAATCTGAATATAGCGCACGTCGAACGGCAGCCCCGACTCTTTGATTCGGGCACGCGCCGTATCGATATCAAAGCCCGGTCGCGTCGCCGCAATAAAGGTAGCAAGCTCAGCGATTCGTTCGGCATCATGCCAGGTCACGATATCGATAATCGCGTCGGCGCCCGTAATAAAGTAGAGCTTTACCTGCGGCGGGTAAAAGTCGCGAAGGGCATGAAGCGTATCGGCCGTATAGGTTACGCCCGGGCGGTCGATCTCGAACCGGCTCGCCAAAAAGGCCGGGTTCGCGGCGGTGGCGAGGACCGTCATAGCATAACGGTCCTCGGCAGGCGTCACCGGCTTGTCAAGCTTAAAGGCAGGAGAGCCCGCCGGCATAAAGAGCACAGCATCCAAGTCGAGCGACTCGCGCGCCTGCTCGGCGGTCACCAGGTGCCCGTAATGGATGGGATCAAAGGTGCCACCCATAATGCCGAGCCTAAACTCCTGCCCGTCCTCTAGAGGAAGCTCGGGCAGACCGATTCCACCGCGCAGCGACATGGCCTACTCGCCCTCCGAGGTCTCGGCATCGTCCGCGGCATCCGCCGCATCGACAACCTCGACGCTCTCATCCGCAGCATCGGCCACGTCAATGGCTTCAACGGCAACGTCCTCGTCAGCATCCTCGAGCTCTTCGTACTCCGAGAAGTCCTCAGCGCCCTCAAAGTCAAAGGCGCGCTGGCAAATGCGGACCTCGTCGCCCGCACGGCAACCGGCCTTCTCGAGCGCGTCGTCAACACCCATACGCGCAAACTTATGCTGCAGGTAAATGACGGCTTCCTCATTTTCCCAGTCGGTCTGGATGACCATGCGCTCGATGGCACGACCGACCACGCGGAAGGCACCGGGCTCCTCCTGGACAATGCGGAAACGCTTCTCACGCTGCAGGCGACGGCGCTCCCACTCATCGTCGCGCAGAACGACCGGCTCATCGGAGACCGACAGCTCGGCGCGCAGCTTAGCCACCTGCTCGCCCACGGCAAGCATCAGCGTGTTGAGGCCGGCGCCCGTAACAGCAGACACGGCAAAGAACATATGGCCATCGTCGAGCGCTGCGCGCTTGAGGTCGGCAATCTTGTCGGCCGTGCCCGGCGCGTCGCACTTGTTGGCAACGACGATCTGCGGACGCTCCGAAAGCTCGGCGCCATACTGCTCGAGCTCGCGGTTGATGATGCGATAGTCCTCAACCGGATCGCGATCCTCAAAACCGCCCGTCATGTCGACGACGTGCATGATCAAGGCCGTACGCTCAATGTGGCGCAGGAACTGGTGACCCAGGCCCTTGCCCTCGCTCGCGCCCTCGATCAAACCGGGAACGTCGGCAACGACGTAAGAATATTCGCCGGCACGCACCATGCCGAGGTTCGGCACGAGCGTGGTAAACGGGTAGTCGGCGATCTTGGGACGGGCGGCACTCATGCGAGCGATGAGCGATGACTTACCCACCGAGGGGAAGCCAACAAGCGCGGCATCGGCCATAAGCTTCATCTCGAGCTCGATCCAGTGTTCCTCGGCCGGCTCGCCCAGCTGAGCGAACGCGGGCGCGCGGCGCACCGACGTCACAAAGTGCGTGTTGCCAAGGCCGCCGGCACCGCCGGGCGCCACGACAACGCGCTCGCCATCGTGAACGAGGTCGGCAATATCGAACATCGGGGTCTGCGTCTCGGGGTCGAGCTCGCGCACCACGGTACCCATAGGGACCTTGAGAATCAGGTCCTCGCCGCTCTTACCGTTACGACGGGCACCCTGCCCGTGTGTGCCGCGCTCGGCGCGGAAGTGATGCTTAAAGCGGTAATCGATCAGCGAAGACAGCTGAGCATCGGCCTGGATGACGACATTGCCGCCACGACCGCCGTCGCCGCCATCGGGGCCGCCCTTGGGGACAAATGCCTCGCGCCTAAACGACATGCATCCGGCTCCGCCGTCGCCGCCGCACACGTTAATGCGGCTGATATCGGTGAACTGTGACAACAGAATCGCCTCCTACAAAAAGAGGGAGACCCTTGAATCCTAAAACTCAAGTGCCTCCCACATATGTGCTCTATGAAGGGTGAATTACGCGTTCGCGAGCGGGCGTACGCTGACCCTGTGCTTGATACCCTTGTGGAACTCAACGGTACCGTCGACCAGCGCGAACAGCGTGTCGTCCTTACCACGGCCAACGTTCTCACCCGGGTGGATGTGCGTGCCGTGCTGACGGACGAGAATCGTGCCCGTGGTTACCGTCTGGCCGGCATAGCGCTTCGTGCCAAGGCGCTGACCGCGGGAGTCACGGCCATTACGGGAGGAACCGAGTCCTTTTTTGTGTGCCATTGTGTATACCTACTCTTTCGTTACGAGTGTAATCTACTCGGCGACGGAAGCCTCGGCAACAGCCTCAGCCTCTGCCTTGACAGCCTTCTTGGCGCGGGAGGTAGCCTGGACCTTCACGATCTTCAGCTTGGTGAGCTGCTGACGGTGACCCTTCAGACGACGATAGCGCTTACGCTTGTGGAACTTGAAGACCAGCTGCTTCTCGCCCTTGAACTGCTCAACGATCTGAGCGGTAACCTTGGCCTTGGCCAGCTTGTCGGGATCGGTGACGATCTTCTTACCATCGTTGAGGAAGATAACCGGCAGGGTGACCTTGTCGCCCTCATTGCCCTCGATCTTCTCGACGGTGATGACATCGTCGGTGGCGACCTTGTACTGCTTGCCGCCCGTGTTAACGATTGCGTACATGTTTACTTGCCCTTCATGCATCAGTTAGTGCAACAGCCGAATATAGTAGCAGGCGAAAATAACCCCGTCAACGAGTATGTGGAGCAAATCCACAAGTTCGCACAGGTATGGGGCTGACGAGTCGGCCCTCGTCGTCCTCGCATGCTTGATTCTGACGCTCGACATCGTAGGAGCAGATGGTCACGAGGTCTTGCATACCGGTGGAAACAATAGGTGCATCCACGCCCGGGGTCAAGCCCTGCAACAAAACATCAGCAGCAGAAAGCAAAATTTCCGGACGCATGGAGCCCTCGTTGTCGGCATGGGTGTCGAGCATGAGCACCAAATGGTCCGGGCGCTCCCCCGCCGTGAGCTCATAGCCCACGAGCGTGTGATCCAAATCCAAGCGCTTGCTCTTTTTTCCGCGCGCGTAGTCGATGCCATGGTCCGCGCGCAGCGTGTCGATCGCACGACGCACCTCGTCGGCGCTTACGGGCGCCTCGGGATCCAAGTGCAGGTCGATGCGATACGACAGGCGCGTGAGCTGCGCCGTCAACGCCGGCGTGCGCACGTCGATGTACGCCGCCTCGATGGGCGCCAGATCGGCCGGAGACGCCGCAGCCAGGCGCCCAAACGCCTCGTCGAGCGCCACGAACTCGGTCATAAACAGGTCATACCACTCGCAGGTCGACGACGTACCCACCGGTAGCGCCGAAGAAAAGCCCACGCGCATGTGCGGAGAGAAGCCCTGCGTGACGGCATAGGGAAGTCCCGCACGGCGCACGATGCGCTCAATGGTATGGATTACTTCGAGATGGCCCAGGTACTTAAGGCGATCGCGCTTGCCATAGCGAACACGAAGTCTAAAGAGCGAGGGGTTGTCGGTCAGACGCTCACTCATGCGCGATCACCCATCAATACATTCTTGGCGTGGAGCGTAGGGCAGATCCCGCAGCCGGTGCATGACGTGCGGGTGCAGTCGGGAGTCGTGACGCCCTCGAGCGAGCGACGGTACTCGCGCTCGAGGAAGCCGCGCGTGCAGCCGGGGCTCACGTGCTCCCACGGCAGGCGCCAGTCCAACTCGTAGGGCAGGTGCACGAGCTCATTGAGGTCGATGCCGTTTTTGGCAGCAGCTTCCTTCCAGTTATCGAGCGAGAAATGCTCTACCCAGGCGTCAAAGCGAGAGCCCGAGCGCCAAGCGTCGATGATGACGGGCGTCATGTCACGACCGGCGCGGGACAGCGCAGCCTCGATGAGCGAGGTCTCGGCATCGTGGTAATGAACGCGGACGGCACGGTTGCGAACGCTCGTGATGAGCAGCTTCTGGCGACGCTTGACGTCGTCGTAGTCGAGCTGCGGGCACCACTGGAACGGCGTGGCAGCCTTGGGGATAAAGACCGAAACCGAGATCGACACCGAGATCGAGCCGCGACGAGCCTTGGGCACCACGGAACGACCGAGCTCCAGCACGTGATCGGCCAGATTGGCGATGGCCACGATGTCCTCGTCGCGCTCGCCGGGAAGGCCCATCATAAAGTAGAGCTTCATGCGGTTCCAACCGGCCTCGAAGGCCGCCTTGGCCGCACGGTCCAGGTCCTCCTCGGTCACGTTCTTGTTAATGATGTCGCGCATGCGCTGGCTGCCGGCCTCGGGCGCGAACGTCAGTCCGCCCTTCTTTTCGCCGGCGACCGACTCGGCCATATCCACGCCAAACGAATCCAGGCGCTGCGACGGAATAGACACGCGAATACCCGTATCCTCCAGGCGATGGTTGAGCCTGCCGAGCACATCGCGAATGCAGGAGTGGTCGGTCGTGGAGAGCGAGGTCAGCGACACCTCGTCATAGCCGGTCTTTTCCAGACCCTGAATCACCGACGAGACGATCTGGTCGGCCGAGCGCTCACGCACCGGGCGATACGTCATGCCGGCCTGGCAAAAACGACAGCCGCGGGCGCAGCCGCGCAGGATCTCGATAGACAGGCGGTCGTGGACCAGCTGCGCATAGGGCACGCACGACTGCGACAGCGGATTCGTGGCGCCGAAATCCTCGACGACGCGCTTGTAGACCACGGTCGGCGCATCCTTGCCCTCACGCGGCACGGTGTAGCCATGCGGCGAGCAGGGCTCGTCGTGACAAACCTCATAGAGCGACGGCACGTAGTTGCCGGCAATGGATGCAAGCTGCTCGACAATCTGCGCGCGCGGGACTCCTTCGTCACGCAGACGGCGATGCAACTGGCAGGTCTCGAGCAGCGATTCCTCGCCCTCGCCGATGAGGATAACATCGAAGAAGGCCGCGTACGGCTCGGGGTTGTACACCGAGGGGCCGCCGGCGATGATAATGGGGTCGTCCTCGGTGCGGTCAGCCGCTAACAGCGGAATACCAGCGAGGTCGAGTGCCTCGAGAAAGTTCGTCACCGCCATCTCGTGCGGCACATGCAGGCCGACGATATCAAACGAAGCGACCGGCGCTGCACCCTCGAGCGACAGCAGCGGAATGCCTGCCTCGCGCATGGCGTCACCCATATCGGGCCACGGCACATAGCCGCGCTCGCAGGAGATGCCCTCGGCCTGGTTAAGGATGTTGTAGAGGATGGCGATGCCCTGGTTGGGCAGACCGACCTCGTACACATCCGGGTAGATCAGGCAGCAACGGTAGTCGGCATCGGCCTTGGAAAGCGTGCCCCACTCGTGATCGATATAGCGACTCGGCTTCTCGACCTTGGCGAGCAACGGCTCAATTAAATGAAAACAGTCTTGGTATGCAACGCGCAACGGAAAACCCCTAAGCAGCGAGATCTGATGCGTCCTGATAGGACGCCATAGGACGGGTAGCGCCCGCGACCGCAGTCACCAGATCGCGAACGCGGGAAAACGTGGCAGTGACCACCTCGTTAGCACGGCTGTAGTCGACATCGCGCTCGTAGAGCGAAACGAGCGCACGGCCCATGCCATAGGTGCCCGCGGCAGCAGCGAGCGCCTTGACGGCAAACCCAATATGCGGCGTCTGCTTGACGAGCGCGCGGGTGACCGCGCGGATCACAAGACCGCCGGCAAGCACGCCCGCGACCTCGTAGCCGCGCTCAGGCTTAATGCCGCGTCCAAAGACGGCAGCGAGCTCAAAGAGCATGCCCACCTGCGCCAGCGCCATAACGGGATAATCGGTGCCCGGCAAAAACACCAAAGCCCCGGTCGCCATATTGGTGAGCGCACACGAGGTGATGATACGATTGGCCGCCGCGATGCGCATGAAGGCAAAGTTCGCCGCAAAAGCCGTTTCCTTGTCGGTGCGATCGAGAATCCAGCGGGCAAGCGTCTCGAGCAGATACGTCTTATCGGTTGCCGCCACCACACCGAGCATGGGCGTGGACTCCTCGATAAACGGCACCTCCACAGCAGACTCGGCAAGCACGCACACGGGCGCGCCGGCGATCACGAGCTCCTGCACGGCACTCTCCAAGCGGTCGGAACCACACGAGAGCACCAGCACCACATCGGTATCGGTCTTTGGAGCAATTCGCTCCTCCCCCAGACGCTCGACGCGCACAATGCCCGAGGTCGTCTGCGGCACAAAGGCGTCACGCACCGTCTCGGCCAGAAAGCGCGAGGCGGACGAATCCAGATAGACCGAGACGCGCACCGGCGTATCGGAATCCTTCTTAACGGACGCGCCCATCTTAAAAGCGCGGGTCAGCTTATCTACGGGAATTTTCATAGCAAACCCCTCCAGCGGTTACGCGGCGCCCGAACGATGCCGCCATATGGATTGTACGATACCCACCGTCAGCAGTTGGATCATCATCGAAGACGAACCAAAGCTAATAAACGGTAGCGGAATACCGGTAATCGGCATCATGCCGATGCACATGCCGATGTTCTCAAAGGTCTGGAATGCCCACATGCCGACGATACCTACGCACGACAGACGCAGGAACAGCGACTCACACTTAAAGGCGACGCGAATCGTCGAAAAGATCAGCAGCACGTAGAGGCACAGGAGCAAAAAGGAACCGCAAAAACCAAAGGTCTCGGACAGGAAGGCGAAGACGAAGTCGGTGTGGAACTCAGGCAGAAAGCCGCCGGCCGACTGCGTCGCATGGCCCAAACCCTTACCAAAGAAGCCGCCCGAGCCAACGGCGATAAGCGACTGCTGCAGGTTGTAGGCATCGTCCGAATCGGCATTATCGGGGTCGATAAAGACCGTCAGACGGTTCATCTGATACTGCTTGATGAGCACATCGTGGCCGAGCAACGAATCAAAGACCGAATCGAGCGCCAGGACGAGGGCCACCAAGCCCACGAGCAGGGCCAGGGTCGACAGCACCCATTCGCGGCGTGCACCGCTCATGCAAATGACGATGGCGCCCGAAACCAGCACGACCAGGCCCGAGCCCAGGTCACCCATGGCAACGACGGCCAAAAACGGAATGGACAGCATGCCGCAGAGCTTGACGTAGTCGCGAACGGTATCGATGCGACCGTTATACTGCGAGCCAAGCGTAGCAATAAAGAAGATGGTGATGAGCTTGGCAAGCTCAACCGGCTGGAATGTCAAGCCGATACCGGGAATCTTGATCCAGCCCGTCATGCCCAGACCGCCCGTATAGGACAGACCCGGAATCTTGGGCGAGAAGATCACGATCAGGTCGATGACGAGCAACGCCGTCGAGAAATTGGAAATACCACGAAGGTCGGTACGCCAGACCAGCGCCGCCAGCACCGCCCCGATGCCAATTCCCAGCAGATGGCGTGAGAACGAAGCATCGGCCTTAAACTGCGAAGCCGACCAGATAATGATGGCACCGTAGGCGACGAGCGCCACAGTAGCCACGAGCACACCGATATGCACCTTTTGGCGAAACGTGCCGCGCGAGGCCGAAAGTTGCTTGTTGACGCGGTCCAGGCTGCTGCGAGAGCCGGTCTTGGTTGAACGGAACAGATCCGCCGGAGAAAAATCCATCGCAACCTCCTATCGAACCGAAGAATCGCCCGAGGCCGAAGAGGTATCGGGCTCGCCATAAATCACGCCGAGCACGTCGCGCACGACATGCATCGCGGTATCTGAGCCGCCGCCGCCCTGCTCCAGGACAGTAGCGATGACATACTTGGGGTCATCGGCCGGTGCATAGGCGCAGAACCACGCGTATTCGTCCTCGCCGCTTTTCTCGCCCGTGCCCGACTTGCCGTATACCTGCGGCGTCAGGGTGCCAAAGTGCGCCGCCAAGGACGTCGATGCCGTGTAAATCACGTCGTGCATGCCGTTGCGAACAAGAGCCAAATCCGAATCGCTGTTGATCTTGGCCACCAAGCGCTTCTTCTTGCCCTTGCCGTTGTACTTATAGGCATCGCCGTCGCCATCGCGCGACACGGCAGACAAAAAAACGTGAGGCACGTACTGTTTGCCGCCGTTGGCAAGACCCATATAGGCACACGCCATCTGCAGGGGCGTCACCAGAATGTCACCCTGACCGATGGCAATGTTGGTCATATCGCCGGCATTCCACTTGCGGTCCTCGGCAGAGGCGTCGGTGAAGTACGACTCTTTCCACTCGGCATCGGGAATACGGCCCGCGCCCTCACTCGGCAGATCGATACCGCAGGTCTTGCCTAGACCCCAGCGACGAAAGACCTCCTGCAGGCCCTCGGGATGTTGCTCGTCATAAAAGAACGCCTTGCCCATGTCGTAGAAGACGGGGTCGCACGAGTTGGCGATACCCGACTGCAGCGTCATGGTGCCGTGGCCGGAATGCAGCCAGCAGTACTTGCCCCACGACTTGCCCAGACCCGTCCAATAACCCGTGCAGTTGGTCGTCTGCCCCGACGTGTAGGTTCCAAACTCAAGACCGGCCAGCGCCGAGAGCGGCTTGATGGTCGAGGCCGACATGTACTGTCCGCTAATGGCGCGGTTGAGCAGCGGGTGCGAACCCTTGTCATCATTGAGCTCGGTCCACACGTCATTTGAGACACCGCCGATAAAGACGGACGGATCGAACTTGGGCTCGCTCGCCATGCCCAGGATCTCGCCATTGTTGGGATCGAGACACACTACGGCGCCGTTGCCGGCATTGCTGTAGCCAGTGGTCTTGGCAAGCTCGATAGCGCTCGCCAGCGCCGTCTCGCAGGCCTGCTGGATCTTAAGGTCGAGCGTGAGCTTAATGTCGGAGCCGGCCTTCGCGGGCACGGCGCCGGCCTGACCGGTCACATTGCCCGAGGCATCGACCTTGACGGTCTGCTCGCCACGAATACCCTGCAGCAGGTTTTCGTAGTAGCTCTCAACGCCCGCCTGGCCCACGATATCGCCCGACTGGTACGTAATCTTGCCAGCAGAAGCATCATCATCGCCAGAGGTTTTCTTATTCTGGGCCTCGAGCTGCTCGGAGGTAATGGTGCCGGTATAGCCCAAGATATGACATGCCGTCTCGCCATATGGATACTGGCGCTCGGTACGCTCGGCAATCTTGACGCCCGGGAACTCGCCGGCATGCTCCTGAATATAGGCAACCGTGGAGCGACGGACGTCCGTCGCGATGGTATGCAGGCTCTGTGCGCCCTCTGTATTATCCTGAATATTGCGAAGGACCGCCACGTAAGGCATTCCAAGCACGTTGGCAAGATGGCGAACCAGAACCTCATCCTCGGCAAGGTCGCGGTAGGCCACGACAGCAAGTGAGGGACGGTTCTGGACAAGCGCCACGCCATTGCGGTCGAGGATGCGGCCGCGCACAGCGGGTGTGGTAACGGTGCGAGTCTGATTGCTATTAGCCTGCTTCTCGTAATAGTCCGACGAGACCATCTGCATGCCCCACAGCTTGACGGCAAGTGCCGCAAACATCGCGCCCACACCCGTGGTGAGGATGGAAAAGCGGCCCTTAAAGGCGGTCGCCGCGGTATTGCCCTCGCCCTCGGTGGCGCGCGGGGCCGTTCCATGCTGCGTATCGTAGGTAAAACGGGAATCGCCGCGACGCATGATGACCAGCGCGACCACGATGGCCACAACCAGCACGATACCGGCGATAATAACCGTCAACTGGGAAGACATCTACGGGCCTCCCCTATTTGAGCTTGCGGGTCTTGGGCTTAAAGCGCATACCCGCCTGGCGTCCGCCACGTGCGGAGAATCCATAGCCGGACTGTGGCACGACGCCGGACATCAAAAACGGAATGGCAACCAGACCCGTCAGGATCGAGGACGGCAGCGCATGGCCGAAGATCGCCACGACAAAGCTCGTCTCCAAACCCATAAACAGCAAGATGATGCTGTAGATCACATTAATGACGAGCGCAAAGGCGCCCACCGTGACGCCGCGCGCACTCGGGGTACCGCCCGTCTGACCGACGGCGCTGTGCACCAGGGCAAAAGAACCCACGGTCAGCAGGAGCGACATAACGCCCACCGGCACGGCAGCGGACAGGTCATAGAACAAGCCGCTGCAAAAACCGCACACGACGGCACGGGTCGGGTCGCCCGAGAACACGCTTAGGCACACCAGGATAATCATGAAGTTGACGCGACCGCCCGCAATGGAGATCTGCGGTGCCAGGCCTGCCTGCAGCAGCACGCACACAATGGCAGCGATCACAAACGTGCGGGAGCTCATCCCCTGCTCGTGTAGATCCATGGACATGCCCCCTATTCGCTCGAGCCGGAATCGGTCGTCTCGGACGTGTCGGAACTGTCATCCGAACTCTCGTCCTTCATCTTGGTTGCAGCATCGCGCGACGTTCCCTGCGGCGTGCTGTTGGCCGTGCTCACGTCCTCATCCGAGGCCGACTGTTCGTCGGTCAGCGAGGTGATGACCAGCACTTCCTCGTTGTTCTCGGCCGTGGTCTGAGCGCGCACCACAATGGTGTAGTACACGTCGTTTGCCGATTTCTCAACCGACGAGACGGTGCCAAGCGGAAGGCCCTTGGGGAACACGCCACCGATGCCAGAGGTCACGATGATATCGCCAACCTTGACATCGGAGTCGACGCTCACGTACTCAAGACGCAGCGTGCCGTCAGCCTGACCCTGCAGCATACCCTGGGCGCGCGTGTCCTGCACCATGGCGGACACACCCGAGTTCTCGTCGCCAATCAGGCGCACGGTGGACGTCTTGGCCGAGACTTCGATGATCTGGCCGATAACACCGGCAGAACTCGTCACGGGCATGTTGATGGTAAGGCCGTCGGCAGAGCCCTTGTCGATGGTAACGGTCGAAGTCCAGGCATCGCCGGAGGCACCGACAATACGAGCAGCGGTCGATTTGAGGTTATAGGTCGACTGCAGGCCGACCAGCCCTTCCAGACGCTCAGCAGTCTTTTGAGCCTCGGAGAGCTCGGCAACCTTAGAGGTCAGCTCCTCGTTTTGCTTCTTGAGCTCGTCGAGCGTGTCCTGCGACGCCGTAAGGTTAGAGAACACGTTGCCAATCGCATTGAAAGGAGCCGCCACAGCCGAACCCACAAAGCGCACCGGCGAGGTAATCGTCGTTACGCCCGAACGCACGGCATGAATCGGTCCTGCCTCGCCCTCGCGGATGTAAAACGTGAGCAGCAACACCGAAATCAGGCTGAAAACAATCAACGGGCGCATACCCGTTGATTGTCGCTTGGTATTCAGATTTGTGGAGAAACCCGAAGATCGTGCCAAATGGAATCCACCTTTTGGAAATTAAGCATTGGTCTGGACGAAGCCGCCATCAAACGCATTGGCCTCGAGCACGCGGGCACAGCCGTTAACGACGTTATCGAGCGCCGTGGGGCTGACGTTGACCGAAACACCGGTCTCATCGCGCAGGCGCACGTCGAGACCGCGCAGCAGCGCGCCGCCACCAGTCAGCAAAATGCCGTAGTACATAAGGTCCGAGGCAAGATCGGGCGGCGTGGCATCGAGGGCGTCCTTGACGGCCTTGGCCATCTCGTCGAGTGGCTTGTTGAGTGCGCGACGAATCTCCTCGCTCTCGATGCGCACGGTCTTGGGCAGACCAGTGATCACGTCGCGGCCGTTGACCTCGACATCGAGCTCGTCCTTGAGCGGCACGGCGGAGCCGACCTTGATCTTGATGTCCTCTGCCGTACGCTCGCCGATGGCCAGGTTGTAGGCATCGCGAACGTGCGTGAGGATGGCCTGATCGAACTCGTCGCCGGCAATACGGATGGACTGCGAGACGACGATGCCGCCCATAGCGATAACGGCAACCTCGGTGGTACCGCCACCGATGTCGATGACCATGGAGCCGGTGGGCTCCTCGACGGGCAGGTCGGCGCCGATAGCGGCAGCCATGGGCTCCTCGATCAGGTAGGCCTGGCGAGCGCCGGCCTGGATCGTGGCCTCAAATACGGCACGCTTCTCGACCGACGTGACGCCGGAGGGAACGCAGACGACAACGCGCGGACGCGGGGTCCACGGATAGCGCTTCTCGGAAGCCTTGTCGATAAAGTAGCGAAGCATAGCCTCTGTAACATCGAAGTCGGCGATGACGCCGTCCTTAAGGGGACGAACGGCCACGATGTTGCCGGGCGTACGGCCGAGCATGCGCTTTGCCTCGATACCGACCGCCAGGATGCGCTCGTCGTTCTTGTCGATGGCGACAACAGAGGGCTCGCGGATGACGATGCCCTTGCCGCGCACGGAGACAAGCGTATTTGCGGTGCCGAGGTCGATGGCAAGATCGCCCGCATAGCTACCGAAGAACATATCCATCAAAGAAAACAACGCAACTCCTGATGTGTTGGATGATTGCTGGAAAACTACTAGTTCATGATACTAGCGCAAGCCCGGCACCTCACTTGCGGTGAAGCGCCGGGCAAAGCTAAATCCCATAAGGTCACTACTGGTTGTCAGCAGCCGAGAAATCCATATCGAGCGAGGAAACGGCCCAGCCGATATGGTTGTCAGAGCGCACGAATTTGACGGTGTACTCCTGCTCGCCGCCCTTGGACAGCGATGCCTTAACCTTGGCGGTCGTCTCGGTCATGGACTGATCCATGCCCTCGACGGACACGGTGGCGCCCTGCGGAATCGAGGAGATGATCATCGACTTGGCGTCCTCGGACAGGCTCGAGGCCAGGCAAGACTCGGCCTTTGCGGTGTCACCGTCGCCGGCAGCCTGGAACAGATCGGTGATAACCGACTCCTGCGAGGGGAAGCCAAAGCCGCGCGTGTAGGCAAAGCCCAGACCGCCCGCAGCAATCAAGATGAGCAGAAGCAGCACGATGAAGACTTTGAGACCCGTGTGGCGATGGCGACGACGGACCTTGGCCTGCTTACGATCCTGACGGTCCTGCTGGACCATCTCGGACTCGGACAGCGTAAAGAAGCCGGTGTCCGAGGGATCGGGCATAAACTGACCGGTCGCGCCCGTAGGATCGAGCGGATCGACGGCAGGAGCGTCCATCGCGGGCGCCGGAGCCGTGGCCATAGCCGTCTGGGCAGACAGCGCGGCAAGCGAATCGTGCACGCGGGCAAGCTCATCGGCCTGCTCGGAGGTGAGCTGGTAGATGCCATCGGCAGTGGAAGCGTTAAAGGCGTCGAGTGCGTCGGAGGGGCGGCCGGCGGCAGAAAGTGCCTGACCCATGCCGGCGTTGAGCGCACGCGTGTCGTCGCGGGGGCCGGCAAAGTCGATAGCCGTGCGGTAGGTCTCCACGGCATCCGCCGGACGGCCGAGCTTAATGAAGCAACGACCAAGCTCGCCCAGTGCGGCGGCAGGAGCCGGATTGGCGCCGTCGATGGCAGCCTGACGGAAGGCAGTACCCGCGTTGGCATAATCGCCCGACTGGAACAGCGCATTGCCCAGGCCCAGATAGGCCTTGAACGGCGTGGCATAGGAAGCATCCTGCGTAGCAGCAGAGAACGCCTGGGCGGCCGTCGTGTAGTCGCCCACGGCGGCGAGCGCCTTGCCGCGGTTGGTGAGCAGCGCGCCGCGCTTGCCGTAGGTGCCGTCGTTGAGGGCGGCAGCATAAGCCTCGGCGGCCTCGGCATACATGCCCAGGTGCATCAAGGCGTTGCCACGAAGGTGATCAGCCTCGCCCATAATCTCATCGGGAGTCTTTGCCGCCCCAAGCATCTGGGCTGCAGCGGAAAAATCACCCGCGCGGTAAGCGGCGCGGCCCTGTTGGATCAGCTGGCTATTCAAGGAAGTCCCCTTTACTCGTGAACGATCTCGACATGGACGATCTCGTCGCCGGCACGCAGCTGCGAAATCACATCGAGACCCTCGACCGTGGTACCAAAGACGGTGTAACCGGAATCGAGGTTATGCTGGGCGCCCAGGCAGAAGTAGAACTGCGAACCCGCGGAATCGGGGTCCATGGAGCGTGCCATGGCAAGGGCACCATCGACATGGCTGTTGCGCGGATTGGTGGCAAACTCGCCCTTGATGCAGTAGCCGGGGCCACCGGTACCGGGCATGCCGTCGGGACCCTCAAGACCAGCGGCGACGTCGGCGCCGGACATATCGCGGGTATTGGGGTCGCCGCCCTGGATGACAAAACCGGGCACATAGCGATGGAACTTAAGGCCATCATAGAAGCCCATCGTGGAAAGCTCGCAGAAGTTCGCGACATGAATGGGAGCGCCCTCGCCGTCAAACTTGACCTTGATGGTACCCTTCGACGTCTCGATAACGGCGCACTCGTCGCCGGCAAGCTGATACTCGGGCGTGTAGAGCTCTTTCTTAAAACCAAACATGTGGTTCCTTCCTCGTGCGTTTAAAGCATATTTGTACGAATTGTAGCAATAAGCATGCGCTTACATCAATTGCGCACGTAGGTTATGCCGACTATGGCGAACTAATTTTAGGAACGCTGCTGCGGCTTCCAGGAGCCCACGTTGGCGTCGTACTGATTCAGCGCGCTGTTGCCACCCTGAGCGATGGGCGCCAGGATCTCGCTTTGGTGAGAACTCATCGACTCGCCATCGGGAATGGCCAGCGAGATGTCCCAACTCTGGCAGATCACGTCGACGCGCTCATACATCCACTCGGCAAGCTGCTTTAAGTGGGCAATGTCGTCCGCATAGACCGTATCGTCCTGATACTTAAGGTTGTTAAGCTCATCTTGCGTCTTTTTGATCTGGTCGCGCAGGGCGTAGGCACTCTGCGACAGCTCCTGGCGGGTGGACAGCGGCGTTCGGAGATAGCCGTTGTTAAAGGAATCGATGACCTCGCCGATCTGGTCCTCATCACCGTAGGACACGATGGTCTGATACAGACCGTCGAGTCTGGTATAGAGCTGATCATCGGTGAGCACGGTTTCTTCCTGGACCACCTCGGCAGAATCGTCCTGCTTGGTATCGTCCTCAGTCGCCTCGCCCTTTTGGCGCGTGGGGAAGGCCGTCTGCGCAGCCTGGCCAAACTGGTCGTAGAAGGCAGGCATGACACCCATGGGATCGGCCGTCACGAACCAATAGGCACCGCCGCAAACGACGGCAAGGACCGCGATGACGATGAGCGGCTTGGGGATATGACGCTTGTGCTTGTGATAGGCGTCCTCGTCGGGATGCACCTTGCGCTTGGGTTTTTGAGCATCGTCATGCAGGGAAACGGGCGTGGGAATATCGACCTTGGGGATACCGAAATCCTTATCGAAAGCCGGCAGCACGCAGGTCTCGTTAGGATCGGCGGCGTCCGAAAGCACCGCAGCGGCAGAGGCCGGCGCATGAGGCACCTCGGTATCGATCTGCTCTTGCGTTAGACGCGGAAAGCCCGCCGTGCGACCTGCTGCCAGGTCGGATGCGGCCGCGTCCTCGGAGAGGATACCCGGAGCGGGGCGTCCGCATTTGGGGCACGTACGATCGTGCGGAGAAAGACGGGCACCGCAGCCCTCACAGAACACGAACTCGGTGTGCTCGGGACCATCGCCCGGACCCACATAGGCGTTGCAGTAGGGGCAGAACGAGGCGCCGTCCTCGATAGTCTTAAGGCAATGCGGGCAGATCACGGCATCCTCTTTTCGAAGCAATTCAAACAATCGAGGTTAGAGCATAACATCGCCACGGCCCCACAGGAACAAGGCACCAATTCAACATCGCCAGGGCGCGTAGCTACTTCTTCTTTTTGCTTGGCATCGAGACTTTGATGCCTTGGGCGGACTTGGTCACGCGGGAGCGCTTGGCTCCGGTACTCTTCTTTTTCTTGGGCTGGGCCTGGGCCACGCCCTCGAGTGCGCGGGCCTCGGCCTCGCGAACGATGCGGTCTTCGCGGCGCTGCGCCATATCGGCGGCGACGCGCTTGGCAAAACGCTCGGCCGTCGAACCCGTCGAGCTCACCTTGCCGCCACCGCGACCCAGGCGGACACGCACACCGCGGCCAAAACCAGTTGCGGCATGACGACGACGCGGCTTGAGCGAATCCATCATCGTGGCAAGCTTAAAGAACACCGAGCAGGTAAAGACCACGATGACAGCCAAGATAACCATCTGACCCATCGACAGGTTGGCAATAGACAGCAGCTCCGGGAATCCGATAACGCCCACCAAGATGCCGGCGACTACAAACACAAAGAGCACCACACGTAAGGGCGTGAGAGGCTGCGAGATGCGCCAGATTAGGCTGACGCTCGCCGCGCACGACGTAAGCAAGCACATCGTAGACAGCGTGAGCTGGCTAAAGCCAAACACGCGCGCCACAAAGATATCGAGCGCCGCAGCCAAAATGACCACAATCGACGCCGGCAGCGCACGCTTGAGTACGTTCGTCAAAAACGCACCCTTCACGCGAGCATTGTTGGGCTCAAGGCCCAACACAAAGCCCGGCGCGCCGATGCAGAAGAAGTTGATGAGCGTCATCTGGATGGGCTCGAAGGGGTACGGCGGCAGCGCGATGCACAGCGCCGCCAGGCCCATCGAGAACAGCGTCTTGGTCAGGAACAGCGAGGCCGAACGCTGCAGGTTGTTGATGGAGCGACGGCCCTCGGCCACCACGGCGGGCATCGAGGCAAAATCGTTGTCGACGAGTACAATCTCGGCCACGTTGCGCGCGGCATCGGAGCCGGCCGCCATGGCGACGGAGCAGTCGGCCTCCTTGAGCGCCAGCACGTCGTTGACGCCGTCGCCCGTCATGGCCACGGTGTGCTCGCGGCGCTTGAGCGCCTGCACGAGCTCGCGCTTCTGCTGCGGGGTCACACGACCAAAGACATGGTAGCGGTCCACTGCGGCATCGAGCTTGGCCGGCGTATCGAGCGTCGTGGCGTCCACATAAGCGTCCGCCCCCGGCACGCCCACCACGCGCGCGATCGACGACACCGTACGCGGGTCGTCGCCGCTGATCACGTTGAGGGTCACGCCCTGCTCGTTAAAGTAGCCGATGGTCTCGGCCGCCGAGGTACGAATCTCGTCGCGGATGGTCACAAAGCCCACGGGCTCGGCCTCGCCCACCATATCGCCATCGGGTGTAAAGCCGTCCACGCGCGCCACCACGAGCACGCGGCAGGTATCGGCAAGCTCGGCGACACGGTTCTCGACCTGTGAAAACACACGCTCCGAAAGCACAAACTGCGCGGCGCCCATCACATAGGAGCCCTGCGCAAACGAAGCGCCGCTCCATTTTTTAGACGACGAGAATGGAATGACCGACAGCGGCTCGGACACCTCGACCGGGCGATCGGCGTAATAGTTGAGCAGCGCCTGGCATGTCTCGTTGGCATCGGCCGAGGTCGCACGTGCCACGTTAGCCAGCGCAAAATCGAGCACTGTGGTATCGACGGGAACAGCCGCCTCGTCCGAGTCCACGCCAAAGCCAACACCCTCAACAGGCAGCGGGTAGGTGCCCTCGACCTCCATACGACCCGAGGTAATGGTGCCCGTCTTGTCCAGGCACAGTACGTCGACGCGAGCGAGCGTCTCGATGCAGTAGAGCTGCTGCGCCAGCACCTTGCGGCGGGCCAGGCGCACCGTGGCGATGGCGAGCACCGACGAGGTCAGAAGCACCAGGCCTTGCGGGATCATGCCCAGCAGGGCGCCCACCGTGGACAGCAGCGCCGACGAAGGCACATGACCAGCCAACAGCTCGGAGAAGCACCACGAAAGTGCGCTATCGCCCGGGGTTCCCGCGGCATCCCACAGCTCGCTCACACTCGAGGCAAACAACGCCAAACCGAGCGGGATCATGATGATGCTCGCAAAGCGCACGATGGCGTTAAGCGCGTTCATGATCTCGGAATTGACCTTTTTGACGTATTTGGCCTCGTTATTAATTTTGGCCACGTAGTTGTCGGCGCCGACATGGATCACGCGGGCGCGCAGCAGGCCCGAGTCGATAAAGCTGCCGCTCATGAGCTCGGAACCGGGCTGTTTCTTAATAAGTTCGCTCTCGCCCGTCAGCAGGCTCTCGTTCACGAGCGCCTCGCCCGAAACCACCACGGCGTCAGCGGGAATCTGGTCGCCGCGCCCCAGGCGGATGATGTCGTCGAGCACGATCTGGTCCAGGTCGAGCTCCACCTCGGCGCCGTCGCGCACCGCGATAGCCTTCTTGGAGGTCAGCAGCGTGAGCTTATCGACCATCTTCTCGGAACGCATGGACTGAATGACGCCAATGGCGGTATTGAGGAACACCACGAACAGGAACGTCAGATTCTTAAACGAACCGGTCAAAATAACCAGGAACGCCAAGATCACGTTGATCAAATTGAACAGCGTGCAGAGGTTCTCGATGATGAGCTCTTTGACCGACTTGGTCTTGAGCTCCATGCTGCGGTTGATCTTACCGGCGGCGATGCGCTCCTCGACCTCGGCGGTCGAGAGTCCGCGCTCGATATCCGTTGCTGCCATACCACGTCCCATCACGTCGCGTCGGTATAAGAAAAACCGCCCGGACCATGCGAGGTTCGGACGGTCTTACGTTCGATGGTGCCCCATGTTGGATTCGAACCAACGGCCTTCTGCTCCGGAGGCAGACGCTCTAATCCCCTGAGCTAATAGGGCCAACGTTTGGCATTATACCCAAGTGCACCACGGGCTATCAAAATAAAAGAAAAAGCTTTGCAATTACGTGGGAGACGCGGTGCAACGGCCCACTTTAGAAGGCAAAAGCGAGTCAGATAGTATAAACTTTCATGCACCATATATACACGGCTCGCAATGCGGGCCGTTTTTGCAAAAGTTATCCATCGAGGTGAGAGGCACACCATGATTGCAATTCTAAAGCAGAGCGCCAGCGACGAGGCCGTCGGCCATATCGTCAACTGGATTGAGAAAAAAGGCCTGAAGACCGATGTCTCGCGCGGCGAGAATGAGACGATTATCGGCCTGGTGGGCGATACGACCAAGATCGACCCGTTCCTGCTCGAGTCCATGGATGTCGTCGAGCGCGTGCAGCGCGTCTCCGAGCCTTTTAAGCGTGCCAACCGCAAGTTCCACCCCGAGGACTCCGTCATCGACTGCGGCCACGGCGTCAAGATCGGCGGCGACCAGTTCCAAGTCATCGCCGGCCCCTGCTCCGTCGAGGGCGAGAACCTCATTCGCATCGCACGCCGCGTAAAGGCCGCCGGCGCCACGATGCTGCGCGGCGGTGCCTACAAGCCCCGCACCTCCCCCTACGCCTACCAGGGTATGGGCCCCGCCGGCCTCGACCTGCTGTGCGAGGCGTCTGCCGAGCTCGACATGCCGATCGTCACCGAGATCATGGACCCGCGCGACGTGCAGGTCTTCTTGGACAAGAAGATTGACGTCATGCAGATCGGCGCCCGCAACGCCCAGAACTTCCCCCTGCTCAAGGAGGTCGGCAAGACCAAGACCCCGATCCTGCTCAAGCGCGGCATGTCCGGCACGATCGACGAGCTGCTTATGGCCGCCGAGTACATCATGAGCGAGGGCAACGACAACGTCATCCTGTGCGAGCGCGGTATCCGCACCTTCGAGACCCGTACCCGCAATACCTTCGACCTCAACGCCGTGCCGGTGCTGCACCACCTGTCGCACCTGCCCGTCGTCGCCGACCCCAGCCACGCCACCGGCTACACCCGCTACGTTGAGCCCATGGCGCTCGCCGCGACCGCCTGCGGTGCCAACGGCCTGGAGATCGAGGTCCACGACGAGCCGAGCCGCGCCTGGTCCGACGGCGCCCAGGCCCTCACCCCCGATCAATTCGACGACACCATGCGCCGCATCCGAGCCATCCGCGAGGTTGTCTGCCAAGAGACCATGGAGTAACCCATGGGTACGGTGAGAAACGCGCGCGTTAACCAGGGCGGCCCCAAGTGCGCCGGTATCGTCGGCCTGGGCCTCATCGGCGGTAGCTTTGCCCGCGGCTATGCACAGGCGGGCGTCCGCGTGCTGGCCTGGGACCCCGATGACGATGTCATGACGGCCGCCAGCATGGGCACTGTCGCCGGAGAGCTCAACGACAAGACACTCGGCGAATGCGACATCATCGTCCTGGCCTGCTACCCCGAGGCCTGCATCGAGTGGCTCGAGGCGCATGCACAGGCACTCGCCGACGCCACCGACACCGAAGCCATCATGGGCCCCGTGGTAATCGACACCGTGGGCGTCAAGGGCATTGTGTGCGAGCGTGCCTTTGAGCTCGCACGAGAGCACGGCTTTTACTTTGTGGGCGCACACCCCATGGCGGGCACCCAGTTCTCGGGCTACGCGCACTCCCGCGCCGACTTGTTCCAGGGCGCACCGCTCGTGCTCGTTCCGCCTGCGGTAGACGATGCCCTTAAGCTGGAGCTCTTGGGCCAGGTGCGCGAGATGGTGCGTCCCTTGGGGTTTGGCAGGTTCAGCGTGACCACCGCCGCCGAGCACGACCGCGTGATCGCATTTACGAGCCAGCTCGCACACGTGGTGTCCAACGCCTACGTAAAGAGCCCCACCGCCCAGGTCCACCACGGCTTTTCAGCCGGTAGCTACCGCGACCTCACGCGCGTGGCACACCTCAACCCGCAGATGTGGTCCGAGCTCATGATTGACGACGCCGACGCTCTCGCCTTCGAGATCGACCATCTGATCGATTCGCTCGGCGCCTACAGCCGTGCGCTCAAGAACCGCGACCAGCGTTATCTTGAGAATCTCCTTGCCGAGGGCGATCGCATCAAGCGCGCACTCGACGACGAGAGCGCCCACTAGACCACCTATCACGCCAGGTCGAAAGGACCATAGCTTATGGCGATTACCATCGAAATCGATACCGCACGCCCCTACCAGGTACACGTGGGCACCTTTTTACTGGAGCAGGCAGGGCCGCTCGTTCGCGCCACCGCCGGAGGCACCCGCGCCGTCATCGTGACGGACACCAACGTGGGTCCCCTATACCAGATGCCCGTTAAGCAGAGCCTTGAATCCGCAGGCTACGAGGTGAGCATCTGCACCTTCGAGGCTGGCGAGGCCCACAAGCGTGCCGAGACCTACGTTGCCATTCTTGAGTTTGTGGCCGAGCATGAGCTATCCCGCTCCGACGTGATCGTGGCACTCGGCGGCGGCGTTGTGGGCGACGTGGCTGGCTTTGTGGCCGCCACCTACATGCGCGGCTGCAAGTTTGTGCAGATCCCCACGAGTCTGCTCGCCATGGTGGACTCGTCGGTGGGCGGCAAGACGGCCATCGACCTGCCCGCCGGCAAAAATCTCGCCGGAGCCTTTTGGCAGCCGAGCGTGGTTATCGCCGACGTAGGGTGCCTGGCCACCCTCACGCCCGAGCAGTTCGCCGACGGCTGCGGCGAGGTCGTCAAGCACGCCGTGATTGCCGATCCGGAGCTTTTCGCCGAACTGGAGAAAACCCCGCTCACGCTGGAGCTGCTTAACCGGGACGTGGCCCGTGTGGCGCTCATCATCGCCCGTAACATCGACATTAAGCGCGCCTTGGTCGTTGCCGACGAACGCGAGACCAACCAGCGCAAGCTCCTCAACTTTGGACACAGCGCCGGACATGCCGTCGAGGCCTGCGTGCACTTTGAGCTGGGACACGGCAACTGCGTGTCGATCGGCATGGGCATCATCACGCGTGCCGCAGCCCTGCACGGCATTTGCGATGCCGAGCTGCCCGGTCGCATCGAGGAGCTCTGCGCCCGTCATGGCCTCAAGACCCGCTGCGAGCTTTCGGCCGACGCCATCTTTGCCGAGGCGCTGCACGACAAAAAACGCGCCGGTGACACTATCGACCTGGTGATTCCGCACGGTATTGGCCGCTGCAGCATCGACCGCACGCCGCTTTCCACCTTCCATGATTTAATTGCCGAGGGCCTCGGCCAGAAGGGAGACGCATCCGCATGCTAGCCCGCATCACCCCCTCCCCGCTCAAGGGCACCGTTCCCGCCATTGCGTCCAAGTCGATGGCGCACCGCCTCATCATCTGCGCCGCACTTGCCAACGGCGAGACGCACGTGACCTGCAACACGACCTGTGCCGATATCGAGGCCACGGTGCGCTGCCTCACAGCGCTGGGCGCCCGCATCGAGACCGTCGAGGATGGCTTCCAGGTCCATCCCACTATGAAGAGTATTGAGTTTGGCCTGCTCAAGGCACTTGCCGGCGGCACGCTCGACTGCGGCGAGAGCGGCTCCACGCTCCGCTTTATACTGCCCGTCGCCTGCGCGCTGGGGGCAGAGGCAACCTTTGTGGGCCAGGGCCGTCTGGGCGCACGCCCCCTCTCCCCGCTCTCCGACGAGATCATTGCCGCTGGCTGCGACCTGCAGGGTCTGGGCGGCTTTCCGCTCAAGACAAGCGGCCGCATGCGCCCGGGCACCTTTATCCTGCCGGGCAACGTGAGCTCGCAGTACATCTCCGGCCTGCTGCTGGCAGCCCCACTTCTGGCCCAGCCCTCCTGCGTGCAGGTAACCGGCCTTATCGAGAGCCGCCCCTATATCAACCTGACCATCCAGGCCATGAAGGCCTTCGGCGTCGAGGTCAACGTCGAGCGTATCCCCGCCAAGGACGGCCAGCCCGAGATCACGAACTTCCGCGTGAGCAGCGGCTCATACCGCACGCCTGGCAATGTGGCTGTCGAAGGCGACTGGTCCAACGCCGCCTTTTGGCTGTGCGCCGGCGCCATCGGCTCCGACCCCATCACTGTCGAGGGCGTGTCGCTCAGCTCGGCCCAGGGCGACCGCAACGTGCTTGCCGCGCTCTCGCGCTTTGGCGCCCGCATCGTACGCTCCACCAACGCCGCCACCGTGCAGTCCGACAAGCTCGCCGGCTTTGAAATGAGCGCGCACGACATCCCCGACCTGGTGCCCGTAATCTCGGCCGTGGCATCGCTGGCTCAGGGCCGCACGTTCATCCGTGACTGCGCGCGCCTGCGCATCAAGGAATCTGACCGTCTAGCCACCACCACCCGCGAGCTCACCGCACTGGGTGCACAGGTGCGCATTGCCGGCGACGACCTCATCATCAAGGGTGTTGACGCCTTTACCGGCGGCGAGGTCGATTCGCACAACGACCACCGCATCGCCATGATGGCCGCCATCGCCGCGAGCCGCGCCACTGGCGAAGTTGTGATCCACGGCGCCGAGGCCGTCAACAAGTCCTATCCCGATTTCTTTGACCACTACCGCCTGTTGGGCGGCAAGGTCACGCTCGAGGAGGAATAGCATGTCCTCGACCTTTGGCAACGTCTTGCATCTGAGTATCTTTGGCCAGTCGCACTCCCCCGCTATCGGCTGCTCACTCGACGGCATTCCTGCCGGTATTGCCGTTGACCAGGAGCAGCTACAGGCCTTTTTGGACCGTCGTGCCCCCGGTCGCGACGAGACCGCAACCAAGCGCCACGAGGCCGACGCCGCGCATATCATTGCCGGTGTGGTCGACGGACACACCACTGGCGCACCCATCGCAGCAATTATCGAAAACACCAACACGCGCTCCAAGGACTATTCCGAGCTGCGCCGCAAGCCCCGCCCAGGGCACGCAGACTTTCCCGCGCGCGTGAAGTACCACAACATGCACGACGTCGCCGGCGGCGGACACTTCTCCGGCCGCCTGACGGCCCCCTTGTGCATCGCCGGCGGTATTGCGCTGCAGGCACTCGAGGCCCGTGGCATCAAGGTCATGGCGCACGTCGCGCAGATCGGCGGCATCTCCGACCTGCCCATGGACGACATGGTCTATCGCGAGGCCGACCGCAAGGCGATCCTCACGAACGATCTGCCCTGCATTGACGCCGCCGCAGCCGACCGCATGCGCGAGGAGATCCTAGCCGCGCGCGACGAGCTCGACAGTATCGGCGGCATCGTGGAGTGCGGCATCTACGGGCTTCCCGCGGGCATCGGCGACCCCATGTTCGACGGTATCGAGAACCGCATAGCGCAGATCGCGTTTGGCATTCCCGCCGTAAAGGGTGTGGAGTTTGGCATGGGCTTTGCCGTGGCCGCCATGCGCGGCAGCGAGAACAACGATCCGTATCGCGTTGATGCCGAGACCGGCGAGATTGCGGTCGAGTCCAATAACGCCGGCGGCATCCTGGGCGGCATTTCCACGGGCGCACCCGTCATGTGGCGGATGGCCGTAAAGCCGACGCCCTCCATCGGTCGCGAGCAACAGACCGTGGACATGGACGCCATGGAAAATGCCGAGCTCTCGGTCCACGGCCGCCACGATCCCTGCATCGTCCCGCGCGCCGTCCCCGTAGCCGAAGCAGCCGCGGCGCTCGCCATCTGGGACGCCCTCCTCGAGGACGCCGCCCAGCGCTAACCAGCCCACCCCGGGCAATGATTCACGAAAGGGGTCCCTATGGACCTTGCTGACATCCGCCAGGCCATCGATGGCATCGACACCACGCTCCTCAACAGCTTTATCGAGCGCATGGACATTGCCACCGAAGTCGCCAAGTCAAAAATCGAGATGGGCAAGGCCGTCTTCGACCCCGCCCGCGAGCGCTCCAAGCTCAACAACCTCGCCAGCCGCGCGCCCGAGCGCTACGAGGCGCAGACCATCACCCTGTTCCGTCTCCTCATGAGCATGAGCAAGGCCGAGCAGCAGCGCTACATCAACGAACTCAAGGGCATCACTGTCTCGCAAAAGGCCCACGCCACGGCTGCAGCCTCCGACACGCCCTTCCCTCAAACTGCCACCGTCGCTTGCCAGGGCGTTGAGGGCGCTTACAGTCAAATCGCCGCGTGCAAGCTCTTCGACGTGCCCGACATCGCGTTTTTCGAGACCTTCGAAGGCGTTATGCGCGCTGTGCGCGACGGCTTCTGCGAGTTTGGCGTGCTGCCCATCGAGAACTCCACCGCCGGCTCGGTCAACGCCGTCTACGACCTGCTCGCCCAGTTCGACTTCCACATCGTGCGCTCGCTTCGCCTCAAGATCGACCACAACTTGCTCGTCAAGCCCGGCACCAAGCTCGCCGACGTGCGCGAGGTCTACAGCCACGGCCAAGCCATTGCCCAGTGCGCCGGCTTTATCGAGAACCACGGCCTGCGCGCCACCAAGTACCCCAACACGGCCATGTCGGCTGAGATGGTCGCCAACTCCGAACGCACCGATGTTGCCGCCATCGCATCGCGCAGCTGTGCCACGCTGTATGGCCTCGAGGTGTTGGAGCCCAATATCCAAGACTCGGACAACAACTACACGCGCTTTGTCGTCATCAGCCGCGAGCCGCGCGTCTACCCCGGCGCTAATCGCACCTCGCTTATGATCACCACGGCCAACGAGCCGGGCGCCCTCTATCGCGTGCTCGAGCGCTTCTACGCACTCAACATCAACCTCATCAAGCTCGAGAGCCGCCCCATCCCCGGCCGCGACTTTGAGTTTATGTTCTACTTTGATCTGGACTGCCCCTTTGGCAGCAAGGCGCTCGACGACCTACTCGACTCGATCGACGACGTGTGCGAGAGCTTCACCTACTTTGGCAGCTACACGGAGGTGCTCTAGATGACCGATACCGCCGCAACCCGCCCCTACGGCGTACTGGGCCGCGTGTTGGGCCACAGCTACACCCCGACCATCTACAAGGAGCTCGCTGGGCTCGAGTACGTGCGATTTGAGCGCGAGCCCGAGGACCTCGCGGCCTTTATGACGGGCGACGAATGGGAGGGTACCAACGTGACCATCCCCTACAAGCGCGCCGTCATAGAATACCTGGACGAGCTGAGCCCGCTCGCCGAGCGCATGGGCAACGTCAACACCATCACGCGCCTGCCCGACGGCCGCCTGCACGGCGATAATACTGACTACTTCGGTTTCCAGTGCCTGGTCGAGGAGTTGGGCGTTGAGGTTGCCGGCAAGAAGGCCCTCGTGCTCGGTGCCACCGGCGGCGCCGGCACCACGGCAAGTATGGTGCTGGGAGACATGGGCGCCATCGTCGTACCCGTGGGTCGCACGAGCGAGGTCAACTACGACAATATCGCGCAGCAGTCCGACGCCTCCCTACTCGTCAACTGCACGCCCGCCGGCATGTTCCCCCATTGCCCCGACGCGCCTTGCACGCTCGAAGGCCTCGATGCGCTCGAGGGCGTCATCGACATTGTCTACAACCCCGCCCGCACGGGCCTGATGCTCGAGGCCGAGCGCCGCGGCATCCCCTGCATCGGCGGCCTGCTTATGCTTGTTGCCCAGGCGGCACAAGCTGTCGAGCGCTATACCGGCAAAGCCACCCCGCGCGAGAGGATCCTGGACGTAACGGAGCGCCTGTCACGCCGCGAACAGAACATCGCGCTGATCGGCATGCCGGGCTCGGGCAAGACCCGCGTGGGCGAGCAGATCGCCCAGCTCACGGGCCGCGAGCACATCGATCTCGATCGCGCCCTCGAGGAGCGCCTGGGCATGCCCTGCGCCGACTTTATCATCAAGTGCGGCGAGGCGGCCTTCCGCGAGCAGGAGACGGCAGCGCTGGCCGACATCTCCAAGCGCAGCGGCTTGGTGCTCTCCACCGGCGGCGGCGTGGTTACGCGCGACGAGAACTACCCTCTGCTGCACCAAAACAGCCAAATCGTGATGCTCAACCGCAAGCTCGACGAGCTCGCCCACAAGGGCCGCCCCATCACCGCGCGCGACGGCATCGACAAGCTGGCCGAGCAGCGTATGCCGCGCTACCGCGCCTGGGCCGACTACATCATCGACTCACGCGACTGCGCCGCCAACACCGCCCATGCCCTCCTCGACACCCTCCCACCCGCTCTCTAACCAAAACCACCACAAAGGGGGCAGGCACCTTTGTGGTGGTTTTTCAACTGCAAAGGAAGCAACCATGAAAGCACTCGTCATTAACGGCCCCAACCTCAACATGCTCGGCATTCGCGAGCCAGGCATCTACGGCAGCGACAACTACGATCGCTTAGTGCAGATCTGCCAGGAAGCGGGCGCCGCACAGGGCTTCGACGAGGTCGAGGTCTTCCAGTCCAACCACGAGGGCAACATCGTCGACAAGATCCAGGAGGCCTACGGCAAGGTCGACGGCATCGTCATCAACCCGGCTGCCTACACGCATACGAGCGTGGCCATCTTGGATGCCCTCAAGGCCGTTGCCATCCCTGCCGTCGAGGTGCACATCAGCGCCGTAGAGACGCGCGAAGACTTCCGCCAGGTGAGCTATGCACGCCTAGCTTGCTTCGCCACCATCACCGGCGAAGGCCTGCAGGGGTATGCCCACGCGCTGGAGCTGCTGAAAGAGCATCTCGAAGAGTAGCCTCGCGATCAAATCCATCAGCGCCGATTCACACGCCAATAAAACCAATGCCGGCAGTAGTACCTCGCTGCTGCCGGCAATTTATTACTGACATATAATCGTTGCAGTCACACAACGTCTGGAGACGCGTATGTTAAGCATCCATCTGGGAGATTACCCCGGTTCCATCTACGATACCGAGACCTATTTTAGGAACTCATACTTGGACTCATGGTTCGAAGATCCCATGGCCGCACAGATCATTAAAGGTGTTGACGGTTCGGAGCTCATCGGCCCCCACAACATCATCAGCAAACAGCTCGGTTCGATTACACCCCTCGAGCTTTCCGGCGGCGTTAAGACGCTGCTGCTGGTGCGCAATCTCCCAAACATGGTGTTCAATGCATCCACTTGCGGAGATAACTGCGCCCGCTGGCTGCTCAAAATTGGCAAAGAGCAGGATGTGCTGGTAACCCTTTACCACATCATGAAGTTCCCCTGGAAGCGTTTTGAGATTCGCATCAATAACGATGGCCGCATCGTCAGGAACATGCAGGAGTTTGTTGGCGCCACGAATGATTTTCTGGATGTTGAAGATGCGACTAGAATGCCGCACTAAGTTCTATTGCCGTAATCGCTGAATGCGGTTGCGAAAGACTTATCGGAGTGTTCGAGGGCAGAGCAGTAAGCCACGCAAAACGTTTAAAACCAAGGCTACGCCCATGCGTTGGAGTCGCTAAAAGGCCAATCCACATCAGCAAGACGAAAAAAGCCCGGACCACCAAGCGGTCCGGGCTTAATAAACGATGGTGCTCCATGGCGGATTCGAACCGTCGACCTTGGGATTAGAAGTCCCCTGCTCTATCCAACTGAGCTAATGGAGCAAATAACCGCGCGCCCAGCCAAGCAAATCAGCTAAGCGCAAGTAATTATAACCTAGTTGAACTGCTCGCGGTACGCTTTGCAGACCTCATCAACCGGACCATCCATGCGAAGGTCGCCCTTCTCAATCCAAACGGCGCGCTGGCAAATACGCTCGACCTGCTCCATGGAGTGCGAAACAAACAGAACCGTCACGTCGCCGCTCTGGATAAAGTGCTGAATACGCGCCTCGCACTTCTGCTGGAAGAACACGTCACCGACGGAGAGCGTCTCATCAACGATCAGAATATCGGGCTCGGTAATCGTGGCGATTGCAAAGGCGATACGCGCCACCATGCCCGAGGAGAAGTTCTTGAGAGGCATATCGACAAAGTTCTGAAGCTCAGCAAACTCGATAATGCCGTCAAAGTTGGCGTCGATGAATTCCTTGGTATAACCGAGCAGCGCACCGTTTAGATAAATGTTCTCGCGCGCCGTCAGCTCGGGGTCAAAGCCAGCGCCAAGCTCAATCAGCGGTGCGATGTTGCCATGTACCTTAACGCTGCCCTCGCTGGGCTCGAGCACACCGGCGATGATCTTGAGCATCGTAGACTTGCCGGAACCATTGGTGCCAACCAGACCGACAACTTCGCCGCGATGAATATCAAACGAGATATGCTTGAGCGCCCTAAACTCCTCAAAGAACAACTCGTGCTTGGCAAGCTTGATGAAGTACTCCTTGAGGTTGGTCAGCGACTCGGACGCCATGTTAAAGATCATGGTGACGTCGTCGACCTCGACAGCCAGAGGCTGCTCGCTGTAATCAACAACAGATTCAGTCATCACAGCACTCCTTAGATGTAGAGGATGAACTTGCGCTCGGACTTATGGAACACGGTATAGCCAATAATAAGCGCAAGAACCGCCCAGGCAACGCACATACCAAACGTCATAAGCGAGGGCGTAGTCTGGAACAGGAAGATATCGCGCATAAACTGCAGGTAGTTGAACATGGGGTTCGCATACATCAAGATACGTACGAGATGCGGCATTTGCGCAATATAGTCAGTCGTCCAGAAGATGGGCGTAATGTAAGTCCACGCCGTAATGACGACGCTCCACAGATGCATAACGTCGCGGAAGAAGACCGTAAGGGCAGAGAGCATCATGCCCAGGCCCATGCAGAAGCACATAAGCAGCAGCAGGCAAACCGGCAGCAGAATCAGGTGCCAAGAAGGCATAACGCGGAACCACAGCATGACGATGGCGACGGCGACCAGCGAGAAGGCAAAGTTGACCAGCGAGAAGAGCACCTTCTGCACCGGGAAGACCCAGCGGTGCACCTTAACCTTCTTGAGCAGAGGGGCAGCGCCCACGATCGACGTCAGGGCCTGGTTCGTAGACTCGGACATGACGGCAAAGGTAATGTTACCCACGATCAAGTACAGCGGGTACATCTCGGGCGTCATTGAGCCATTGCGACCCTGGCCAAAAATCGTCGAGAACACGATGGCCATGACGATCATCATCAGCAGCGGGTTGAGCACCGACCATGCGACGCCCAGAACGCTACGGCGATACTTGATCTTAAAATCCTTGGTAACCAGCTGGCGAAGGATAAACGCGTCCTTCTCAAATTCGTTCTTAGCAAACGTCGCAGGCAGACTGCGAGTTTCTTGTTGCTTTGTCTGATCCGACACGGATGCAACTCCTTTACTCGTAATCGTTGACAAACGAACAGTATAGACCCGACGGCCATGCAAACGATTCGCGCAACAAAACTGGAGAACTAACCCACATCTTAGGATGCCAAGCCCAAACGGCTATACTTTCAAGGATTGAACGTATAAGGAGCATTGAGTGAATTCTGAATCCATCGCCGTCATCATCCCCTGCTACAACGAAGCGCCCACGATCGGCAAAGTCATCGACGACTTTCACCGCGAGCTCCCGCAAGCGACGGTCTATGTCTATGACAACAACTCGTCGGACGATACCTCACGCATCGCCACCGAGCACGGCGCCACGGTCCGCTTTGAGCCCCGTCATGGAAAGGGCAACGTATGCCGCCAGATGTTTCGCGACATCGACGCCGATTGCTACCTGATGGTCGACGGCGACGACACCTACCCCGCCGAGGCGGCCAAGGCCCTCTGCGAGCCCATCCTTAACGGTACGGCCGACATGACCGTAGGCGATCGCCTTTCAAACGGCACCTACGCCGAGGAAAACAAGCGCGCCTTCCACGGCTTTGGCAACAATCTGGTCCGCGCCATGATCAAGTGGATCTATGGCTACAGCTTCGATGACGTCATGACCGGCTACCGCGCCATGAGCCGCCCGTTCGTTAAAACCTTCCCAGTGCTTTCCGAGGGCTTTCAGATCGAAACCGAGCTCTCGATCCACGCCGTCGACCACCGCTGGCGCATCAAAGATGTGCCCATCGAGTACCGCGACCGTCCCGAGGGTTCCGAGTCCAAACTCAACACAGTGAGCGACGGCATTAAAGTCGTTGCGATGATCGGCACGCTGTTCAAGGACTACCGCCCGCTGAAGTTCTTCAGCCTCGTAGCGCTTCTGTTCGCGGTATTCGGCCTCGCCCTGGGCATGCCCATCGTTGTCGAATATTTCCAGACCGGCCTCGTCCCGCGCTTCCCCACCGCTATGCTCGCCGCCTCGTTTATGTTCCTGTGCGGCCTGAGCCTTGCGACCGGCTTCATCCTAGATTCTGTAGCAAAGGTCGAAAAAAAGCAGTGGGAGGTCAACGTGTACAGCAAATACGCCTACGACGACCAGCCCGGCCACCCTACTTCCAAGCCAAGCGAGAGGTAGATCTTCCGCAAAATACTATTGGCAACACTGCGCAGATAGCCACCAACAAGAAAAGCCGCCGTTAAAGAACGGCGGCTTTTACTCTCGAAAAGTTAATAGCGCCTAGAGCGTCTTGATGTACTCCCCCAGCTCTTCCTCCCAGTCGGGCATGTGGAAGCCGGCAGCCTCGAGCCTGGACAGGTCGAGCGCGGAGTGGACCGGGCGCGGGGCGATGGGTCCCTCGGCGCCGGCGTAGTAGTCGGCGGTCGATACCGGCGCGACCCTGTCGCCGTTGCCGTTGGCGGCCTCGAAGACGGCGCGGGCGATGTCGGCCCAGCTCCTCACGGCGCCGGAGCCGGTGCAGTTATAGGTGCCGCAGGGGGCGTGCGTCCCCAGCACGTGGAAGATGGCCGCGGCCATGTCGCGCGTGAAGGTCAGGCGGCCCAGCTGGTCATCGACCACGGTGACCTTGTCCAGCTTGTCCTCGGGGTCGGCGACGCGGTCGGACAGGCCCTTCATCGTCTTGACGAAGTTGTGGCCCTCGCCGATGACCCAGCTGGAGCGCATGATGTAGTGGCGCGGACACCCCGCCACGGCGATGTCGCCGGCGGCCTTTGTCTGGCCGTAGACGGACAGCGGGCTAAAGGGCTCGTCCTCGGTGTGGACCTCGGCCGTGCCGTCGAAGACGTAGTCGGAGGACACGTGGACGAGCGTGATGCCGTGCTCGGCGCAGGTGCGGGCGAGAAGGGCGGGGCCGGTGGCGTTGGCCTTCCAGGCGATGGCGCGGCCCTCGGGGGTCTCGGCCCTGTCCACGGCGGTGTAGGCGCCGCAGTTGATGACCGTGCCGTAGAGCGACCAGTCGTACTGCGCATAGGCCTCGGGGTCGGACATGTCGAAGGTGTCGATGTCGCAGAAGTCGAAGTCCTTGGCGACGCCGCGCTCCTCGGCGAGCCTGCGGACCGCGTGGCCCAGCTGGCCGTTGCAGCCGGTGACGAGCGTGCGCCTGGGCGCCATGGGCACGACGTCGGCGAGCATCGGGTGGTTGAGGTCGGCCTCGGATACGGTGGCCTCGGCGAGCGGGATCGGCCACTCGATGGCGAGCTCGGGGTCGGCGAGGTTCACGAAGGTGTAGGTCTTCTTCAGCTCGAGGGACCAGTGGGCGTCCACCAGGTAGGTGTAGGCGGTGCCGTCCTCCAGGGCCTGGAAGGAGTTGCCCACGCCGCGCGGCACGTAGATGGCCTTGGACGGGTCGAGCGTGCAGGTGTAAACCTTGCCGAAGGTCTCGCTGCCCTCGCGCAGGTCCACCCAGGCGCCGAAGACCGAGCCGCGCGCCACGGAGATGAACTTGTCCCAGGGCTCGGCGTGGATGCCGCGGGTGACGCCGCGGCTGTCGTTGTAGGAGATGTTGTTCTGGACGATGCGGAAGTCGGGGATCCCGAGCGCGCACATCTTGGCGCGCTGCCAGTTCTCCTTGAACCAGCCGCGCGAGTCGCCGTGGACGGCGAGGTCGACGACCTTCAGGCCCCCGATGCCGGTCTCGGCGACGGAGAGGCCCTTCTCGAATGCGATGTCTGCCATGTCTCTCCCCCCTCCTTACTGCCCCTGGGCGCGGTAGCGCGCCTCGGTGGCCTCCTTGGCGGGGCGCCACCAAGACTCGTTGGCCACGTACCAGTCGATGGTGGCCTTGAGCCCCTCGGCGAAGTCGGTGTGGGCCGGCCTCCAGCCGAGCTCGCGCTGGAGCTTGGTGGAGTCGATGGCGTAGCGGCGGTCGTGGCCGGGGCGGTCGGCGACCCAGTCGAAGTCCTCGGGGTCCTTTCCCATCGCCTCGAGGATCATGCGCAGGACCGTGATGTTGTCCTTCTCCCCATTGGCGCCGATGAGGTAGGTCTCCCCCATGCGGCCCTTCGTGAGGATGTCCCAGACGGCCGAGGAGTGGTCCTCGGTGTGGATCCAGTCGCGGACGTTCTCGCCGCGGCCGTAGAGCTTGGGGCGCACGCCGTCGACGATGTTGGTGATCTGCCTGGGGATGAACTTCTCCACGTGCTGGTAGGGGCCGTAGTTGTTGGAGCAGTTGGAGATAGTGGTGCGAAGCCCGTAGGTTCGGGTCCAGGCGCGCACGAGCATGTCGGAGGACGCCTTGGTGCTCGAGTACGGGCTGCTCGGATGGTACGGAGTCTCCTCGGTGAACTTGGCGGGGTCGTCGAGCGCGAGGTCGCCGTAGACCTCGTCGGTGGAGACGTGGTGGTAGCGGACGCCGTATTTGCGGACGGCCTCCAAAAGTCGGAAGGTGCCCTCCACGTTGGTGCGCAGGAACGGCTCGGGGTCGGCGATGGAGTTGTCGTTGTGGCTCTCGGCGGCGTAATGCACGATCGCGTCGTGACCGGGGACCAGCCTGTCCAGCAGCCCGGCGTCGCAGATGTCGCCCACGACGAGCTCCACGCGGTCGGAGGGCAGCCCGGCGATGTTCTCGGGGTTGCCGGCGTAGGTCAGCTTGTCCAGGACGGTGACGTGCACCCCGGGGTGGTTGTCCACCACGTAGTGGACGAAGTTGCTGCCGATGAAGCCGCAGCCGCCCGTGACGATGATGTTCTTGGGTTCGAAGATCTCAGACATGAAACTCCTCATTACATGTTTACGCAGCAAATTGCTTTTCCAGCTTATCGATTAATTCATCTTCAGAGTCAACAAACTCATAAGGCTCATATTCACCGTATGCAGAGGGACGACTAATTGTAACCAACTGGAGATCGGAGGAACCGAACCGTGCCTCAACCTTATCAATGAAGTCAACCAGATCCTGTCCTGGCTTTGCACTTAGCGCAAGCGAGCCCTCTTTCGAAAACCACTTAGCAACCAGATAACACATCGTCTAACCTCCTAACAAAATCATCCTCACTATGGATATAGCCTCTTTCGTATGCCAAACGAAGCTCGAATCCAATATCGGGATTATCGAAATGTTTATAGACATGCTTATGAAGCCAATTATTAATCTGCCTATCGTAATACGTATTGTACTGAATCTCCACTGGGTAGTACCCAGGCTTGCGGGTGAAATACACGTGAACACCCCTGTAGCCATCGTCGACAGACTTGCCACAAGACAAATCAACGACCTTTAGGCATGCCTCCTCGGCCCCGAGAATGTCATCGTAGGAATCAACCATCGAGCGAAAGCCAAGCAGGTCATTAAATACTTTTCGAACTTGGTGATCGGGGTAATAGCGATCATATTTAAATGAAATCGACTGAGCACTTTTAATTCGATAGTCGACGGGCAGGTCAGCAAGAACGCCCAGGGATGTATACCATTTACGAACACGATTCAATTCATCCAGCAGCTCATCACGATTGAAATAGTGAAGATTCTTCTTTAGCGAAATGCCCAGCTCACTTTTATAGGATAGCGAGGAAAGGAGCTCGAGAGACAATCCGTCTCGCCTTAATATAGCTTCCATAATCGAGCAGCACCTACAGATACGGAATCGACTCGTGGATTAACTCACCCAAGTTATGAGCGATATTGCCACTGTTCACGACTTTGATTTTAAAATCCTCGCGACCAAAGTCCATCACGTGATAGAGGTTGATAACAAGCTTGCGGTCTTTCGCCATGTCGAGAATCCACTTGGCGCAGTTATCGCCACAGGTCGAAGCATTAAAAATGTGCTTTCGATCAAACTTCATGAGCAGCAACGTTTTCACGCCGCGGGATAGCTGAAGTGGCGAAATAGACCCAAGCACGGGGCTTTCAATGACGTTTTCGGAGACAACATCCGATCGATCGACATCTTTAATAATCGAGACCGCATAGGGGTCCGTGATCCACGAAGACCGGTAAGAGTTTTTGAAATAGGTCGCTGTGTTGTAAATCGCTTCTGGCATATCGCCAAAGTAGACGCTTAACACATCCACTCCCAATCATATTGTCTTTGCGGTCAACGTAATCATAACGAAAGGGGCCACCAGATAAACGGTGACCCCTAAAAGAAAGCAAGGCGGCGCTAGTACTCGCGCGGGCTGTTGACGATCTCGCCGGCGGCGACCTTCTTCAGGTGCTGCCCGTAGACCGACTTGCCGTAGGCCTTGGCGGCCTCCTCCAGCTCGGCGGTGGTGATCCAGCCGTTCTCCCAGGCGATCTCCTCGGGGACGGACACGGGCAGGTCCTGGGAGTGCTCCACGGCGCGGACGAACTCCGCGGCCTCGTGCAGGCTCTCCATGGTGCCGGTGTCCAGCCACGCGTAGCCGCGGCCGAGGGTGACCACGGACAGCGTCCCCTCCTCCAGGTACATCCGGTTGAGGTCGGTGATCTCCAGCTCGCCGCGCGCGGAGGGCTCCACCCTATGCGCCTTGGCGGCGACGTCGCCGGGGTAGAAGTACAGGCCGGTGACGGCGTAGGAGCTCTTGGGCTCTGAGGGCTTCTCCTCGATGGAGACGGCCCTCCCCTCGCCGTCGAACTCCACGACGCCGAAGCGCTCGGGGTCGTCCACGTGGTAGCCGAAGACCGTGGCGCGGCCCGACTCGGCGTTCTGGACGGCGCGCGTCAGGTGGCGGGACAGGCCGTTGCCGTAGAAGATGTTGTCGCCGAGCACCAGCGCGCACGGCTCGCCGTCGATGAAGTCCTCGCCGATGGTGAAGGCCTGCGCCAGGCCGTCCGGCGAGGGCTGCTCGGCGTAGGAGAGGTTCACGCCGTAGCGCGAGCCGTCCCCGAGCAGGCGCTCGAAGTTGGGGAGGTCGGTCGGCGTGGAGATGACCAGGATGTCCCGGATGCCCGCCAGCATGAGGGTGGACAGCGGGTAGTAGATCATGGGCTTGTCGTAGACCGGCAGCAGCTGCTTGGAGGTCACGAGCGTGAGCGGGTACAGGCGGGTGCCGGACCCGCCGGCGAGGATGATGCCTTTCATAGAATTCCTCTCAGTTGACAATCGTTGAGCAAAAGCTGCTGATTACAGATGCATAGTTAATTAAATTATACGCACCGGCAGCAACCTCCCCGTCTTCTTATTTAAATCGGACAGCAGAAACACGCAACTCTTTCTGCATTTCTAGCGAGGCAACAAATGAAAAAGTACAATGAGCAGTGTCCAACAAACGAAAGGCAAACAATGCGAGTCGAAACAACCGGAGTATGCAGAGGAAACTGGAAAATCTACCAGCAGCTTAAGATTGAAGGCATCCATAAAGGCTCCAGCGTAACAGCCCAAGCGGCTACAAACGACAACCGCTGCTTACCTTTATCCCTCCTAAAATTCCGGGACAATGGTTGTGACTCGAACTCATACGTCCTTGTACTCCCCGATCCCGATGCCCGCACCATCAAAATTGAGTTTTGCGAAATCGGCCAAGACGGTCGTACCCTGAGCAGCGACTCCCTTTCGCTCAATTGCAAGAACATCAAATGGGAGTCTCGCCTTAACTACAAAATTAAACCTGACATGTGCAGCAAACTCCGAAACTACGATGACGTTTCAGAGTTTGACATGGCAACGATTGATTTCTGGCAGTGCATCGAAGATTCAAGCGACTATATCCTTAGGTGCACGGTGAGAACTCCTTATCGTAGCGACTCGCAAATCAAACTTCGTTGTTTCGATCGAACCCTTAATGAAGTTAATTTGAGCATCGTCAATTTCGGTTCGAATGTAACAAGCGTTGGATTTACGTCTGAGAAAAAGCAGCTTGAAACGCAGCTCTCAATTCGAATGCCAAAGGCGTTCGATCGTTACTACTTTGTTATTGACGATCAAAATCACCCATCATTCAGTGCATTTGACTGCTTAACACCCGATAAGTTAGGCTTGCTTCTTGAGGAGACCAACTTTCTCTTTACCCATGCGCAGTTTGACCCTGAATACCCCGAATGGTTCACGGAGCATAAGGCAACCATCGGCGCTCTGGAGAAGCAGAGAAAAATCGTCTTCAACAGTGCTCCGAAGTTCAGCATTATTGTCCCTCTATACAACACACCCATTTCGTTCTTTAACGATATGACCGAATCCGTAAAAAACCAGTCTTATGCAAACTGGGAGCTCATCCTAGTTAATGCAAGTCCTGACAATCAGGAACTAAAGGTTCACGTTGAGCAGGAGACGGCCCACGACAACAGAATTAAATCAATTAACCTTACCGAGAATAAGGGCATTTCCGAAAATACAAACGCCGGCGTTGCCATCGCTTCGGGTGATTTCGTTAGCTTCTTTGACCATGACGATATTCTTGAACCGGACTTGTTGTTCTCATATGCCGAGGCAATTGAAAACAATGATGACGTCGATCTTCTATATTGTGATGAAGATAAACTCATGCCTGATGGAAAGCTAGCGCAGCCGTTCTTTAAGCCGGATTTCAATATCGATCTGCTCAGAAACAATAACTATATCTGCCATATGCTTACCATCCGTAAGTCTCTGCTTGACACTCTAGAACCGAACACGAAAGAGTTCGATGGAGCGCAGGATCATAATCTGACTCTCCGCGCCGTGGAAAAGGCAAGGAAAGTTCATCATGTTCCAAAGGTTCTATATCACTGGCGCCTAAGCGAGACCTCCACCGCAGCAAATGCCGATAGCAAGCCGTATGCCACTATCGCAGGTATCAAAGCGGTCCAGAGTCATTTGGACAGGCTTGGGCTCAATGCGAAGGTCGAACAAGCGCGTCGTCCCTTTACATATAAAGTAACCTACGCTGTGCCAGATTCCCATCCACTCGTGTCAATTATCATTCCAACTAAAGACCACGCCGACATTCTGGACAACTGCATTACGTCAATTGTTGAGAAATCAACGTACGATAATTACGAGCTTGTCATAATCGAAAACAACAGCACAGAAAAGGCGACGTTCGATTATTACGATAAGTTGCAAGCAAAATATCCTGACATCGTTCGTCTTGTAACTTGGGAACACGAATTCAATTTCTCCAAACTCATGAACTTTGGCGTTGCTCACGCCAAGGGCGACTATCTCTTGCTATTGAATAACGATACTGAGGTAATTACGCCCAATTGGATTGAGATAATGCTTGGCATCTGTGCACGTGAGGATGTTGGCGCAGTTGGTGCAAAACTCTACTATCCCGACAACACCATTCAGCACGCGGGCTTATGCGTCACTGGCGGCGTGGCTGGACATCTTTGCCAAAGCATGCCAAAGGATAACTGGGGCTACTTTGCACTCAACGATGCGCAACAAGACTTCAGCGCCGTCACTGCAGCTTGCATAATGACCAAGCGTAGCGAATATGAGAAAGTCGGAGGTTTCACGGAAGAGCTTCAAGTTGCATTTAATGACGTTGACTTTTGCTTAAAGCTACGCGAGATCAACGACCTGATCGTATACACACCCGAAGTCGAGCTCTATCACTACGAGTCGATTTCTAGAGGCGTTGAAAACAATACGGAGAAGCAGATTCGCTTCCACAAAGAGGTCGCATACATGAATTATCGCTGGGCAAAATACTATGTCGAAGGCGATCCGTACATTAACCCAAATTTCAGCGTGGGAGAACCCGGAAATCGCTACTATCATTTATAAAGTGTTAGCTTAATTCTGCGCTTTCTAATTTTAGCCTTATTAAAATGCGACTAATAGATAAGGGAATCGAGGGTCAACCCTCGATTCCCTTACTATGAATAATTGCATTCCATACATGATATACAGTTAAGAAGCGTTTATGATTCGATACACAAGCAGGCGTTGATTCCGCATGCTGGCCAGAATCCGCATCATTCCAAAGGCGTATTTAAAACCCAGCCCCACTGTGGTATAGCGGTAGTGTGGTAGTAGTTCAGCCACCAAGCAAGTGATGTTGTCCTGATGTAACCGATGTTATCCATAACCATACCGTTTCCGATATAAATAGCAATATGGCCCCAGCGGGCACCAGCACTTGTATGAGTATGCGTAGGGACCGCAACGATCATTCCAACTTTAAGCTGAGATATATCTCGGCTGTAACACCAATTCCAGAACATGTCGCATGCGTCGCCGTTGGGATATGACCCCAGCACGGGGTAAAACACATGGCTAACCCACTCCGAGCACAGTCCCGCCCCAGGAGAAGGAACGCTATGGCAACGATTAACGATCTGGGACTGCAAGGAGGCGCGCGCGGAGTGCTCAGGCTCCACCCAAGCACCTGAGGCATTAAAGAAATACTCGGAGTCTCCAATTCTGTTCCAGCCATTTACCATTTGTCCAGAAGACATAAGGTAGTACCACGTTCCATCATCATCGAGGAACCAGTCAGTATTCATGGCTCCGGATTCGTTGTCGAGGTGATACCACCTACCGTCAATGAATCGCCAACCGCGCTGCAGAACCCCATCTGAGTCTGTGTAAAACCACACCTGTGCAGCTGAGGACCAATACCAGCCAGCGACAGGCTTTCCCTCGGGATCTCTGAGCTTAATTCCGCCCGCGCCGTCCTTGACGCCCGAAAGCACAATCGCACCACTGCTGCACGCATAATATACGTTTTCATCTTGTGAGAAGACCCAAGTGTTGCACTTTAATGCACCGCCGCTATCCGGATCCAAATAATAAATGGAGCCATTTACAGTTTGAAATCCTTCCAGCATGGCGCCATTATTATTGGGGTCTAGCAAATACCAGCTAGAACCATTGTAAAACCACCCGGTACGAATCTCTCCCGATGCGTTGGAGCAATACCATGCCCCATCGTTAATAAACCAACCGGAGCTCATAGAACCGGATTCGGAAAAATGATACAAAGAGCCGTTAACAAGCCTAAAGCCCGTAGCCATTAATCCAGAAGGCTCAAGCCAGTACCAAGTATTGCCAAGGAGTAACCACCCGGTCTGCATAGCGCCCGAACTGTCCAAATAGTACCAGCTATCATCAATTAAAACCCAGCCGGTCTTCATTGAACCCGATGTCTCGTCAAGGTAGAACCAGCGCCCACCGGTGGCAGCCCATCCCTTCAAATGTGCACAGGAGTTAGAAAATAAATGCCAGCCATCGTTCAAGTATTTCCAGCCAGTAGTTGCATAACCTTCGGAATCAAAATAATACTCCGCCCCTCTAATGGACAGAAAACAGTTTGACGGCCAACCACCAGCCTCATATCTCCACCACCATTTACCGTTTTGGTAGGCCCAAGAACCAGGAAGAGCGATGTTATTATCAGAGGAACGAACGATCTGGAACGACAGTTGAGAGGTAACGCCGGCGTAATTCCCTAGCCCATTCACTCTTATAGTGGCGCAGCCAGGGGCAACATTATCTGAATACGTGACTTCATAATCGATTCCGCTTGCTAGCACAGAACCGCTGGCAGTCAAAACAGAGACATCAGGAGTAATCACATCGCCAGTATATTCATATATCGACGAATCGATAGATGCTTTGAAATTATCGGAATCCAAAGTCAAACGATCGCTACCTGATGTCCCAAATGCTTCCTGACCCGATTGAACCAAAGAGCCATCAGTGCCTTCAGCCACGCAATCTTCAGTTAATGAAAATGCGATTGCGGGCCATAAAAGAGAGATGAAACAAATAGATGTTAGACAAACCACGCTGATTAAACTCAGATGTCGATTTTTCATCATTTTTCACTTCTCGCCAAATCAAATTAACCTTTGAATATCCAGATGCAGTCGACCCAGAGATGCAGTTCCCAAATTAATTAATATGCAAGACAACTCGCTTGATACGTTGCACCAGATAAAACGATAAGACACTCAACATAGGGATTGTCTATTTGTTAGACAATCCACAACCAGCAGTCGAGCGCGATCAATGGTGCACAAACTTAGGAGCCCTAATGAGGGATAGCCGAAGGAACTGAATCAAACCATGTATTGAGCTCATTCATGATCAGACCTTTTCTCAAGCTCTTTTTCGAGCAGGGCAATCCTATGAGTAAGGTTTTTGATCGCCAAAACATGACGACTCGCGGCAACGCTAAGAGACAGAGAGATTGCAAGCAACAGCACGATTGCACCCAAAAAAAGGAAATTGGCCGGGTTGACAAACCCAATAGCTGTTGAGCAACTATAAATAATCTGAGGACATAAATCACAGATCAAGGCCGCCATACACATCAAAATCCACAGCAAAGAGTACTTAAGAAGCATCTTTCCGTTGGACACGAGACGTAAAACATAGACGAGGAATCCGCCGAAAAAGAGGGCCGCACCAATCCTCAAAATAAGATTCATTATTTGTCTCCCCTATGAACCCAGCACACAAGGACAATGGCTAACGTAACCTTGACCATATAGTAGACGGAAGAGAAGCCCCCGATAGATGAACGTCCACCTTGGCGCTCATTCATCTTTACAGGCGCTTCCATAACGGGAAGACCAAGCTTCATAGCCAAAGCAATCGACTCTGGCTCCGGGTAGTCATCAGGATAACTCTTGCAGAACAGGTCGATAGCATCTTTATTGCAGGCCCTAAAGCCAGAAGTGGGATCGGTGACCACCTTACCCGTAAGCAACTCGAGCAAAAATGAAAGCCACCTGATTCCAACACGACGCATAAAAGTTGATTGAAAACCATCAGTCTCAACCAGAAATCGAGAGCCTATCGCCAAACTCGCACCGCTCTCAATCAGCTTTACAAGCTCAGGAATATAAGAAGGATCATGTTGGCCATCGCCGTCAACCTGAATGTCGATATCATAGCCAAATCTCTGGGCATATTTATGGCCCGCTTGGACCGCTCCACCGATACCAAGGTTCTGCGGCAGATCCAATATGTTGATACCATGCTCTCGACAAAGCTCAAGCGTTGTATCTTGTGAGCCGTCGTTGATTACGACATAGTCATAACCCGCAGCTTTTATAGCTGCAACGGTATTGAGAATGCACTCCTGTTCGTTATAGGCAGGAATTATTACGAGAACACGCAGATGTCCTTTTGAACATGTCGTTGAAGTAAAAGACAATCGAGATTCATCCATTCCAAAAACAGTTGGCTCTTAGCGACGCCCAAAGAATTTGCGACTCTTACAGTCCAACGCATAGCTTAACTCAGACTTAAGTTTACTGTATCCTGTCTAACCATTAGGAAGTTACATCTCAAGCTTAGATATTTAGCTTGCTCAACTAGGGCACACATGGAGTCCCCATCCATCACCGCAGGAAAAGGACCCCTTGCAGTTCTGCCTCAAATACGGGGCGCATGTCCTGAGCGAACCCTCAACGCCGTCCCATTCGATCCAATCGAATCCAACTAATTGCCCACTCCTACTATAACCATGACCTATATCGCTAATTTAGAAAAAACGGATATACAGAAGCTCGAACATCACAAAATACAGCAGCGCAAATGGAGCCCCGAGCATAAAGGCTGTAAATTTAGCCTTCACCTCCTCATCGCAGTAAATAGGGAACCTGAGGAATAGACAGGCAAAAGGTATTATCAAAGGTATGAGATATCGCGCCTGAACACCCGCAACTGTCTGGCTTCCGACTCCTGTAAAAGCGATGTATAGAGCCAAAGCAACTAGGTAGCAAGTAGCAAGAACCAAGAATAGAGACCAAACAATTCCGCAACGGCTAAGCTTAATTTTAGTAACTTTTTCATTATCAATAATGCAAATAGCTTCAAACAACATGATGGGGAGATATGAAAGCCATGGGAACAGATTGGAGACGTCCCCAAGATAGGCCATATTCGTTGATATTGAATTGAGAAACGCCGGGGTCAGCATCGATCCAAAAACGAAATTCGAGATTACAGCTATAGTTCCAACCGGATTTGCAAGCACTCCCGTCGTTTGACCAGCCGTAGAGACTTCGGTGCCACCACGCGCATCAGAAATGTTATTTACGACAGAAGAGAAGTATGGCGTCAAGAAAGATAAAATCATTATGGCGCAAACGAATATCGCGGTTCCAATCAAGATACGTCTTTGCTTGCTCGAAGTATATTTATTTGCAGGAATTAAAAGCGCAAGTCCGAATAATGGAAAATAAATCGCTTTAGCTGCAAATCCGACTGCAAAAGATAGTAGAAATCCGAAGAACGTTTTTGCAGAAATATCCTCTTCAGAAACAAGCATCTTCAACAAAAGAGCTGTTCCTAGCAAACTGAACGATATCACACAGGGATCATACGAGTAACTGGCTGCCATTAACACAGCAGACGGGAACAACGCAATACAAGTGAAAAGACATTTTCTGCAAGGGGCTATACGAATTGCGATTCCACAGATAACTGCATACGCAAGTAAATTGAATATTTTTCCCAATGCAAATTTGATAGAAAATGGGAGATGAAGCAAGCGACCCAAACAAAGGCCGATAGATGAAGGAATGTAAGCGATTTTAGAAAGAGCCACACTATCAAAAGAATTAAAACGATCGATACCTTCAGCTATATCATTTTTATCAGTCTCTCTGACTAATTGTTCAACAGAGCCACGGTTAAACTCTCTTGTTTCATCTATTGGATACTTACCCAAAGATGCATCCAAACTAAAGCCATTCCCCATATAAAACTGCTCGACTATCATTCGGTCAGAATTTGTTATTTCAGCATTTGTGAGGTAGGAAAAACTGTTTGCATTTCCATAGTGGACCTCATCATCCCATGTCAGAAAATTTGTAACAGGGAAGCAAATAATTACGGATAGACCAATTGAGACAATGCATGCGAAAGCGAACAGTTCGGGCTTCAGATAAGAAATGCCCCCATTAATAGCAATCAACCCGATCAAAACCGTAATGGGCAAAGCAGACGCGAACAACACCGTCTTTGACTTTTCGAGCGGAATGCCAATAAAAGCGATTAAAACAGCAAAGCCAACAAAAACCGCCAAAAAAAAGAAACACTTCTTAGCATCAGTTTTCTTAACCGAGGTTACGAAGCTCTTCACCAGGCCATAACAAAGCTCAATGCCCTGGAACGCTAAAACTAAATGAAAGCATATAACAAGACCTGCGATATTCCATGCACCAAGATCGAAGGGGCCAAACGTCTTCGCGCCAGCCAATATGATGAAAACTAGCAGAAAGCTGCTGAGGATGCTGGACGCGACGAGGGCGGTTATCTGACGAATAGCGCCACCGCTCGACTGTGATTTCGGTTGCAAATATAAGCACGCAACAGCAACGACATCGCAAAAGAGTTCAAGAATGAAAAGATTTAAATTCTTATAGTGCAACGATGTCGCGACAGCTAACAAAAGAAGTCCCAGCCCAAAGATGGCAAGCGCGTACTCGCTTTTCTTAATTGCAGGATTATTCAAAACGTGCATCTCCAACTAAAGACAAAATCGAATAGGGTAAGACGACAATAACAAATTCGGGTCTTAGATCCAACTTCACTCAAAAGCTAAGTAAAAGCCAGCCAAGTATCACTTAGCGAATACAAAACGCCTTCTCGACATCTATAGCAGTGGCGTCCCAGCTATATCGATTTTCAACAAGAGCCCTAGAGTTTCGAGACTGAAGGGAAAGAAGCCTTCGATCATCAAATAGCCTGCATAATGCTAAAACCACCTCATCAGATGACATGGACTGAATTATCGTGCCGTAGCTATCATCTGGAATAAGCTCGCGCGCGCCTCCCACATCTGTTACAACAGCAGGCGTTCCGCAGGCTGAAGCCTCAAGAAGTACCGTTGAAAAGCCTTCGGAACGAGTTGGAAGACAAAGCACATCTGCTTGCTGAAGTAAGGAGGAAATGTCCTCTGTGTTACATCTCCCAAGCCAAAACAGGTCAGACGAACAGGCTTCCTTGACCTCATTAGCAAGTGGACCATCCCCTGCGAGAACAAAGCAAATATCACGCTTGGTAATATCTTTTGCGCGAGCCGCCTCAATAATTGAATTAATTCCCTTTTCAGGAATAAGCCGCCCGACAAAAGCTACAACCAAGGATGACTGAGGGATACCTAATTCAGATCGAAAATCTCTCCCCGAAGAAATACTCCTATAGAATGAGGCATTGATTGAGTTTGATATTACGCCCTTTGCAGCGATATTAAAGTGTTGGAGCCATTCAACGCTTTTAGATGAAATCCCATAGAAATCAGGTTTAAACGACTTTACACGATCCGTAATCCAATCCTCATATCGGCGCACAAAAAAATCAAGGAACGGCTGATTGAAAGAAAGATACGCTGAACCGTGGTCGAGAACGACGGCCTTGATGTTATGATTCGCGGCAAAATTCAGCCCTTCGATTGAGAGAGGAAAAAGTCTCGTGTTTATAAGTACGCCGTCCCACTCATAATCATCAAGGCTTTGCAGGAGCCGGTAATAATCGCTGGTTTTTTTGGGAAGAGGAAGCCTTCCATCAAGCAATGAAATACATGGAAGCCGAATTATCTCGAGACCGTTTTCGACTGAATGACCAGCTCCTACGCGCATTGAATCATTAGTAACGATAACCACCCTGTCGCCGCGGGCAGCTAGGGCATGAGCGAGACCATCGACAAAATTACCAATTCCGCTAAGTTGCGGGTGATAATGGTGGGTGAAAATACAAATAGAAGAACTCATTACATAACCTCATCTGGTAAAGATTTCATATCCTTAATTCTGCGCAGTCCAGACTTCACCATCCCCAAAGTCAAGCAGAAGAGGAAGATGGGTATGTCGATTTTCCGGCTCCGGAATTTTCTTCCATTCGCCATACATCGTTGTAAGATATTTATCCGTCATACGAGGAACGGGGAATTCACTGCCTTCGAAAACCGCACTGCTCAGAGGGAAAATCTCTGAAATAGGCACTGGCGCCATATTCGGCCAGCTTAACGTCAGACAATAATCAGAGACCTCACCCGTATTTGAGTCGGCAATACAGGAGTCGAACAAATCCTGGTAAGAGCATGCGCCTCGAGAAACCAGTCGTTCCACTACGTGTATAGCAGAACAACCAATTTGCTCGAGTTGTCCAAGGAACCCTTTATGAGGGACAACAATGGAAGAAGAGTGATATAAATAAGCTCTTTTCTGTGCAATTGATGCAGTTCGGACTTGTTTTGCACGAAGGCGTTTATCTGTATAGAGCTGGTCATATGGAAAGATGTCGACAAAAATGCCCATCGAACTGGAAGCCTCTCGAGCCTCCTGATTCTCGAAGCGAGTTCCATCGCGATATACCTTAGCAAACATCGCAGCATAGCCAATAGTATTCCGCGATGTATGGAGCGAATATCCTTCCGGTAAACCATCCTCGGCTAAAGAGCAAAAGCGGTCATAGTCTGAACGCATCATTCCGATATCTATATCATCATCCCAAGGGATAAACCCCCTATGACGCATTGCTCCTAAACATGTTCCGCCATCAAGCCACCACCTGATGCCGTGCTTAGAGCAGAATGCAGCGACAACCTGAAGGATATCCAATTCAGTGTTTTGAAGCTTTAATAGCGCGTGAGCTTTAGACATCATCGGCCTATCTCTTTTCCCCAAACCATTCTTGCGTCTGTTTCCCCAAAACAAAAGACTGATAAATAAGGCAAATAGCATTGGATATAAGCGCCGTTACAGTAGGGCCATTTAAGCCAAACAACACTTGCGCGGGAGCCATGACAGCAACAGCACTGATTAAGGACAATATGCTGCCAACAAATACCCCTCGGTAATTATCAAGAGAAACCAGCAAATCGTTGACAAACCAAGCAATGCCAGTCAAAAAGGCACAAGCCAACATAGGCTGAAGGAGATCAGAATGTTTGGCTATTCCAGCGCCATAAAACAAAGACAGCAATAATTTGCCGAAAAAGAAAAGGGCAACTGCTGATATGACGCCGACAAATAAAATACCGGCAAGTATTTTACCTATAAGCGTAAAAAAGGACTTTTCCCTAGAATAGTAACGCTCTACTAAATAACCTAATAAAGGATTATAGATATACGTCGCACCCATTTGGATAATTGCCACGGGAGCAGCAACTGATGCATAAATGCCTAGAGCAGAATCTCCGAATGTATAAGATAAATACTGCCTTGGAATATTCGGTGCCGCAGAAGCAGCAATGCCGCCCAGAACGATGGGCAAACAGCCACATAGGAAAGCTCTGACCTTCGATTGGGTAATTCCAAGCTTGATTGCAGAGATTCGATTTGATCTCGGATAATCGTAAATAACACCGATACCTATAGTCACTACCGTCATTAGCAACAATGCACCTTCGAGGCTATTTAACAGCCCAAAGACAACAATGAACGAAAGGAGAGAACCAATGCCCTGCATTATGAGGGATTTCCCAATATAGTCCATTCTATGGCCAACCTGATCATTGGCATGCATGACATCAATAACTAAGCCGGCGGTTTTATAGAGAGCATACAAAAGAACAGCAGGCACCGTATCAATACGACACGTCGCAATGGAATAGACGGCCAACATTGCAAACGCCATAAACGTAGTAAAGAAACGAAAAGTCAGGTATTCACCAGCAGAGTTTTTCCTTTCAACATCTGCAATTTGTACCGTGTACATCCTGTATTGGGCCAATTGAGAAAACATGTTGAAAATAGACATAGCAAGGGAATAAATTCCAGCAGCACTATATCCATCAGACAGTCGAACGACCAATATAGTGATTAGCCATTGACAGCCTAAATTCGTCAACGAGCCAACGGTATTCCAGAACATATTGTGTTTAATCGAAAGAGTCTTCTCTGTGGCTTCCACAAATATAAGCGCCCTTCTGAACAAGTCGCGATTCGGATACGAAGCTATTTTGCTTCTTTAATCATATTTAAAATCAAAAGAAACAGCCAATTCGGTACAAGTCGCATAATGATTTCAGCTTTAGCAATGGACGGGCAAGCTCGTCGATATTTAAGCAAGCCAATTATGGAGCGTCGCTCTCTTGCATCGGCGAACCCCATTATTTCCTTTAGGTGCGGTGAATCAGGAAATCTATCGGCAAATTGCTTAGCTGTATCAACCCTGTTTTTTACTCTTGTTAAATACCAATCATCTTTTGAAGCAACACCCGCAAGGAATCCAGTTTCATTCCCGCCATGTCGACGATACTTAACCAAGGGAGTCGTTGTAAAACTGCACTTCCCCAGTTCGCTGCAGCCCAATGTCAACCACAAATCATGTGCAGTGGATTCCGGAAAGGGAATCATCGACTTAGCAGCACTCGCATCTAGCATGAGAGCCATACCAATGCCGTAGCATACACTTGCAGCCTGAATAGTAATATCCTCTCCGGAGCACCAATTTACTTCAGGCGAATTTGGATGAGCTTTTCTGTAGCTCTCTACCAGCATGTTTCCGTTTTCGTCGATTACCGATCTATCGCAAACATCAAGAATTGAGCCTTCTTCTAGCATATGGTTGAGCGAAACTTGAACTCTGTTAGGCTCCCAAATATCATCTTGATCGCAAAATACTACGTAATCCCCTTCTGCCAAAGAGAGTAGTGCCTCGAACGATTTGACATAACCGAGATTTTTATCGCCATGATAATAACGATACGCGTTTTTCTTTATATGCTCTTGGATAAACCCCTCTAAAGAGGCCGATTCGGGGCAGTCATTTCTGACCAAAAGCGTAACCGGAAACGTTTGTTCATCAATCGAATCAAGTTGAGCGGCGAAAAACTTAAGATCAGGTTTATATGCTGAAAGAAGTACGCATACGCCTGTACCATTTCCCTTTTCTATTTCCAAAAATCCTCCCAAAGTCATGTTTTCAAGATTAGCAAAGCAATCATTAGAGATTTAAGGTGTTGTTTATTACGCTCAAAAAAGACAGGAGAAGGCTCGGCCTTTAGATAATACATGGCGGCAAATTGAATGGTGCTCCCGTAATTTTTAACACCAACACCGACATCTCGCCCCCCCTTAGAGGGAGCGAGATGGTTGGCTTTTCAAAATAATCTGAAAAGGAAGCTCGTAGAGAATTAAAATCCTGCGCACCGGAAGTGCATACAGTTTATGACTGCCTTCTCATGAAACCGCTTGCCAAATCAAAGCACCTCAATTGGAAAAGAGTCCCTTAAGAATCAGTGTCTTTCTCCCATCTTTAAAGACACTTGTCCAATATCAATAGGTAACAACCTTTGTTCCATAAGGAATATTATCGTAAATCCATTTTGCGTTCTGAATCTCAAGACGAACACATCCCGCAGAGGACGGAATGCCCATCGTGGGATCCATCACGCGGTTGCTATTGACGTAATAGGGCGAGGAATGGAATAGGTAATCACCGTAGAACTGTGTGTAGTAATAGCAAGTATATCCATGCCCAAAGGAGTATCCCTTTCCGTAGACTTGGTACTCCCCTATCACCGTAGGTGTGCTGGCTTTACCCGTCGAGCATACATATCGACGGTTTAAGGACCAGTTATTCCATGACCCAGTGTAGATGCTCGTAATACAACGCGACGTATCGACAAGTATCAGCCAATTTGTCTTGCTTGAATAACTTTGAGCTTTAGCGTCCATATAGTCTGACACCCACGCGCCGTTAGCCATGAAGTAATTCCAGGATCCGTCCACAACGCGCCAACCAGTAGCCATAGCTCCACCAGCGTCTAGCCAATACCAGGTGCCGCCCAGATTGAGCCATCCTGTTTGCATATAACCAGATGAATTCAAGTAATACCAAGATCCGTTAACGGCAACCCAACCGGTTTTCATAACGTAAGTGGATGGATCTAAATAGAACCAGGAGCCATCCTTGTACAGCCATCCAGATCGCGCATAGCCGGCGGTCTCATCAAAGAAGTACCATTTTCCGTTAACGTTCAGCCAGCCGACGCTCAAGGAGCTATCAGTCGGATCAGCATAGAAAATACAGCCACCAAGCGTCACGAAACCGCGCGCTTCGACCAATTCGCCATCGCCGTTTGAAGTAAATAATTTCCCGTTGCGCAATGTTCCGCACAACGAGCAATCAGAACCCGCAAAGGCCTTAGAGGACTCCTCCGTAAACGAGTCCTGAGCATCTACCCATTCACGACAAGCAACAGCGCCTGAGGCTTTTGCATAATAGCTTTTCCCATTTACAGAAAAATAACCGAGCAGCATTTTACCGTCGGCGGCAGGATCAAGATAATAGTATTGGCTACCGTCCTTCAGCCAGCCCGTCTTTACAATGCCCGATGCATTAGATGGCTCAGCGTAATACCAGTCGCCATCGCTCATAAACCAGCCGAGCGACAGTGCTCCCGTTGAAGAAAAATGATAGCGATTGGGTCCAATGGCAGAAAACCCGGTAGCCATTTTATAGTCATTTGCGGCATCGAGCCAATACCAAGCGCCGCTCACCAAACGCCAGCCCGACGCAAGTGCGCCGGAACCGTCAGCGTAATACCAGTCCGACCCGTCAAACGCCCAACCAACAGCCATTGCACCGGAATCCGATAAATAATAACGTGATGAGCCAACGGAAACGATTCCCCTAGACATAGCACCATCATTGGCGGGATCAAGCCAATACCAGTTATTGCCAGTTTGAAGCCAACCGGTTAAGACTTCACCATTGCTACCCCAATACCATAAACCGTTATCAAGACACCATCCATTAATCAGTCCATAGGTTCCAAGAAGATAAGGATGCCCATCGATAACACGTCGCCCAGTAACCATGGAACAGCCGTCAAGGGAGTCAAACCAGTACCATTGGCCTCCGATAAGCTGCCAGCCATTTGCCAAAGCGCCTGATGGGCCCGCGTAATACCACTTATTGTCAGTAAAAATCCAGCCGCAACTCATCGCGCCGTCACGAGCGGGGTCCAAATAAAACAACGAGCCGTCAACATTCTGCATTCCGGTCAAACGACAGCCGTCAAGATAGTAATACCAGAACGAACCATCCCATTGCCATCCAGATAGTTTTTCCGTCGTCGACGAATCTTGGCTTTCGACAACCTGCTGGTTCGAATCTTCCGCTGTTTTGCCAGCATAATCGTTGGAATCTTGAGCGAAACCGCCGCCGACAAAAGAACCCGACCCTTCCGTCGAGTCGTGCTCTACGATATCGTTATCCGCCCCCTCTTCCACGGCATAAGCAGTGCAAGAAAACGCGGGGGCGAAAACCGAGAGCAAGGCGGAAAATAGCATCAAGCTGATTACATGACAGCAAATCCGATGATCAATCCGAGCATTCATTTCAGGCCCCCAACCGGTACCGACTGTCTTACAAGGAATCAATTAGATAAACGGACGGGCTGCGCCGATAACATTTCCCCTTGCGCTTATAGGATGAATACCGACACCCTGATGAGGCCAAGAGTCAATCATCATACCGCCGCCAAGTGCGATTGCGATATGCCCGCGATAATAAATCACATCGCCACGTTGAATCGAATACGTGCTCACGGGCATAAAGATGTTGCTTCGATACCAGTTCATCGAATTGTAGGTTTGGCTTGGGTCCCAGCGATGGTTATAAGGGTTGTAAACACCCATATCCATGCCAGTAGCATAAAGACATTGCAAGACAAAACCAGAGCAATCAACAGCCCCGCCAGGAGCGGTAGACCAAGGCTCAATATATTGCGTACCGATATATTCGTAAGCACGCTGAATAAAGGCATTCACGCAATCTTCCCGCGTCGCTTCGACAGAAATGCGAGAAGGAGTCACATAGGTAAAGTAGCCAGTGCAGTAGCTAGGCAACTGAACAGTCCAAGAGCTGACCTGGGGATACTGCGGAGGATTTTGCCAGCCAACCTTGTCGCACTGGCCATCGCTCCAGAAAATTCGACGCACGCCGTCGATGGTTCTTGCGCCTGTTGCCATAGCACCGCTGCCGTCTAGCCAATACCACTTACCCGAATCTTTAAGCCAGCCAACATGCATGCTGCCGTTGGAGTCAAGGTAATACCATGTTCCATTGAGGCATTTCCAACCAGTTGCCATTTTTCCGTCGGCGTTTAGGTAATACCATGCACCGTCAGTAAAAACCCATCCAGTTTTCATCACACCAGAATCGGCATCAAGCCAATACCAATCGCCGTCAATCTGCAGCCATCCACGATGAATGGCGCCCGTTCCGGGCTCAGCATAAAACCTTTGATTTGCAACATTGACCCAACCGGATGCAACCTGCCAACCATCAGCTCCAGCTGTTTTTAGGATAGTGCCGTTTTCGCGGATCACATCTTTGCAAAGGTATCCATTGTCATCAGCATATCTTTCAACGCCGTCATTAACGGTAACCCAGCTTGAAACCACAAGCCTACCGCTCTGGTTAGCAAAACAGTCGTTGCCGCCCACCTCAAATAAGCCCGTTTTCATGAGATGGCTAGCAGGGTCCAGGTAATACCAACTCGCGCCCTCTTTATACCAGCCAGAAATGAGCGCGCCAGATTCAGAGGCAAAATACCAGCCGTCCTCGGACTGAGCCCAACCAATAGCCATAGCCCCATTGGAATTCAAATAATATGCTGCGTTGCCAAGGTCTAAATACCCAACAGACATTTTGCCGACGGAAGCCGGATCGAGATAATACCAGGTTCCGTTAACGAGTTGCCAGCCAGTGACCGCAATACCATTAGAGCAGTAATACCAATCTACTCCATCTTTAAACCATCCATTTACGAGGCCATAGTCGCCAAAAATGTAGGTACTTCCATCGATCTCGTGACGACCTTTGAACATAGCCAGCGTCTGCTGGTCAAAATAATAACGAGCTCCGCCTATCGACTGCCATGATGAAGCAAGAGCACCCGACGAATAGGCCCAGTACCAATTCCCGTCTAGGAGAATCCAGCCAGTTTTCATAGCGCCAGAAGCATCTAAATAGTATTTCCCACTTCCGAGGCTGACAAAACCAACCTGCATGACATGGGAAACAGGATCCAAGTAATACCATGTGCCGTTTTGGTAAAGCCAACCAGCAGCTAAATCGCCTTCAGCATTGGCATAAAACCAGTTTCCATCTGAGCTACGTAGCCAGCAGTTCTGATATAGCGCGCCATAAGGCGTTGTAGCATTACCGTCGTTCGCATAAAACGAAGCAGTCGATCCGCCAGCAATGGTCACATTGAAATAACCTGTCTGCATTGCGCCATCACTGGCTGGATCAAGCCAATATCAATAGCCGCCGCTTTGCAGCCAGCCGGTTTGGTGTTTACCGTTTTTTCCGTAATGCCAAACTCCAGACGACTCGTCCCGTTGCCAGCCATCTTTTACGACGGAAGAAATATCAGGTTGCAAATCATCGGAAACCACAGAAGGAAAATCCGCTTTTGACTCAACGCTCTGAGCCTCAACGGAGTCCTGTGCAAACGCGACATTCGCACTCAAGGGCAAGCAGCAGGCAACGATTAATGACGCAGTGGCGCAAACAAGTGCAGCCTTCTTTTCGAATCGATACATAATCAACCCTTCCAGATATCTTAATTGTTTATTTTAATCCACATTACGTGATTGATTTTCACCACTTTCTGTTCAATCTATGTAGGTAACCGTATTTGATTGAACATAGCGTTCAATCAATCTATTCTTTTACCAAGTAATGAACACCTTAATCGGAGGCCTACAGTGGAACTGACCAAGCGTAACTTTACAGTTCTGTACGAATACTTAAAGCACCCATATGCCAGCCAGCGAGAAGTTGCCGAGCGCACTGGTCTTTCACTTGGATCAGTAAACGCAGCAAATAAAGAGCTCACAAATGAGGGCCTTCTCGAATCGGACAGCCTAACTGACAGCGGTTACGAAGCACTTCACCCCTATAAGGTTGAAAACGCAGTGATATTGGCTGCGGGGCTTTCGAGCCGCTTTGCTCCTATTTCATATGAAAAGCCCAAAGGCCTTTTAAAGGTACGTGGTGAGATTCTCATCGAACGTCAAATCCGACAGCTACAAGACGCGGGCATCAGTAACATCACCGTCGTTGTCGGCTACAAAAAAGAATACTTCTTCTATCTTGAAAGCAAGTTTGGCGTTTCGATTGTCGTCAACAACGAATACGCATCCAAAAACAACCACGCATCGCTTATGTGCGTAAAAGAGCGTCTTGGCAACACCTACATTTGCTCAAGCGATGATTACCTTCTTAACAATCCGTTTGAGGCATACGTTTGGAAAGCATTTTATTCTGCTCAATATGCTGAAGGCGCCACCAAAGAATGGTGCATTCAAACGGGAGCAATGGATAGAATCACCAACGTTACGATTGGCGGGGCCGATGCATGGTACATGCTCGGGCATGTCTACTTTGATAAAACCTTCTCGCTTGCGTTTAAGCAAATTCTTGAGGCGGAATATAACAAGCCGGAAACAACGGACAAGCTCTGGGAAGATCTGTATATCGAGCACATCAAGGAGCTCGATATGGTGATCAAAAAGTATCCTGAGGGCGAGATAAACGAATTCGATTCTCTTGATGAGCTGCGCGTCTTTGATCCGCATTTTATCGAAAACGTTGACTCCGACATATTCGACAACATCGAGCAAGTGCTCGGCTGTTCCAAATCAGAGATCCACGATGTTTATCCCCTTAAACAAGGCCTTACGAACCTATCGTGTCACTTTAGGACCAATGATGGAGAGTACGTCTACCGTCATCCAGGAGTCGGAACCGAACTCCTTATCAATAGAAATGGAGAAGTAGCCGCACTTAAAAAGGCCAAGGAACTTGGCCTTGACGATACGTTCATTCACGAGGACCCAAAGCGCGGTTGGAAAATTTCGAAGTTTGTTCCCAACGCTAAGCAGCCCGATCCGCATGATGCTGCCCAAATGAATCGCATGATGCAGATGTGTCGTTCACTTCACGAGAGCGGTGCTAATGTCGAAACCGAATTTGACTTCTACCTCGAAGCGAAGCGCTACGAATCGCTTCTTCTGGAAAAAGGTCCCATCGACATTCCGGGCTACAAGGAAATGGCCGCCGAAATCGATGAATTGGAGCACTTTGTTCAGGCCGATAATGCTCCAAAATGCCTTTGTCACAATGACTTCTTTTACCTCAATTTCCTTATCGATGAAAACGACAAGTACTATCTCATTGACTGGGAATATGCTGGCATGAGCGATTACGCGAACGATTTTGGAACATGCAGTGTCTGCTGTGAGCTCTCCGAAGATGAAGTCGACCGCGCGCTTGATGCATATTTTGGACGCAAAGCAACAAACAACGAAGTTGCGCATAACTATGCGCACATTGCCCTTGCAGGATGGTGCTGGTACCTCTGGTCTCTTCTTAAAGAAGCCGAGGGTGACTTCGTTGGAGAATGGCTCTATATCTACTTTAATTACGGTGCCAAATACCTCAAAAAGGCACTGGAGATCTATCGGAAAGGTGAGTAACGATGCAATTCGGCTTTTTTAGCGGCCTTCTTTGGGGCCTTGATACAGTAATTCTTGGAATCGGCTTGGCGCTCGCGCCCTATATCGGATCGACGGAAGCACTTGCATGCGCCTCCATTGCGGGTTCATTTCTCCATGATGCCTTCTGTGCGATCTGGCTCTTTGGCTACATGGGAGTCCGAGGCAGACTAAAAGACACGCTCGCCGCGCTTAAAACTCGTTCGGGAAAGGTCGTCATCGCCGGCGCTCTGCTCGGTGGACCCATCGGAATGACCGGCTACGTTTTGGCAATCAATAACATCGGAGCTGCCTACACGGCAATAATCTCCGCCTTCTATCCCGCGGTCGGAGCATTTCTTTCTTTCCTGCTGCTGAAGGAGAAAATGAGCAAAGGCCAGATTCTTTCCCTTCTTGTTGCCCTTTGCGGCGTAATGACGATGGGCTATCTATCCGCCGGATCGAGCGAAATCGCAAATGCCCCCCTCGGATTGTTAGGAGCCGTGCTCGCCGTTATTGGATGGGGATCTGAGGCGGTACTGTGCGCATGGGGAATGAAAGATGACGCTGTTGACGACGAAACTGCTTTGCAGATCCGTGAAACTGCAAGTGCGCTTGTTTATGGAGTACTCGTTCTCCCCCTCTTCGGCGCCTGGCACTTTACGATAGGGGCCATCCCGAGCATGCCAACGTTGATCATTGCACTCGCCGGGCTCGCAGGAACGGCTTCTTATCTGTTCTATTACAAGGGCATTGCCGCTATTGGAGCAGCACGTGCAATGGCTCTGAACATCTCCTATTCGGCGTGGTCTGTAGTCTTTGGCCTGATCTTGCTTGGGACAATTCCCGACATGGCTTCCGTAATCTGCTGCGCAGTAATTGTATGCGGAACAGTTTTGGCAGCCAGTAACTGGGACGAGCTATTTGGACGTAAAAGGACAGCATAGCTCTATTGACGGCAAATATAGCAAAGGGGAGGACTCATCGAGTCCTCCCCTTTTTGGCATCAAAGCTATTCAATCACTACGGCCTGGCTATCCATCTGCTGCCATGTACCAAAAAACACCTGGGCATTTCGCGTAACATTACCGTTTATCGAATCAGAGAGGTAGACGATTCCCCGCTCATCATCATAGCCTTTGAGGACTACGGCATGATTACCGCCCCACAGGCCATAGGAATGCCCGTTGTACCAACGCGTAGCATAACGCCCTCCTGGCCAGCTTCCCCACTCGGTGTTCCACATCTCTACTGGCTGTCCACAGGTCAATCTATTTTTGATTGATGCGATAGAAGAGAAAGAAACGTCCTTCGCCTGCTTGCCACTCCCGGCAGCACGGAGGAAATTATTGCCAGCAATGGTAATTGCGGGGGCAACACATCCCATAAGGCCCCCGCTGCTACGCCTTGGGTTGCCATCAAAGGCGGTAACAAAGTTGCCACCGCTTCCCTTGGGCAAATAGTAATCCGCAATAATCGTCTTTCCCAAACGGAAACCATAGTAGTTAAGCAAATTTGTTAGGGCAACCGACTCGCATCCAGTAGGAAGTTCCGGATATTGAGAATAACAAGGAACATCGACCCAGGCACCGACCATTGCGCCAGACGAGCTGAACTTGTAGTCAGTAGAGCCGATCCAATACCAACCATTGCTCAACATTACTCCCCCACGCGCAGCATCTAGGTAATACCATGTGCCCCCAAGCGAAAGCCATCCCGTATTCATCGCGCCAGAAGCGGAATCCAGCCAGTACCAGTTGCTGCCATCGTTAAGCCAGCCGGTCGCCATTCGACCATCCGGGTTAAAGTAATACCAAGACCCAGCAATTTGCTGCCACCCAGTCAGAATTACTCCACTAGCAGAACAATAATATCGAGCACCCTGACTCTCAATCCAACCAGTTCTGGCATTACCGTCATCGTCAATCAGCTGGATTCCCGAATCGGTCATGATGCCTTTAAGGTCAATTGCGCCGCTGGATGACGAATGATACATCCAAGACCCATCACCGTTTGACCAGCAATTAGCCATCATCTTGCCGGTACTATTAAATATGTATTCACATGATCCGATAGTTTGAACGCCCGTGGTCATGGCATGCGTCGAGGGGTCGAGCCAGTACCACGTACCGTTTAGATTGAGCCAGCCGGAGGCGAGGGCGCCGGAGCCAGTCGCGTAGTACCAGGTCCCGCCGTCGAGCACCCAGCCGGTCGCCATGGCGCCGGAGGCGTTGAACCAGTACGCCG
>DBFWBE010000019.1:0-14762 GCA_048485835.1 Collinsella sp.
GGCGCCGCGCGCTCGGGCGGCGCGCCAGGGAGATAGTGGACGAGATAGTCGAGAAGCGCGGTCTCAAGAAGGAGTAACATCGGGACTTGCAGCGACGGACCTCAGGACACTCTTACACCACGTCTGCGCGCGCGACCTTCCACTCGTCCGCAGACAACGTTATTTCTCCTCATATGTTCAATAAAAGTAGCTCCTAATGGGAACAAATCTCATCAGGAGCTACTATTTATAGCAAAATAAATGCAACCATAATGGCAACAGTACTCATATTTGCCCTTTTTTGACCACGACCCTCCAGAATAGTCGCTGAGAACGACACTAAATGACAAAATCCGGCACTTGGACGTTCTTATATGAGTAGCCATTGAAGGACACCTAACGACTACTCCCATTCGCGACACACTGTGTCGCGAATTAAGCTGGTCCCATTACCGAAGACCAGTGAGAGCTCCTGCCCAGAATCTCGATAGCTTAATAAAGCGCTCCCCTCCGGAAGTTCAATGGGCATCCAAATTCCAAGCTGAAAAGCAAAGGAGTATCGAAGCCGTCAATGCTCATTTCCTATCGAACATGCGGGTCAAAACAAGCTAATTAGCCTGATAAACTGTTTATAATTTTGTCTACAAAACTGTATACAAAAAGAGTATCCGTTGACCTGTGCTCGACATTATGCCGATCGATAGGAGGCGCTATGGACGCTAAGCAGCTCGAAAAGATGATGGGGTTTGCTCCCGGAGAGTTGGAGAAAGCCGCGAAGGCATACGAAAAAGATGAATGGCCGAAGGGTCGCACCATCAAGCTGGGAAGGCCGTCGATCTCCGATGAGCCAAGCGTCGTTATATCAGCACGTGTGGGCGAATCGATTCTTGAGGCGTTTGACGAAAAAGCCAAACGCCATGGGCAAACACGCACGGAGCGGCTCAGAGAGCTCATTACACTTGATGCACTGATTGCCTAGGCCCGCTCCCCCGTCGGACCCAAACATGTACGCCAGCATCCAAAGTCGACATTTTTCGACATCTTTGGATGCTGGTGTACAGCTTTTTGCTACATAGTCGTTGGGGACGTTCTTACATGACTCGTCGTTAAAGACCGGCCCCAACGACTAGCTAGCCGTAGAAGCGGGCTATGGGTGCGAGTGGCTGCTCGCGAAAGACGCGCTCGACGGCAGCGCGGTATTCGTCGACCTTTTTGGTCTTGCGTACGATCTTGTGGACGGTAGCGGGATCAGCGAAAGCGCACTTGGCGTAGAACCACCACTCCTTCATGCGGAAGACCGCATTGCCGCCAATCTCTTCTGCATAGACCGCAAACAGCGTGTCGTGGAAACGCTGCAGTTCGGCTGCCGTGGCAGCAGGACCGCCCTTAACCATGCGAGCCAGCGCGGGGTTCGCGAGCAGGCCACGCCCTAGCATTACATGGCGCGTGTCGGGATAGGCCTCCGCCAGCGCGTCCATATCCTCAAAATCGAAAATGTCGCCGTTATAGGCCACCGGAAACGGCGCACGCTCCAGCGTCTCGCCGTAAAACTCCTTGCGCGGCGAGCCCGTATAACGGTCCTTCTGTACGCGCGGGTGCACAATCAGCTCTGCCAACGGCATGCGGCAATACAGATCGAGCACACGTTCATACTCGTCATCGCGTTCCAACCCCAGCCTGGTCTTTACCGATACCGGCAACGGCGACCGCTCGCACACATCGCTTAAGAACGCCTCGAGCTCGTCGAGATTGCGCAAGAAACCCGAGCCCTTGCCCTTGGCGACAACCGTTCCCGAAGGGCAACCCAAGTTGAGATTGACCTCGCGGTAGCCCATGTCGGCGAGCACCTGTGCCGCCCACACAAACTCGTCCGCGTTCTTGGACATCAGCTGAGGCACCACGTTGAGCCCCTGGTTATTGGCAGGATCAATCTCCTTAAACGCCTTGCCGCCAAAGCGGTTTCCCACCCGCGGCGGCGGCAAAAACGGCGTGCAATAGCAATCGAGCGCGCCGAAGCACTCCGCATGCACGCGACGGAACACATGCCCGGTAATCCCCTCCATAGGGGCCAACGATAGAATCATCTACTCTTCTCTCATATCAACGAACGTGACAAAGGGACTGTCCCTTTGTCACATGCATTATGCCTTGCGCTTCAGGCGATTCACAAGGAAGAGGTAGCTACTGAACGATGACCACCCTCCAGCCGCACCCCATACAACGAGGTTTAATACTTTTCCCGAGAAGTGAACGAGTGAAAACGGGCCCCCGAAGCATCGGCACTTTCGAGATGCAATTTCCTGCGGTTTTGCCAGCCAAATCCTGCGGGTTTGACGTCTAAAAATGTCGATGCTTCGGAGGTCCAAGTATGGCCGTTCACTTCTCGGAAAAGTATTAGACCTCGATTTACATGCCACTCAATGTGACAAAGTGGCTGCTCCTTTGTCACATTCGATGAAAAAGGGCACCGATGTTAGTCGATGCCCCAAAGCGGCTGCAGGTTAAGCCCTACAGCGTATGTCTAAGACGAATCGAACTATTCGTCCCAGGAGAGGTTCTTACCAGTCTTTTTTGCCAGCAGCAAGAACAGGCCGATAATAACGTTGCATGCGATGCAGAAGATGAAGACGCCCTGGAAGGAGCCGACAAGCTCATAGACCTTCATCATAACGGGCATGCCAAAGGCGCCGACGATATAGCCCACGGAGCAGATCAGCGCGAAGATGCGACCGAAATCGCGGGAGCCAAAGACATCCATAACCAAAACGGTCAGGGCAGTGCCAGCGATGACGTACATTACGTCGTTCACGCCTGCTGCGAGGATGCTGAGCGTCGAGTTGCCGCTGCTCATCATGAGCATGACAAAGGAGAGGATGGAGACAGCGAGCCAGCCCAGAATGGCCTTCGTGCTGCCGAACCTATCGCAAGTGGTGCCGACGATCGGATTGAGGAACAGATCGAAGAGCGATGCAGCGGATACCATGAAGCCGCCCACCATGGGGCTAAAACCAACCTCGGAAGCATACGTCGGGAAGAGCTGGTTCATGCAGCAAGTGAGCTGAACGAGACAGAGGAAGCCGATGCAGAAGAAGAAGGCAGGCGACTTAATGGCGCGCGCATAGCTAACGCCACGCGTGCTATCCTCGGTCGTCTCCTCGGTCTCGGTGACCGTCTCGCCCTCGACGTAGCCATAGGGCAGCATGCCCTTGTCCTGAGGCTTGTAGCGGATGATCAGAATGGAAGCTGGGAGAATGAGCACTGCGGAAACACCGGCGAGCACCAGATAGCCAGTCCTCCAGCCAGCGGCCTCGATGACAGAGGTGATGACGGGGCTCATGATGAGCATGTAAATCGAGTTCACTGCCCAAGCGAGACCGATTGCCAGGCCACCAGATTTTTTGAACCACTGGTCAATAACGTCGGACATGGCGACGCCGGTGGTGAAGGCGAAGCAAACGCCAATCAGGGCGCCAGCGGCGATGAACATCCAGACTTCGGTGTAGAAGGCCATGCCAGCGCCGGCAGCGAGCAAAATAAGCTCGACAACGGGGAGCCAAACCTTGCCAACGACCTTGGGAATGAGTTTTCCGACAAACGGAAGAGCTGCCGCACAACCAATGAGCGTTGCGGTGAAGTAATACGAGAAGATGGAATAGTCAAACCCGAACTCCTCGCACACGGGTGCGACGAAGGAGCCCGCGATGACGCTGTAGGATCCGGTCGTGCCGGCAGACATAAGGCCGAGCGCGATTACGAGAACCCATGCGTAAACCTTGCTGCTCTTTAACTTTGCATTTTCCATTGATACAGCTCCTAGAGACCCAGAAGGGCACACATAACGGCCTTGATGGTGTGCTGACGGTTCTCTGCCTCACGGAAGATGACCGAAGCGTTGGCCTCAAAGCACTCGTCGGCAATCTCAAAGCCCTCGGTGATGATCTCGCGATGAAGGTCGTTCTTGCACTGGTCGAGGAGCATCTTGCCAACACGGTGATCCGCGTTGTGGACAGAGGGAAGCTCATGCATGCAGAAAATGTCGGGATTGTTGGTGCGCTTGCACAGCTCGCTGGTGACGCGATAGGGGTACAGAGACTCGGCATCGCCCAACCAGGAGTTGTAGTCGTCGGGATCCAGAACCTCTTCGCCGCACTCGGGGTTGATGTAGCGCCACTCCTCGGTAACGATAACGTCAACGCCATCCAGGGCATCGAGGTCAGAGGTGATGGTAAAGGTCCTATTGGGAGCGTACTTGGCGTAGCAGGCCTCCACCTCTTCGATCATTTCCTTGCACATCTGATGACGGAGGTCGTCGGGGCCGATAGCGAGGAAGTCCATGTCGAGCATAGCGCACAGACGGCCATACCACACCGGGGCGCCGGCGCAGTTGCCAACGAAAGCCATCTTCTTGCCGCGGCTCGTACGCAGACCGCCCCATTGCTCTTCCATCGTAAGAGCGTCAGCGAGCATCTGAGTCGGGTGATCGCCGAGAGTAAGGGCATTGATGACCGGGATGTCAACCAGGTCGGCGACGTCATAGAGGAACTGCTCGTCCTTCTGTGCGCGGTAGACGATGAGATCGTACATGCCGTTAAAGACGCGCATGGCATCCTTGACGGTCTCGCAGTCACCCATGTGGGAGTTGGTCAGATAAGTGAAGCCCATGCCCAAATCGTTGCAGGAGGTCTCGAATGCGCAACGAGTACGGGTCGAGCCCCACTCAAAGTTGGCGAGGACGTTTTTGCCGGGGAAGTAGCGCTGGTCGACACCAGACTTCTTCTGAGCCTTAAGGTTCCAGGCAAGATCTATGAGATAGCGGAAATCCTCGGAGGAGAGATCATGGATGTTGATGTAGTCGCGACCGCGGAGGCTGTTGTTCATGCCTATTTCCTTTCGAATTATTATCAAAATTATTGTTGAATGTGTCCCCGAGGAAAACACGGATATCCCTCGGGGAGCGGTACATGTGGCGCCTAAGCCAAAGAGCGCAGGCTCTAAGGCTCACTAACGACTGGCCGCCACGTCCTTAGTCCAGCAGTGCACGCCGCCGCCGGACAGGTTAAGCGCGAGGGAATCAATCATGATGACCTTGCGATCGGGGAAGCAGCTCTCAAGAACTGCCTTGGCCTGCTCATCCTTCTCTTTCACGACCTCGCTCATGCCCTCGTGGTAATAACGCTGGCCAAGAACGACGCCGTTGCAAATCAGGAAGTTGCAGTAGCTCGCTGCGGCGTAGAAGTGGACGGGGCCCTCGGGCCAGGGGGTGCCATCCATAAACTTGCCGCCCATTTCGTCGATGAAGCCCTTATAGAGCTCGTAATCTTCATCGCCAGGGGCGATAACGACTTCAATAGGCTCGGCGGTGGGCATACGAACAATCTCGAAGGGCTTGCCCTCCCAGTCCGTTTCGTTGCTCAGGATCTCGTAGGCTGCCTCAATGCGGCGACGAGACTCTGCTCCAGCCCTGCTCGAGGCTGCCTCTTCATCGGACACCTCGGCAAGAAGAATCTTGTTCGGAGTGATAAAGCGACACATCTCATCAATGTGAGCTGCAAAGCTCATGCCAAAGACGGGAGTTCCGTCTTCCTTCTCGTCGAGGATGCCCAGTCGATAGTCGTCGTCCTCGAGCATAGGCTGCGGAAGCCAGATAACCTTGTTGAGGTTGTAGATGCGCTTATACTCGGCCTCTACTTCCTCTTTCGTGAACTCGGGATTACGCTTGCGGCATTCCGTGTCCTCGATGGCGATCAGAGTGCCGTGACCGTCAAACTCGCGGTCGCCGCCCTCCGAAACCATTTCGGAATTGACGATATCGAAGCAACCGAGCGCAACCGCCATGTGAACGGCTGCCTTACGTGCGGACTGGCACTCCGGGGAGTTCTTGTCCCACACGCCGTAATAGGTCCAAGCGGGGTTGACCATATAAGAATGGCCCTTGTCGTCGACCATGATGCTGGGACCGTTGTCGCGGACATAGAAGTTGGAGTCTTCGAACTGCGTGATCTCGATGCGATCGAGATCAACCCCCTCCTCCTTCAGGCGCGAGCAAGCCTCCTCATAGGAGCCGGGGGTGCCGCAATTGAGGTTGACCGTAACGTCGCCATACTCGAGCAGAGCCTTGATCACGTCAACGCAGGGCTGGCGGTTATCGTAGCCCTCTGCACGGATGTAATCGGGAAGCCATGTCACATAGACGTTGGAGCGCTTCTCGAACTCGCCCGGCATACGATAGTTCTCGTACATGGTTGGTCCTTCCGTCGGGTTTCCCGCGATGCTGTCCGGCCGCGACAATAGCGGGGTTTCACCTGCTATAGTACTACTATACCTACCGTTCGGTAGATAATTTTGAATAATTGCCGCTCGCCTACTGATACATACCGTTCGCCGTATATAGTGGTCATGTTTGGACACGAATTGATGTTCCGTTGCCATCCTTAATAATGTTGGTAGTGCGGAAGTGATTTGCAATGGAGAAATGCAGCGTGAGCACAAGAAAAAAAATATTGGACGCAATGTACGATCTTGTGGCAGAAGTCGGTTATGACAAAGCGTCTATCGGAAAGATTTGCGACTTTGTCGGTATATCCAAGCCGTCGGTGTACTACTACTTTCCCTCAAAAGAGGAGATTTTCACTACGCTCTTGGACAGCATGTTTCCGACCATTGACTATCAGCGCGACTACTCGCTAATAGTCGATAGGGACGGGTTCAAGGCCGCGCTTATCGAGCTCGGCAATTCAGTTATAGGTGGCTATCGAAGCGATGAAAAGCGCCGGCGCGTGCTGGCCGAGGTTAGCGTTCAAGCAAATCGAATTCCTGCAGTTCAGGAACGTCAAGCGACGGCGACCAAACGAACCATGGATGCGCTTAAAGACATCCTTCTTCATGGTGTAGAGATTGGCGCGTTTTCCGATAGCGCCGACGTAATGCTCTACGTACAAATTCTTTATACCGTTCTGGAGGGAGCAAGCAATACGGTCGCTCAAGGTGAGGATATTGATGAGAAAGCGGTTTGGGCGGGAATAGTCGAGCTTATGTTCAAATAGACCAGCCAAGCTGAAGCGCATGTTGGCGCCCATGGTGCCTGCGGGCAACCTTTAAAACGAAAACAGGGGTCGACTCCAATCTGGCTTGGAGTCGACCCCTGTTGCGTGGCAATCTATGCCGGTGCAATCGGCGCTTATTACTTTTCAGCAGCCTTATTGAGAAAGCCGGAAACGATAGCAAACGCAGCAATCATAAGGTTGCAGGCAATGCAGAAGATAAATACTCCCTGGAATGACCCTGCCATGCCGTAAACCTTCATCATGACCGGCATTCCAAAAGCACCGACGACATAGCCCGCTGAGCAAACGATCGAATAGATCCTTCCAAAATCGCGTGATCCAAAGAGCGAGAGGAGAAGCATCGGCATTGCGGTTCCAACGATGGCGAACATGACATCGTTTACACCAGCTGCAATGATGGAAACGGTCTCATTGCTTCCGCCAATGATAAGAAGCAGGAATGAAAGAATGCTGACACCTGTCCATGCGACCGTTGCTTTAATAGCGCCAAGCTTGTCGCATGTTTTGCCCACGAAGGGATTTAGGAAGATATCGGAGAGTGAAGCTGCCGAGACCATTAAGCTTCCTACGATAGGATTGAAACCGACCTCGCTTGCATAGGTTGGAAACAGCTGGTTCATGCAGCAGGTGAGCTGCGCCACGCAAAGCAAGAGGACACAGAGAATAAAAGACGGCGTTTTCGCGGCATCGCGGAGTGCCATGCCCGAAAGGACATCTTCCTGCTCATCGGCGCTGCAGCTCTCATGGGTTTCGGAGGCGGTCTCTCCGTACGGAAGCATATTGCGATCAGAGGGGTTAAGGCGAATGATAAATGCGCTTGCAGGCAAAATCATAGCTGCAGAAACGGCCGCAAGCACGATGTATCCCGTACGCCAGCCTTGCTGCTCGATGACCAGCGTAATGACAGGACTCAATAACAGCGTGCAGAGAGAATTAACGCCCCAAGCGAGGCCGATGGCGAGACCGGACGATTTGCTGAACCATTGGTCAATGACATCGGACATGCAGACGCTCGTTGTAAACGAAAAGCAGATGCCGATCACTGCGGCGGAGACGGTGAACATCCAGACCTCGGTGTAGAACGCCATTGCGGCGCCGGCGGCAATAAGGACGAGTTCAATGCAAATATGCCATGGTTTGCCGATTACTTTTGGAATGAAGCGACTCAAAAGCGGAAGCCCAAGCGCAAGGCCAAGAAGAATCGCGGTGAAATAGAAAGAAAAAGAAGTGTAGTCAAAGCCCAGATCTTCACATACTGGAGCAACGAATGAGCCGGCAATAATGCTATATGTGCCAGTTGTTCCGGCGGACATTAAGCCGAGCGCAATAACGACGACCCAAGCAAATGCGCCGCTTTCACGGAGACAATCTTTTTTGGCTGGTGTGGTGAGAGTCATGGTTGCTCCATTTCTATCGGCAATACATCCTATATGCCTACCGATAGGTATATAAACCAGAGGACTCTTCGTCAAGCATTAAGCGGGGAGAGGGAGTTCTTAACCTGCCGAACGGTAATTAGACCCCGTTTTCGCAAGGGTCTCAATGTGACAAAGGGACTGTCCCTTTGTCGCATTATTCGGAGCGCAGGGCTTCGACGGGGTCCTTCTTGGATGCGCTGCGGGCCGGCAGCAGGCCGGCAACGACCGTCAGCAGCACTGAAATTGCGATGAGCACCAGCGCATCCTGCACGGGCAGGCTCATCAGATTGGGTACCTGTTTGGCAGTAAGCGCCCAGGTATTAACCGGGAAGCTCACGGCCACCACGACGACAATGGCAAAGACGCCGGCAATGAGGCCCTCGATAAAGGTCTCGGCGTTGAACACGTTTGCCACGTTACGCTTCGACGCGCCAATCGCACGCAGGATGCCAATCTCCTTTTTACGCTCCAGCACGCTGATGTACGTGATGATGCCGATCATGATGGAGCTCACCACCAGGCTGATACTCACGAATGCGATGAGCACCAAGCTGATGGTGTTCACAATGTCGGTCACCGAACCCATGATGATGCCCATGTAGTCTGTGTACGAAATTGCCCGATCATCGTGGCCAGCGGCTTTGACCTGCTTGTTGTACGCATCGATGTGATCGAGTACGCGCTCCTTGGCCTCAAAGTCGCGCGGGAAAATCTTAACCGAGATGGGATCGGCCTCGTCCGCATAGCCCAGTGTGGCCAGATTGTTATCATAGGTGAGCTTCGAAGCCTTGGCATAGCTCATCATGAGCGAACTCAGGCCCTCGGCGTCCATGTTGAAGTGGATGGCATGAGCAAAGGCACTCGCATCCACGCGCATGGCGCTCGCCAGGTTAGCAAAACTCGACGACATCTGCGTCGCCATCTGGCCCATGAGCTCTGCTGTGCCTGCCTTGAGCTGAGCTGACACCGTCGCCGCAATCTGATCGCTGATCGACTTCATCACCTGATCCATAGCCTGCTGCAGATACGGAGCCAGCTGCTTTTGCACATAGTCGGTCATCGCCTGCTGCAGGCGCTCGGCCAGGGCATCGCCGCCGAGCGCCTTCAATTGAGCCAGGTATTGCTGGGCTGCGGTATCATGCTCAAGATATGCCGAGAATGCGGCAGCGAGCTTTGACGCGTCTTTAAGGTCTTCGGGTGACAGCGCCCTAAACTGATCAGACCGCAAAAAGCCCTCAAACAGTTGGTTGGCCAGCGTTCCCACCTGCTGCATTTGATCGGGCGTAAGTTCCAGACCGTCAAAGATGCCCGAGAAATCTGGGGCCGGCGCTTTGGCCATGATGTCGCTGAAGTCGATGTCCTTGCCAACGTTCGAAAGGTCAATGTCCAGCCCGGACAAGTCGATACCAGAAAGGTCCATACCGCCGGCCGCACCCGAGAGTGCAGACGCATCAAACGAGAACGCGCTCTTAAGCGCCGCCTCGTCCACACTGAACATGCTGCCCAGATCCACGCCTTGCTTGGCCTCGCCTTGCAGTTCGTCGAAGGTTTTGCCCGTAAAGACATCCGTCTCGGGGTGGGCGAGTTGCTCCTGCACAATCTGCGAATCGGCGGCGCGCTCCATAAGCTGGCGGGTCAGCGCATGCGTATAGGCAATGCCCGGAGATAACGCACTCGCATTGGCCGTCTCGTTAGGTCGCACCACGCCCACAATGTGCACGTCGATACCGTCGGCAACCTTGGCGGCCATAAAGTCGGCGTCACCAGACATGTCAGTCCACATGCCAGTCTCTTCGTTTTTGCGATACGCATCAGCCGGCGACAGCACCTTAAACGTGGTAGACAGCGCATCGTCGTAGGTAAAGTCGGTGCCGGTCTCGGGCGTTTCGACCCCACCGTCAGCCGTCATGGCACTGTTTACCAGATCGTTGAGCTCATCGATGTCCAGCGCACCGATGCTATAGAGCGTGTAGTCGCCCACCGTACCGCGGCTCGAAAGCACCATCACGGCTTCGTTGGCTGACGTGGGCCAATGACCGGCGACGACATCGTACTGGCTGTCGAGCAGGCTCTGGTCGTCAATCATCTCGTTAAAGACCGAGGTTCCCATGGATTCCATGCTCACCGTTGCCGCCGAGCTCGCGCCTCCGCTCATTGCCTCGGTCATAGCGTTGGGAACAAGCCGGACGGGCTTCTCATCGCCCTTGCCGGCACGATAGACAACCGGCGATACACCGTAGCCGTACTGAATGGCGTTGACCTCTTTATCGATGCCGTCGCCACCGGCATCGAGCCATGCCTTAAAGCTTGTCATGTCGTTAGACTTAACGCTCGCAAACATATCCTTTACGGCCGTGACCACAGGAATCTTATCGGTTCCCTGAGCCTTGCCGCCGGCACTGTCGTCGGACGAATCCACGTTTTCAGACGAGCCATCATCCGTAGCCCCCTGCCCGCCCATCATGGACGACAGGTCGTAGTCCTGCTTGGAGATGGTGAGCGGGTAGCTCGAGAGCGTGTCCTCCTCGACCTTTTTGATGTAGCCGTTTACGCCATTGGAGAGCGCCAGGATCGCCGCGATACCGATAATGCCAATCGAGCCCGCAAAGGCAGTCATGGCCGTACGGCCTTTCTTGGTCATGAGGTTTCGAGCAGAAAGCCCCAGCGCCGTCACAAAGCTCATCGAGGTTTTGCGCGTGGGCTTGGCCTCGCGACGCGCGGCCTTTACTACATCAAAGGGGTCGGAATCGTCGGTGATCTTGCCGTCCGCCAGGTTGACAATGCGCGTGGCATATTGGTATGCCAGCTCGGGATTGTGCGTGACCATAATGACCAGACGGTCGCGCGCCACATCCTTGAGCAGATCCATGACCTGTACGGATGTCGTTGAGTCCAGGGCGCCGGTCGGCTCGTCTGCCAGCACAATCTCGGGATCGTTGATCAGGGCGCGGGCGATGGCCACGCGCTGCATCTGTCCGCCCGATAGCTGGCTCGGGCGCTTGTTAACGTGCTCGCCCAGGCCAACTTTCTCCAACGCCTCGCGCGCACGTTGACGGCGCTCGGCATGCCCCACACCCGTGAGCGTGAGCGCCAGCTCAACGTTTTCCAAAATGGTCTGATGCGGAATGAGGTTATAGCTTTGGAACACAAAGCCGATGCGGTTGTTGCGGTAGGCATCCCAATCGCGGTCGCGGAAGTCCTTGGTCGAGATACCGTCAATCAGCAGGTCGCCAGAATCGAAATGATCGAGCCCACCGATAACGTTGAGCATCGTAGTTTTGCCCGAGCCCGAGGGACCCAGAATGGCCACGAACTCGTTATCGCGAAAAGACAGGCTTACGTTGTCGAGCGCCACCTGCGTAAACGACTGCGTGACGTACCTTTTGCAAATACCTTTGAGCTCCAGCATGGACGGCAACCTCTCCCACGCGGGCGCACTTGCCCGCTCTCCCCCGCCGTTCGTATTCGACGCGTTTGTCCTACTCTATCCCCATTTTTTGCCGGAGCCAGTGAGGAATGTAACGAACCGCGCCAAAAAACGAACGGGATGGCGCCCAAAAGAAGAGGTCCCGAGCGGGACCTCTATATGGTGGAGTTTATCTTGAAAGGTAGCGGACTACTTCGCGCAGCGGCGCACGATCTTCGCCATGCTTTACGCGTTTTCTACTGCTCGCTATTCGCAATCGCCTGGTCGATAAGCTTGTCGAGTGCTGCGCGCTGCTCGGCGGAGCTGATGGCTCCCACGATTGGATCCCCTACGATGTTGCCATTCTGATCGATGACATACGTCGTCGGGAACGAGAACAAATTTGACGTAAACTTACCGGCCTCGCTATCCGACTTGAACCAGATGTTCTTATACGTCACGCCCTTCTTGCTCAGCACGTCCTTGGCATCTGCAATCTCGCCCTTGTTGCCATCGAGCGTAAAGGAATTGACGCCCACGACCTGGCCGCCCTTCTTGGCAAGCTCCTGATTCAGGTCCTCAAGGTCGCCCAACTCACCCACGCACGGCTTGCAAGTGGTGAACCAGAAGTTCATGACGGTGACCTTGTTCTTAGCGAACAGCTCGTCGCTGCTCACGTCGTTGCCATCCAGGTCTTTGCCCGTAAAGCTGGGGAACTTCGTCGCCTCGCTCGAAGCATTGGCACCAGCCGTCATGCCAGCGGTCGAAGCGTCGACGCTCTCGCCTTCGCTCGGCGTGCTTCCACAGCCGGGGAACTCCTTCTCCAAGCTCTCGAGCTTGTCCTCGATCTCCTTGATCTGCTGCGCACCGGCCTTGAGCGTCTTGAGCTCATCCGCCGTGAACTCATCCTTGGCGCCGTCGATGGTCTTGAGCAGGAAATCGCCGTAATTGCTGCCGTCCTCAATCATTACCGAGTCTTTATTTGCCGCATTGAATACCTTTTCCCACAGCGCGTTATCACTCGAAAAGATATCGTTCTCCTTCTGCATGAGTTTTGCATACAACTCGGCGGCCTCGTCGGCATTGGTCGGCTTCTGCGCAGTGAGTTCTGCAATCTTAGAATCGGAGTCCGCAGATTCGCTCGCATTGCCGCCAGGTGCCGAGCACGCCACAAGACACAAGGCCAGTACCGGCACCATAAACAGGGCCGCAATCTTAGAAAGCTTCATGGTCATTCCTCCGTTTTGTCGAAGCTTGTTTACTTTTTATCGGCGGTCAAGGGGAGCTTTTCCGCCGACACATCTAGGCCATAGCGATAGCTGATGGCATCGACGGGACAGGCCCCGATGCACTTTCCGCACCGGATGCATTCGGCATGATTGGGCGCGCGGACCACATCGACGTCCATCTGACAAACCCTTGAACACTTGCCGCACGAGATGCATTTGCACGCGTCGACCTGAATCCCCAACAAGGACACTCTATTCATGAGCGCATAGAATGCGCCGAGTGGACAAATCCATTTGCAGAAGGGGCGGTAGAACAAAACGCTCAACACTACCACGGCAATGAGAACGGCAAGTTTCCAAGTAAAGAGATGTCCCAGCGCAGATCGAATTCCGGCATTGGCAGCCGCCAGCGGAATGGCGCCCTCGAGCACACCCTGGGGACAGATGTACTTGCAAAAGAACGGATCTCCCATCCCCAGATCGTTGACCACCAGCACAGGCAGCAATACCACGGCAAATAGCAGTACAACGTATTTGATATACGTAAGCGCCTTGAGCCTTTTCGTCGAAAACTTTTTGCTGGGAATCTTATGAAGCAGCTCCTGCAGCCAGCCAAACGGACACAGAAAGCCGCATACAAAGCGTCCCAGCAGCACGCCGAGCAAAATGAGCGTACCGGTGACGTAGTAAGAAAAGTTGAACTTGGATGAACCTACCACCGACTGGAACGACCCGATGGGGCACGCACCCGATGCCGCGGGGCACGAATAGCAATTAAGTCCAGGTACGCAGACTGTTTTCCCCGCGCCCTGATAGATGCCGCCTTTGGCAAAGTTTGGCAGGTGAATGTTGGTGACCAGCGTCGCCGCCGCCTGAATGAATCCGCGAAATCGGGCCAAAACATGCGACGCAGTGTTTTCTCTTTTATCCAATTCCGATACACTCCAAGCACAGCCTAATCGCTTTGGCCAGCACGGCATCCGCCTCGCCACGCATAACACCAAAGCACACCATGGCAATTCCGACGATCAACAAAGCGACCTGTACCACGGGTTTTACCGCTTTGAACAACCTGACCACTCCTTTCGTTACGCGGCCATTGGACCATATCGGCTATAAAATCCGTGTTAAGCGCGATTTGGAATGTGCAAGGAGACTGTTATGCGTATTTTGATCGTCGAAGACGAGCGAGCACTGTGCGATGCAATCGCGCGCAGCTTGCGAAACTTGGCGTACAGCGTCGACTGCTGTCACGATGGACGGGAGGCGCTCGACCTGCTGGGCATCGAAGTCTTTGACCTCGTGGTACTCGACCTCAATCTTCCCCATGTCGACGGCATGACCGTGCTCAGGGAACTTAGGAAAACCGATTGCGAGACCAAGGTACTGATTCTGTCCGCGCGTGGCGAAGTATCCGATAAAGTCGCCGGACTCGATGCCGGCGCCAACGATTACCTTACCAAGCCGTTTCATCTGGACGAGCTTGCGGCAAGGATTCGCAGCCTTACCCTCAGACGCTTTACACAAGGCTCTGTTAGACCAAGGTTGACATAAAAACGATGTCACCGCGAGGCGGTACCCTTCAATTAACGTCGAAGGAGCGCCCATGGATGCAGACGACCTGGTCATCACCCTCAAGAAGAGCCTGGCGAAGCTCAGCAGGACC
>DBFWBE010000020.1:0-81615 GCA_048485835.1 Collinsella sp.
AACGGTATCGATTTGCTGGTAAACGGTTTTGAGCGAGAGCGGTTGGATTGAAAAGTACAATGAACGCAGGGAAATAAGGAAAAAAGGAGGAGAAATGAAAGATCGCGATATACATCTGCGGTTGACGACGAGTTTTCTGACAATCTTCTGTATCGCCCTGGCGGTTCAAGCGCTATGTTGCGTGGTGTTGTTCGTTCATCTTGCGAACCTGTTGCTCATCGAGGGTATCTCTGCGGTGAGCGGCGGATTTCTGCTCTTGTTTATGGTTAGCACGCTTTGCGACGCTGCAACGTTTCTTCTGTTTACGATTCTGACGGCGAAAGTCAGGCATGAGGGTCGTCCTTTTGGTAAGTGGCAGACCAGGATTTTGGTCGCGGCTGGCCTCCTGATGTCGGTAAAAGCCGTCATCAGCATCATATGGCCGACGATTCAATTACCATACAGCAATGTTCTTGGAACGGCTGAGCCCGTGTTTCCCGAGTTTGATTTTCAATCGCTTTCTTACGGACTCGTTTTCTTTGCGTTGGCGGGGGTCTTTGAATACGGTAGGGTATTGCAGGAAGATGCAGACGAGATTCTCTAGGGGGTGGCACGGTGCCGATTGTTATGCGTCTTGACCGCGTGATGGCGGACCGTAAAATCTCGTCGCAGGAACTTGCCGAAATCATTGGAATATCGCCTGTTAATCTGTCTCGAATTAAAACGGGAAGACTCAAGGGGATCCGCTTTTCTACACTTCAAGCAATGTGCGAGGCGCTTCATTGCAAGCCCGGCGACATCATCGATTGGATGGATGATGACGAGTACGCCGCAGCATTTGGTAAGTCGGACGGAACAATGCGTTAAAATACCTGCTCAGTTGTGTGGTTTTGTGCTGGGAGGCGCTTGTGGGCAAGGCTAAGGCTAAGGCGAAGAAAAAGACGACGGGGGCGCGGGCTAAGCGCGATCGTCGTCGGAAGCTCGCGACCGAAGCCCCTGCATCTGCTGAGGAGTTGCTGGCAAGCGTGCCGGGGCTTGATGCGCTGCAGGATGTTCCGGCGTTCGATGACCTGCCGGTCGATGCGGCTCAGCAGGCTGCATTTGACGACTTTTGCGCACAGGCTGAGGAACCCGAGCAGATGCAGCTCGGTACCGTGGTGCGCCTGGACCGCGGATTTCCGCTGGTGGCAACTGCCGACGACACGTTTCGTGCCGAGCATGCCGTAGGGTTTGCCAAGTCGCGTGGCGAGGACGAGGTCTTGCTGCCCGCTGTGGGCGACCGCGTGGCGGTTCGCCGTGCTCCCGGGCACGACATGGGCGTGATCGAGTGCGTACTGCCGCGCCGTACGAGCTTTGAACGTTGGCGCGGCCGTGCCCGCGGAGAGCGTCAGGTGCTCTGCTCCAACGTGGATAGCGTGCTAATCGTGCAGGCGCTCGGCGCCGGCGAGGTGCTGCTCGATCGCGTCGCGCGCTCACTGGTGTTGGCGCTCGATTGCGATGCCGAGCCGGTGGTGGTGCTCACCAAGGCCGACCGCTGCGAGGCCGATGAGCTCGAGCGCGATCTGGACCGCGTGCGCCGTCTGGTGGGTCCGGACGTGCGCGTGATCGTGACGTCTTCTGCCGAGGGCCTCGGCCTGGACGAGGTTCGCGCCTGCGTGCCGGCTGGGAGCTGTGCCATGATCTTGGGCGAGTCGGGCGCCGGCAAGTCAACGCTGCTCAACGCGCTGTTGGGCCACGACACCCTGGCCACTGGCGGTGTGCGTGAACGCGACGACCAGGGCCGTCACACTACCGTCGCGCGCGTGATGGTGGCGCTGCCGGGCGACGCCGGCGTGATCGCCGATGCCCCGGGCCTGCGCAGCCTACCGCTCGTGGGTCACGAGCGGGGTCTGGCGCGCGCCTTCCCCGAGATTGTCGAGGCATCGCGCGCGTGCCGGTTTGGCGATTGCACGCATACCCATGAGCCGGGCTGCGCCGTTCGCGAGGCCGAGGACGCCGGGCAGATCGACAGCCTGCGTCTGGAAACGTTCCAAAACCTGGCGTCATCCATGCGCGTGAGCGCTCAAATGCTCGATCCCGATGTTCATCTGTAATTGATTTTTCCTATGACAGCCGTCTTCCAACTGTTCGGGAGACGGCTTTTTTGCTGCGGGAAAGCCTCGAAACATGCAGTTTGCTGACGTGCTGACCAAAACCTTGCCATGAGCTTGACGGGCTGGTTAGCTTTTGGTCGGCGATTGGTTTGACATCGAAAACCAAGATCGCGATTGCGCCGCTTTGCACTCTGACCGCCCAGACAATGGTGGTACGGGCATTCGCCCGGCACTGCCATGAGAGGAGCGGCCGTGAACAAGAGCAAACGCATCGCCATCAGTCTGGTCGCGGGCGTGCTCGCTGCTCTGCTCTGCATGGTTTACGGCTCGTCGATCCGCTCGCAAGCCGAACAGGTCCAGGCTGAGACCTTGGCCAAGTACGGTGGCGATCGCGTCGAGGTATGCGTCGCGGCGCGCGATATCGATGTGGGCGAGACCCTCGATGAGACCAATGTCATAACCCAGGAATGGCTGACGAGTCTGCTGCCGCGTGACGCGGCGACCGAGCTGCGCCAGGTGCGCGGCGACGTGACGACTTCGCGTATTCCCAAAAACGCCGTGATCTGCAATGTCTACACCAAGGCCGAGAGCCACAAGCTCGAGGTGCCTAAGGGCAAGGTCGCCGTTTCGGTGGCGGTCGATGCCGAGCACTCGGTCGGCGGTGCTACGGGCGTGGGCAGCTACGTGGATGTGTATGTGCAAAAAGACGGCGTAACCGATCGGCTGTGCGGCGCGCACGTGATCGATACCAGTGAGAATTCCGGTGCCACGCACGAGGGCAAGATCGAATGGGTGACGCTGGCGGCTGACCCCGAAGACGTCAAGGAACTGCTGGGAGCCTCGGGCAAGGGAACGGTCAGCTTGACGATTCCCGCCACGGCGCGCGGCAAAAAGAGCGGAGGCGACGAGTGATGAAGGCGATCTGGCTTGCGTGCTGCGCGTGCGGCGATTACGGGCTGTTGCAGCGGGAAGTCGAGGGCCGTGATGCGGGTGCACAGGTGCTTCGCGTGGGTGACCTGGGCGGGCTGGTTTCCATGGCGCGGGCGTTTCCGTCGCGCCGCGGGGCTGCCATCATCGCGGCGTCTCTGTTCGATACCGAAGATGTGCGCAAGACTGTTGCGCGCCTGACGGCCGAAGACCGCGTGAGTCGCGTGGTCGTGTTGATAGAAGCGCTCGATCCGTCGGATATCGAGGGGCTGTTTCGCGCGGGGGCGACCGAGGTCATCGCTGCGCACAGTATATGCGGCAACGGGCGCGCGGGCGAGGGAGCGGTTGATTCCGATCGGCGCATGACGATTGAGCCCGATGCTTTTGTTGATAGGGAACCCGGGGCGCCTCGCGCTACAAGAGGCCCGCGTGTTGATGATTATGGAAAAGCGGAAGCCGAGCATGGTCGGCGCCCCCGGAACCCCCTTGTATACGATGACGCTGGAGGGCCGGCACAGCATGTTGGCGACTCCCCGGCTGTAGATATGGGATACGTGCACGGCGTGAATCTGGCGGATGAACTCGACGAAGTTGAGGGCTTTGCCGGGTGCGGCGAGGCGTTGCCGATGCAGTGCGAACAGATCTCGCAGACCAATCAGTCTGTCATGCCGGCTTGGGCGCAGCGTGTAGCGATGGGGGAGACGGGAACGTTGTCTCCGGTCCCCGCGGCGTCACCGGCTTCCGTGCCGCCAGCGGACGCCGCGTCACCGTCGCGTCGAGCGCCGGTCATCTGCGCTGTTTCGGGATCGGGCGGCTGCGGCAAGTCGACGATTATCGCCACCATGGCGCACGCGGCCTCGCTGTTGGGTCTGCGAGCTGCTGTACTCGACTTAGATCTCATGTTTGGAAATCTCTACGACCTGTTGGGTGCCGATAGTCCGCGCGATATGGCGGCACTTATCGAGCCGTCGGCGGCGGGCGCGCTCGCCGAGCCAGATATCGTAGCCGCATCGATGCGCGTGGCGCCGGGCGTTACGCTCTGGGGTCCCGTCGCGGCGCCCGAGCAAGCCGAGCTCATGGCACGTCCGGTGGAGCTACTGCTTGATGTTCTGCGTCGCGAATCCGACGTGGTCTTTATCGATACCTCGGTCTTTTGGGGCGACGCCGTGGCGGCTGCGGTGGCGGCGAGCGACCGTTGCCTGGTCGTTGGCGATGCGGCGGTGTCGTCCGCGACATCGGCGTCGCGCGTCATTGAACTGGCAAGTCGAGTAGGTGTGCCGCGCACGCGCATGAGCGCCGTGTTCAACCGGTTCGGTGCGCGCGGGGCAGACGAGGACGTCGCCATGCGCTTTGAGATTGCCTGTGCGTTGAGCTCCAAGATTCGTATCGCCGATGGCGGGCAGGATCTCGCCGCGCTCATGGCGTTTGGGCGCGCCGACGAGGCAGTGGGGCAGACCAGCGCTTTTGCGACCAGCGTGCGCGAGGCCACGCGCGAGATGCTCGTGGAACTGGGGTGCGCCGTCGGCCCTTGGAGCGATATGGTCGCCGACCGTGCAACGCGTACCGAGCGCCCACGTATCCGCCTTCCCTGGTCGCGCGAGGGTGATCAGCGATGAGCCTGCAAACAAGGATTAAGGCTGCCGGCGCTGCAGCGGCGGCAGCGCCTGTAGATGCGGGGCGTCGCCGCGCGGTGAAACGACGAACCAAGCGCGCCGTGATGGACCGTATGGGTTACGACGAAGTGGCGCGTATCAGCGCCTATATCGACCCGGCACTTGCCCGCTCGGAATTGCGTCCCGCGGTGGAGGCGGCGCTCAATGTTGAGGAGCCGACCGATCTCGCGACGTCCGAGCGCGAGATCATCATCGACGAGATTTTGGATGACGTGGTGGGTTTGGGGCCGTTGCAGCCGCTCATCGAGGACGACACCGTTACCGAGATCATGATCAACGGCTGCCGTTCGGCTTTCTTTGAACGCGGCGGCGTCTTGTACCCCATCGAGCATGCGTTTGAGGATGATGAGCAGATCCGTGTGCTTATCGACCGCATCATCTCGCCACTTGGCCGCCGTATCGACGAGCGCAGCCCCATCGTCAACGCCCGCCTAAAAACGGGCTATCGCGTCAACGCGGTGATTCCGCCTGTGGCGATTGACGGACCGATTCTCACCATCCGAAAGTTTTCGGACCGCATCTGCTCGCTGGACGAGCTTGTGGGGCTGGGGTCGCTGCCGCTTTGGTATGCGCAGCTGTTGTCGTGCGCGGTGTCGCTGCGACAGGACCTAGCGGTTGCGGGAGGCACGGGATCTGGTAAGACCACCCTGCTCAACGCGTTGTCATGCGAGATTTCCACCGGCGAGCGCATCGTGACGATCGAGGACTCTGCCGAGCTCAAGTTTGCGCATCATCCGCACGTGGTGCGCCTAGAGGCGCGCGAGGCTTCAATTGAGGGCGAGGGCGCGGTGACGATCCGCGACCTGGTGACCAATGCCCTGCGCATGCGCCCCGACCGCATCGTGGTGGGCGAGGTGCGCGGTGCCGAGTGCTGCGACATGCTGCAGGCCATGAACACGGGCCACGACGGGTCGCTCACCACACTTCATGCGGGTTCAGAACAGGAGACCGTGGTGCGTCTGACGTTGCTTGCACGTTATGGCATCGATCTGCCGAGCGAGCTCATCGAGGAACAGATTGCCATGGCACTCGACGGCATCGTGATGTCCGAGCGCCACGCCGATGGCAGGCGCTTCGTCTCCTCGTATTCGGGGGTGCGTCGCGCCGCGTCGGGCGGCGTAGAGCTCGAGCGCTATGTGACTTTCGATGCCGCCGAGCGCACCTGGACGCTTGACCGCGAGCCGCCGTTTATCGCAGAAGGCCTGCGGTCGGGGACGCTCACACAAGAGGAGGTGGACGAATGGAGGTCGCTGTGCCCCTCGTCGTAGGGGGTTTGGCAGGGTTTTCTGTTGCGACGGCGTGCGGGGCGGAACCTCGTGTGCCGCAGGTGCCGCCGGCGGAGCTGACGCGTCAGGCGCTCGAGACGGTGGCAGAGAAGCTGCCGCGTGAGCTGGTGGAAAACGATCTGCTGAAAAAGATCGCCCGTTCGTGGGCATCGCTGGCTCCGGCGCATCGCCTTGGCCTCGTGATCGAAGATGCTTCGGGGCGTTTGGCGTTTCTGCTGCTATCGAGCGGTGTCTGCTGCGTTTTACTAACGATGGTGTCGTTATCGCCCCTCGGATTCGCCTTGGGACTTGTTGCTCCGATTGCCGTTGGCGCCGCTCGGGACGGCTTTGAGAGCCGGCGCGAGCAACACGATGCAGAAGAGGCCATGCCCGAGGCGTTTACCGCACTTTCCATGTCGCTTGTCTCGGGACATTCGCTGGCCCAGGGCATGCGCTTTGTGGGCGCTCATGCGCAAGAGCCGGTGCATACCGAGTTTTTGCGGGTGGCGGCGGCGATCGATTGCGGCATCTCGGCGACCGACGCGCTCGATGACTTGCTCGCGCGCATCGACGCCCCGGCCTTTCGCTTGTGACCTTGGCGCTTAAGGTGTCACAGCGAACTGGCGCTCCGCTTGCCGACTTACTGTCCGAGGCGTCGAGCATGGTAGGGGAGCGCATTGAGCTCAAGCGCCGCCTGGATGTCAAGACGTCGCAGGCTCGCATGTCGGCGCATATGGTCGCGGCGATGCCGGCGGGCATGTGCGCGGTGTTGGCGCTGCTTTCGGCAGATTTTCGTCGCGGTCTTGCGACGCCTGCCGGTGCGGGCGCTGTGGTGCTGGGTCTTGCCCTCAACGCCGTTGCCCTGGTGGTTATCCGGCGCATTATGAGGGTGGAGCTATGAGCGCCCCGGTTGCAGTTGCGGCTTGCCTGTGTGCCCTGAGTGTATTTGTCGCGACGGGTTTGGATCGGGCGGATGCACGCAAGATCGCAGGGGCCTGCAAGCGCGAGGCGGTGCTGGTCGCTGCCGCGGGTCGCTCGGTGGTCGATGCTCTGACCGCGCGAATGAAGGGCGCGGTTGGAGCGGGCGGCCCGGCGCGAGTGTCGCTCGGCGAAGTGTCCGAGATGATCGATGTTGTGCGCTTGGGTCTTTCGGCCGGTCTTTCGTTTGATGCGGCGCTTGAGATTTTCTGCGCCAACCGCCGGTCAGTGCTGGCTCTTCGCCTTGAGCGGGCCTGCATGGCGTGGCAGGTGGGCGTGGGCACGCGTGAGGACGAGTTGTTGGCCGCCGCGCGCGACCTGGACGTGCGAGCGCTCGAGACCTTTGCCATCACGGTGGGGCAGGCGCTCGCCCTGGGTGCCCCACTTGCCGAGGCGCTGGCCGCTCAAAGTCGCGAGATCCGTGCGGCTCATCGCGCCGCGGTCGAGCGTGAGATCGAGCGTGCGCCCGTCAAGCTGCTGATTCCCACCGGCACGCTCATCTTGCCGGCGTTGCTTCTGTCCATATTGGGCCCGCTGCTGGGAGCAGGCGGGATGATGTAGGGAGGAATACATGAACACGATGGTCGAAGTTGCTGACAAGGCTTGGAACTGGGCTTTTTGCCGGGCAATCCGCGCTCGCCAGCATGCCAAGGAGCTGTTGCGGGAGGAGAGCGCGCAGGGTACCACCGAGTACGCCATTTTGGTGGGCGTGCTTGTGGTGATCGCGATTATTGCCATCGTTGCATTTAAAGGCAAGGTCCAAGATCTATGGAACGCTATCAGCGAGGGCATCAACAGCCTGTAGAGGGCGAGCGCCCCATCGGGGTGCTGCTGGTGTTTGCTTGCCTGACCGTGGCGATAGCGGCGGTGCTTTGGGGGCTTAACGCCGCACGGCAGCAGCGTCCTGGGGCCGCCTTCGATTCGGGCTCAGATTCGGTGGTGGCGTCTCAAAAAGATGAGATGCGAGATGCGGACGATTCGGATGTCGCTGTCACGGCGCAAACCTTTCTGCGGACGCTCGACAAGCGGTCTGGCACTGCGACGGATTCGCCTGAGGACAACGCGATTGCGGTCCGGCTTGCATGGTCCGAGGACCGACCGATGACCGAGGCAGCGGCGGATATGTTACGCGCCTACCGCGAGGTGCCAACGGCCCAGCTCGCCCTGAGCGGCTATCTCGATATTAAGGGCAACGTATGGGGCGCCATCGTGCGCGATGGGCGCGGCTGGGTCGATATGGTGACAATTGCCGCGGATGCTGGCGATGCTTCGTGTCGTCTGCGCGCCGTGCGTCTGGTCCCGCAAACAATAAGCTCAAAGGAGGGATCGTGAAATGCATGGCGTTCTGCGTGAAGAGGTTGCCCAAGCGACTGTGGAATACGCCATCGTCACGGTGGCGCTGTTATCGATCGTGCTGGCGATTGTGGGACTTTGGCGTGCTGGCACCGATGGACGCTTGGCGGCGCTGGTTGAGCGGGCGGCATCCCATGGCGTTGCCTCGACGTCGGTTATCGACGCCGCTGCGGGCGCTAAGGACATCGCGTTGTATTGATATCGCGCGTGAGGACCGGGCGCAGTCAACGGTCGAGGCCGCTTTTTTGCTGCCGACGTTTCTGACGCTCATCCTTCTCGCACTGCAACCGGTGTGCCTGCTCTATACGCGCGCGGTCATGGAGTCTGCCGCCGCCGAGACCGCGCGGCTCATGACCACGACGGCGGCGGAGGACGACGATCTTAAGGAGTTCACCCGCCGCCGGCTTGCCGCAGTACCCAACGTTTCGATTTTTCATGCCGGCGGGCCATTGTCGTGGGATATCGAGCTTGGCCGGGCCGGTGCGGGTGACGTCTCGTCCGTGTCCGTTTCCGGCGAGGTCAAACCGTTGCCTGTGATCGGTGCGTTTGCGCAGGCTATGGGTGGTGTAGGCGAGGGCGGCTACGTTGAGCTCAAGGTCGATGTCTCGTATCAATCGCGTCCCGAATGGCTGGAGGGAGATTATGATTCGTGGATTGCTACATGGGATTAAGCGTTTCTGGTCTAGATGCGTTTTGACGCGCCGTCCGAGCTGCCATCGCAAGCGAGGCGGCTTTATGGGTCGTGCCGGAATTGACCTGTTTATCGAAGACGGCGCCTACACCACGCTCTCATCTGCGGTGGTCATCCTGGTGGTGCTCACGCTGCTGTTTTCGTCGACCGCGGCGATATGGAGCATGTCGCGTGCCGGGGATACCCAGGTGGCGGCCGATGGCGGCGCGCTGGCGGGTGCCAACGTAGTGTCGTCCTATCACACGGCTGCCACGGTGGTTGATGCGAGCATCTTGAGTCTGGGGCTGGCGGGGTTTGCCACGATCGGGACGGGCCTGGTCGCCATCCTCATCCCGGGTGCCGAACCAGTTGCCGGCAATATGGTCGACACCGGGATTGAGATCATTAAAACGCGCAACAAGTTTGCCAAAAGCGCATCGGAAGGCTTACAGAAAATTGAGACGGCTCTGCCGTATCTGATCGCCGCGCGTGCCACGCAGGCGGTGTCGGCGCAGGATACCGATAGTGTGACCTATACCGGCACGGCGCTTGCCGTGCCCAGGACATCCGAGTCGGACTTCGCTGCGCTCAAAGGGTCCGAGATCTCGACCGATACCATTAAAGACACATCAGATGATTTAGAGCGTGCGGCCGAGGAGCTGCGGAAGGCCTCGGAGGAGACGGCGAAGGCTAAAGAGCGCGCTTGGCTGGCGGATTGTGGTGGATCGGTTCCGGCTTCGGTCGGTAGCTGTTCATGCATGTGGGAACGTGCGAGGAGTTTGGCAAAGCTCTCGGGTGAGCAGAACCCGCATTATGCCTCGAGCATTTCGTGGGAGCCACAGGTGGCGCTCGACCGCGCGAAGACCTACTACCGTCAACGCCTGGCAGACGAAAAACCGCATGGTTCAAGCGTCGAGACGAAGGCGGAGTCGGCGGCGCGCAAGGCGTTTTACACCTATGCGAGTACAGAGGTCAATCGTGCATATGTAACCGAGGACGGAGATGAAGTCGCTTCCTATATCCCGCTGTTGCCGCGCAACACTGACGAGGTGCGAGCGACGGAACTCTATACCGATACGGTGTGGCCAACCAGTGCCATCGATGGCAAGACGTATCTGCATTACGGAACGAGTTGCCCCAACTATAAGAAGGGGGCGCCATGCGGGCTGGCCTCGGTTGCTGCTTATGACGGGCAGGACAAATGCAATAGATGCCATTTTGGTGTTTCGTCGCTCGGTGCCGTTGCGGCTCCTTCGACTTCTATCGAAAACGGCTTTGAGTACCACTTTGATCGATTCAAAGAGGCTCTGGAAGACTACGTCGAATGCCGCAACAAAGAACTCGAACTTGAGCGTCAGACCGAGGATGAGGCCGACCGTGCGGGCAATGCGTTTGACCAGGCCATTAAAGCGCTTTCCGGCGAGCGCCCGCGTATCGCCCCACCTGGCCGTAACGGCGTGGTCGCCTTTGCAGTTTCGGGTGACATTACCAGCCCCGATCAACTTAACTCCTCGTTTAACGCGGCAGTCAGGCTTGGCGATCGCGGTGCTATCTCTGCCGCGGTGCTGGCCCCCGATGAGGCGACGGCGCAAAACAACGTGCTTTCGCGATTTTTCTCGACATTGAAGGAACGCTCGGGCGGCGTTGCCGGCGTGCTCGACGGCGTCATGGATGTTTGGGGACGGCTACTCGTGGGATACGGAGACATCCAAGGTTCGGCCGACGAACTTATGGACGAGATGATTAAAGACCTAGGAGGGGGCGGCGGTGCGTTGGGCTCCATTGCATCGTGGCTCGGCGATACCGTTTCGGCGTCCGTGGCGGCGCTAGGTTTGGAACCGTGCGACTTGCGCCTGCGAAAGCCGGTGCTGACCGATTCCGCCAACGTCATTAAGAGTCCGGGGTCTGACATTGCGGGTCTCTCTCAAACGCAAGACAAACTGCGAAGTATTCCGTTGGGCGTGACCGATCCCAAGGCGCTTTGCGAGGCGTTGGAATATCAAGTCGAACGCACCATTAGCGGTACGGTGTTCACACTTGCGGAGATTCCTCTGCCCGGCGGTGGCTCCATCCCGCTCACCGTCGATGTCGCCACGCTGGTTGGCGCTCTGGGCGGTGGGTCGTAATGAGTATCCGCATGCGTCTGCGCGAGGAGCGCGCCCAAGCGACGGTTGAGATGGCAGTGGTTACGCCCGTTTTGCTGGTGCTGGCACTCATCGTGTACAACGTCATGATCTTTGCCAGCGCTGTCGCGCGCTTCGACCGCGTGGTGCCCGACATCGTGCTGGCGCACGCTGTGGCGCCGGGCGGGGAGGGTGACGAGAGCTCTGCCGATGCCTCGGCGACGGTTCAGACTCAAATTCTGAATGCCATGGAAGGCTATGACTTGCAGATCGAAGTGTCGAGCGAGCAAGGCGCGGAGGCATCGGATGGTGGCCTGCTCTCCCTATCCGGTACGTTTAGGACCTACACCTGCACCATGCACTATGAGCCGTGGCCGACTTCTCTCAGCATCGCTGGCGTTCCGCTGGGGGCGCCGACAACGTTGTCGCACGAGCGCGCGGTGACGGTCGATCCGTGGCGTCCGGGGGTGGTCATGTGACCGCGGTCTCGTCCTACATCGCTTACGCGCGGGCACTCAACAGGCTGGGTTGGACGCCGGCCGAGTTTGTGGTGGCGGAGTCGTTTGCCGTGCGCCTGCGCGGCATGCTGGGACGGCGTCCGGTTGCCGCCAACGGCCTGCCGCTCGTCATGGCGTTTCCACGCTGCTCTTCGGTCCATACGTGTTTTATGGCCTATCCCATCGACATCGCCTTCATCGATGCACGCGGCAATATCCTCGCGCGCTACGAAAACGTATGTCCCTGGTGTATGTGCTCCTGCCCCGGCGCCTGGGCGGTATTGGAACGCCCTTCAATCCTCGCTACACCTCCCGCCCTCCAACAAGTGCCGGCGTAAGAGATTGGCGACAGCGGACTTTCGTCATACGAAATTGGGTAAGATGGAGGAGAAGATGCATGGATGTTGAGATCCATCCCAACGCTAAAAAGCACCTGACGGAAAAGCAGGTACTAGGTGCCTGGTTCGCGGTTACTGAGTGCATTCGCCGCGAGTCGGAGGACGAGCCGCCGAGATGGCTTGCCATTGGATGGCTTCCAGATGGTCGAAGTGTGGAACTTGTTGCGGTCGAACTAATTCGTGGATGGCTCATTATTCATGCCCTGTCTCCGGTTCAGAAGAAATTCTGGCAAGAGATCGAGCGAGCTCGGCAGAGGGGTCGATGATGAGCAAGACGTATACGGCCGCTAATGGTCAGGTTGTAACGGATGAAATGATTGACGCGTGGTGCGAGTCGTACGAGCGCGGAGAGTTTCCGGATGGCGAACGCACCGTTGGTGGGATCGTGCATGGACGGCCCCCGCTCTCAGGTGAGGGGACGGCAACGCTGTCGGTCAAGATTCCTCTGGGAATGAAGGAGGCCATTCGTCGACGGGCGGCTGCCGAGGGGATGACGCCAAGTGAGTTTGCCCGTGCGGCTCTGAGCGAAAAACTTCTTGCTGCCGACTGATGCCTCTGACGTGCCGATTTATAGAACCGAGGCTGTGCTCAAAAACTTTTTTAAAATTCTCGGTTGACCGGAACGCGTCCTTGGTTATACTAATCAAGCCTTGAAACAAGGCACACCTCAAATGGCTGGGTAGCTCAGTTGGTAGAGCAGAGGACTGAAAATCCTCGTGTCAGGGGTTCGATTCCCTTCCCCGCCACCTTGAATTGACTAGGACCTCTGCAAAGGGGTCCTTTTCTTTTATGCAGCCCCACATGGAATCGAACCCCGTGAGGGCGCGGAGCTGAGTAAACGCGTAAGCGTTTGCCAGCGCAGCTCGCAAGGCGCGTAAGCGCCGCAGCGGTCCGTCCGCGCAGCGCGCGGACGCGATTCCCTTTCCCGCCACCTTGAATTGACTAGGACCTCTGCAAAGGGGTCCTTTTCTTTTATGTAGGGTTCTGCGGAAACTGCGTCCCAGAATAAGGGCTCAGAACGGGACACACTTTCCGGTGCCTGCCTCCGGCGCGCGTACACACCTCGTCGCACCATTCCGAGCCCGCCCGCCCCAGACATTCCTCCCGCTTTTGCGCCACTTTACAGACCGTTCGGTCGTCTATCCGCACGCGCGGGTATACTCAAAACGATACTTTTCCTATGCAATACGATGCAGGCTCGGCCTGCACGATCCGAAGGGGGCAGTGATGGAGAGGATACTCGGCGTTAATCTCTCTGGCTGGTTTATTCCCGAGCCTTGGGTGACCCCGTCGCTGTATGCGGCGACCGGTGCATCCAACGCAGCCGAGCTGCAGGAGGCCATGGGCACCGCCGCCTATAACGAGCGCATGCGCCGTCATTACGAGACGTTTGTGAGCGAGGATGATTTCCGTCGCATGGCGCAGATCGGCCTCAACGCCGTGCGCCTGCCGGTGCCTTGGTATGCCTTTGGCTCACAGGAGTCCGATGCCTCCTACATCTCGGTTGTCGATTACATCGACCGCGCGATTGAGTGGGCTGCCAAGTACGACATTCGCGTGCTGCTTGACCTGGCGACTGTGCCCGGTGGCCAGGGCGATTCCAACGATTCGCCCGCCACGCCGGAGGCTGTTGCCGAGTGGCATTCGTCCACTAACGGCCGCCATGTCGCACTTGACGTGCTCGAGCGCTTGGCCGAGCGTTACGGCGAGGCCGAGAGCCTGTTGGGCATTGAGCTGCTGGATACGCCGCAGATGAGTGTCCGCAAGAGCCTCTTTACCATGACGGATGGCATTCCGGCCCACTACCTGCGCAATTTCTATCGCGATGCCTACGAGCTCGTTCGTTCGTATATGCCCGAGGATAAGATCGTCGTCTTCTCGTCGTCGGGGCATCCCAGCGAGTGGAAGCATTTTATGCGCGGCGCCAAGTACAAGAACGTCTACATGGACCTTCACTTGTACCATTACCGCGACGAGCATGCGCTCGACATCACGAGCCCCCGCGGGCTGACGACGGCGATTTCGCGTAACAAGCGCGAGCTCAAAGAAGCGATTTCGACTGGGTTCCCCGTGCTGGTGGGCGAATGGTCGGGCGCGGCGATCTTTGCCAACTCGTCGGTTACGCCTGAGGGCCGCAATGCCTACGAGCGCGTGTTTATCGCCAACCAGCTGGCTTCGTTTGCGCCGGCTGCCGGTTGGTTCTTCCAAACGTGGAAGACCGAGAAGCGCATTGCAGCATGGGACGCCCGCGCGGCGCTCGGTACGCTCGAGCGCGGCATGATTGAATAGGTTGATATGACGCAAAACAGCGCCCATACGGGCAAACTCTATGTGGTCGGCACGCCCATCGGCAACCTGGGCGACCTGTCCCCGCGCGTTGGCGAAGCCTTTGCCGCTGCCGATGTCATCTGCTGCGAAGACACGCGTGTGACGTCAAAGCTGCTGATGCACCTGGGCATTTCCAAGCCGCTTGTCCGTTGCGACGAGAATGTGATCGCCAGCCGCGCCGCCGGCCTGGTCGACCGTCTGCTGGCGGGGGAGACCCTCGCCTTTGCCTCGGACGCCGGCATGCCGAGCGTGTCCGATCCCGGCCAGGCGCTAGTTGAGGCGGCGCGTGAGGCCGATGTGCCCGTCGAAGTTATTCCCGGGCCCTCTGCTTGCGTCACGGCGCTTGTTTCGTCCGGCATTCCCTGCGAGCATTTCTTCTTCGAGGGCTTTTTGGGCCGAAAGCACGGTGACCGCGTGCGCCGTTTGCAGCGCCTTGCCGTGGTGCCCGGCGCGCTCATCTTCTACGAGTCTCCATATCGCATCGTGGCGACACTCGAAGCCGTGGCCGAGGTTTTTCCCCAGCGTGAGGTTGCCGTCTGCCGCGAGCTCACCAAGTTGCACGAGGAGGTCTTGCGCGGGCCCGCTGCCCAGCTTGCCGAGGAGCTACGTGCCCGCGGCGAGGTAAAGGGCGAGATTGCGCTGGTCATCGCGCCGCCGAGCGAGGACGAAGAGGCCGGTATCGCGCCGGTTGGCGCCGCGGCAGCGGATCCCGACGAGGCCCTGCGCGCGGATATCCGCGCCGCGCTCGAGGAGGGGGAGCCCGCGTCTGCGGTGGCCAAGCGCCTGTCTCAGAAGTATTCGCGCCGCAAGCGCGATGTCTATGCCATGGTGCTCGATATGCAATAGATGGAGGATATCCAGCCCTTGCGCTAGAATCATCCTCTGTATGCAACGTTTTTCTGGAGGACAAACCCCATGGATCAAAGCAAGCCTTCGTTCTTTATCACGACGCCCATCTACTACGTCAACGCCGATCCGCACCTGGGCACGGCTTATTCCACCATCATCGCCGACGTTCAGGCTCGCTATCGCCGTTCCGCCGGCTATAACGTCAAGTTCCTGACCGGCATGGACGAGCACGGCGAGAAGGTCGCCGAGGCCGCAGCCAAGCACAACATGACGCCGCAGGAGTGGACCGATAGCCAGGCTCCGCACTTCAAGGAGCTTTGGAGCAAGCTCGAGATTTCCAATGATGACTTCATTCGCACCACCGAGCCGCGCCAGCACCATGCCGTGCAGTACCTGTGGGAGCGCATGAAGGAGTCCGGCTACCTGTATAAGGGCAGCTACGACGGCTGGTATTGCGTGCCTGACGAGACCTACTTCACCGATACGCAGGTCCAGAAGGGCGACGAGGAGTACGGCAGCGTCGGCCAGCATCTGTGCCCCGACTGCCACCGTCCGCTCGAGCGCGTGCAGGAGGAGTCCTATTTCTTTAAGCTCTCTGCGTTCCAGGACAAGCTGCTCAAGCTCTATGACGAGCATCCCGACTTTGTCGAGCCTGCGTTCCGCATGAACGAGGTTCGCAGCTTTGTCGAGGGCGGCCTTAACGACCTTTCCGTGAGCCGTACGAGCTTTGACTGGGGCATTCAGGTCCCGTTTGACGAGGGCCACGTGACCTATGTGTGGTTCGATGCGCTGCTCAACTATATGACGGCCGTCGGCTACGGTGTCGACACCGACGAGGCGCGTGCCGAGCTGGCCTATCGCTGGCCCGCGCAGTTCCACATCGTGGGTAAGGACATCATCCGCTTCCACTGCGTCATTTGGCCCGCCATGCTCATGGCCATCGGCGAGGCCCTGCCCGAGCACGTCTTTGCCCACGGCTTCCTGACCGTGCGCAATGCCGAGACTGGCAAGGCCGAGAAGATGTCCAAGAGCCGCGGCAACGCCATCGCTCCGCAGGACGTTATCGACATGCTGGGCGTCGAGGGCTATCGCTACTACTTCATGACCGACGTCGTCCCCGGCACCGACGGTGCCATCAGCTTCGATCGCATGGAGCAGGTCTACAACGCCGACCTGGCCAACAGCTGGGGCAACCTCATCTCGCGTTCGCTCAACATGAGCGGCAAGTACTTTGACGGTTGCGCGCCCGTCAAGCCCGCATCGTTCGATGCGTTCGACAACCCGCTGGCAAAGATCGCCGATGGTCTGGTCGAGCGCTACATGGCCAAGATGGACGTGCTCGATTACGGCGGAGCCAAGGACGAGGTCATGGAGCTCATTCACGCCGCCAACCACTACATCGAGGACTCCGAGCCCTGGGCGCTTGCCAAGGACGAGGCCAAGGCTGACGAGCTGGCATTTGTGATCTACAACCTGCTCGAGGCCATCCGCATCGCCGCCCACCTGCTGATGCCGCTCATGCCCCAGACTTCTGCCGAGGCCCTGCGCCGCCTGTCCTGCGAGGACGAGGCCGCGAGCGACGACCTCAAGGGCATTTGCGCTTGGGGCCTGCTTGCTGGTGGTCAGCCCGTCGAGAAGGGCGATCCGCTGTTCCCGCGTCTGGCGTAGAGACCGCGCGAGCGCCATATCGGCAATTTGCTGTTTAGCTGTAAGGGCATGGCCACCACGGTCCATGCCCTTTTGTTTCAAGACGCCGCTATCATGCTAAGGAGGCAACCATGACAACTTCGCCTTTGGCAAACCCCACGGCCACCAGGGAGCTGCTGGAGGAGTTTGGCCTTGCGACCAAGCATCGCCTGGGCCAGAACTTTCTAATCGACAATCATGTGATCGAGCGTATCTGCGAGCTTGCCGAGCTTGCAGGTGACGAGCGCGTACTCGAGGTGGGTCCGGGTTGCGGTACGTTGACACTTGCGTTGCTGCAGGAAGCGGCGTGCGTTACGTCCATTGAAGCCGATCCTGAGCTCGAACCGGTGCTCGACGCCCACGCCGCCGACTATGCCAACTTCCGCTTTATCATGGGCGACGCGCTTAAGGTGGGCCCGGAGCAGATTGAGCAGGCTGCCGGCGGCGAGCCCACGGTATTTGTCGCGAACTTGCCCTATAACGTGGCGGCGACGATCATCCTGCAGTTCTTCCAGACGATGCCCGCGCTCAAGCGCGCCGTCGTCATGGTGCAAAAGGAGGTTGCCGATCGCATTGCCGCAGTGCCGGGCAACAAGACCTATGGCGGCTATACGGCAAAGCTCGGCCTGTATGCGCAGGTGACGGGTCGCTTTGAGGTGCCGCCGCGTTGCTTTATGCCGGCGCCGCACGTGGACTCGGCCGTCGTGCGTATCGACCGTGTTGACGGCGTGGTGCCCGAAGGACTCGATCGCGAATTTGTGGCCCGCGTGATTGATGCTGCATTTGCTCAGCGTCGCAAGACCATCCGCAATTCCATGAGCGCCAACGGTTTTGCCAAGGACGTGCTCGATGCCGCTTTTGAGGTTTGCGGTATCGCACCCACCACGCGCGCCGAGACGCTCGATGTTGCCGACTTTGTCCGTCTGGCCCGGGAGCTAATCCATGACGCCTAATGCCGGACGCGTGACGTTTACCAAGAAAAAGAAGACGGTTGCTTGTCCCGTGCCCTTGGCGCCGCTTGCCGACACGCATGCGCATCTGCTTTCGTTTTGGGGCAAGGATGTGCCCGAGACGCTCGTGCGCGCCAAAGCCGCGGGCGTCGACCTGTTGGTGACGATGTTCGACCCCATTGCCGACAAGCGCAGCGTGGCGGACTATAGCGACTGGCTCGTGCGCGAAATTCTGCCGATGCAGGATATCCCTCAGATCAAGTATCTTGCCGGCGTGCATCCGTATGGTGCGCCGGACTATACCGACGACGTTCACGCGCAGGTCGTTGCCGCACTCGATGACCCCTTATGCGCCGGTATTGGCGAAATCGGCCTGGACTACCACATGGACTATGACGACGATATCGCGCCGGCACCCCATAACGTGCAGATTGACTGCATGACGCGCCAGCTCGAGCTTGCCGTGTGCCGTAACGTGCCGGTGGAGCTGCACCTGCGTCACGAGGACTCGGATGGGGAGCGCACCTCGCACGTTGATGCGTACAACGTGCTTCGTGAGGTGGGCGTGCCCCAGGCCGGTTGTGTGCTGCACTGTTTTGGCGAGGACCGCGCCACGATGGAGCGCTTTGTGGAGCTGGGCTGCTATATCGCTTATGGAGGCGCGGCTACCTTTAAGCGCAACGACGATGTGCGCGAGGCATTTGCGGCAACCCCACTCGATCGAATTTTGTTCGAGACGGATTGCCCGTATATGGCTCCGGAGCCCATCCGCGGTCTTGAATGCGAGCCCGCAATGATCTCCATTACGGCAAACACGCTGGTCAACGACCGTGTCGATCGTACCGGCGAGGATGCTGAGGCAATCGCGCGAGCAGCTTGGGAAAATGCCTGCAAACTTTTTCAAAAATAGTTCTTGCGTTCGCGATGGCGCTCCGTTATTCTAATTCCTGCACGCGGGCGTGGCGGAATTGGCAGACGCGTACGGTTCAGGTCCGTATGGGGGCAACCCCATGAAGGTTCAAGTCCTTTCGCCCGCACCATTGAATGAAAGAGCTCCCAGCAATGGGGGCTTTTTTGTTATGGGCCCATCGCAGGGACTTGAACCTGCGAAGGAGCGAGCGTAAAGAAAACGCGGAGCGGTTTTAGCGAGCTGGCGAGTCCGCCGGCAGGCGGGCGAAGCCGGTGCGGATCCGCGCAGCGGATACGCGGACGTCCTTTCGCCCGCACCATTGATTGAAAGAGCTCCCAGCAATGGGAGCTTTTTTGTTATGGGTCTCTTGTTGATGTCACGTGGCTGCTTCGTGCGGGTATCCTAATGCCAACGTGTGCCTATCAGAGGAGAGACCATGCTGTTTTCCGGTATCATCGCCGCCCTTACCAGCCTTTTGATTCCCATCATCATTTTGTTGCTCCTGCTCCCCAACGCCTGCTATGTCGTTGAACAGCAGCACGCTGTGATCATCGAGCGCTTGGGTAAGTTCAATCGTATCGTCAACGCGGGCTTCCACATGAAGGTGCCCGTGATCGACCGCAAGGCCGCCACGGTGAGTCTGCGAACCATGAAAAACGGTTTTGGCATCGACGTTAAGACCCAGGACAACGTGACCATCGGCCTTGAGGTCTCTGCTCAGTACCACGTGAGCTATGACATGGGCGCCGGCCCGGCAGATTCGGGCATCTACAAGAGCTACTATATGCTGCAGGAGCCCGTCGACCAGATGCGTGACTTCATCACCGACGCCCTGCGCTCTTCGATTCCCGTCTACACACTCGATGAGGTCTTTGCCAAGAAGGACGACATCGCCAAGGATGTCAACGCTACCGTTTCCGAGCAGATGGCCGCCTACGGCTTCACCCTCGTGTCGACGCTCATCACCAAAATCGCACTGCCGACCGAGGTCGAGAACTCCATGAACGACATCAACGCCGCCCAGCGCAAGCGCGCTGCGGCACAGGAGCTCGCCGAGGCCGACCGCATCAAGCGCGTCACCGAGGCGACCGCCGAGGCCGAGGCTATGGAAAAGGCGGGCGAGGGCATCGCCAACCAGCGCAAGGCCATCGCACTGGGTATCAAAGATTCGCTCGAGATCATCCAGGAGACGGGTGTCGGCAATGACGAGGCCAACCAACTGTTCATGTTTACGCAGTGGTCCGAGATGATGACGGAGTTTGCTCGCACGGGTAAAACCTCGACGGTCGTGCTGCCGAGCGACTTCTCGCAGTCGGCCTCTATGTTCGAGCAGATGCTGACCGCCAGCAAAGTTCAAAACGATTCGAAGGAGTAGACGCGCGTGAAATACACCGTCGTTTGCGTCGGTAAGCTCAAGGAGCGCTTTTGGAAGGACGCGTGCGCTGAGTACACCAAGCGCCTAGGCGCCTATGCCAAGGTGGATATCCGCGAGGTGGCCGATATCGACCCGGCTAAGGCGGGCGGCGTGGATGCCGCGCGCGACAAGGAGGGGGCGGCAATTCTTGCTGCATTGCCGTCTCGAGCGCATGTGATCCTGCTGGCTATCGAGGGCAAGGAGCGTTCGAGTGAGGAGCTCTCGGCGAGGCTCGACGATCTTATGCTGCGAGGCAGCAGCGACATCGCCTTTGTGATTGGCGGTTCGGACGGCGTGAGCGATGAGGTGCGCGCCCGCGCCGACGAGATGCTCAGCTTTGGACGCATTACCTTGCCGCATAACTTGGCGCGCGTGGTGCTGCTGGAGCAAATCTACCGCGCCTGCAAGATCAGCCGTGGCGAGCCGTATCACAAATAGGTCGGCAATACGAAACAATGGTGTGGGACAATAGCTTTCGTTTTGAAGAGCGTGTCTGAGAGGACTATGAGATATGAAGATTGGATTTGTCGGTTTTGGCAATATGGCGAGCGCTATGGCCGATGGCTGGATCGCTGCCGGTGTAGCTGCGAGCGACATGTGCGCCTGCGCGGGTCGCTACGACGCACTGGTTGAGCGCTGCGAGGCGCGCGGCATGGTCGCCTGCCACGATGCCGCCGAGGTTGTCGCCGCATCCGATATCGTGGTCGCTGCGGTCAAACCGTACATGATCGAGAAGGTATTCGCCCCGCTCAAGGATGCTCTTGCCAAAAAGGTCGTTCTGTCGGTTGCCTGGACCTGGGACAGTGCCAAGTGGGAGCAGGTCCTGCCGGGCGTCGCGCATATCTCGACGGTGCCCAACACACCGGTTTCGGTGGGCGAGGGCGTCATCGCTTGCGAGAAGGCTTCCACGCTTAGTGATGAGCAGAGCGCCGTGGTGCTTGATCTGCTTGGCAAACTCGGTGCGGTGGTCGAGCTCGATACGAGCCTGCTGTTTGTGGGCGGCACGGTGGGTGGTTGCGCTCCGGCATTTGTCGCCATGGCAATCGAGGCCCTGGGCGATGCGGCGGTCAAGCACGGTATCCCGCGTGCCGATGCCTATCGCATTGTGAGCCAGATGGTGCTAGGTACGGCAAAGCTGCAGCTTGCAACTGGCCAGCATCCTGCGGCGATGAAGGATGCCGTATGCTCGCCCGGTGGTGCCACCATCAAGGGCGTCGTTGCGCTCGAGGACGCTGGCATGCGCAGCGCCCTGGTCAAGGCAATCGACGCAACTCTCCAGTAAAACCGACCAAAAAAAGGACGGGTTTATTTTTGGCAGGTATTTTCTGCGGTTTTGTCCTTTTAGCGAAAAGCGCCCCGCAACTGGCTCAATTCCAGTTGCGGGGCGCTTGCGTTTGCCCAGATAAAACAGACCAAAATAAACCTGTCCCTTTTTGGCAGGTTAGTCCCAGAAGCTGTCTTCCTCATCCTCGGACTTGGGTCCGCGGTCGACGTACATCTTATGGGTACGCTTCTCCATTACAAAGGCAAGAATCGCAAATAACAGGATGCCGCCGGCGAAAAGGATGGCAAAACCGGTGCGGGTGCCAAACAAAAAGGAAAAAACTGCGTCCATTGGGTGCCTTCTTGCGTAGTTGAGTTGGGTCGTAAACGCTCATAAGTATATACTTGCCCATACATGTACAAGGTTGCAACCTAAATGGAATGTATATCGCCGGAGGATCTAATGCTTGATATCAAGTTTGTTCGCGAGAACCCCGATGCCATCGATGTCGCCATGGCTAACCGCCAGACGTCTTGGGATCGCGAGAAGTTCTTTGAGCTCGACGACGAGCGCCGTGCCGTCATCACCGAGGTCGAGGAGCTCCAGGCTACGCGCAACGCCGAGTCCAAGAAGATCGGCGCCCTGATGAAGGAGGGCAAGAAGGACGAGGCCGAGGCCGCCAAGGAGGCCGTGCGCGCCGTCAACGAGAAGATTGACGGTCTGGCCGAGCGCCGTACTGCTCTCGAGCAGGAGCAGTACGACTTCATGGCTCACCTGCCCAACATTCCTTGCGAGGCCACGCCGTACGGCAAGGACGAGGACGAGAATATTGAGCGCCGTCGTTGGGGCACCCCGCGCGAGTTCGACTTCGACTTTAAGCCGCATTGGGATCTGGGCACCGATCTGGACATCCTCGACTTCGAGCGCGGCAACAAGCTCTCCGGCAGCCGTTTTACCGTTCTCGGTGGCGCCGGCGCCCGCCTGGAGCGCGCCCTCATCAACTTCTTCCTCGATACGCACACCAGCCGTGGTTTTAAGGAGTGGTGGCCGCCCATCGTCGTCAAGCGTCAGACCATGTTTGGCACGGGTCAGCTGCCCAAGTTCGAGGACGACGCCTACCACGTCTCGGGCGACAACTTCCTGATCCCCACCGCCGAGGTCGTGCTCACCAACCTGCACGCCGGCGAGGTCCTCGACGCCGACACCCTGCCGCGCCGCTACACCGCCTTCACCCCCTGCTTCCGCGAGGAGGCCGGTTCCGCCGGTCGCGACACCCGCGGCATCATCCGTCAGCACGAGTTCGACAAGGTCGAGATGGTCAAGTTCGCTAAGCCGGAGGAGTCCGACGAGGAGCTCGAGAGCATGACCGCCGAGGCCGAGTACCTGCTGCAGCAGCTGGGCCTTCCGTATCGCGTGATTAGCCTGTGCACCGGCGACTTGGGCTTCTCTGCCCGTCAGACCTACGACGTCGAGGTCTGGCTGCCGAGCTACAACGCCTACAAGGAGATCAGCTCCTGCTCCAACTGCGGCGACTTCCAGGCCCGCCGCGCCAACATCAAGTACCGCGACCCCGAGAACTTCAAGGGTTCGCGCTACCTGCACACGCTCAACGGTTCCGGCCTGCCGGCCGGCCGCACCATGGCCGCCATTCTGGAGAACTACCAGAACGCCGACGGCACCATCACGATTCCCGAGGTCCTGCGTCCTTACATGGGTGGTCTCGAGAAGATCGAGCCGGTCGCGTAAGTTGGCTGCATAGGGGATATGCAAGGGCGCTCCTTCGGGGGCGCCCTATTTCGTGCGCAGGTCCATACCATGCCGTGCGGACAGCTCAATAGAAAACACACGAACAACTGTTCTGTATACAGCCATCTACCTGCTATGCTTTTGCTAAATAAGAGCGAGAGAAAGGGGACGCGATGGAGCTGTTTGATGATCGGGTGGTTTTGTTTGAGAGCGACGAGGGCGGGGAGTACCTGCTTGTAACGTGTGAGCCGTCTGGCATGGGCGGCCTGGTGGTTCGGCAGACGAGTGAGGGTCCGTTGACACAATGGTGCTTTGAGGAGTCGCCGCATGTGGTCGAGACCTTTGTGACGCACGAGGGACTTGTGGCGCTGGAGCACTTCTATGGAGTTGGGACTTCCAACCAGGTCGCGCGCATGCTGAGCATCTCGTTTGCCGATTATGATTGTGCCCAGCGGGTGAGATCGCTCCTGAGGGAACTTGATGCCAAGTTTGACGTGATCGAAAAGCCAATCGATCGTACGGGGAACAGCGGTATATGCGGAGCAGCATGACAAAACTGCGTTCCACAAAAAAGTTTGAGATTGTGCTTGACTCCAATAAGCTAAAGTGGTTTTATATGTCTTGCGCTGCGGCGTTACCTCAGCTGGATAGAGGGTCTGACTACGAATCAGAACGTCATAGGTTCGAATCCTATACGCCGCACCAATTGAAATTGAAAGCCTCCGGCAACGGGGGCTTTTCTTTTAGGCGGACGCCGCATGGATTCGAACCTCGGTCGAGGCACGAACAACTTAATTATCACTCCGTAAAATTTTTTCTAATTGTCGCTTGACCCATCGGGGGCTCGCGTGCATAATAATCCGTGCGTTGCGGCGTTACCTCAGCTGGATAGAGGGTCTGACTACGAATCAGAACGTCATAGGTTCGAATCCTATACGCCGCACCAACTGAACTTTAAAGCCTCCGGTAACGGAGGCTTTTCTTATATGTCAACATACTTGAGGAGTTGCTTTCGCCGTGTTTGAAAGTATCGAGTCGATCGACTGCATCAAATGAGTAAAAATCAAATTCAATAACTTTTTTTGAAAAACGCTTGACGATTATTCTGTCCATGTGCATAATAATCAACAAGTCGCGGCGTTACCTCAGCTGGATAGAGGGTCTGACTACGAATCAGAACGTCATAGGTTCGAATCCTATACGCCGCACCATTTGAGATTAAAGCTCCCGGCAACGGGGGCTTTTCTTTTACGTAAACACCGCATTGATTCGAACCTCGGTCGAGGCGCGGGCGTAAAGAAAACGCGAAGCGTTTTTAGCCCGCGGGCGAGCACGCCGGCAGGCGGGCGAAGCCGGTGCGGATCCGCGCAGCGGATGCGCGGAATCCTATACGCCGCACCATTTGAGATTAAAGCTCCCGGCAACGGGGGCTTTTCTTTTACGTAAGCACTGCATGGATTCGAACCTCGGTCGAGGCGCGGGCGTGAAGCGGACGATTTCTTATCGACTCGTGTAAGATTCCGAGTAGGTATCGCGGCCTATCCGCGACCGCTCCTTCTCTAGACGACCGATCAGGGTGATATTTCGTGGCAGAGCGTCCGACATACAAGCTCAGGTTTCTCGATCCCAAGAAGCGCTTTCCGGCGATGCCCGAGCAGCCTGCGGGACGCTCATATGGCGTGGTCTGGAAACTCTTTGGCGAGGACCCGCATGAATCATGCTATGTCGTCGAATTCGTCGGCAAAAGCCATGTGTCGCTTTTGGGCTACGTGAGCGTTTCGGGTGAGGTCTATAAGGTGGACCGTCCCGTTAACGAAGTATCGCTGCCCGACGATCCCGACATGCAGCTGATTCTTGACGAGTCCGATTCCAACATCGGTGAGATTGCAGTCAGGGGTACCGATGGGACGATGCGCTCCCGGGCGCGAGTCATCGGCTCTCCCGAAGGCCCCATGCGCGAGCAGTCCGATCACGAGACATGGAATTCGGCCCGCTCCCTTCCTTACGGCGAGTTCATGGCGTCGATGTTCCTGCGCTACGTGATATTTGCCAACTCCGAAAGCGCTATTGCGAACACGGCGGGCGTCGACGGTCTCGATGCGGACATGCAAAACGTTGTCGACAAGATCAAGCTCGTAAAGTTGCCCGAGCCGGTCGAGGTGTTTTTGGGCTTTAGCACGTCACCGCTCCCCGATGCTATCGAGACGCTGCTTTACCGCGTTGACCATGCCGAGAATCCGAGCGGTATCGAGCGCTATGCCGCCACCCTTATGAGCGAAATTGACTTGCCCCGTCTGCGCACCATTGCCGCCAAGTCCGAAATGAGCCTGGCGCGCATCGACCGGTCAAAGCTGTTTTATCTCAATTTTGATCGTAGCTTGCTGGACCAGGACGAGATTGACATGCTGCTTGCCATCGAGTGCCGTCTCAACCGCCTCTCCGGCATCCTTGAGCGCATCGGGGCCGGATTGGTCCCTGCGGCATCCTCGCCGAGCCTTGAGGGCTGCGCGCTCTTTGATTCGTGGCATATCGCCAAGACGACCAACGATGTTCCCCGACTGCTCGATACGGCCTCGAGCGATAACCCGTGGGGCAAACCGGGTACGGTGGCTTGCCAGCCGGGCGGTGAGTGGGATGTGCGTACCCGCTTCGCGCGTATCGTCGAGGCACTTAACGTTGTCACACGGCTCGACTATACCTATCGGGCAAACGTTGCCGAGGGGATTATGCTCGTTCGGTTTGGGCAGTCTGTCGTGGATGCCATGCCGCAACGTGAATACGACGCTCAAGATGACGCCTGGCGCGAGCTGGACGAGGACACGCGCGCGGTCTGGGCCGCGGAACACGATGCGCGCGTGGCACTCACGCTTGCGGCAGCGTGTTTTGCCGCGGGCACCTGCATCACGCGCTGCTATGTGCAGATTGCTGCTCCCGACAGTGAGCAGGGCGAGCGCGTTGTCGCAACGTATTTCTTTGGGCGCGCGGCCTATCTGGCCGATTGCGTGCCTGTCGCCAAGGATCTTGAGAGCATGGACATGGACGATATGCCGTGCAAGCGTGTACTTGAGGCGTATGAGTCAACTGCTCCGGAGACGATTGAACCTGCGGAGGTTCATGCTCGTCCGCGTGATGACCATCGCACGCTTCCGCCGGCGCTGCGCGATTTGCTGCTTGCCGATACGGCTGACGAGTTGGAGGTCATGGAAGAGGACGACGACCCATACGTGGCCCGTGTTGTTGAATTGCGCGAGCAGGCAAAAGTCGACCGTACAGGTGCTTTTGAAGGCTTTTCCCGTCTTGTTGAGGAGCTGGAGGCCAAGTGCGCCGTCGCCGAGCTTTTGGCGACAGGTCCGGTTCAAACGCAGTTTTGCGATAACCAGCTGGTGCGCATGGTGCTACCGGTGTTGGAAGAAGACCGCTCTGTGCGAATCCTTCGTGCGCCCGATGCACTGTACTTTGCCCAGCACGAGATCTGCAGCTTTTACGCCGAGCAAGAGGACTTTGAACGAGCACTGCCCGAGGTGCGCCATCTTTACGATCTGGCACGCTCGTCCATGCAATCGCACTTTGCGCTCATCAACGTGCTTGCGCGTCTGGAGCGCTTTGACGAGATTATCGAGGTGGCGCGCCACGGCCTACGTATTGCCAGCGATCGTTCTGCAATCGGCTACCTGTTCTATCGCTTGGCGTTTGCCTATTGGAATTGCGATCAGCTCGACCTAGCGCTGGCTTGTTACCGTCTGGTGCCGCGCGGTGAGGAATCGGGCAGTAGTGCGCTGGAAGAAATGCAGGGCCTTATGAACGAGATGGGCGTCAGCGAGTCTCCGACGTTCGAGGAAGCGGTCGAGACTATCCGCAAGGCTGGACTTGAGTTGCCGCCAGTGTCCGCCGTGACGAATCAGCTTGCAGATGCCGCTGTTCAACTAGTCGACAACGGCTTCTTTTTCCTGGCACGCGGTTGCATCTTCCAAATGTGGCGCACCATGGGTAACGACGAGCTCGGCTCCCTCAACCGCTCGCTGGGGTAGGGGCGATATAGAGGGGCCGCACCGCGCTATTTGTATCGGCGCGGGCGGGAGGACCCGGTAGGATCGGTAAGGCATAAAGCCGCCGAGCCTGCTAAAACTGTTAAACTCTGCTAAAGTTGCTAAACTTTGTTAAAGTTGTTAAAACTAGTAGAGGAGGGCAGAATGACGAAAACTGTTAACCCCTTTAAGCCAACGGCGGGCATGAATCCGCCTGAGCTTATCGGACGGGACACTGTTTTGGATGACTTTGCCGAGGCTCTTGAGAATGGTCCTGGTGCCCCCGATCGACTCATGCGCATCTCGGGCGTCCGAGGCACAGGTAAAACGGTGCTCCTTAATGCATTGGGTGACCTTGCACGCAAAAAAGGATTCGAGGTCGTTGACGTTGCCTCCAATGCTGGTTTTTGCAATAGAATCCTCGAGGCTCTGCAGCGAAACGTTCGTCTTGAATCAATCTCGATTTCCCCATCGATTTTAGGGGTCAGCCTTGGCTCCATGGAGATGTCGAAGTCGGCCTCTCATCTGGGCGAGGCGATGTACGATGCTGCGAAGCGCGGTGGTCTGCTCATTACGCTCGACGAGATCCAGGATGCCTCAACTGAGGAAATGCGCGAACTAGGCAATGAGATGCAGCTCTTGATCCGCCAAGGAGCGAATGTCGCTTTCGCTTTCGCCGGACTGCCGACATCGGTAGATGGCGTGGTGGTGGATGATACGTTGACGTTCCTTCAGCGAGCCAAACATGTTGAACTTACTCGGCTTTCCGATTTTGAAGTTGGCGGATCGTTTGAGGATACGATGAGACGAGCGGGCAAGGAGCTCGACAAAGGTGCCGCTGAGCTATTAACAAAAGCTTCGGCAGGCTATCCCTTTATGGTCCAGCTGGTCGGATATTACGCTTGGCAGGTTGCTGCGCGCAGTGGGGCGGAGAGCGTGAGCGAAGAGGCGGCTCGTAAGGGTATCCAGGCGGCTCTTGATAGCTTTAATGCTATGGTGATTGCCCCAGCGCTGCGCAGGGTGTCGGAACGGCAGTTTCAGTATCTCGCGGCGATGGCTCAATGCGAGGGCGTCGATATCGCCAACGGCGATATCGCCAAGAAGATGGGTTTGTCGTCGAACAAAGTTGGGTCATATCGCAAGCGTCTGATCGATGCGGGGTTGATTGAGCCCGCGGGCTATGGCTGTGTTTCGTTTGCAATTCCGTACATGCGCGATTATCTGTTGGAGACCGTTCGAGAGGACTAATAAAGAATGGGCTGTCCGCGCTGTCGCTGGGGCCGTCCTTGTATCTTTGTCTCAATCTGTAACATCTGGAGGGGATTACGGCCTGCAGATGTTACAGGTTGAGATGATTGACTGAGACGTTTACTGGGAAAAGAGAGGTAAAAGAGGAAACGCCTCAAAATTCCCCTTGCCCAACTTCGGCTGTTTGGTTACTATAGAACGGCTGTTACGGAGAGCTGACCGAGAGGCCGAAGGTGCTCGCCTGCTAAGCGAGTATGCCCCAAAAGGGCATCTGGGGTTCGAATCCCCAGCTCTCCGCCAGTAAGACTTTAAAGAAGGGTTCCGAAAGGGACCCTTTTTTAGTTGAACCACGTTAGCTGGGGATTCGAACCCTCAAAAATGAGGCGCCCCGTTGGACGCCTCATTTGGTTCGATGTGATATCGCTCCGGCCCTACGCCTTGGGTGCCTTGGCTACGGTCTCGCTCTCGGCTGTGAGCGGGCGGTTGTCGATGCGGCGGCCCAAGCGATCGAGCTTCACGAGCAGCCATTCAATGGGATTCGGCCCTGCACCTTCCTCGTCGGCAACTAGGTCCATGACGGCGATCTTGGTGTCGTCCTGCTTGAGCGTAACGCTGCCCACCTTGTCGCCCACATGCACCGTGCCCGAAAGATCGTCGTAGCTAACCTTTTCGGTCACCTCGCCGGCAAGGGAAAACACGGTCGCTTGCGCCGTAGGATCGGCGAGTGTGGCGTCGATCGTCTTATCCGTCCAGTCGGTTTGGCCAATGCGCGCCATAAGCGGGTTGCCGTTGGCGGTCTTTTCCTGCGTGTTGGCGATCGCGACCGTCACCTTGTGACCGTAGTACCAATTGGCAAGGGTTGCGGTATCGGTAAAGCGCTGGTCGGTGGTGGTGGAGTTCAAAACGACGGTGTAGATCTCGTCGCCATCGCGGTTGTAGGCACCCGTAAAGCAATAGCCTGCATCGTCGGTGGTGCCGGTCTTGCCACCGATGTTGCCATCTTGGCCCAGCAAATAGTTATGCGTGTCCATGGAATGCGAATGGTCGGTGCCGTCGGCGCCCGTGACCTCGATCCAGGAATCCTCGCTCGCTACGACCTCGCGGATCGTATCGTTTTTCATGGCCTCCTGCATCATCAGCGCTACGTCGTGTGCGGTTGAGTGCATATCGCCAGCCCACTCATCAAAGTCCAGACCATGCGGGTTTTCAAAAAGCGTACCGGTGCAGCCGAGCTTCTTAGCGCGCTCGTTCATGGCCTTCACAAAGGTTGCCTCGGCGTCTTTGGTCTTAGGCTCGATCTTCTTGCCCACATATTCGGCGAGCACGATGGCGGCGTCGTTGCCCGAGGGAATCATCAGGCCGCGCAGCGCCTGCTCCACGGTAAGCTCGTCGCCTTCGAGCAAGCCGGCGGTCGAATTACCCACGGTGGCTGCGGCGTTGCTCACCGTGACCTTCTCGTCCATCTTGCAATTCTCGACGGTTAGGATTGCGGTCATGACCTTGGTGATCGAGGCAATCTTGACCTGCTCATCGGCGCCGCGCCCATAGTAGACGGTGCCGTCTTTGCCCATGACGAGGGCATTGGTCGCATCGATATCGGGCAGGTTTTCGGCCGTGATGCCGCGCGCATCGGCGGTTTTGCCGCAAACATTGTCGGTCGTGAGCACTTGGGCGCCGGCGACGGTGGGCGCGCCAGCGGCAAGGGCGATAGCGCAGACAAAGCCGGCGGCAAGCTGGGCTGAGCGCTTTGCAAAAGAGGTGAGGGACTTCACAGATTTCGCTTTCGACGGGATGGTCTCTTCTGGAACTAGAGTATATCGTTTGCCGGCGTCGGCGATCATCGCGTGCGTGCGTGGCCCACATCCGCGCCCGAACGGGCACAAGGGTGCTTAAGGCCGACTTAATCACCCACGCTTGTTGTGTGTGGCGTGCGTAGCCTCGGGCATAATGGAGCGCGAGAGGAGCACGCATGAACGAGCGCATACTGGTAGTTGATGACGAGAAGGCCATCGCCGACTTGGTTGGTATCTACCTTACAAAAGAGGGCTTTGATGTCCAGATTGCCTATAGCGGGGCCGATGCTGCCAAGGCAATCTTGGAGCAGGAGTTCGATTTGGCGCTGCTGGATGTCATGCTGCCCGATATCGATGGGTTTGAGCTGCTGCGTACGATCCGTTCCAGCCATACCTATCCCGTGATCATGCTGACGGCGCGCGATGCCCAGCAAGACAAGATCGAGGGCCTTTCGCTTGGCGCGGACGATTACGTGGTTAAGCCGTTCCGTCCGCTGGAGCTCATCGCGCGCGTGCACGCTCAGCTTCGCCGCTACACCAGCTACGGTAGCCGCTCGCAGGTGGCCGAGTCGCCGACCATTCAGCTCGACGGCTTGGAGATCAACCGCGATGCTCGTTCCGTAACGGTGGACGGTTCACCGGTACGCCTCACACCCACCGAGTATTCAATCTTGCTGTATCTGGTCGAGCATCGCGGCAGCGTGGTGGCCGTGGAGGACCTGTTCCGCGCGGTGTGGAACGAGGACTTTATGCCCGGCTCCAACAATACGGTGATGGTGCATATTCGCCACTTGCGTGAAAAGATCGGCGACGACGCACAAAAGCCACGCTTTATCAAAAACGTCTGGGGCGTCGGGTACACCATCGAGAAGTAGCAGGTAAAAGGCTGTATTTTGGCTTTTATGCAGAGAGGCGTTGCACCGAAAACAGGGCGTGCGTGCAGTTCGGTATGGTTTACTGACTTGCTAGCATATACAGAAATTGTCGCGTATCACCTCCTTCTATTCATAGGGATAGATGGCTAGCGATTCGATGGTAGCGCAAGACTCTGCTATGTGCCGTCTCAATAGTGGGTGGAGTTAATGGCCTAAAAGCGTCTGTAGCCACAAAATACGCCCGATAACCGACCGAGTGGGGTAAATGTCCACGGGACAGGTTATCGGGCGTTTTAAGACTCTGTGCTGTAGTTTAGCCCCGAATAATGCCGCAACATCCTGCCATCCTCACCGTCCGATGCGTACGCTTGTAAACGTGCTTAGCTCAAGAAGAAAGACGGAGAACCCGAAGCTCTCCGTCTTTCTGATCGCCGCCAGTCACCGGTTGGAAATACGATGCGGGTCAGTGAATCTTGCTACCGCATTTTACGCAGAACGCTTGCCCGGGACTGACGGGTGCCTTGCATTTCGGACAGACCTCAACGCCCGTTTCCTCAAAGGACGGATTCCCCGCCTGCTCAACTGGGGAGCCGCATGACCTGCAGAATGCGTCATCAGGTTGAATAAGGTTGCCGCACTTGGGGCAAGTTCGGTTGCCGGGGTTCGTTGCCGCCTCGATGCGGTTCAGCGATTCGAGCGTATAAGCGATTTCATTGATGCGGCAGTCCAAATCCTCGATGTTTTGAAGTAGCGCGGCGTTATCCTCTTTCGCCGAGTCGCCGATTGCGCGCTTCACGTAGAGGGCTTCACCCAAACGTGCGAACAGAGCTGTTTTCTGCTTCTCAAGCTCTTTCAGTTCGTTGTTCAAGCTCATGCTTCTGGTTGTTTTCGAGATGCTAGACCGGGTCTTTCCGATCAGTTCCTCGGCGTTGTCAAGCAATCCCATTGATGTTCCCTTTCCCAAGCTGTGCAAGGCGGTTCTATGCGTCGGTCTCTCCCTTGGGTGCGAGCTTCGTTGCCGCATCGATAAGGGCAACGTCATCCAGCTTGTCCTCCTCAAAAAGGGCGTTAATCGCCTTGATATGACCCTTGGGGAGTTCGAGTTCGTCGTCGGAGATGATCTCCCCGATATCCCCCTTGGCGACGTTGTTCAGCGCCTTCTCCAGCTTCTCGTCCCATTCGTCGGCGTATTCGTAAATCTCCTCTTCCTCAAGGTCACTGACGGTGGTGTAGAGCGAGAAGGTGCCCTCATCTTCATCAAAGGTGTAATACCAGTAGTTCGAGACAGTTCCTCCCATGGAGTTAGCGCCCGACACCTTCAGGACGATCTCGCACTCTGATGGATCGAACCATGCCTGACGCAACTCAAAGGAATCCCCGTCTTTGAGACTGTCTACAACATCAGGGCACAGCGTGGCGATGTGGTTCAGAGCGAGAACGTCGGCCTTCGCCTTATCGCCTGACGCCTTGGCGTAGGCACCCTCGAAATCGCCCTTCATCAGGAGGTCATCCGTGCTGACGGTGAGCGCGGGGACGACGAAGAGGGCGGCAATGGCAACGACGCATGCCGCAAGCGCAACCTTCAGCGCGCCCTTTGGGAGCCTCGGCACCTTCAGCGATATGTCCTTCTTTAGATGCTTGTGCTCGTCCACAGCCTGACGCTTCTCAATCAGCTTGAATCCGCAGTTCCCGCAATACGCTTGATCTGCATTAACGGGATTTCCGCATTTGGGGCAAAACCCGACTGGCTTTTCTTCAGTAGCCGAGCTGCTTTCCGGTTGGCCGCTTGACGCTGCCCCTCCATCGGAAAGAGCGGCCACATCAAGGCTTGCGCCTTCAATCTTATCGTCACCGTCGTTGGCAACCGTTGCCGGACTTGCCTCGAACTCCTCCACGGCCTCCGCCTTGAGCTGCTTTGTTCCACCTTCAGCCAATGGGAAACCGCAGTTTGGACATGTTGAGACGCCATCCGATATCGGCGAGTTGCATTCTGGGCACAGATTCGACATTGCATTTCCTTTCAACCTGGTCGAATGAGAGCAACCTGCATTGATGCTATGGAAACGTGGTTAACAGTAGAGAACGTAGTTGTCTGCGCCCTCCATATCGGGGATTGCCAGATAGACCTCACCGTTCTCGTCTTTGAGCAGGTAGCAGTTCTGGCAAATAAGGCGTTCCTTGTCGTCCCTTTCTCCTATCAAGCCAGTCAATGCAAGCTTGGTGTTCACCATCGCCTTCCGCTTTTCCCCGTTACGGTCAAGGACGGTGATCTCGGTAGTTTCAACCTGCTTCAACTCGTAGTCGTAAGAGTAGCCGCCATAGTCGCCCGCCATGCAGAATGCAATCCCGGGAAGAGAGTCCGTCGTTTCCGCGTCGGCAAGATTGATTTGGATGGGATAGCTGGAGCTGTGTTTTTCCAACGGGGTTAGCGCACCAATACCCTCTGGTGGAAAATCCTCATTAGAAACGGAGAACGGATATGTCTCATCACCCGTCTGCCAGCTGAACGAGTCCTCCCACTCGCCTTCGGGTTTGATGACGGACGCACTGCCAGCAGCGGCATCCGCGGGGGCGCTTGGCTCACCGTCATCCACGACAACCGTCGTACCGTCAGGATTCTCATGTAGAGGATCGGCCTCGATGAGCCCTGAGAGCATGAAGCCCCCTGTAAAGGAGACTCCGGCGATTGCGAGCGCGGCAACGGCCAGAAAGATGGGCGACAAATGCCTCCGCGCACCTCTCTTGACAGCATGATCGTCCGAAGCCACTTGCTTCAAAGGCTCCTTCTCATAAGGAATAGCGTCCGGACAATATCCGCACGCTGGACATTCTGCAGCTTTGTCCGATATCCGCTTCCTGCATTTTGGACAACTAATCAGCGACATAAAACTACTTTCCCTGGGTCAGGCAACAGGCCTAAGAAATATTTATCGTCTTGACGAAGAGCGGCTTGTATTCGGAGTTCGTTCCGAATTCGATTTCAATCGGGCTTTCGGTATCCCTCAAGACCCATGCCAGCTGAGTTTCCACGGTCGCCCCCTGCTTGATGCCGGTAAAAGCTTCGCTGTAGTCCCACGCACCTGCCTCAGACGTAAATCCCGGCGTCTCAAGCTCGATTCCGCCCTGATAGGGAGCGACGCGACAGTACATGTCATTGATGAAGTTCTTCGCGTCCTCGGATTCATTCGTATAAGCGAAGTCGATCGTCAGGACATACTCGCCAGAACTCGATTCGACGATTTTTGCCTCACCGGGAGTTGCAGTGGAGCCATTGCCTCCGAACTGCTCCGGTGCGCCGTCAACCCATTCAACGTTGAATTCAGATTTAGCCTGCTTGACATCGGCATCATTTTCCGACGGCGCGTCTGAAGCTGCGTTTTCAGTCGGTGCGGACACGTTGACTTGCGGCTCTCCAACGCGGTTCCCAGAGAACGCCATGCCCGCCGCAAAGGAAATGCCAGCGATTGCCAACACGGCAGCGCCCTTCATGATTGCGGCTACGGGCTTTCTCTTTGCGTTCTTCGACGTCGCCCCACTATGCGGTTCACCCTTCAATGGACTGCCATCCCGGGACGTCTCCTCATTGATTTTGAAACCGCATTCTGGACATTCTGCCGCCTTGTCGGACATTTGTTTACCGCACCTTGGGCAATAGATCAGCGACATATTGGTCTTTCCTTTCATTGATTTGGGGCACAAGGTGCCCTGTCATCCCCATATCGCTTCCTTTGTGTTCGTGTCCGCCCGTCTGAACGGGCACGGTGACGCCATCAGAAAAGACAGCTAATCGATCATCGAGCCGTTGGCGACCTCTGTGTTCAGATAAACCGTGTAGTAGTTAAAGCCATCCGCGTCAGGCTCCGCAGTCTTTGTTGCGTATGAGAAAACACCGTAGGACGCAACCTCGGCACTCGACGGCACAGGGGTGAGGGAGGTCATGGTCACTTTGCCGCCGGGCACTAGCAGCTCATCAGTGCCGGCATAGCCCTTGCCGAGCACATTTCCGCCCTCATCGAACAGAACGATTTGCGCCTCAACCTGGATAAGGGGTTCCTCCCCGTTGTTTTCCGCCTCGATCTCTATGACATGCTCGCCCGAGGATTGAGTGCCGATCTCTTCGTATTCGAACGAAAGAACGTTTTTCCTATCGAAGGCCTTCGTATCTCCGGCATTCCTCGCGTGGGATTCCACCGTTTTCTCAACGAGGTCGATGGAATAATAGAACTCGTCGGTTGTATATTCGTAGGACGCGGCTTCGATCGACTCGACAGAATCGCCGGTCTGCCCATCGCTCAGCAATATGTCGAAAGGCAGATATGCAGACTTTCCCGCTGGGACGCCAAAGTCGCTTGCGGAGTACGACTCGTCGACAACGTTTCCGTCCTTGTCCTTATAGGCAATCTTCACCTGCACCGAGCTGATATCAGTCTTGGAATCGTTTTCGAGTTCAATGAAACCTCGAATCCAATCTTCATCGCTATCATCGCGTTCCGCCATGCTGATTTCGAGAACATCAGCATCCTCGAAAGAAGAGGATGATCCGCCGCCTTTAGATTGAACAGTTTCGAAAGACGACTGCTCGTTATCATTGACGTTTGCATTATTCTCTACTGGGCTTGTGCCACACCCCGCAAGCGCAAGGCACATCGTCGCGGCAATTAATAAGGTGTCTTTTGCCAGGTGCTTCAATTTAATCCAGCTCCTTCCAACGGGGGGTTACCGATGAACCGTGGAAGGAGTCTTTCACCATGTAAGCGATGTGGAGGGCACCTGCCACAGTTACCACACCGCAAGGACGCTCCACATACGCGTATGCGAACAAGCCTTGGAAGGCGGGTGCCCTCCATTTCGCCTGTTGCGCATGTGCGTGAAGCAAAGTCTTCAATTGTGGAGCAATCCCCGCCGGTTGGAAGGGACTTGCGGTGTGGTAACTGTCATTATGCCACGAACGTATGTTTAAACGGCATCTCGAACAAGCGACGGGCTAAACGATTTATTCGGTCTTGCTTACACAGATAATCAAACGCAAGTGAAATTGAGCCATTCGAAACCTATCGGAATTGACCACTCGCATCGATGATTTCAACGTCGCTTATCTCGCTGTGGTGAGTTTTAGGTTGCGCCATTTGGGGTTGCAGCGAAGTCCGATTGACTTCATTGGGGGCCAGACTGCATCACAAACAGATTATAGGGATGAAAAATACGCCCGATAACCAATCGAGTGAGAAATACCCACAGCGAAGGTTATCAGGCGTCCAGAGCTTCAGATTCCACTATGCCGACCAGAGAACTCGCCGAGCAAGCCTTTTAGACAGCGGATACGAGCAGATAGTGATAGCCGGGATAGCCTTGGTCTTTATAGAAAACGTACTTGAGGGAGTTGCTTGAAAGCCCGTCCATATTTCCGACGTTTTCAACGATGTCTTCCGCCAAGTCAAATGCCTCGTTGTATCCAAGGCCGGGATTCAGCGCCATGACGGTGGCGACCACAATGGCGGATGCGTCCCAAGCGTCTTCGATCAGGATGCTAACCCCCGACATGCTGGTGGTGGTGTAATCATCCTTGAGCGCCAACAGCGAGCCGTCGGGTGCGTTGAACTGGCACATCCCGATCGACTTGTAATCCTCCTTTTCGTTCTCGATCCTGTAGAAAAGGGTGTTGGTCTCGTCGTAGAACATCTTCCCGTCATCGGTCTCCTGCTTTAAGTTGAAGGAGTATCCGTTGATTCCGCCCGAAGTCTCCTCGAATCGCTTGGCGAACCCCGCCGGATGTATGGCGATGCGACCATCGGCCACGAAGGACTCCATGGGCTTGTCCTTGGAATCAACGACCTCGTCGCAGCGCTTGCAAATTCGCTCCTTTACGTATTTTGCATCCTCGTAGTCGGTTTGCCAGTCAGTCCAATTGCCCGGATCGTGCCCGAGCGCCCCCGCCAGTGTTATTCCGCAATCCGGACACACGCTTGCATCTGTGCAGGTTGGAGACGGGGCGTTGTCATGCGAGCACGCCAATGGACTGCCGCCTATCAGATACGAGACCCAGAGAAACGCGACTATGAGGAAGACGCCAGCAAAACGCGCCGCTTTCCCGCGCACAGCGCTTATAATCCTCTCTTGGTGCTCCTCCTTAAGGACAAGGTGGAAGACGAGGGTTGCAATAAGGTAGGGAATCGAGCCGATAATCAACAGGCCAGTGGCACCCACGCCCATATTGACTAGGAAGTCAGACCTTGCGACCATCTGACCAAAAACCGCGAGCGCAAAAAAGCCGACCGTGACTGCGAGGTATAGCCCGACGGCGATCAGGATGGGTTGTATCTTCCGTTCACGTTTTCCATTGGAATCCGAACCCTTGTCCTCCGCTTCATCGGCAGATGCGGGGTCGTCTGCCGAAGGCTCGAAGGTGGGTGGCTGGTTCTGACCTTCAACTTGACTCACGCTATCGGTTTCCACGCAGCAATCGAGCGGACACCCGCATTTCGGGCACATCGAAGCCTTGTCGGATACTTGATTTCCGCATTCAGGACACTTGATTAAGGCCATATCGCTCCTTCCAACGGCGTTAACGAACATCTGTGGAAGGAGACTCTTGGTGCGTGACCCTAGGCAGTAAGGATGAGTATCCGCCACAGTTGTCACACAGCCGAGGAAAGCACGCATATGCGAACAGACCAAGGAAAGGTGGATACCCATCCTTGCTGCCCGTTCAACATATGCGTTTGTGCGCTTCCCCCAGTTAAGAGGTCGGCTGTGTGACATGGGCAATTGTACTATGAGCGCGGTTGCATAACGACCCCTCAGCCCATGAGCGGTTAAGCGGGAACACTCGGAAATGCGCGTTAAAATCGCGAAACCTGGGGTAATTTGGCCGTTTGCGGCCTGCCTTGGGCTTGTTGCAGCCGAGGCAAATGCACAAAGCGATTTTCCGCGTGGAGCGAGTTTTGAGGCGTTGCCATTCGCTCATATCCGACGGAGGCTTGGACATCGCGGTCGATTCCGAAGCGACATCACTCGACGCGCGGCCTCCACTTGCAGATCGTGGTGTGCGAGAAACCCAAGTCGCGCTCAGCTTGGGCGATGGTCGCGGTCGGGTTCTTCCTGAAGTAATCCTCCACCTCGACCCTCTTCGTCCCGCTGCCCTTAGGCCTCCCCGTAATCCTTCCTTCAGCGCGGGCTTTCTCCAAACCCGCTTCGCGCCTCTCTTTACACGGGTTCGGGATCTCCTCGCCGTTCCCCATCTCCCAATATTCCGCCTGCAAGTGTCCCCAAGCTGTTCTGCCGTTGCGTTTGTTCTCGGGGATATCGATTCCTGTCAGCTTGGCGATATCCGACCTTGGGAACCTTATGTAACGGAGGTCGTAGCAATCAAGTGCAGACTCAATGTCCGTCTCCGTGAACGGGTTCTCCGGCCTGATCCCGTTGAGCATTTCCACGAAGGTGTACGCATCCCTCCTCATCTCATCTTCGGGGACGCCGCATTTGACCGCGTAGATGGCAAGCGCCATGACGCAGAAGTAACGATGGCCGTACTCCGCGTTCTCGAATATCTTCCTCTTCCACCAGTCGTAGACGCGGCGGCTCGCCTGCCATCCCTTCGGAGGCTCCTTGTCGATGATCCTACGTTGGTACCACTCAGGCCAGAGCGCCTTGGCCTCATCCAGCGAGACTTGATTCGAGCGCCGCATGTTCGCCACATCGACGCGCTTCCCCTCATCGACGAACGAGTTGAGGTACTCCAAGGAGACGGGATGCTCCCCGAGCTTGAACGCCCGCGCGTACACCCCCGCCTTCTTGGCCTTCGTCCCCGGGATTCGATACCCTTGGTTGATCCCCTGATACTGGGGGCGCGAGATGTTGGAAGTGTGCTCGTTCCACATCAGCGCGGTCAGCTCGTATTTAAGCTCCTTGAGAGGCTGCTTGGCGTTTGGGTAAAGGCAGACAGGCTCCTCGAATACGTAGTACAGATGCACCCCGCTGCCCGACATGACGACGTAATTCGGCATGGGGTACACCCCATACATCGCCCCGTCCAAGAAGTTGGCGAGACGCCTGTCTCCCACGCCGTCCAGATCGAACACCATCGCATACATCTTCGATTGCGCGTCGCTTATGTTCCGCTTCCCCCAATATGTCAGACAGCTCATGTACGCCCAATCGCAATTTCTGAAACTCTCTAGCTGCTCCTCGAATTCGTCCTCGAACATGATCACCTGCCTGTTTCTCTGGCCGTTTCCAACGACGGCTATCGGATTGGTCTTGAACAGACCGGGCTTCTCATCGCGCTCCTGTATCCAATGCTCCCCAAGCTTGAATATGTCGGAATACATCTCGATGGCGGCGACTTCAGAGAAGCCCGCGCTCGTCAGAATCTTGTCTTTCATTGCTACCTCCTCGGGATTTAGCGCCGACGCAGGCAGACCCGCTATTTTCCATGGGCTTTGACCTGCGGCTTCTATTGGCTTTTCGTTTGGTTTGCGGCTGTATCCAGCGTTGTCCTATAATCAGCTAGTCGCTATATCTATAGGCGGTCGCTGCGCTAAATGCCTATAGTCACGTTATATTATCAATAGACTTTATTGGAACGTCTTGCGCGTTCTAGCTGCTTTTATGTGTTTTCATACGAACTAAAACTAAGGTCGCGTCGAGACACCCCCTTTCTGCCATTCGTGAAAAACTGACTTTCCCAATGGCGGGTTGCGTATAATGTTGGGCATGAGGAAGATTGACCCAGAAAAGATGAACCGCGCCGTAGCCCTCTATGCCGGGGGCAAGCCAATCGCGGAGGTCGTCAAGATTACCGAGATTGCGAAATCCACGATTTACCGCGAACTTGATAAGCGCGGTATTGAACGCCATGAGAAACGGTCTCACGAACGCTGAGGCATGCCACTTTCATTCTGAATCTCGCTGTATATACCCAAACTGCTTAGTTTGATACTGTTAATTGTAGATATATATAATCTACATATATAGTCCAATAAACAAATGATTTTTAGACTTCTTTTCCCAGTGTCGTTTCCCCAGTTGATAAAGTCCATTATACTAGTCTAATAAGTAATGGGCTTCTCTAGGGGGGCAACGGACGCATGAGATATGGTTACGGGCGCATCAGCACGGACAAGGAGTCGCAGAGGTTCGACCGTCAGGAGGATAAGCTGAGGGACGCCGGATGCGGGGAGATCTACCTTGAGCGGGTGAGCGGCACGTCCAAGAGGAAGCCCGAGCTTGAGAGGCTGCTTTCCGAGCTTCACGAGGGCGATGAACTCGTGTGCGTCTCCATCGACAGGCTGGGAAGGTCTACCCAGCAGGTGCTAGAGCTTGTGAACAGGCTTGAGGACATGGGCGTGATCCTGATCAGCCTCAAGGAGGGCTTCCAGACGAACACGCCTCAAGGGAGGTTCTTCCTGACCATCGTGGCGGCATTTTCAGAGCTTGAGGTCGAGATGTGCCGCAGTCGCGTGAGAGACGGACTTGAAGCTGCTAAACGGCGGGGGAAGACCCTCGGTAGACCGCGAAGGGACATGGATACCGCAATAAAGATGTGGCAGTCGAAGGACTACTCCATCTCGGAGATATGCGAGGCCGTGGGCTGCTCCAAGCAGACGCTCTACAACGCAATCAAGAGGTCTGGGGCTACAAGGGATTAGAGCAGTAGCGGAAGGGCTATCGGGGCGCGTTAAAACCCCGGTAGCCCTATACTCTCAGTGAAAGCGGTGCATGGGCTTCGTCCACACAAAAAGGCGCTTGCGGGTAGCCGTTCATCTATTCGGCCTTGCTATCAAGCTCTTTCTCTATCAAATCGACGGCTATACCGAACGCCTCTATTCTCCTTCGGGCCAAGGTTATCTGCGACTTGTATCGGCTGGGGTTCTCCTTGCCCTCAAGCGTCTTAACCGTCTCCCTCAGCTTGTGCAGGGTCGAATCGATTTGCCGTTTGGCCTCGGTGAGCTGACCTTCGGTGTACTGCATTCATTCTCCTTCGCTCATGCGTTTCCAAAACCACTGAACAGCCCCGCCGTATTCATCGCCGTCTTAATCGCCTGGGTATCGGGCGAGGCATACAGGCTCAAAGTGATGCTTGGGTCGGAGTGCCCCATGATACTCGCGACGGAGTTGACATCCGCACCTTCACTCAGCATGTTGGTGGCAAATCCATGCCTGATGTCGTGGAATTTCAACCTTCTGCCCTGATTGCCCGTGAGGTTGTTGTTTTTTGAAAAGCGCCTCCACCACACGCTAATTGATTGAGGGCGTATATATCGATCGTCAGGGAACCCCACAACGAAAGTCTGGGCGCTAGGTTCAACGCCGTTTCGCTCGATTGTTTGATATTGGAAGCGCTTGCGCAGGACATCGATGAGGATGGGATTGAGCGGGATGATTCGGGTATTTCTGCTTTTGGTCGTTTTGATGTAAGTGTCGTTGTAAACCTCCCTATGGGCATCGTCTTTGCCTATTGACTGGCATACGTTGATATAGCCCGTCTCCATATCGACGTTCCTCCATTGCAGCGCGGCAATCTCTGCCTCTCGCATGCCCGTGTAGAACGCCAACCACACGACGGCGTGATAACGAGAGCCTTCCTTTAACTTGCCCGCCGCTTTGAAGAAGGCGAGGGACTCGTTTCTAGTGACCGCGTTGGGGACTGGCCTTTGCTTGGGAAAGAGCTTTATGAACTGCATGGGGTTGTTTGCAGTCCGACGCTCCCTCAGGAAATACCAATACGCCGACTTGAGCTGGAGCTGGGAGACGCGGACGGTGTTGATGCACAGACCCCTGTCTCTTATCAGGTAGCGGAAGAACTCAAGGCAATCGGCCTCGGTCACGCTGTCGATGTCCATCGCCCCTATCGGGTGCCGCTCCACCCTACGAAGTGTTGTCATCTCCTTTGAATAGGTGGAGCGCTCAATGACACCTGAAGTCAACTTGTCATCGAGCATGAATCGGATCATCTCAGTGACGGTGTATCTAGTGATGCGCTGATGCGGTGAGGCGGCTGTCGAATCGGTGGGGGTAGGGGAGTCCTCGGATTCGGAAGCGCGTAATTCCCTCCACCACTCGTTGGCATATTTCTTCGCAGACCGCTTGGAGGTTATCGACTGGGGAATTAAGCAACTCTTCTGTTTCCACTCTCCCTGCGCGTCCTTATACTTCGAATAGGCCTGCAAACGGCCGTCTTTTCTTTGTCGAATGCAAGGGGCGAGATATTCATGAGCGGTAGGCATGGTGCAACCCTTCCGATTGCACCGAACTGTGCACCCAATTTTGTATACAACACCGTGATGGTGCACATCCGGCACTTGCGCGAGAAGCTGGGCGACGACGCGCAGAACCCGCGCTTCATCAAGAACATCTGGGGCGTCGGCTACATCATCGAATAACGCTTTTCGCTTGTGAGGATCTTGATATGACAAAAGACGATAGGCAAGCGTTCGAGGTGCCCGATCGGCTCTTTGAATACGTGAGGTCGGTCGTCGACAACCGCGCGCTTGCAACGGTGCTGCTCTTTTTGCTGAGCCTGCTGCTGATTGGCATCGACAACATCGTCGGAATCTTGGCGGTGCTGCTTGTCGGCTTTTTGCTGATCGATCGATTTGAGATCGTGTGCCGCTGCGTGGTGATTGGCGGCGCCGCGTGGGCCATGACGTTGGCGATTGGCGCCATGGCGCTCGGCGGCATCGAAGGGCCGGTGCTGTTCGATGCCGGCTTTGTATTCAACATGCTTGGCTTTGTGCTGGCGCTTGCCGCGTGCGTGCTGTTCTTGTGTGGCCGCGCCCTGTACTACCAGGGCTACGAGCAGGGCGAGCAGCATGCCGATTGTGTGCTGGCCGCTCGTATTCAAGATCGCCTGATCGATCACCCCGACACCTGGGATAACATCGACGGCGACTTCTTGGAGGTCGAGGGCGCCCTTAACCGCGTGCGTGACCGTGAGCGCAAGGTGCAGCAAGCTCTGCGTGACGAGTCGCATCGCAAGGACGATTTGGTCACGTACTTGGCACATGACCTACGCACCCCGCTTGCCAGTGTGGTGGGCTATCTTTCGCTGCTGCAAGAGGCTCCCGAGCTGCCGGTTGAGCAACGTGCGCACTTTACGGGCGTGGCGCTCGACAAGGCGCACCGGCTCGATACGCTCATCGAAGAGTTCTTCGATATCACGCGCTTTGACTTCCACGATATCGTGCTCACGCGCGGCTATGTTGATCTGGGGTTGCTGCTGGCTCAGGTGACTGACGAGTTCTATCCCATCCTCAACGAGCAGCATAAGGAAGTCCAAGTTGATATTCGCGAGGACCTGACGGTGCTCGTGGATGGCGACAAAATGGCTCGCGTGTTCAACAACATCATGAAAAACGCTATTGCCTATAGCTATGAGGGCTCGACCATCACGATCGAGGCCAGACGCCGGGACGGCGGTGGCGTGCGCGTGCGCTTTATCAATCAGGGCGATCCCATCCCTGCGGCTAAGCTCAAGGTGATCTTTGAGAAGTTCTATCGCCTGGATGCGGCGCGTGCGACCAATCGCGGCGGCGCTGGACTGGGGCTTGCCATCGCCAAGGAGATCGTATGCGCGCACGGCGGTACCGTTGCATGTGAATCGACGCCCGAACACACGATATTCACCATCGAGCTGCCCGCCGCATAGCCAGCGTGCCCTTACAAACACTTGACAATGCGCTCACGTGCATATGAGCCGCGATTCCTACTATCGATACTGCTGAATTGATATCGATGTGGAGGTATGCGGTATGACGGCTGCTGCGGCTGTGGAGCCCACGGAGCTTGAAGAACTCATGAAAGCGCAGGCCGAGGCCGCGCACGAGCGCGAGGTTGGGGATGCGACTCGCCCCACGGCAGAGGATCTTGCCGCCTCGCCGACGCGAATCGATGTTGAGGGCCTCGACCTGTTCTATGGCGACCACCATGCGCTCAAGGACGTGAATATCAAGATCCGCGACAAGCAGATTACCTCGTTCATCGGGCCTTCGGGCTGCGGAAAGTCCACGTTGCTGCGCTGCTTTAACCGCATGAACGACGGCATCAAGGACTGCCGAATCGAGGGCAAGATTGCGCTCGATGGTCAAGATATCCTGGGCGACTACGACATCTGCCGCCTTCGCCAGCGCGTGGGCATGGTGTTCCAGCGCCCCAACCCGTTTCCCATGAGCATCTACGACAACGTCGCCTATGGGCCGCGCGGTATGGGTGTGCGCGATCGCGTCGTGCTCGACGAGCTGGTCGAAGACTCCCTGCGACGCGCCGCCCTGTGGGACGAGGCCAAGGACAAGCTCAAAGAGTCGGGTCTGGGTCTTTCGGGCGGCCAGCAGCAGCGCCTGTGCATCGCCCGCGCACTTGCCGTGCAGCCCGACATTCTGCTGATGGACGAGCCGACCTCGGCACTCGATCCCGTATCGACGCTGGTGGTGGAGCAGCTGGCCTGCGAGCTCAAAGAGACCTGCACGCTCGTGGTCGTTACGCACAATATGCAGCAGGCGGCGCGTATCTCCGATTCGGTCGCATTCTTTTTGCTGGGTGAGCTGGTGGAGCACGCGCCCACCGCGCAACTCTTCAAGAATCCGACCGATCCGCGCACGGCGGATTATTTGACGGGGCGTTTTGGCTGATACCATCTAGTAAAGGTACCTTTAGGGTTAAGATGCGGTCATGCCGGCCGCAAAGGGGTTCAACATGATCTATTACGTCGAGGACGATGACAACATCAGGGATTTGACGGTCTATGCGCTGCGCAAGCAGGGGATTGAGGCCGAAGGCTTTTCGTGCGACGGTGAGTTTAAGGCTGCCGTGGCGCGACGGGTACCCGATGCCGTCCTGCTCGACATCATGCTGCCCGATACCGATGGCTTGGCGATTATGCGTCGACTGCGTGCCGATCGCCTGACGGCGACGGTGCCCATCATGATGCTTACCGCCAAGGATACCGAGCTCGACAAGGTGATGGCGCTCGATGGCGGTGCCGACGATTACCTGACTAAGCCGTTTTCGCTCATGGAGCTCGCCAGCCGCTGCCGCGCACTGCTGCGTCGCGGCGGCATGGTCAAACAGGCAAGCGATGTGCTCAGCGTGGGCGACATCGTGCTCTCGCCCAGCCATCGTGAGGTGACTGTTGCCGGCGAGTCGCTTAAGCTCACCCTGCGCGAGTTCGACCTGCTCGAGTACCTCATGCGCAAGCCCGGCGTGGTCTTTACCCGCGAGTCGTTGCTGCAGAGCGTGTGGGGCTGGGACTTCGACGGCGGTTCGCGCACCGTTGACGTGCACGTGCAGACGCTTCGCCAAAAACTGGGCGAGCATGCCAGCGCCATCGAGACCGTGCGCGGCGTGGGCTACCGCTTGGCCGAGCCTTCTGCCGGTGATGGTGCCGAAGGTGACGACACCGCGGCCACCGCATCGGAGGAGTAACCCGTGGTCTTCGCCCCCCAGGGAAAACATACGCTGTCGCACCGCGTTTTTGTGACGATCTTTGTCTGCGCCATGGCGGTTATCGTGGCGTTTACGGTGCTGGGTGCGTTCTTTGTGCAAAACACCTTGGCGGATGCCACGAGTGCCAACCTGGCGCAAGAAACCGAGCTCATTGCTGCCGCCCTCGACGAGCAGCAGGAGCCCATCCCGTTCTTGCGTAGCCTCGATCGAGAGGACTTGCGCATCACGCTGATTAACAAGGATGGATCGGTTGCCTACGACAACGAGGCGCCGCCTTCCACACTGCCCAACCATGGCGATCGCCCCGAGGTCATCGAGGCCTTTGAGAGTGGTTCGGGTTCCGCGGAGCGCGCAAGCTCTACGCTCGACGAGATTATGCTGTATCGCGCCGTCGCCCTTGATAACGGCCAGGTTGTCCGCTTGGCGCAGGCCCAGCCTGGCGTTGCGGCGATTTTGCTGTCGATGGTGGCGCCGATGCTGCTTATCGCAGCAGCGGGTGCGGTACTCTCGTTTTTTATGGCGCGCCGCGAGTCCCGTGCCATCATCGCGCCTTTGCAAGAGGTGGATTTGGACCACCCACGCCGTAGCTATGAGCACGCCTATGCCGAGATGGTCCCCATGCTTGAGCGTATTGAGTCGCAGCGCCAGGAGCTCAAGCGCCAAATGGCGGTGCTGGCGGACAACGACCGTATGCGCCGCGAGTTCACGGCGAATATCACCCATGAGCTCAAGACGCCGCTTACGGCGATTTCGGGCTATGCCGAGCTCATCGCAAACGGCATGGTCGAGGGCGAGGGCGACCTGCGCAACTTTGGCGGTCGCATCTATCGTGAGGCGGGCCGCTTGGCAGCGCTTGTCAACGATATCCTTACGCTGTCTAACTTGGACGAGGCCGAGCGTGCAGCTGAGGGCGAGGCGGTGCCCATTGGGTCCACGGAGCCTATTGAGCTCTCGCGTGCCATCTACGCGGTCGAGCAGCGTCTTGAACAGGTCGCCCGTCAGGCGAATGTGACGATAAGTCATGAGACCAAGCCTGTGGTCATCGAGGGCGTGTCGCGCTTGATTGACGAGCTCATCTATAATCTGGCAAGCAACGCCATCCGCTACAATCGACCCGGCGGTACGGTTACGCTGCAGTGCGGCACCAACGACGAAGGCCATCCGTTCCTTGCGGTCGCCGACACGGGAATCGGTATCGCGCCTGAAGAACAGGGCAAGGTATTTGAGCGGTTCTATCGCGTGGACAAGAGTAGGTCCAAGGCACGCGGCGGAACCGGTCTGGGGCTTGCCATTGTCAAGCATGCGGCCCTGTATCATCACGCCACGCTCGATCTGTCGAGCGAGTTGGGCGTGGGAACCACCATTACGGTGACGTTTCCCATACAGCAGGACGAGCCATTCGCATAGCGATATAACATAGATATTGATGCAGACGCCGCATTTGACTTTCGGGTGCGGCGTTGTTGTGCAATTTTACGATTGCTTCCGACATTTTTACAGGAGAGCCTGTTTCTTATGTATAGAGTTTGGTCTCGGTAAAAAGATGCGATAACATACGGACAGTTTTGTCAATCCGAACTGGGGAAATGAAAGGCAAGCTGCATGACCCTTCTCGAACTGTTCCAGCTGCTGAAGAAGCACCTTCAGCTGGTCATCACCCTTCCGGTGGTCTGCGCGATCGCCATGGGCATCGTGTCCTTCGTTGCGATGGACAACACCTACACCGCGACGACGAGCATGTACATTCTCGCCAAGACCGACGATAGCGGCCAGATGAGCTACAACGATCTCTCGGCGAGTCAGATGCTTTCCAACGATATCGCCACGCTGCTGGATAGCGATAGCGTTAAGAGCGGCGCCGCCAATGAACTGGGCCTCACCGATCTGGATGACTACAAGGTGTCTGTTTCCTCCGAGACCACCACGCGTGTCATTACGCTTTCGGTTACCGGCACCGATGCCAAGGAGACGGCTAAGGTCGCAAAGGCCATAGCTAGCTCGGTGAGTACGGTCGCTCAGAACGTCGGCGCTGCCCAGAGCATCAACGTTATCGACGAGGCTAAGACCCCCGAAGCCCCCAGCGGCCCCAAGCGTATGCTGTACGTTGCTGTCGCGTTCCTCGCGGGCATCTTTATCGCAGTTGCCTATGTCGTTTTGGCAGACATGCTCAATACCCGCATCCGCGGTGCCGAAGAGGCAGAAGAGCTCCTGGGCATTCCCGTTGTTGGCCGAATTCCGGCTATGAAAGGTGGTAAATAGGCATGGCTAAGGCAAAGAACACCGATAAGCTCGTTGTACAGAATGCCGCCAAGACCCTTCTGGCCAACATCCGCTTTGCGAGCGTGGACGACCCCATTCGCACTATTACCGTCACGTCCTCGATTCCCAACGAGGGCAAGTCTACGGTTTCCATCAACCTTGCCCAGGCTATCGCCACCAGCGGCAAGAGCGTCCTGCTGGTCGAGGCTGATATGCGTCGCAGGTCCCTTTCCGATATGCTCGGCGTTCGTTCGCGCGGCGGACTCTATGCGGTCCTTTCCGAGCAGATCTCCATTGACCAGGCAATTGTCGAGACGGGTCAGAAGAACTTCTACTTCCTCGATGCTGAGCCGCATATTCCCAATCCTGCCGACATCATCGTCTCTCACCGCTTTGCCAAGTTGGTAAAGGCACTGTCCGCCAAGTTCCAGTACGTCATCTTTGATGCTCCCCCGGTCGGCACCTTCATCGATGCTGCCGAGATTGCCAGCCTGACCGACGGTACGCTGTTCGTGGTGCGCGAGGACTTCACCAAGCGCGAGGAGGCACTCAACGCTATCGGCCAGCTTAAGAAGTCCGAGAAGGTCAAGCTCATCGGTACCGTTATGAACTACTGCGAGACCGAGACCAGCGAGTACTACTACTCCTACTACACCAAGGACGGGAAGAAGGTGAAGAAGGGCTCCGACGATCAGGGGACTTCCAAAAAGGGCATCTTCACCAACCGAGCAAACGTTTAGTTGATTAAGGCTGACCTATGCGTGACATTCATTGCCATATCTTGCCGGGTGTAGACGACGGCGCCGCCGATCTCGATGAGAGCTTGGCGATGCTCGAGGCTGCCAAGCGGGCCGGTGTAACCAGAATCGTTTGCACTCCTCACTGCCGTGATCCCTATTTTGATTACGACAAGATGTGGGATGCCTTTGAGCTGCTGCGTGATAACGCTGACGGTTTTCCGCTCCAGATGGGCTTCGAGGTCAACCATCGAAAGCTCGTTGAGCTTGGTATCGATGCCGCGGAGCACTTGCATTTCGATGGAACCAACGAGTTTCTGCTCGAGCTTTCGACGCATGCCGATGCGTATGCGTTTAGAGAGTACGAGAACACGATTTACGATTTGCAGTGCCGTGGCTACCAGGTGATCATCGCTCATCCTGAGCGCTATCGTGCGGTTCAAAAGGATGTAAGCGTGGCGGAGCGCCTGGTCGATATGGGCTGCAAGCTACAGGCTTCGGCGGACTTTATTGCCGGCGGTCGCTTTGGTCGCGAGAAAAAGCCGGCACAGCGCCTGTTCGATCAGAACCTGTACAGCTTCATCGCGAGCGATGCCCATAACGTGGGTCATTACGACTGCCTGGCGAAGGCTCGCGCGAAGTTTAGCGTGCGCGGAGCTCATTTTCGCTAATATCTGTCCCTAACGTTCGCATTGAATGAAAGGGCAGCCATGGATATCCAACTTAAGACGGGATGCTTTGATGACGCGGCGTTGGTGCGCCGCGTCGTTTTTATAGACGAGCAGGGCTACGAGAATGAGTTCGACGCTATCGACGAGGATCAGAGCTGCATTCATGTGACGCTCTATGTAGACGGCGAGCTTGCCGGTTGCTCGCGCGTGTTTCCCGAAGAGCTTGAGCGCGCGGCAGATTCAGAGGCTCCGGTTTCGCCGTCGTGCGATTTGGACGAAGGCGTCGCAGCGGGGGAGACCTATATTATGGGGCGCGTGGCTGTGCTGCCGAGCATGCGCCGTCGCGGTCTGGCGAGTGCGATCGTCGATGCCAGTGCTTTGTGTGCACGCGATGCCGGCGCAAAGCTTATTAAGCTGCATGCGCAGGAATACGTGCTGCCGCTCTATGCAAAGGCGGGCTACACGCAAATTGCCCCGGTAGATTACGAAGACGAGGGCCAACCCCATGTCTGGATGGCCAAGCGCGTAGATGGCAGATAGGGACGTTCCTTTTCTGCCGGCGGTTGGGGACACTCCTTGGCAATTGACGCATTGGAGCGCTTAGACATACAGTTTTTCGATTCCGTATGTATATATGCGCGCTAATGGGTTATAAAATCTAAGTCTGAACATAGCAGGTCTGCGATTCGGCTCGGGCGACCGGGCCGTTTTTGCGGACGGGGGTAGCGCGAAAGGACTGCACATGCGTCAATTTAAGACCGAGAGCAAAAAACTGCTCGACCTCATGATCAACTCCATCTACACCAATAAGGAAATCTTCCTGCGCGAGCTTATCTCTAACGCGAGCGACGCCGTCGACAAGCTCAACTTTAAGAGCCTGCAGGATCCGAGCGTCAAGATCGACCAGGGCGACCTGGCTATTCGCGTTTCCTTTGATAAAGACGCCCGCACCATTACCATCTCGGATAACGGCATTGGCATGACCGCCGAGGAGCTCGAGCGCAATCTGGGCACCATCGCCCATTCCGGCTCCGAGGAGTTTAAGACCGAGAACGCCGAGCAGCAGGGCTCCGATGTCGACATCATCGGTCAGTTTGGCGTGGGCTTCTACTCGGCTTTTATGGTCGCCAGCCACGTGAAGGTCGTGAGCCGCGCCTATGGCGAGGACACCGCTCACGTGTGGGAGTCTGATGGTCTTGAGGGTTACACCATCGAAGACGGCGAGCGCGCCGAGCACGGCACCGATGTCATCTTGACGCTGCGCGAGAACGAGAAGCTCGATGCCGACGGCGAGGCCGAGACCTACGATCGCTTCCTGACCGAGTGGGGTCTCAAGAGCCTGATTCAGCAGTACAGCAACTATGTGCGCTACCCGATTCAGATGATGGTGTCCAAGAGCCGCCAGAAACCCAAGCCCGAGGACGCCGGCGACGATTACAAGCCCGAGTACGAGGACTACCAGGAGCTCGAGACCGTCAATTCCATGACACCGATCTGGAAGAAGCGCAGCTCCGATGTCGAGCAGAAGGACTACGACGAGTTCTACAAGTCCACGTTCCACGACTTTGACGATCCTGCGCGCACCATCAGCTTCCACGCCGAGGGCACGCTCGAGTATGACGCCCTGCTGTTTGTGCCGGGCCGCGCGCCGTTCGATCTGTACAGTAAGGACTACGAGAAGGGCCTGGCGCTCTACAGCTCCAACGTCCTGATCATGGAGAAGTGCGACGACCTGCTGCCCGACTACTATAACTTTGTCCGCGGCGTCGTGGATTCTGCCGACGTGTCGCTTAACATCTCGCGCGAGACGCTGCAGCAGAACCGTCAGCTCAAGGCCATTGCCAAGCGTGTGGAAAAGAAGATTACCGCCGACCTTGAGGATATGCGTGACAACGACCGCGAGGCCTACGAGAAGTTCTTTGAGAACTTTGGCCGTGGCCTTAAGTATGGTATCTACTCGAGCTATGGCATGAAGGCCGATGAGCTCGCCGACCTGTTGCTGTTCTGGTCTGCCAAGGAACAGAAGATGATTACTCTGGCTGAGTATGTCAAGGGCATGCCCGAGGATCAGAAGGCCATCTACTACGCCGCCGGTGACTCGCGTGAGCGCTTGGCCAAGATGCCCGTGGTAAAGGGCGTGCTCGACCGCGGCTATGACGTGCTGCTGCTGACGCAGGATGTGGATGAGTTCACGTTCCAGGCTATGCGTGAATACGTTGCCGCCGATATGCCCAAGATCTACGAGGACGATGCTGCCCGCGAGGCTGCCGAGAAGGCTGTGGCCGATGGTGCCGAGCCCGAGGTCGAGGATCGTCATCTGGAGCTCAAGAACGTCGCGACCGGTGATCTTGACCTGGCGACCGAGGACGAGAAGAAGGAGGCCGAGGACGCCACCAAGGAAAACGAGGACCTCTTCAGCGCTATGAAGGAGGCGCTCGGTGACAAGGTCGAGAAAGTTGCCGTCTCCGCGCGCCTGACCGATGCCCCCGCTTGCATCACCACCGAGGGCCCACTTTCGCTCGAGATGGAGAAGGTGCTCCAGAAGGGACCCGAGGGCGCGCCCGACGGCATGCCCAAGAGCCAGCGCGTGCTCGAGCTCAACGCCAAGCACCCGGTCTTTGACAAGCTCGTCGCCGCTCAGAAGGCGGGCGACGCCGACAAGATCAAGCAGTACTCCGGTTTGCTCTATGACCAGGCCCTGCTGGTCGAGGGCATTCTGCCCGAGGACCCCGTTGCCTTCGCAGCAGCTGTTTGCAACTTGATGTAGTTAGGTATTTACGCGGTTTTACCAAACCGCGTAACGGCTCGACGCTGCCCTTCGTTCCGCCGTTCTAACGAACGGCGGACCAGCCGACGCTGCTCGGGCACCAGAGCGACAACTTGTCATTCAAAGAGGACGGCATGACCAGAAGGTCTATGCCGTCCTCTTTTCATGCCAATTTGTTCGCTCTGGTGCCCGCTCGCTGGCATTACCAAAACATCGGCGGTCCAATAATGATCCCTTGGGAACGGGGGAAAGCAGTCATCGGGGACGTTTTTGTTTGACTAGTCGTTTAAGAACGTCCCCGATGACTATTTGAATTGCTAATTTGTGCGGGTTGTGGTTTTGTGACCTGCTGAAATTTAAGATACTGTACATCTGTACGTTAACTCATCTTCGTAGTATATTGCTACCCGCAAAACTCAGCACCATTGTGCCGTGAGGCACTAAAGCGCCTACGTACAATGGTTGTCGATAGTACGATTCGATTCAACGACAGGATGGATGGTCCAAGCGTGAGTCTCGGCAGCAAACTATCCAACGCAAAGGTCTCCTTTGCGATCTTTAAGCGCGACATCAAGCGATTGCTCGTGAACCCCGTCGCCCTGGTGGTTACTTTGGGCGTGTGCGTCATTCCCTCGCTGTATGCCTGGTACAACATCGTGGCTAACTGGGATCCGTACGGAAACACCCAGGGTATCAAGATTGCCATCGCCAACAACGATCGGGGCACCCAAAACGACTTGGTGGGCGAGCTCAACGCGGGCGACCAGGTCGTCGATCAGCTCAAGGAGAACGATCAGCTGGGCTGGACCTTCGTCGATTCGGCGGCCGACGCCAAGGAGGGCGTCGAGAGCGGTGAGTACTATGCGGCCATCGTAATCCCTAAGAACTTCTCGGATAACCTGGTCTCGATGCTCGACGGCAACTACCATCAGCCCAAGCTTACGTACTACGTCAATGAGAAGAAGAGTGCTATTGCGCCCAAGGTTACCGACACCGGTGCAAGCACCATTGAGGAGCAGATCAACTCGGAATTTGTCTCCACGGTGGGCGAGACCGTTGCCAGTATCGCCAAGGATGCTGGAGTCGATTTAAAGGACAAGGCAACCCAGACCCAGGATTCGCTGGCAAGTTCGGTGTCCGAAGCATCCGATACCTTGGGCGAGGTGCGCGATTCGATTGGCGATATGAATGCCGCCATCGATAAGACGAGCGGTTCCATTGCCTCGGCAGATGCAGCGCTTGCCGGTCTGCAGGGTCAGGCGCCGTCGCTGACGCAGGCGATCTCCCAGGGCAACGACCTGCTGGGTGAAGCTCGCACCACGGCGGGCAACTCTATCGCCTCGCTCTCCAAGGCGCTCTCGGAAGGCAGCCTTGCGCTAATCAAGACGTCGGCCTCCGCGAACGCTGCCATCGGCAAGCTGACGGGCACGGTCACATCTACGACCACCCGCATCGACAACTCGCTCGAGTCTCTCCAAGCGACGATCGACCACAATAAGGCCGTTATCGGGCACTTGGAAATTCTCGTCAATGACACGTCGACAGGTTCCGAGGAAATTGACGCGCGCATTGTATCGACCATCGATTTGCTCCGCGAGCAGAATGAAAAGCTTCAGAGCATCAAGGACGGTCTGTCTGCGCAGTCGAGCGCCATGGCGAATGACGCCGCGGCTGTCTCGGGTGCTAGCGACGCTATCAATAACGCAATTCAGACCGGTGCGACAAACCTTGGCCAGGCCCAGACGGACCTGGGTCAAAACGCGCTGCCGAAGGCCTCGAGCGCGCTTGATTCATTTGCCGCCGTCTCGGGTGATCTGACGGGAATCGTATCTGGCCTTACGCCCACGATTGCAAGTGCGCGCGGTACGCTTTCGCAGCTTAACGCTACGCTTGGCCAGGCCAAGACCACGCTGTCCCAGACCGATTCCTCGCTTGCCAAGGTCCAGGACAAGCTCGCAACCGCCGCCAACGACATCGCTGCGCTACAGACCTCCGAGTCCATGGGCGAGCTGGCTGATCTGATGGGCGTCGACGTCGATGACGTTGCAGACTTCATGGCATCTCCGGTTGAGCTCGCGTCCAAGTCGATCTATCCGGTTAAGAGCTTCGGCTCGGGCATTGCCCCGTTCTATACCAACCTGGCGCTTTGGGTGGGCGGCTACGTGCTTATCGCCATCTACAAGCTCGAGGTCGACCGCGAAGGCATCGGCAGCTTTACCGCGCGTCAGGGTTACTTTGGCCGCTGGTTGCTACTGGTGATCCTGGGCGCGTTGCAGGCCATCATCGTTACGGTAGGCGATCTGGTGATTGGCGTGCAGTGCGTCAGCCCGCTGCTGTTCGTGCTGGGCGGCATCGCCATTTCGTTCACCTACGTCAATATCATCTATGCGCTGTCCACCACGTTTAAGCATATCGGCAAGGCTATCGGCGTCATTCTCGTCATCGTGCAGATCCCGGGTTCGTCGGGCATGTACCCCATCGAGATGATGCCCGGCTTCTTCCAGTGGCTGCACCCGCTGCTGCCCTTTACCTACGGCATCAATCTGCTGCGCGAGACGGTCGGCGGCATGTATTCGTTCAACTACCTGTTTAACCTGTGCATTCTGGGCGTGTTCTTGATCGTGGCGCTCTTTATCGGCCTGCAGCTGCGTCCGCTGCTGCTCAATCTCAACCTTCTCTTTGATAAACAGCTTTCCACGACCGGTATGATGATTTGCGAGTCCAACGACCTGCCGCGCCAGCGCTACTCGCTGCGCACGGCCATGCGTGTCATGCTCGATTCCGATTCGTACCGTCGCGAACTGCTCGATCATGCGGTGGCTTTTGAGCACCGTTACCCCTACTACATCAAGGGCGGTTTTGCCGCCGTGGTGGGCGTTCAGGTCCTGCTCTTTGTCCTGTCGACGGTTCTCGATATCGACAATAACGGCAAGATCATTCTGCTTGTCATTTGGATCATCTCGGTTATTGCCATCTGCGGCTGGCTTATCAATATCGAATATATCCGCGCGAGCCTCAATACCCAGATGCGCATCTCGGCGCTTTCGGATGAGGACCTGCGTCGCGAGATGCGCGAACACACGGCCGCCATTCCTGCCGCCCGCCACATGTTTGGCCTCAACGCCAGCGAGCGTGGTGCCAAGGGCGGCGATCAGTCCACGGGCCGCTTGCCGCATATCGGCTCGCACCATAAATCTCAGGGCAGCGACAGCACAGCCACAAATGATGGAGATACCACCGCGCTTGGCAAGCACTCCAAAGGAGGTGAGGCATAAATGAAGAACATCCTGCATCTGTTTAAGCGCGATGTCCAAAACGTGTCTCGCTCCGTGATCGGCTTGGTTGTCGTGATGGGCCTCATTATCGTACCGTGTCTGTACGCGTGGTTTAACATCGCCGGCAGCTGGGATCCGTACGGCAACACCGGCAATCTTAAGATCGCCGTGGTCAACACCGATGAGGGTTACGAGAGCGATTTGATCCCCGTCGAGGTTAACGTGGGCGAAAACGTGACCGCCACCCTACGCGGCAACGAGAGCTTCGATTGGGTTGTGCTCAACAATCGCGAAAAGGCTATCGAGGGCGTTAAGTCGGGTGCGTACTATGCTGCCGTCGTTATCCCCAAAACGTTTAGCGCTGACATGATGACGCTTTTCTCGACCGACGTGAAACACGCTGATATCGAGTTCTATGAGAACCAGAAGGCCAACGCCATCGCGCAGATCGTGACCGAGAAGGGTTCGAGCGCCGTTCAGAACCAGGTTAACGAATCTTTTACCGAGACCATTACGAGCATCGGTCTTAAGACGGTGTCCAGCCTGCTCGATTACATGAGCACCGACCAGGTCAGCAACTTTATCGCCAACCTGTCCTCGACGCTCGGCGATTCGATTGGGGACCTGCAAGACGTTCAGGCTAATGCTTCGTCGCTGGCGGGCATTTTGAGCTCTACGTCCGATTCGTTGACGTCGGCGAGCGGTATGCTCCAGCAGACGGGTACGGTCGATGAGTCGACAAAGCAGCTCATGGAACATGCCAAAAGCGGCATCGATGATTCCAAAGAAGCGCTTAAGGCGGCAAACGATGCCATCGATGCCGCAATCGATGGAAGTGCGGGTTCGTTCGACAATGTGTCTGCCGAGTTCGCGAAGGCGTTCGACACCGCAAACCAGCATGTCGACCTTACGGTGTCCCAACTCAACGATGCCGCTGCGGCCCTCAATGCGCGCGCCGACGATATCGACGCCACGGCCGACCAGCTCCGCGGCTTTGCCGAGCAGGTCAGTGACGAAAAGCTCCAGGAGAGCCTTAAGTCTGTGGCAACATCGCTGGGCAGGATCGCGGTGGAGTATCGCAACAACGCCAAGGACCTGACGGCAACTGCTAAGTCCCTTTCTGACAGCATGGCAGAGGTCAACAGCACGCGTGCCGAGGTCGATCAGGCCATCGCCGATGCCAAGGCGGGCATTTCGGGCGCCAAGTCCGACTACGATTCCACGTTCTCGGTTAAGGCCAAGGAGCTCAAGAAGACGGTTTCGGGCATCCTGGACTCGCTCGATGGCATCTCGGGCGATCTGGATAGCGCCGTAGACGGCCTGACCGACGCATCCGGTTCGCTGGCAAAGGGCCTCTCCAAGGCTGCAAAGCTGGTCAACAAGGCTTCCGATCAGCTGGGCGAGGCGTCGGACAAGATCAGCGCGTTTAAGGACGAGCTCGATGGCGCCCTGATGTCGGACGACCTTGCCACGATCAAGACGATGATTGGCAACGACCCCGAGGGCCTTGCCGTGTCGCTTTCCGGTCCCGTCGCACTCGACCGCAAGCCGGTCTATCCGATCCGCAACTACGGTTCAGCCATGGCGCCGTTCTACACGATTCTGTCGCTCTGGGTCGGCTCGATTGTACTGGCGGCCATGATGAAGGTCTCGGTTGACGATGAGCTTATCAACGAGCTCATCCCCGTGCGCCTGCACGAGATCTACCTGGGTCGCTACCTGTTCTTTGGCGGTTTGGCCCTGCTGCAGGCAACGCTCGTGTGCGCGGGCGACATCCTGTTCTTTGGCATTCAGTGCGACAACCCGCTGCAGTTTGTGCTGGCGGGCTGGGTCGCGAGTCTCGTGTTCTCCAATATCGTCTACACGCTTACGGTTTCGTTTGGCGATATCGGCAAGGCGCTCGCTGTCGTGCTGTTGGTCATGCAGGTCGGCGGTTCGGGCGGCACGTTCCCCATCGAGATGACCGGCCCCGTGTTCCAGGCGATATATCCGTTCCTGCCGTTTACCCATGGCATCAACGCTATGCATGCCGCCATGGCTGGCGCCTACCATATGGAGTACTGGATTGAACTGGGCATTCTGGCGAGCTATCTGATTCCGTCGCTGGCCCTGGGCGTCGTCTTCCGCCGTCCGGTCATCAAAGCCAACGACTGGATCATCGAAAAGCTGGAATCAACTAAGTTGATTTAGTGCAACGACGTGACGTTGTTGGAGCATCGATGTCTTTCTGCCTGACGCTTTAGCCGGCTAGATTGCACAGGTTGCTTGGTTGTTGCTACAGTAGCGGGGCGTGCCGGGGGTCCGGTGCGCCCCGTTTTTATTTGACCATGAGGCGGCACGCAGCCATACGCGTGCGGACACCACGCCAAGATTGAGTGTGAGGATGTTCCATGGCCCAATACGCTGCCAACGAAATCGAAAACATGCCCGATAGCCCTGTCGCACGGGAGGACCTGGGCGCCGGCGGCACCTCCCGCGGTGCCGGCGCGCGTTCCCCGTTCTTCTGGAAGGTCTTGCTGCTATCGGTGGCGGTCATCTGGGGCTATTCCTTTACCACCATGAAAGATGCGCTCGACACCATTCCGGTGTTCGAACTGCTCTATATTCGTTTTCTTCCGGCTTCGCTGGTTATGTTCGCCATCTTCCACAAACGCATCATCGCGCACTTTAATGCCCGCAACCTTATCGTCGGACTTGGTATGGGCGCACTTATGTGGGGCGCGTACGGTTTGCAGACGATTGGCCTGGCACAGACCACGGCGGGCAAGAGTGCATTTTTGACGGGTACCTATTGCATCCTCGTGCCGTTTGCGAGCTACGTCCTAAGCGGCGAAAAGCTTACCCGTTACAACTTGGGCGCCGCGTTGCTGTGCCTGGCGGGCATTGGTCTGGTGGCGCTCGATAGCGTCGAGTTCAATGTCGGCGATGTCATCACACTGGGCGGTGCGGTCTTCTTTGCCATCCAGATGGCGGTGACCGCCAAGTATGGCCGCAAGATGGACATCAACGTCATCACGTTTTGGATGTTTGTGGGCAACGGCGTGCTGAGCCTGATCTCGTCGCTGTTATTCGAGACCCAAGCGCCGCTGTCCGTGTGGACGCCGAGCTTTATCTGCGTAATGGCCTTTCTCTCGGTGGGCTGCACGTGCGTGGCGCCGCTCATCCAAAACGTCGGCTTGGCGCACGTCCCGGCCTCGACGGGCTCACTGCTGCTTTCGATGGAGTCGCCATCGGGCGTGTTGTTTTCGGTGCTGCTGATGGGGGAGGCGCTCACCTCGCGCCTGCTTGCCGGCTTCGCGCTCATCTTCTTGTCGATTATCTTGAGCGAGACGCATTTCGATTTCTTGCGCCGAAAAACTCGCCCGCAATTGTAAACAACTTGTTGCGCCGCCCTCTCAGGGCGGCATTTTTTATGTCATGCCCTTACAGTTGTGCCTTGCACTTTACGCTATCAAAGTGCGTGCTGCAAAAACGTTACTGGAGGGCATCTATGGCACCAGCTCTGTCCGATCTTCAACCGCAACCAGCGCCTCAGGCTACCACAGCGGCGCAGACCGCTATCGGCGATGGCCTGGTCAAAGAAGCCCAGGCATTTGCCGGTGAGCTTGCCGCATGGCGCCACGATCTTCATCAGATGCCCGAGCTCGGTAACAATCTTCCGCAGACGTCTGCCTATATCCAGGCACGTCTGGACGAGATGGACATTCCCTATACCACGCTTGTCGACGGCTCCTGTGTTGTTGGCCTGATCGGTGCCGGTGCGGCCGCGGCTGCTCAGGGCAATGGTGCGTGTGCGGACGAGCAGGCCGGTACGGTTATCATGCTTCGCGGCGACATGGATGCCCTGCCCGTTGTCGAGGAATCGGGCGAGCCTTTTGCTTCCAACAACGGCTGCATGCACGCTTGTGGCCACGATATGCATGCGACGGCGCTGCTCGGCGCGGCCCGTTTGCTCAAGGCCCGCGAGGCCGAGCTTGTCGACGCCAATGCCACCGTCAAACTGCTGTTCCAGCCGGGTGAGGAGACCTTTGAGGGGGCACGCGCTGCCATCGCCGACGGCTTGCTCGAGAACCCGCGTCCTCAGGCGGCTTTTGCCATGCACGTCAACAGCCAGTCGCCGCTCGGCCTAGTGCTCTATGGGAGTCCGGCGCTCTCGGGCGTGTACGGTTTCCGCATCACGCTGCAGGGCAAGGGTGGCCACGGTTCCAGCCCCGAGATTTGCATCGACCCCATCACGGCCGGCGTGCATGTGCACCTGGCGCTTCAGGAGCTTATCTCCCGCGAGGTGCCGGCGGCCAAGGAGGTCGCGCTTACCGTGGGTAAGTTCGCTGGCGGCTTGGCGGCCAACGTTATCCCCGACACCTGCGTGCTCGAGGGGACGTTGCGCGGCTTCGATGTCGAGCTCATGGCTCACCTTAAGACCCGCATCGCGGAGGTCGTCAACGGCGTTGCCGCAACATATCGTACGCCGGCAACCATCGAGACGCTTTCGGACGTTCCGCCGCTCGTGCTCGACAGCGATATGACCCAGGCCTCGCTTGGCTACGTGGGCGCGGTGCTGCCCAAGGCTGCCTTCCTGCCGCTATTCCACGCCATGGCGAGCGAGGATTTCGCACTTATCTCGAGCGAGATTCCAAGTGCGTACTTTACGGTGGGCGCGGCCGTGACCGATACGGACGAGCATTTTGCCCAGCACCATCCCAAGGCGCGCTTTAACGATGCCGAGCTTCCTCTCGGCGCCGCGGCTTATGCCGCCGTCGCTCTCGGATACATTGCGGACCATAAGGAGTAATCCATGTCCCAGCAACGTAAATTTTTCCCCGGTTGGCTCGTGGTGGCCTCCGGCTTTGTCATCATGGCCACGTGCTACACGATTTTCGTTAACTGCATGAGCCTGTTTCAGCCGCTCATCGTAAGCGACCTGGGCATCACACTTGCGCAGTACAACATCTCCAACGCCATCTCCACCGTGGTGAGCGTTATCGGCTCACTTGTCATTGGCCATGTCGCCGATAAGGTGAGTGGCCGCGTATTGGGCTCGCTCACCGTTATCGCTACCTCGGCGGTGCTCGCGGGCATGAGCTTCGTGGGTGAGCTGTGGCAGGTCTACGTGCTCTTTGCCGTCTCGGGCTGCTTTGCCGTCGCCTCGACCCGCCTGCTCATCAGCCTAGTGACCGCCAACTGGTTTACGGCCAAGCGAGGCCTTGCCATCTCCATCGCACTTTCGGGCTCGGGCTTTGGCGGCGCTATTCTGTCTCCCATCGTAAGCTCGCTCATCGTGAGCGTTGGCTGGCGTTCCGCCTTCCTGGTGCTCGCGGCTATCTGCATGGTGGCGGCGCTGCCCATCACGGCCTATTCCTTCCGCACCAAGCCTTCCGAGATCGGCCTTAAACCGCTCGGCGAGAACCCGGGCGATCCGTCCGTCTCGACGGCTGGCGACAAGGACGAGCACACGGCGCCCGAGGTTAACGTTGGCTGGTCTCGCATCAAGAAGAGCCCGGCGTTTTGGCTGCTCGTCGTCGCCTTCCTCTTTATGGGCTTGGTCAATGGCGCCATCCTGCCCAACCAGGTTACCAACATGACGAGCGTTACCGTCAACGGCGCCAAGATCGTCACGGGCGGCCACGATCCCATGTGGGCGGGTACCGTGCTTTCGGCCTATATGGTTACCGTCGTTATCGCCAAGATTTCGCTCGGTGCGATCTATGACCGCTTTGGCCCGCGCTTTGGCAATATCCTTGGCTCCGTTGCGTGCATTATCGCCTGCGTGGCGCTGTGCTTCCCGACGACGGACCTCGGTCCTATTGTCGCCGCTGTGAGCTTTGGTGTTGGAACGTGCATGGGCACCATCACGCCTACCATCGCCGCGTCCAAGCAGTTTGGCATGGCCGACCTCGGCAAGGTCACGGGCACCATCACCTCGCTCGAGATGGTCGGCGGCACCGTGGGCGCCATTGTCTCGGGCGTGCTGTTCGATGCCACGGGCTCCTTTGCGAGCACCTGGATCGTGTGCCTGGTGTGTTCTGTGGTCATGCTCGTATTCCTGCTGGCCTCGGAGCCCATCGCCGCCAAGCTGCGCGCAAGCGTGGCGGGGGAGTAGACGTCCGTCGCTCTTTTCTGTTCGCCCCGTTCTGTCCTTGGCCGCCTTGGAAGCCGAATGGATGCTCGTACCATCATTCGGTTTCCAGGGCAGCCACGGGCCTACGAAATGATCCCTTTCCCTCCGTTCCCAAGGGATCACGTGATCCGAAGGGGACGGAGGAAAAGGGATCACAAACAGCGGCGGTGCGTCTGACCGAACGAGTCCCCATACCCTCGTTCGGCCAGACGCGCCGCCGCGTTGCTGTTTTGTGCCGTATAATGTCCACTACCTATGACGCGATACAAAAGAAAGGTGTTTGCCCATGCAGGCACAGAAGGCGGAGGGAACCCGCGACCTTATCGGCGCCGAGATGCGCGCCTGGCAAAAGATGCAGCAGATTGCTGCCGGCGTATTCGAGCCGTTTGGCTTTAAGCCCATCGAGACGCCCGCGATCGAGCAGGTGGACGTCTTTGTCCACGGCATCGGCCAGTCGACCGACGTCGTGCGCAAGGAGATGTTCCGCGTCTTTAGCGGCGCCAACCTGGAGCGCGTCTTTACCGAGGGCACCGACACCAAGCTCAAGCCCAAGCAGCGCCTGGCACTTCGCCCCGAGGGCACGGCTGGTGTGGTGCGCGCCGTCGTGGAGAACAATCTGGTGCCCCAGGGCTCCACGCCGTTTAAGGCGTACTACGCCGAGGCTATGTTCCGTGGCGAGCGTCCCCAGAAGGGCCGCCTGCGCCAGTTCCACCAGGTGGGCATCGAGTGGCTCGGCGCTCCCGATCCGGCGGCAGACGCCGAGTGCATCATCATGCTCATGGAGTTCTACAAGCGCCTGGGCTTCGACCTTTCCAAGCTCCGTCTGCTCATCAACTCGATGGGTGACGCCCAGTGCCGTCCGGCTTATCGCGAGCAGGTTAAGCAGTTCATCCTCGATCACGCCGACGAGATGTGCGATGAGTGCCGCGAGCGCGCCGAGCTCAACCCGCTGCGTGCCTTCGACTGCAAGAACGACCACTGCCGCGAGATCATGGCCGAGGCTCCGCTGATGGGTGACAACCTGTGCGATGAGTGCCGCGAGCACTACGAGCAGGTCAAGCGCTATCTGGATGCCGCCGGTATCGAGTATGTCGAGGATCCCACCTTGGTGCGCGGCCTGGACTACTACACCCGTACTGTCTTTGAGGTCGAGGCCCCTGGCGCCGGCGTCGGCTCCATCGGCGGCGGCGGCCGCTACGATGGCCTGGTCGAGCTCGAGGGTGGCAAGCCCACGGCGGGCGTCGGCTTTGCTGTCGGTTTTGAGCGCGCCCTGCTGGCCCTGCAGGCCTTTGGCAGCGATTTGGGTGCCGATGAGGCCCCGTGCGTCTATGTCGCCAACGCCGGCAAGGAGCTGCGTCAGAACGTCTTTGCCATTACGCAGGAGCTTCGCGCCGCAGGTATCGTGACCGAGGCCGACTATCAGGGTCGTTCGCTCAAGGCCCAGTTTAAGCAAGCCGATAAGGTAGGCGCCAAGCTCATCTTGGTCCTGGGTGGCGACGAGCTTGCCGCCGGCAAGGTCAAAGTGCGCGACATGCAGAGCCATGACGAGGTGCTCGCCGATCTGGACAACGTCGTCGAGGCGGTTCGCGAGCGCCTGTAGCGCATCTTTTTGAGCTTCGGGCCTGCTAACGTGCCCTGCTCATGGAGAGCGATTGTTACGGGGGTGTTTCGCTTTTATGCGGAATGCCCCCGTTTACGTATGCCGCCCACCGAGAAATACGACCATTTAGGGCAAAAACCTTTGCAATGCAGAAAATACTTTTGTGTGGTAAAGCGCAATCAGTGTCGAAAGTATTTCTCAAGCGCCTATAATGAATACCGCATGTTACGTGCATAGAAGGAGGAATGGGAGGAAACGTGGCTGAGAACCTAAGCAACCAGTCTGTACCCGAAGCCGCGGCGCGCGTCGCTGCCGTGGTCAACCGCCTCGTTAACCGAATCGGCTCGAATGCCGAGTCCAGGGAGCGTCTCGCCGAGATCGAGATCCCCGAGGAGCTGCGCGACAATCTGGCGCTGTTCTTGCGCCTGGAGCGCCGTGTGCTTAGCGAGTATGATCCCGAGATCGCGGACCTGTTCGACAAGATTTTGACAGCCGAGATTGTGGTCAATGCCGGCAACCCCGGTACCTGCGCTGCCGACGAAGCCGTCGACGAGCAGGGCGTGCCCACCGCCGACGAGCCCACTGCCGTGGCATTTCGTGAGGTCGTCGATTTGATCGACAGCCTGCCGCTCGATAAGCAGCAGGTTATCGTCCGCGCCTTTACGAGCTTCTTCCATCTGGCTAACCTGTCGGAGGAGAACTACCGTGTCGCGCAGCTGCGTGAGCGCGAGGCCGGCGCATCGACCGATACCGAGGTCGATCCCGCCAACGAACTCACCGTCGCCTATCACCAGTTGGTAAACGAGATGGGTGTCGAGGGTGCCAACGAGCTGCTCGGCAAGCTCGAGTTCCACCCTGTCTTTACCGCACATCCCACCGAGGCTCGTCGTAAGGCCGTCGAGGGCAAGATTCGCCGTATCTCCAACCTGCTGGAGGAGCGTCCGCGTCTGGGCGGCTCCGACCTGGTGGAGAACGAGCGCCATATGCTGCAGGAGATCGACGCCCTGGTGCGTACGAGTCCCATCGCGCTCAAGAAGCCCACGCCGGTCGAGGAAGCCGATACCATCATCGACATCTTCGATAACACGCTGTTCGACGTTATCCCCGTTATCTATCGTCGTTTTGACGATTGGGTGCTGGGCGACAAGGCCGGTACTGTGCCGCCGCTGTGCCCGGCGTTCTTCCATCCCGGCAGCTGGATCGGTTCCGACCGCGACGGTAACCCCAACGTCACCGCCAAGGTGAGCCGTGAGGTCGCCGCCAAGTACTTTACGCACATGGTGCTCAAGCTCGAGGACAAGTGCCGCCACATCGGCCGCAACCTCACGCTCGAGGCTACCTACAGCAAGCCGTCGGCCGAGCTCATTAACCTGTGGAACCATCAGGTCGAGATGAGCCCTCGTTACACGGCCCGCGCCGAGCTGATCTCCGAGCACGAGCCGCATCGTGCCGTCATGCTCGTCATGGCCGACCGCCTGAACGCCACCGTCCGTCGTATCACCGACACCATGTACCACAGCGCCGACGAGTTCCTGGATGACCTGCGCGTCGTCCAGCGTTCGCTGGCCGCCTGCGGTGCCGTCCGTGCTGCCTACGGCCCGGTCCAAACCATCATCTGGCAGGTCGAGTCCTTCGGCTTCCATATGGTCGAGATGGAGTTCCGTCAGCACTCCGTGGTGCATGCCCGCGCCCTTAAGGATATCCACGAGAACGGTATCCATGGCGACCTGCAGCCCATGACGCGCGAGGTCATCGATACCTTCCGCGCTATCGGCTCCATCCAAAAGCGCTACGGCAAGAAGATGGCGCACCGCTACATCATCTCGTTTACCAAGAGCGCTCAGCATGTGGCCGACGTCTTTGAGCTGGCGCACCTGTCCTTTGCACACGAGGAGGATGTCCCCGAGCTCGACGTGATCCCGTTGTTCGAGCAGCTCGAGGACCTCGAGGGCTGCGTCGACGTGCTCGACCAGATGCTTACGCTGCCCGTGGTGCAAAAGCGCCTTGCTCAGACCAACCGCCGCATGGAGGTCATGCTGGGCTACTCCGACTCCTCCAAGGATGCCGGTCCTACCACGGCCATGCTCGCGCTGCACTCCGCGCAGGAGCGCATTGCCAAGTGGGCCGAGAAGAACGATATCGACCTGGTGCTCATGCACGGTCGCGGCGGTGCCGTGGGCCGTGGTGGCGGCCCGGCCAACAAGGCCGTGCTGGCGCAGCCCAAGGGTTCGGTCAACTGCTTCTTTAAGCTCACCGAGCAGGGCGAGGTCATCTTTGCCCGTTACGGCAACCGCACGCTGGCTCAGCGCCATGTTGAGTCCGTTGCTGCCGCAACGCTTTTGCAGTCGGCCCCGAGTGTCGAGAAGACCAACACCGAGACCACGCAGAAGTTCTGGGATATGGCCGAGAAGCTCAACACCGCAAGCCACGAGCGCTATCTGGACCTGCTGAACACCGAGGACTTTACACCGTGGTTCTCGACCGTGACGCCGCTGACCGAGGTCGGTCTGCTGCCGATCGGCTCGCGTCCGGCCAAGCGCGGTCTGGGTGCGAAGTCACTCGACGACCTGCGTACCATTCCGTGGATCTTCAGCTGGAGCCAGGCGCGCATTAACCTGGCCGCTTGGTACGGCCTGGGCACCGCCTGCGAGCAGTTTGGCGATCTGGACCAGCTTAAGGCTGCCTACCAGGAGTGGCCGTTCTTCCGCACCTTTATCGACAACATCGAGATGTCGATCGCCAAGACCGACCAGCGCATCGCCAAGATGTATCTGCACCTGGGCGATCGCCAGGATCTGTCCGAGAAGGTCTTTACCGAGATGCAGCTCACGCGTAAGTGGGTCCTTGCCATCGTCGGTGATGAATGGCCGCTGCAGCGTCGTCGCGTGCTCGGCTGCGCCGTTCGCGTGCGTAACCCCTACGTCGACGCCCTGTCCATCGCCCAGGTCCGCGCCCTTCGTGAGGTGCGTATGAACCAGGACGAGATGGCCGAGGAGAAGAAGGCCGAGTACATGAGCCTGATTCTTTCGACTGTGACCGGCGTCTCGGCAGGATTGCAGAACACGGGGTAATCGATAGCCCTGTGGCTCTCACCGGGGCCCGATGGGTTTCCCTCTGAATGCGTCCTCGCACTTGAAGCCCCCTTATCCTGCTCCTTCGGAGCTGCGGATAAGGGGGCTTCGTGCTGCGGAATGCATTCAGAGGGAAACCCATCGGGCCCCTTCGTCCTCGGTCTTCGGGGATTAAAGCTGAGGAGAAGAATGGCGCGCTTCGCGCTTAATGTGGAGTGCGGCGAGGGCTTCTTGCGTCCTGCGGAGTGTGCCTAAAAGTAAACTGATGGCGGGCCCTGCGATGTCCGGTCTTCGGTGGATCAGCCGCTGGGTGAGGGTGGTGCTTGGGGCGACGTGCAAAAAACGGAGTTTTCAGCAGCCAAAGATTGGTGCATAAGGCTATGGGTGACGTTCGCGGCCCCTGTTGATGCTTTTGCACGACGATTGGGCTTTGGCGATGTTCATATATGGCTGGTTTCTCGCCGCATGCTATCCAGATGGGTCGAGTTATGAGGACTATCTACCTTTTGAAAGACTTTTGACACCAAAATCTTATCTCGCGATGCTGAATACTCGCAAAAATGCACGCTCCGGAGGGTACCACCCTGTTACGGCTAGAAATCTATGCGCCATTTTATGCAATTAATTAACGCATTTATGCAAAATGGCTTACGTGCGTACGTCTCGGGCTAGATGTTTGCCTCGGCGTTGCGTAAATCATCCTGTCTATAGTGTCTTTGACAGGCGGCTGCGGTCCCGTTTGGGGTCGCGGCCGTTTTGTTGTGGGTCAAATATGAACGTTGTGTTAATGAGTCGGTGGACGGTGGTGTTTTTCGGTGAGCGGCGTATCCTTCCAACGGTTTATCTAGTGTGTCAGTTGAAAGGAAGAGGGCGCTCGTCATTGTTTGAATGTGAACTGCCGTTTGACCACAAGACGTTGCATCTGGAGCTCGAGGATAAGAACTTTGCGGGTGTGATGGAAGGTCACCAAAACGAGTTTAAGACTACAAAATCGCAGGAAGAGCTGGTAGAGGAGTCACTTGCCAACCCTTATGGCTCGCCTTCGCTCGAGGAGCTTTGTGCTGGCAAGAAGGATATCGTCATCATTAGCTCCGACCATACGCGCCCCGTTCCCTCGCGTGTGACGATGCCTATTCTGCTGCATCACATCCATTCCGCTGCGCCCGAGGCTCGAGTGCGTATTTTGGTTGCTACGGGTATGCATCGTCCGTCGACGCACGAGGAGCTCGTCAACAAGTACGGCGAGGAGATCGTTGCCAACGAGGAAATCGTTATGCACGTCGCGACTGACGACAGCATGATGAAAAAGATCGGCACTCTGCCTTCTGGCGGCGAGTGCATCATCAACAAGATTGCCGCCGATTGCGATCTGCTGCTTGCCGAGGGCTTTATTGAGCCGCACTTCTTTGCCGGTTTCTCTGGCAGCCGCAAGTCCGTGCTGCCCGGCATTGCCAGCTACAAGACCATCATGTACAACCACAACGGTCAGTTTGTGAACGATTCCCATTCGCGTGCCGGCAACCTGTGCCACAACCACGTGAACGAGGATATGTTTGCCGCTGCCGAGATGGCTCACCTTGCCTTTGTGCTTAACGTGGTGCTCAACGGCAAGCACGAGATCATCGGCTCCTTTGCCGGCGACATCCACAAGGCGCACGAGGCCGGCTGCGAGTTCGTGAAGAGCCTTGCCGGCGTTGAGCCCGTCGAGTGCGAGATTGCCATCACCACCAACGGCGGCTACCCGCTCGACCAGAACATCTACCAGGCCGTGAAGGGCATGTGCGCTGCCGAGGCCACGCTTCCCGAGGGCGGCGTGATCATCGATGTCGCCGGTTGCGCCGACGGTCACGGTGGCGAGGGCTTCTATCACAACATCGCCGACAACGATCCGGCAGAGTTTGAGCGCGCCTGCATCGACCGTCCTAAGGACGAGACCCTGCCCGACCAGTGGACGAGTCAGATCTTTGCCCGCATCCTGGCGCATCACCCCGTGATCATGGTCACCGACCTGTGCGATCACCAGATGATCAAGGATATGCACATGACGCCGGTCAACACCCTCGAGGAGGCGCTCAAGCTCGCCTTTGAGATGAAGGGTGCCGATGCCAAGGTTGCCGTCATTTCCGATGGCCTGGGCGTTGTCGTCGCGCAGCACTAGTACGCGGCCTAAACGAATCGTTTATAACCGACAAGAAAGATAAGGTTTTATGCTTACCAAACTCCTCTGCGAATTCGGCGCAACGGCCCTCATGATCATCTTTGGCGTGGGCGTGCACTGCGATACCGTGCTCAAGGGCACTAAGTATCAGGGCTCCGGCCATATGTTTGCCATCACCACCTGGTCTTTTGGCATCTCGGTCTGCCTGTTTGTCTTTGGCGGCGCCGTGTGCATGAACCCGGCTATGGTGCTTGCCCAGTGCATCGTAGGCCTGGTGCCGTGGAGCAGCTGCATCCCCTTCATGATTGCCGATATGCTCGGCGGCTTTGTGGGCGCCGTAATCGCTTGGCTTATGTATGCCGATGAGTTCAAGGCTTCCGAGGGCGTCGTCGACCCCATTGCCCAGCGCAACATCTTCTCGACCAACCCCACCACCGAGGGCACCAACTATGCCCGCAACTTCTTCTGCGAGGCTATCTGCACCTTCGTGTTCATCAGCGCCATCCTTGCTGCCGCTAGCCGCGCCGGCGAGAACGTTCTGATACTCGCCATCTGCGTCGGCCTGATCGTTTGGGCCGTTGGCATGGGCATGGGCGGCATCACCGGCTTCGCCATGAACCAGGCTCGTGACCTTGGTCCTCGCATGGCCTATCAGGTGCTGCCGATCAAGAACAAGGCTGACAATAACTGGAAGTACGGCCTGCTTGTTCCTGGCATCGCTCCGTTTGTCGGTGCCGCTCTGGCTGCGCTGTTTGTGCATGGTTTCTTGGGCATGTTCTAGTCCAAGGCTACATAGTTGTCCGCTGGCCGCACGGGATAACTTCCCAGCGCGTCCTCGGACATGCAAAAAGGCTCGCTGCGCACTTCGTGCGGCGAGCCTTTTTGCGTCCTGCGGAATGCGCTGGGAAGTTGCCCCGTGCGGCCAGCTGCGCGGTCTTTGTTGCGTTCGAACAAGCAACCCAACATATATATCTGAATTTGGATGGGAGGGGCTTGTTGCTGGTAGGGGCGTTGGGCTGTTGTCGATACTTTGGGATGGATTGTGCTTTGGGTTGGGGCGGGGCTTTGAGATGAGGGCGGAACTTTGGGATGAGGGGTTTACTTAGTTGAAGAGGGGTTTTATGGCTGATAGGTAGTCTTTGGCTACGTCGGTTTTTTCTGCTTGGAAGTTGTGCCAGGCCCACCATTGGACCATTCCTACGAAGCTTGAGGCTATGTGGTGTAGTAGGAAGCTTCGGTCCATGGTGGCGGCGGGGCCGTTTGGGTCGGTAGGGACGGTTTCGGCTGCGCGCGACATGATGGTCTTGCGGAGACAGTCGGCGAAGACGCGTGAGCCGGCGCCGGCTACGAGGGCTCGTACACCCTGACGACGATCCCAGAGGTTGTTGAGGATATGCTCGACTTGCACGAGTGGGTCGTCGAGCGGCGTACCATCGTCATCGAGGGCGTGGGTGCAGATGTCGCTCACGAGCTCGGACAGTAGGTCGTCTTTGCTCTTAAAGAGGCCGTAGAATGTCGCGCGGCCTACGTGGGCGCGCGCGATGATGTCGCCGACGGTGATCTTGCCGTAGTCCTCTTCGCGCAGCAGCTCAGAGAACGCCGCAACGATGGCAGCGCGGCTTTTTGCCTTGCGGGCATCCATGGCTATGCGTCCACGTGAACGAGCAGGCAGCGAAGCGTACCGGAGCAACCCTCGTAGAGGCGCTTGCCGGCGCCGTAGCCGACGGCTTCGATGCGGTAGCGTGGGGGCAGTTGGTCGGACGTGCGCAGAGCAGTGACGATGGCGGCGCCCGTGGGCGTCACGAGCTCGCCGGCGACCGGTGCAGGCGTGAGGGCGATATTGCCCGCCTGGCACAGGTTGATGACAGCGGGGACGGGAATGGGCATAAGGCCGTGGGCACAGCGGATGGTTCCGTGGCCCTCGGAGAGCGACTCGACGACAATATCTTCGATGCCCAGGTCATCGAGGCAGATGGCGACCGAGCAGATGTCAACGATGGAGTCGACGGCGCCCACCTCGTGAAACAGGACGGTGTCGGGCGTTTTGCCGTGAGCCTTGGCCTCGGCAGCAGCGAGTACGGAAAAAATGGCGAGGGCGCGACGCTTGGCGCCATCGCTTAGCTGCGAGCCATCGATGATGGCGGTGACGTCCGCCAAAGAACGGTGGTGATGGTGGTGGGCGTGATGGTGACCCTCGTGGTCATGGTCATGCGCGTGCTCACCATGGTCATGATGGTGGTGCTCATGCGTGTGCTCGGCAGCTGCTTCGTTGCCGTAGAGCCAGGCCATATCGTGATCGTGGTTCTCGAGCTCCTCTGCAAGCTGGACGTCGAAATCGCAGGCGTCGATGCCATGCTTGTTTACGCGCGTCACGGAGATCGAAAAGCCGTCGACCGGCAGCGTGGCGAGCTGTTCGCGCAGGTGCTCCTCGCTGGCGCCCAGGTCGAGCAGGGCCGCGACGGTCATATCGCCGCTGATGCCCGAGGTGCCGTCGATGATAAGCGTGTGCTGATGGTTGGACATAGAATGCTCCTTAACGGGCGCGGGATGTACCGGCGCTCAAATGATTGATAAGACTTGCCTGGTAGGCGGCGCCGAAGCCATTGTCGATGTTGACGACTGAAACGCCGCTGGCGCAGGAGTTGAGCATGGCGAGCAGTGCGGCCACGCCGCCAAAGCTCGCGCCGTAGCCCACGCTGGTGGGGACGGCGATGACCGGACAGCTCACAAGACCGCCGATAACGCTCGCCAGGGCGCCTTCCATGCCGGCGATGGCGATGACCACCTGCGCCTGGGCAAGTTCCTCAGCATGAGCGAGCAGGCGGTGCAGGCCGGCGACACCCACGTCGTAGAGGCGATCGACCTCGTTGCCGTAGAACTCGGCCGTCAGTGCCGCCTCTTCGGCGACGGGCAGGTCGCTCGTGCCGGCGCAGGCGACGACGATGTGTCCGTTGCCGGTGGGGGAGGGCTTGCCACCCACCAGGGCGAGCTGGGCGTCCGGGATATATCCCAGGTCGATGTCGTTGCCAAGAAGCTCCGTGGTGCGTGCGGCTTTTTCGGCATCCAAGCGTGTGACTAGGATGCGCTCCTGGCCGGCATCGCGCAGCGCTTCGATAATGGCGGCAATCTGCTCGGCGGTTTTACCGGCACCGTAGACAACCTCGCCGGCTCCCTGGCGCACTCCGCGCGAAAGATCGAGCTGCGCAAAGCCCAAATCGGCGGTCGGAGCCGTCTGGATGCGCGTGAGGGCGTCGGCAGGGGTGACTGATCCGCCGGCAACGTCGCTCAGCAGCTGCTCAAGATCTCGCTTATCCATATATGTTCCCTTCGACGGCGCAAAGTCTAGCACTCAAAGGGTATGTTTCCGAACACTAAGACAAAATTGTTCGGAAACTATAGGACGGACTGATTCAATTGTTAGACGGATCGGCTAGTCGCGCAGGATGATGTCCATGGCGAGCATCAGGTTACGCTCGTCGATGGCAAACGGGGCGGCTTCGCGCGTCTTTGGCTTGGCGCAAAACGCGATGCCCGTGCCCGCGGCCTGGATCATGGGGATGTCGTTTGCCCCGTCGCCAATAGCGACCGTGTGGGCCATGTCGACGCCGCACTCAACTGCCCAGTCCAGCAGCTGGATGAGCTTGGACTCCTTGGTCACAATCTCGGCAGCCAACTTACCGGTAAGCTTGCCGTCCACGACCTCTAGGCGGTTGGCCAGGCAAAAATCGATGCCCGCGGCGGCTGCGATCTTGTCAGCGACCTCGTGGAAGCCGCCGCTTACCACGCCGACCTTCCAGCCCTTGCTGTGTGCCGAGCGCACAAGCGCTAACGCGCCGGGGGTAAATGTCACGCGCTCAAAAGTGCGCTCGAACACGCTCTCATCCAAGCCGGCAAGCAGCCCCACGCGCTCCTCGAGCGCTTGCTTAAAGTCCAGCTCGCCGCGCATAGCGCGCTCGGTGATTTGCGCAACTTGCCCGCCCACGCCGGCCTCCTCGCCCAACAGGTCGATGACCTCCTGGTTGATGAGGGTGGAGTCGATATCCATAACAATGAGGCGTGCAGTCATGACGGGCCTTTCCAAGTGCTGTTTTATTGGGGCATATTGTCGCACGTGACGAGCGCGGGCGGGTGCCGCGGTGCGTCAATTGTTTCGTCTCCGTCAAGTCTTTGGGCAGGAGCTACTTTTCCGCGGCACATCGACACAGGTGCGATAAGATAGAACGCCATGTCTGGCTGCGCGGTTTACGCAGGCTGGGCAAATCTGTACGACGCCGCCCGGAACGACACGGGGCGGCACAGATCCATAAAGGAGGATCACTGGTATGAGCCAGACCCGTCCCATCGACGAGCATTCCATGCACACCCGTACCTGCGGCGAGCTTCGCCGCGAGAACGTGGGCGAAGAGGTCACCCTCACCGGTTGGGTGAGCCGTCGCCGCGACCACGGCGGCCTTATCTTCTGCGATCTTCGCGACCGCGAGGGCATCACGCAGCTCACCTTCGACCCCGAGCACTCCGACGGCGACGCCTTTAAGATCGCCGAGACCATGCGTCCCGAGTGGCCCATCAAGATCCACGGCGTCGTGCGCTCCCGTGGCGAGGAGACCACCAACACCAAGCTCGCGACCGGCGAGATCGAGGTCCTGACCGACCACGCCGAGGTTCTCAACACGTCCGTCACCCCGCCGTTCCAGATCGAGGACGGCATCGAGACCAGCGAGGACACTCGCCTGCGCTATCGCTATCTGGACCTCCGCCGTCCCGAGATGATGGCCAACCTCAAGCTGCGCTCCGACTTCACCTTTGCCATTCGCGAGGCGCTGCACAACCGTGAGTTCATGGAGGTCGAGACGCCCTCCCTGTTCAAGTCTACGCCCGAGGGCGCCCGCGACTTCATCGTCCCCAGCCGCATCCAGCCGGGCAACTTCTACGCCCTGCCGCAGTCCCCGCAGCTCCTGAAGCAGCTGCTCATGGTCGGTAGCGTCGAGCGCTACTACCAGGTTGCCAAGTGCTTCCGCGACGAGGACCTGCGCGCCGACCGTCAGCCCGAGTTCACCCAGGTCGATATCGAGATGTCCTTCGTGGACCAGAACGATGTCATGAGCGCGCTCGAGGAGGTTCTTGCCGATGCCTTCGGTCGCATGGGTGTCGAGATGCCCACGCCGCTGCGTCGCATGAACTACTGGGAGGCCATGGACACCTATGGCTCCGACAAGCCCGATACCCGCTACGGCATGCACCTGGTCGACCTGACCGACATCTTTGCCAACTCCAAGTTCAAGGTCTTCGCGACCGCTGCGAACGAGGAGGGCTCTGTCGTCAAGGCCATCAACGCCAAGGGCGCCGGTGCCTGGGCGCGTGCCAAGATCGATAAGCTCGCCGGCGTGGCCTCCACGTTTGGCGCCAAGGGCCTGGCCTGGATCGCCTTCCGCGAGGACGGTTCCATCAACAGCCCCATCGTCAAGTTCTTCTCGGACGAGGAGATGGCGGCTCTGCGCGAGCGCATGGACGTCGAGCCCGGCGACCTTGTGATGTTCGCCGCCGGCCCGCGCCTGCTTTCTGATGAGATCCTGGGCGGTATGCGTTCGCACATGGCCAATGCGCTCGAGATCAAGCGCGAGGGTCACGACTTCCTGTGGGTCGTCAACTTCCCGCTGTTCCATTGGGACGAGGATCGCAAGGCCTATGCTGCCGAGCATCAGCCCTTTACCCTGCCGACCGAGACCGACATCGCCAAGATCGAGGCCGATCCGCTGGCAGCCGGTTCGTGCACCTACGACTTTGTCATGGACGGCTTTGAGGCCGGCGGCGGCGGTATGCGTATCCACAACGCCGAGATGCAGATGTCCATGCTCAAGCTCCTGGGCTTTACCGAGGAGCGTGCCGAGTCTCAGTTTGGCTTCCTCATGGAGGCCCTCAAGTTTGGTGCACCCCCGATGGGCGGTTTCGCTCTGGGTCTGGACCGCGTGTGCATGCTGCTCACCGGCTCCGATTCCATCCGCGACGTCATGGCGTTCCCCAAGACGGCCAGTGGCTCCGACCTCATGTCGGGCGCCCCGAGTGCCGTTTCCGGCGCCCAGCTCAAGGACGTCAGCCTGCGCCTGATGTAGGCGAGCGGCTACATATTGCTTGCAACGAGGGAAGGACGTGTGCCTTTCCTCGTTTTTTATGCGCCGAGATTGTGAGGGCTTGGGATGACCGGGCGTCGCGGAAAGTGCGTCCCGGAATCTGCGTCTGGAATGGGATGAGCTTTCCGCTAGGGTCGTTCCGCGGAAACTGAAACCCGGAATTTGCGTTCAGAGCGGGTCGCGGTTTCCCAAACAGAGCCCTTTGGGAAACTGCGACCCAGACTCCAGCCAAATAACGGGACGCACTTTCCGGTTGAGCTGTCTAACGGAAACTGTGACCCAGAATGAGCGCTCAAAACGGAACAGGCTTTCCGCAACAACTTTCAGGCGGAAAGTGCGTCCCAGTTTCTTATAGCGAGTCTCTCTGGATCAGCTGCATGTGCATCACGGAGGTGGTGGGCTCGGCACCCTTGATCATGTCGAGCGCAATGTTGGCGGCCATGTGGCCTTCTTCGCGCAGGGGCTGGCGGACGGTCGTGAGCGCGGGGACGCAACGCGCCGCAATTTCGTGATCGTCGAAGCCGACGACAGAAGCGTCCGCAGGAACAGATAGGCCAGCCTCGTTGAGCGCGGTGATGACGCCAGCCGCGATACGGTCCGATCCGCAGAGCACGCCATCGAAAGCAATCTCGCGCGCGAGGATCTGGTGCATGGCCTGATAGCCGTCTCCGTTGTTCCAGCCGGTATAGATAACGTTTGCGTCTGGGAGGTCTTCGCCCAAGACGGCGCGGTAGCCGCGCAGGCGGTCGACAACAGCGGGGTTGTCTTGCGGTCCCAACACGGCGACGATATCTTTGCGCCCGCGCTCCTTCATGGCGAGTGCCGCAAAGTGTCCGCCCTCTTCGTCGTCTGAATAGACCGTCGAAAACACATCGCGATAGGGGTGGCCCTCGAGCTGGCCGCACAACACGGTGGGTACGCCCAGCTCGCGCAGTACCTCGAGCAGCTCGCTGCCCTTGTAGGGGGAGACGTCGATCACGGCGTCGAACGAGCGGCGCTCAAAGTGCTCGCGTGCGCGGTTGCGCTCATGCGTAGAAGACGCCTGCAAGATAACGGGCAGATAGGACGACTCCGACAGTTCCTCGGTAATGCCGCTCAAAAACTCGCTATAGGTGGGGTCGCTGAAGAGTTCACTCAGGGGCTCGGTCACGAGTACGGCGATGATTTCCGTGCGCCCGACAGCGAGCGCTCGGCCACGAGCGTTGGGGACAAAATTGACTTTCTTGGCCGCCGCGCGGACGCGCTTTTTGGTTTCCTCGCTAATGCGGGGCGAATCGTTGAGAGCGCGCGATGCCGTGGAGCGCGACACGCCGGCAGCTGCGGCAACCTCAGCAAGCGTAGGTGCGGTGCGAACTGGTTGGGTCATGGCGTCTCCTGGAAAATGCGGTCGATGTTGTCACTGATGCGGGCTGGTGCGGATACAGCTTACTATAGTGCGCCTGAACAGCGTTCATGGTATCCGGTGACCGGTGTCGTTTTGCAACCAAGCCGCAATCGAATACGTCTCGTATGGGTGAGATATCAGCGGGCGTGGCGGTTGCCTACGAGCTTGAGAACGATGTCTTGCGCTGAGTTTCGATACTCAGGGTGACATAAGTGTCGCGGTTGTACAACCGGTTGACAGTTTTTTGCATCGCCCGTAAGATAAGGACAACCGGTTGCACAAGAATCACTACGATGACGAAGGAGCATCACCATGGACACCATTAACGATTGGGAAAACCAAGCGCTCACCCATAGGAACCGCCTGGCACCCCATGCGTACTTTATGGGTTATGAGACCGCCGATCTCGCTGCAACGTACAGCCGCGAGCTGTCGCGCGGGTTTGTCCAGCTGTCCGGCTCGTGGCAGTTCCGCCTCTTTGAGGGCCCCGCTGCCGTCTCTAACGAGGAGCTTTCCACGTACGAGCCCGAGTGGGATCACGTGGAGGTTCCGCACCTGTGGCAGGTGGACGGCTATGGCAACCTTGCCTACACCGACGAGGGTTTTCCGTTCCCGGTGGATCAGCCGTTCGTTCCCTCTGACGATCCCACGGGCGTGTACCAGCGCATCGTCAACCTTCCCGCCGTTCCTGCCGGCGCTCGCGAGATCATTCGCTTTGACGGCATCGAGAGCTATGGCGAGCTGTACGTCAACGGTCAGTTTATCGGCATGACCAAGGGTTCGCGCCTGTCTGCCGAGTTCGACGTGACCGACGCGCTCGTCGAGGGCGACAACCTGTTTGCGGTCAAGGTCCTGCAGTACAGCGATGGCAGCTATATCGAGGATCAGGACATGTGGTGGGCCTCGGGCATCTTCCGCGATGTGTATCTTATGCAGCGTCCCGCCGCACACCTGGTCGACTTTAGGTTCCGCACGCACCGCGAGGGCGATGCCGCTCTGATCACGCTCGATACGGTTGCCGAGGGAGCTACCCGCGTTGTGTTTACGCTCAGTGATGGCGAGAACGTGGTGGCTACGGGTGAGTGCGTCGACGGCCATGCCGAGTGCAGCGTGACCGATGCCCACTTCTGGAATCCCGAGGATCCCTTCCTCTATGACCTTACGTTTGAGGTCTACGACGGTGACCAGGTCAGCGAGTACGTCCCGCATCGCCAGGGTCTTGCCGAGGTGACGGTCGAGGGCAATCATATCTACCTCAACGGCACTTACTTTAAGATGCATGGCGTCAACCGCCACGATCACGACGATCACAAGGGCCGCGCCGTGGGCCTCGATCGCATGCGCCGCGACCTGGAGCTCATGAAGCAGCACAACATCAACGCGGTGCGCACGTCCCACTACGCCAACGACCCGCGCTTTTACGAGCTGTGCGACGAGTACGGCATCATGCTGGTCGCCGAGACCGATATGGAGAGCCACGGCTTCGAGAATATCGGCAATATCGCCCTGGTCACCGACGACCCGGCATGGGAGCCGGCCTACGTCGACCGCATTGAGCGCCTGGTGATGCAGGAGCGCAACCACGCCTGCATCATTATGTGGTCGATGGGCAACGAGAGCGGCTATGGCTGCAACATCCGCGCGATGTACGCCAAGGCTCACGAGCTCGATGGTCGTCCGGTCCATTACGAGGAGGACCGCAACGCCGATACCGTCGACGTTATCTCCACCATGTACTCCCGTGTGTCGCAGATGAACGACTTTGGTGAGCATCCATTCCCCAAGCCGCGCATCAACTGCGAGTACGGTCACTCCATGGGCAACGGCCCCGGAGGCCTGTCCGAGTATCAGGAGGTCTTCGATCGCTGGGATTGCATCCAAGGCCAGTTTATCTGGGAATGGTGCGACCACGGTTTGGCTGCTGTGACCGAGGACGGCGTTGCCTACGATATGTATGGTGGCGACAACGGCGATTACCCCAACAACAGCAACTTCTGCATCGATGGCATGGTGTTCCCCTGGCAGCAGCCGAGTCCGGGCCTCACTGAGTATGGCCAGGTCATCTGCCCGGTTCGCATGGCTTATGACGCCGAGGCAGGCGAGCTGACTGTCACTAACAAGCGTTGGTTTACCACCCTCGAGGATGTGTGCCTGTCGGCCGAGACCCTGGTGGACGGCGACGTGGTCTGCCGCAAGACGCTCATGCCCGGTGCGGTTGCCCCCGGCGAGTCCGTCCAGCTTCCGCTAGTGATTCACGAGGCCGCGGTAGGCGAGACCCTGCTGACCGTGCGCGCCTACACCATGGCCGCTCACGTCTGGTGCGAGCCGATGTTCCAGTTGGGTGCTAGCCAGTTTGCCATCGCCAACCATCCGGCGCCGGCCATCGCCGCCCCCGCTCGTCCTGAGCTTACGGTCGAGGAGACCGAGCAGGAGATCCGCATTCACTCCCTCAACGGCGAGCTGGCCTTCAGCAAAGTCAACGGTACCGTGAGCGAGTGGAAGGCATCCGGTCGCGACGTCATGGCCTCTGGTCCCCAGGTTGGTTTTTGGCATCCGCTCGTCGACAACCACGCTCAGGAGTATGACTCCCTGTGGAAGGACAACTTCATCGATGTGATGCAGACGTCTACCCGCAAGGTTTCTTGGAAGCAGGATGGCAATGCGGTCGTCGTTACCGTGAGCCAGCGTATCGCTCCTCCCGTCCGCGCGTTCGGCATGCGCGTCGAGCTCATCTACACCGTGCTTCCGAGTGGCCGCGTCGACCTCAAGGTTTCCGGCGAGCCCTACGGCGACTATTCGGACATTATCCCGCGCATCGGCATCTCCTTCGAGGTTCCCGGTTGTGATCGTGCCGTCGAGTGGTATGGCCACGGCCCGGGCGAGAACTATCCGGACTCGCTGCGCGCCAACCCGGTCGGTCATTACCGCACTACGGTCGACGACATGTTCACGCCCTACGTTATGCCCCAGGACTGCGCCAACCGCGAGGGTACCCGCTGGGTCGCCCTGCGCTCCAGCCACGGTGACGGTCTGGTCGTGACGCGTCCGAGCGACGCCGCTTCCAATCCGTTCTCGTTCTCCGCATGGCCCTATAGCTGCGAGGCTATCGATAACGCCAAGCATGTCTACGATCTTGTCCCGGGCGACACGGTTACGGTCAACATCAACGACCAGCTGCTCGGCCTTGGCTCGAACTCTTGGGGTTCCGAGGTGCTCGATTCCTATCGCACCCGTTTTGAGAGCTTCAGCTTTGAGGTGTCCCTGCGACCGCTGACGTCTGCCGATCTGGCTCAGGCGCTGGCACCCATTAAGGAGGCATAAGTCATGCATATCTTTAACTCGCGTGCCGATTTCGACGCCCAGATGAAGTCCGTCAAGAAGTGGATGCGTACCGGTCAGGCACTCGACGGCGTTTCTGAACTGCAGCACGATGTGGCGTACTCTATCGGCGACTCGCTGGTGTATTGGTGGGTGAACGCCCACGAGGCGGCTACTGCCGATCTGGTCGGTCACCGTCGCTACCATGCCGTGCTCGCCCCGCTCGACGGCAATCTGACCGTTGAGGTGGCTTCCAAGGCCGATCTTACCTGTACGCGCGCCTACAGCGATATCGATGATCGCGAGCGCTTTGAGGGTACGGGGGAGACCGTGACGATTCCCACCGGCGGCGTTGCCGTCGTCGAAATTGACGAGGCCTACCGTGTCGTGGCCGATGCCGCGGATCCCCGCGTCGTGGTACTGCACGTGACAGTCGAAGGTTATTCCTTCCCCAACAAGTAGTATTCGTCCGCCTGGACGTTTGCTTCGCGCCGTTAAGGGGGATGGCTTTGTTGACTCCCTTTTCCCCATTCCCCTTAGCAGGTGCGCCGTCCGTGTTTGCACTTGCAGCTCGGACGGTTTTAGATGACATTTAACAGATGATCGGGAGGGCTTATGAGCTCTGAAAAACGAGGAACGATTGGTTCGTTCGCTCTGCTGGGCATGACGGTCGCCGCCGTGTTCGGTATCAAGAACATCATCAACAACAACGCGGCCATCGGCTTGGCAGCTGCGCCGTCGTTCTTCTTCGCCACGCTTTTGTACTTTGTCCCCTATACCCTGGTTACCGCCGAGTTCGTCGGCCTCAACAAGGACTCCGAGTCTGGCGTGTACGCATGGGTTAAGACCTCGATGGGTGGTCGCTGGGCGTTCCTGACGGCATTTAGCTACTGGTTCGTTAACCTGTTCTTCTTTGCGTCCGTCCTGCCCAACGTCATCATCTACGCGAGCTACGTGTTCTTTGGTGCCAACGCCGAGCTTTCGCAGCTGTGGATCACCATTATCGAGGTCGTCGTCTTTGCTATCGCCACATGGGTTTCGACCAAGGGCGCTAAGTGGATCGGCTCCATTTCCTCCTTCGGTTCGACCGCGGCTCTCGGCCTGACCGCCGTGTTCATCCTGCTGTCCCTGGCTACTGCCTTTGGCGGCGTTGAGTTCGCTACGGCTCCTACTCCCGCTAACATGGCTCCCGACATGAGCAACTTCGCAACTGCGTGGGGCTTCTTCGGTACGCTTGCCTGGATCATCCAGGGCGTTGGCGGCGCTGAGTCTGTCGGCGTGTTCCTTAACGACCTTAAGGGTGGCGTCAAGGCCTTCGTGCGCACCGTCGTTATCGCCGGCCTGACAATCGGCCTTCTGTATGCAGGCGCTTCACTGCTGGTTAACCTGTTCATCCCCGAGGGCGGCGTTGCCATCTCCACCGGTATCTTCGACGTATTCGGCGCTGTCTTTGCCCACTTTGGCATTCCCATGGAAGTGTCTACGCGCGCCATCGGCTTGATCCTTCTCGCCGCCACGCTGGGCTCCCTCATGATGTGGACCTCTGCTCCCATCAAGGTTTTCTTCACCGAGATCCCCAAGGGCGTCTTTGGTAGCAAGATCGTCGAGCTCAACGAGCACGGCATTCCCGCCCGCGCTGCCTGGCTGCAGTTCGCCATCGTCGTCCCCATCCTGATCATCCCGGCCCTGGGCTCCGGCAACCTCGACGACCTGCTCATGATCGTCACCAACATGACGGCTGCCACCGCTCTGCTCCCGCCGCTGCTGATTTTGCTTGCCTACTTTATGCTGCGCAAGAACTTCGACGCCGCTCCCCGTGACTTCCGCATGGGCTCGCGCAGCTTTGGCCTGGTCGTTGCCGCATTCCTGCTTGTGGTCTTCTGCTTCGTGCTTATCTGCGGCACCATTCCGCTCGATCAGCCGCTGTGGCTGACGTTGGTCTACAACGTTGGCGGCGTGGTTGTCTTCTTGGGCCTTGCCGTGATGTGGTACAACCGCTATATCAACCGTCTGCGCGAGACCGATCCCGAGGCTGCCGAGAGCGAGCTGCGCCCCTCCGTCCTTGACATGATGGAGTAGCGGCTAGGATTAATCTACGGCTGCGGAATAGATCGATTCCCTTTCCTAAGGAGGGGCCTTACGAGGCCCCTCCTTTTGTGTTTTGGGGCATGGTTTTGGACTCCGTGGTCAAAAAATGCCAAATATGAGTACTGTTGCAAAAGAGGTGTCATATTTTTCGGCCTGCTCTGAGCGAAAATGGGCTCAAAATCAATTTATCTAACCCCCTTTAAAGGGCGTTTGACGGCTTTCAACCTCTTCGAATCGCTCAAAGTAGGCAATTTGCTCTCGATTTTGCTGCTACTAAATTGGTGGCAGTACTCATATTTGCCACTTTTTGACCGCGAGGTGTTCAGAGGAGCTCTCGAGAAGCATCTAACGGTACAATAGCTACCACATGGCTGGGTTTTGCCGGCCGAATGTACGACGTCGCGGGAGGGGACGGTAGCGCGCAGAGATGTGGTGTAAGAGGCGGGGCATGCCCCGCCTCTTCTCTTTCTTGAAAGGGAGGGGACACCGCCTAGAATTCGTCGTTGGAGTAATGAAGGTGACGAATGGAAGGAGAGGCGATGCCCCAAGAAGAGAGTG
>DBFWBE010000021.1:0-11162 GCA_048485835.1 Collinsella sp.
TGATGACGTTGGTCTGGCCGTCGCCAAGCAGCGCGTGGCCCCACTCGATGGTACGCAGGCCCTCGATGGCTGTGGTGACCGTGACCGCGGGAGTGAGGATGCCGTCGGCGAGCAGCGCCGCGCCGCCGATCATGGCAGGTAGGATCAGCCATGGTGCCACTTTTCGCACCAGGCTAAACAGGGCGAAGATGCCGCCTTCGTTGTGGTTGTCGGCCTTCATGGCGATTACCACGTACTTGACCGTGGTCACGAGTGTCATGGTCCAGATGACGAGCGAAAGCGCGCCCAGGATCATGTCCTCGCTGACGGTACCGATGCCGCCGTTGTTGGCGACGATTGATTTCATGGTGTACATGGGGCTCGTGCCGATGTCGCCATAGACGACGCCGAGCGTTACAAGCAGCATGCCAGCGGAGAGGGGGATGGCTCCGTGCCCGCCTTGACCACGCTGGTCTTGGGGGCTTGCCTCCAGTTTGTTGTGTGCCACGTGGACTCCCTTAGACATCCGGTTATCTGTTTAGGACAGATAATCTTTATGCCGTCTTTATACATACAAGAGCAGTTTGGCACATCAGGTTATTTTAGACAATAATCCTCAGCTGGGGATTATTTATCTACGCAGGTAGCATTTCAAAGCAGGGGCTTTTAAGCACGTACTGTCTGGGCGATGCCAGCCTTGGCGTTTGCGCGTTTGCCGGCGAGTTCGCAAAAAATCGCGCCGCCGATGATAAGCGCGGCGCCCATCAGGCGGACCGGTGTTATGGCTTCGCCCAAAAGGACGGCCGAGAACACGACGGCCGAAAGCGGCTCGAGGTAGCCGACGACCGCGACGGTCTGGACGGGCAGCTTGGCGACGGCACTAAAGTAGAGCAGGCAACCGATGCCGGTGTTGACGACGCCGAGCATGACGACGGCGCGCCAATCAATACTGGCGGCGACGCCGGCGGACAGGAATGAGGGAGCGCCCTGCGTGATGAGCGTGAGGACCAGCGCGGTCACAAAGGCGGCGCTCACCTGGAGCGTGGAGTTCTCGAGGCCTTCGATGTGTGGCGCACCCTTGCTAGCGATGACCATCAGCGCATAGCAAAATGCCGAGGCGATACCGCAGACGATACCCGCAATGGGCATATTGCCGCCTAGACCTTGTGCTGCAATGAGAAAAGCACCGCAGGCGACGGCGATAAACCCGGCGATTTTGCCGCCGGTCAGTTTTTCACCAAAGATGAGTGGGGAGAGCGCCATGACAATGATGGGGCCACAGTAGTACAGCAGCGAGGATACGCCGACGCCGATCGTCTGGTAGGCACGGAACAGAAAAATCCAGCTGGCACCCAGCGCGGCTCCCGACAGAAGGAGTGCTGCGGCTTCGCGGGGACGAGATGGCGCCTGCAGTTTATGGCGTTGGGTGATGGCAAGGATAGTGACAAGCGAGAGGGCGCCCAAAAACGTGCGCAGTAGCACGATATCGGAGCTCGGCAGCGCGATGGCAGCGGCGATGATGCCGTTGGAGCCAAACAATAGCAATGCTGCTAAGTACGTAAACAGTCCGTTGTCCATGCGCTTCCGTCCCCTCTATATTCGAGCATGTTCACTATGGGCGAACTGGCAATAGAAGAAAAGCGAATATAATGCATGGCTAACATGACAAAAACTCATGCAAAGGTGGAGGGGTGCCGTGGAAACGAATATTCAAAAGATGCAGGTGCTGCTCGAGACCGTGCGCGCCGGCAGTTTTACGCGCGCCGCCGAGCGCCTGAGCTATTCGCAGTCGGGCGTGAGCCGCATGGTGGCCGATCTCGAGGCCGACTGGGGCTTTAAGGTGCTCGACCGCAGTCGCGAGGGCGTAGTACTTTCTGCCGATGGACGGCAAGTTATGCCTGCGGTTGAGGCGTTATGCGAGGAGTTTGGCCGCCTGCAGCGACGCGTGGATGAGATGCGCGGGCTCATGCGCGGCAAAATCTGCATCGGTACGTTTTCGAGCGTGGCGACCCACGTGCTGCCGCCGGTGATTGCGCGCTTTCGCGCCGATCATCCGGATGTCGATTACGAGCTGCTGATGGGTGATTACTCCGAGATTGAGCAATGGGTGGCGGAAGGCCGCTGCGACCTGGGCTTTATCCCGCGTGAGCCCCGAGAAAACGGCATGGCATCGCGGTCTTTGGTGCGCGACGAGTTGATGGCAGTAGTGCCGGCAGACTCTTTGCTTGCCACGGCGGAGGTCGTTTCTCTTGCCGATTTAGCCAACGAGCAGTTTATTCTGCTAGAACGCGGCACCGATGACGAGATTACGCCGTTGTTTCGTCGGGCGGGACTGGCGGTGCGCTCAAAACTGTCGACTTGGGATGACTATGCGATTATGGCTATGGTCGAGGACGGCTTGGGCGTGAGCATTCTTCCCGCGCTCATCTTGCGCCGCTGTCAGTTCGATGTTGCCGTGCGACCACTCGAGGGACATCCCCATCGGCAGATCAATGCCATATATCGAACGGCCGACGTTTCGCTTGCCGCCGCCCGTTTTCTCGAATACCTCTAAACGTGTACACGCCATTGTTTGCTTTGGGCAAATCTCGGAGTCCGATACATTTTCTTATGAAATTGAACTTTCGAATGAAGCGCCGCGTTATACTGCTTGCTAAATTGAACCATGGTTCAATTCGTGTTCTATAAATTGAACTTTGCCAGCAAGGAGGTTCTAGTGGCCCAAGAGACGTTTAGCGATCGCCTGCGACAGGCTATGTCCGATCGCGACGTTCGCCAGTCGGACGTGATCCGCGCATCGGAGATGCTCGGCAAAAAACTCGGCAAGAGTCAGATGAGCCAATATGTGAGCGGCAAGACGATCCCGCGGCGCGATGTGGCTGAGCTGCTCGCCCGTATTTTGGAGGTCGATGTTACCTGGCTGCTTGCCGGCGACGCCGATCAAGGCGAGGCATCATCACCCCGCAACGATTCCAAACCCGAACCCCATCCCTCAGCTCAAATTGCAAGGAGCACCACCATGCGTACTTTTTCTAAATCCACCAAGCTCGATAACGTCCTGTATGACGTGCGCGGTCCCGTCGTCGACGAGGCCGCCCGTATGGAGGACGAGGGCGAGCGCATCCTCAAGCTCAATATCGGCAACCCGGCGCCCTTCGGTTTCCGCACGCCCGATGAGGTCATCAAGGACATGCGCCAGCAGCTGCCCGACTGCGAAGGCTATTCCAACTCGCGTGGCCTGTTCTCCGCGCGCAAGGCGATCATGCAGTATTCGCAGATCAAAGGCCTGCCCAACGTTCAGATGGAGCATATCTACACGGGCAACGGCGTGTCCGAGCTCATTCAGCTTTCGATGAACGCGCTGCTCGACAATGGCGACGAGATTCTGATCCCCAGCCCCGACTATCCGCTCTGGACGGCGTGCGCTACCCTTGCTGGCGGTCATCCCGTACATTATCTGTGCGATGAGCAGGCGGATTGGTATCCCGACCTGGAGGATATGGAGTCCAAGATTACGAGCGCGACCAAAGCCCTCGTCATCATCAACCCCAACAACCCCACGGGCTCTGTCTATCCGCGCGAGGTGCTCGAGGGCATCGTCGAGATTGCACGCAGGCATCAGCTGATGATCTTTGCCGATGAGATCTACGACCGCCTGTGCATGGACGGCTACGAGCACGTCTCGATTGCCTCGCTCGCCCCCGATCTGCCCTGTGTCACCTTTAGCGGTCTGTCCAAGTCGCACATGATCGCGGGCTATCGCATTGGCTGGATGGTGCTTTCGGGCAACCAGCGCTGCATGAGCGACTTCATCATGGGCATCAACATGCTCTCCAACATGCGCCTGTGCTCCAACGTGCCGGCTCAGTCGATCGTCCAGACGGCGCTCGGCGGCCATCAGTCCGTTAACGACTACATCCGTCCCGGCGGCCGTGTCTACGAGCAGCGCAACTTTGTGTATGAGGCGCTCAACAAGATTGACGGCATCTCGGTGGTTAAGCCGCGTGCGGCGTTCTACATCTTCCCCAAGATGGATGTTAAAAAGTTCAACATCACCGATGACGAGCAGTTTGCCCTCGACCTGCTGCACGAGAAGAAGATTCTGATCACGCGCGGCGGCGGCTTTAACTGGGCCGAGCCCGATCACTTCCGCATCGTGTACCTGCCACGCATGGAAGTACTCAAAGAGTCCCTCGAAGACCTCGCCGACTTCTTTGACCATTACCGCCAATCGTAGGGGATTAGGTGCCTGCCGCCGCAAGAATCGAGGCGTCGCAGGATAGACATACGACAGCGAGCGAGCCGCATTTGCGCCAAGGTGACGTGAAATGAGAGGGCGCTGACCTTCTGGTCGCGCCCTCGAAATTGAACGTCAGATTGGCGTGAATGCGGCTCGCGCAGCGTCAAGTGGTCCGCCGTTCGGTAGAACGGCGGAACTAAATAACAATCCCGTTGCAGTGGTCGATTTCGTGTTGGATGATCTCGGCGGTGTAGCCCGAGAAGTTTTTGATGCGGTGGACGAAGTCCTCGTCCAAATACTCAACCTTAATGCGGCGATAACGGGTACAGGGACGCTCGCCGACGAGCGAGAGGCATCCTTCGCTCGTCTGATAGGCATTGACCTGCTCAAGAATTTGAGGGTTGTACATCAGGAGTGTCCTGTTGCCGTCCTTTACGCAGATGATGCGTTTGCGCACGCCGATCATGTTGGCGGCGAGGCCCACGCACTCGCGCTCATGCTCGTGGAGTGTATCCAGGAGATCCTGCCCGGTTGCGGCATCGTCGGGTCCCGCGTCTTCGGAAGGCAGACGCAAAAAGAACTCGGACTTCATGATGGGTTTAATCATGGCGGGCTCCTCATGTCTTATGCTTTCGTGGACTTTTAATAATAGCGCGGAAGGAAAGCTGTGCGTCCGCGTTACAATCTTTCGATGTTGGACCATGTTGCCAGATTCGTCGTGTACGGCGTCTGGCGTAAGTCTAGGGCTCATTTTTCGCCCTGGACTGTCCCTCTGGGGCGATGCGACTGTCGTTCCAAGAGGAAGGAAATGCATGGGGAGCAAATCTCAGCAACAAGTTCAAGTAACGCCATCGGCCACTGCGGCGATTCTCGTCGTAATGTATATTGCAGCCTTTGTTGCCGCGTTTAACGAGAACATCATTAACGTGGCGTTGCACGACATTATGGCGGCCTTTTCGGTGAGTGCCACCACGGCACAGTGGCTCGTCTCGGGCTACATGATCGTGACGTCGATTTTTACGGCCATCATGGCCTTCCTGTCCGGCCGTTTCTCGACGCGCAAGCTGCTGTTTTTCGCATGCGGATGCATGGTCGCCGGCGAAGTCCTGTGCCTGGTCGCTCCGTCGTTTAGCGTTTTGCTGCCAAGTCGTATTTTGCAGGCTGCGGGATCGGGCATCTTGTTCCCGCTCATGATGAACGTGGTGCTGTCTTGCGCCCCGCGCGAGAAGCTCGGTCTGTATCTGAGCCTGGGCGGCGCCTGCATTACGCTAGGGCCGGCGTTTGGACCCGTGATTAGCGGTTTTATGTGCACGTTATTTGGCTGGAGGGCGGTGTTCGTAGTGCCGCTGGTGGGCGGTATTGCGGTCGCTGCGGCGGGCGTAAAGCTCGTTCAGAATGTCGGAGAGCGCTTGAACACCACGCTTGATATTCTGTCGGTTGTTTTGCTCGCCGCCGGCATTACGGCATTTGTGTATTCCGTAGGCGAGTTCTCGACCAATCTGATTGCCGGCATCGTGACGCTTTTCGCTGCCATTGTGCTGCTCGGCCTGTTTGCGGCCCGCCAGCTTAAGCTCGAGCATCCGGTGCTTAACGTGCGTCCTATGGCGAGCGTTCGTTTTTGGCCTGCGTGCCTGCTCGTGGTGGTGTCGATGACGACGACGTTCTCGATGAGCGTTTTGTTGCCGCTCTATTTTGAGGGCGCATACGGCATGACCGCACTTGTTGCGGGCCTGCTCATTTTGCCAGCAATTGCCTGCAACGCCGTGACCTCGATTGTGGGCGGACGCGTGATGGACGCCCGTGGCGCATGGCCGCTGCTGCCGGTCGGCTTTGCCCTGATTGCCGTGGGGCAGACTGCCATCTCGATGACGGCGGCAAGCATGAACATCGGCGTCGTCGTGGCACTGACCGTTGTGGTGTATGCCGGAGTCGGTTTGGTGCTGAGCCCCTCGCAAACGGCCGGCTTGGAGACGCTACCCGCCGCTGAACATCCTCACGGAACGGCATTGCTTAACACGTGGAATATGATTGCCGCATCGTTTGGCCCGTCGCTGTTTATCGGCCTGCTCTCGAGTTCTGCCGCGACCGCCGGCGCCGCTGGCGCTGCGACCGACGTTGCCCAGGCGATTGGATTTGCAGCTGCCGTGCGTGTGGCGGCTGTAATTGCCGTGGTCGGGTTCGTGGCGTCGCTGGTGTACGCTCGTCGCGAGTCACACATGTCGCATTAATGTGTACACATAGATTCTGCAGCTAGATTGGATGGCGACACCATAAACTAATGGACGTTTTGCCGAGAGGCATGAATGTTTAAAGCGCAAAGAGTGCGCGACGGGCCCCGCGAATGGGGCGATGATGCCCGAGAGGGCCAAGAAGGAGTCTCATGTCTGAGAACGAAGAGATCATGAACGAGACCGAGAACGAGACCGTGGCTGCCGAGGTCGAGGCAGTCGAGACCGTGGAGACCGAAGCTGCCGAGGTTGAGGCTGCTGACGAGGTTTCCGCCGAGGAGGAGGCCGAGGTTGTCGAGGCCGCCGTTGATTACGATGACGAAGAGCTGATGGACAAGATGCAGAAGGCCGCCCGCCTGCTGCGTAGCCGTCGCTTTGCTATTTCCAAGGAGGAGGAGGCCAAGGCCGAGCGCATGGCGAACATCGAGCGCGCCATCAAGCTTCTTGACCTCAAGCCCAAGATGGAGCAGAAGGAAATGTCTGACCTGCTGGGCATGCGCCTTCGTGAGCTCGATGGCCTGATGGCCGAGGCCGAGGCTGCCGATCTGGTCGGCCGAATCGACGACGCCGAGGGCGATATGCGCAAGATTGTCGTCTTCGCTGCCGAGGATGCCGCTGAGGGCCTGGTCGAGCTTGCCAACAAGAAGGAGAAGCTCCTGCCCGAGCTTTCTTACGAGGAGGCCACCGAGCTGATGGCCGCTCTCGATAAGGTCATTGCTCCGCTCGTCGCCATGGGCCTGGACGAGGACCGCGGTCCTCGCGGCGGTCGTGACGATCGCGGTGGCCGTGGCGGTGACCGTGGCGGTCGCGGTGGCGATCGCGGCGGCCGTGGCGGCTTTGGTGACCGTGGCGGCGACCGTGGCGGTCGCGGCGGCTTTGGCGGCAACCGTGGTGGCTATGGCGACCGCGGCGGCAACCGTGGCGGCTTTGGCGGCAACCGCGGTAACGACCGCGGCGGTCGCGGTGGCGACCGTGGCGGCCGCAACGGCGGCGGCTTCCGCGGCAACCGTTTTTAGTTACGGCGTTTTACCAAACGCCGTAACGGGCCGACGCTGCGCGGGCCGCATTTGGACAATCTGACGTTCAACTTCAAGGGCGCGACCAGAAGGTCAGCGCCCTTTCGTTTCACGTCACCTTGCCTCAAATGCGACCCGCTCGCTGTCCGTCCTCTGCCTGCGGCGTTGTCTTGCTCCGGATGCGGCAGTTAGGGACGTTCCTTTTCTGCCGGCAGCTTGGGACACTCCTTGTAGTCATTGGGGACGTTCTTAAACGACTACATAGAACAAGAGTGGATGATCTCCCGGTTTGAGCCTGCATTCAAGCTCAAAGTGGGAGATCATCCACTCTCGTTTCGTTTGTTGATTTCGATGCCTACATTTGTAGGAACAGTTCGTGGAGGCGGGTATCGTCGTCGAGCTCGGGGTGGAAGGTTACGCCGAGCTGGTTGCCCTGACGGGCGGCGACAATACGACCGTCGACTTTCGCTAAGGCCTTGGCGTCGCCGTGGACCTTGACGATGCGGGGCGCGCGGATAAACGTCAGCGGCACTTCACCGTCGATGCCGGCTATTTGCCCCTTGGTTCGAAAGCTGCCGAGCTGCCTGCCGTAGGCATTGCGCTCGACAAGTACATCCATGGTTTCCAGACGCGGCGTGCCCTTATCGTCATGGGCGGCAAGGTCGTGAGCCAGTAGAATCAGGCCGGCGCAGGTGCCCAGGACGGGCATACCTTCAGCGATACGGGCACGAAGCTCCTCGAGCATGCCCAACTCATCAAGCAGCTTCCCTTGAACGGTAGACTCGCCGCCGGGAAGTACCAGACGGTCAAAGTCCTGCTTCAAATCAGCCGCCTGCCTCAGCTCAATACAGTGTGCGCCAAGCTCGAATAGTCTTGCCTCGTGCTCGGCAAAAGCGCCTTGGACCGCCAGCACGGCAACCGTTTGGTCTGCATAATCGCTCATGTGCGATCCTTTCTGCTGGACTAGCGCCCGCGCTCTTCCATGATAATCTCGATTTCGTCGGCGTTAATGCCCACCATGGCCTCGCCCAGGTCCTCCGAAAGCTCGGCGATGAGCCTGGCATCGGTGAAGTTTGCCACGGCCTTGACGATGGCAGCGGCGCGCTTGGCGGGGTCGCCGCTCTTAAAGATGCCCGAGCCGACAAAGACGCCCTCGGCACCCAGCTGCATCATCAGCGCGGCATCGGCCGGGGTCGCTACACCGCCGGCGGCAAAGTTCACGACGGGAAGCTTGCCCGTGGCATGGACCTCGCGTACCAGCTCGACCGGAACCTGCAGTTGCTTGGCTGCCTCAAAGAGCTCGTCGTCGCGCAGGGCAACAACGTCGCGGATCTGCTTTTGGATCTTGCGCATGTGACGCACGGCCTGAACGACGTCGCCCGTACCCGGCTCACCCTTGGTGCGAATCATAGTGGCGCCCTCGGCAACACGGCGCAACGCCTCGCCCAGATCGCGGGCGCCGCAGACAAACGGCACGTCAAACTGGGTCTTGTCGATGTGATAGACGTCATCGGCGGGGGAGAGAACCTCGGACTCGTCGATGTAATCGATCTCGATGGCCTGTAGGACCTGCGCCTCGACAATGTGACCGATGCGGCACTTGGCCATGACGGGGATGGAGACGGCCTCTTGGATGCCCTTGATCATCTTGGGGTCGCTCATGCGCGAGACGCCGCCTGCGGCGCGGATGTCGGCCGGGATGCGCTCGAGTGCCATGACGGCACAGGCGCCTGCCTCCTCGGCGATGCGTGCCTGCTCGGGCGTGGTGACGTCCATGATGACGCCGCCCTTGAGCATCTGCGCGAGTTCGCGATTGAGTTTGACGCGATCGGCCTTGCTGGTCTGTTCTGCCATGGTTGCTCCCTTGGTTGGCATGTGCATTGCTTGACGGAACATCCTATCGGGGAGCTGGGTATGGCAAAATACTCAGTTTTCGAGATAATAATAATGTCAGCCTAATACCAGATTGAACAGCTCGATAAGGTCAGGTGGCAAACTCATGCTTGACTACAATTTGGAAAAACGCGGCGAAGCATCGCTTTATGAGTATGTTTACCAGCAAATTCGAGATGATATTGTTGCTGGACGTATTGTGGCGGGGGAGCATCTTCCGTCTAAGCGCGCCTTTGCCAGTCATCTGGGAATCAGTGTCATTACCATCGAGAATGCATATAGCCAGTTACTTGCCGAGGGCTATATTTGCTCAATGCCGCGTCGTGGCTACTACGCTTGCAAGCTTCCGGATGCACCGGTTTTGCCTTTGGCTTCGCAGGGCATCGACCGAGATATCGTCTCTGTGGGCCTCAGCGCGCATGATGTCAACGGACAGGTCGAGCTGTTCGATGCACTTTCTCCTTCCGCTTTGGAGGCGGCGCGGCTTTGGCAAAGCGCACTACGGGCGACGCTGGCATCCGAAGATGAGCGCGAAATTTTTTCGCCCGCACCGGCGCAGGGCACCGCTCGGCTGCGACGCGCAATTGCTCACCATCTGCGTGGGACAAGGGGCATGAATGTCGACCCCAACAACATTGTTATCGGTGCAGGCGCCCAGCTGCTCGATACCATGTTGGTTCAGTTGCTTGGCGCTGACAAGGTGTATGCCGTTGAGGACCCGGGCTATTTGCGTCTGACGCGCATCTATCAGGCTATGGGCTGCCAAGTACGACATATCCCGTTGGATGACGACGGCGTGGACCTGAGCGCTCTGCAGAAAACTGGGACCGATGTCCTTCACCTTATGCCGTCCCATCAGTATCCCACCGGTCTTGTGACGAGCATTGCGCGTCGCTATGCGCTGCTGAGCTGGGCCGCCGAGCGACCAGGTCGGTACCTCATCGAAGATGACTTTGATTGTGAGTTTCGCCTTGCCGGCAAGCCAATTCCCGCGCTCGCGTCGATCGATGCCTCCCAGTCGGTTATCTACACCAACACGTTTTCGAAGAGCCTGTCATCGGCGTTGCGTCTAGCGTACATGGTGCTGCCCGATGAGCTAATGGAGCGGTTTAGGCGCAACCTTGGTTTTTACGCCTCGTCGGTGAGTTCTGTTGACCAGGTCGCTTTGGCTCGTTTGCTGGAATCGGGTGATTACGAGCGACATGTGAACCGCGTGCGCGTTCGTGCTCGCGAGGCGCGTGATGGCCTGGCGGCGCTTGTACGGAAGGCATTTCCGGCAGGGGAAGTCTCGATCGAACACGCAGACGCGGGCCTTTACTGCACCGTGGTTGCGGAGCGTGGAACGGGCGGAAGCACTATTGCACGGGCCCTCACGCGCTCGAGCATCCCTTTTATCGATATCGGTGACTGTTTTTGGTGTGCCGATGGCGCATCTGTCCCTGAAAACACAACTCAAATTCTTGTTCAGTATGACGATCTGAGTCCAAAAGTACTAACAACCTTGGAATTGCAGCTAATGGGGGGCACTCTGCAACCTAAGTGAGTAGACTTTTAGCACTTTGGCGACCAGGCAGTTTTGTAGCAAGCTATCTACCTGCGGTTTTGAAAAGCAGGATGGTCGCGCGCGCAGACGTGGTGTAAGAGTGTCCTGAGGTCCGTCGCTGCAAGTCCCGATGTTACTCCTTCTTGAGACCGCGCTTCTCGACTATCTCGTCCACTATCTCCCTGGCGCGCCGCCCGAGCGCGCGGCGCCTCCCCTCTGTCGGGGCCGGCCTGTCCGCGGGCTCGGCGAAGCCCTCGGCGGCC
>DBFWBE010000022.1:0-23339 GCA_048485835.1 Collinsella sp.
TTCTTGATGGACATGACTATTCGTCACAAATCATTCAGCGTATCGCCGGGGTTCCAGTAATACTCGATGCATCGGGATGCCCTCATTCTCCATTTTTCGAAGTTGAATATGATGACAGGACGACTAGGTTTACAAGTCAAGCAAGTTAATAATCTATGTGGTCAATATAATACCGTTGAACCCGCATATCGATACCGCTCAGCCATTCGCCTCGCCCCCGTCGCACGCATCTTCATTCGGTCTGTCATTATTAATCTAACGATGCTTTGAGGAATGTAGGTGCTTCTGAATGTACTGTCGACTTCTTCTCAAACTAATCCTAAGAGACAGGGCCGTATGGATTTGTACGCTCGTTCTCGCTGCAGCCTTCTCCGTCCCCATTGCGTTCAATTCACCCATCTACGGGCCCTTCTTTATGAAGCAGGGCATGCAGGGCTTTGTCGACGCATTCAATACGCGCGCGCCCCAGGCCAGCGGCACAGACCTATCGCCAGAGCAGCAAGTCGACGCTGAGCTTGCAAGATACGCGAACGCCGCCCTCGCCGCTCAAACCGACGCCGCCTTTCTCGATTCTGCCGAGAGCTACTACGCGCTCATGGGCGAAGGCTTCCAATCCGGGTCCATCGTGGGAGACCGAGAGACCAATGACGCAGACCTCGCGTATTGCCGCGCCCTGAGCAGCTCCGGCATCACGGATATCCCGGCCTCCGCAAACGACCTGCCATTCCTTTCCTTCCTGCCTTACGCCATTGCCACGGCACCGTCTTTCCTCCCCTTCATCCCCTTCCTTCTCTCGTCGATACTCGTGCTCGGCGCCACAAGGCCCGGGACCCTGGCGGCGAAGGCGCCCGCGCCCAAATTCCGGCGCCTTATCCAGATCGTGTTTTCGATAATCGGCGCGGGGACCGCGATGCTCCTCGCCGGCCTCGCACCCGGGAGCATTTGCGCCTTGGCCCTAAACGGATTCGGGCAAATTGGGTACCCGATCGCCTTCTTCCATGACGGCGCGCTTGCCACCACGACCGCGGGAGACGTCTTCACGACCCTGCTTCTCGCGCTGCTTGCGGGCGGAACCTTGATATCCGTTTGCTCCGCCGTCCTATCGACCGCAACGAGGCGCGTCCTCGCGGGCCCCCTTGCCTCCGCGCTGCTTGTCGCGGCCCCGGCATTCCCGTTACTGTCCGATTCGGCGCTGGAGCATAATGCCGTGCTCGGGCTTCTGCCGCTGGCCGTGTTCTCGCCTATCGAGGCAACGGGTTACGTGGGATGCTTCCCGACGGAATTCATCGGCTCCGGTTCAGGCAGAGCATCGATGCTTGCCGTGGCCCTGGCATACGTCGCGGTCCTTTTTGCGGTCGGCGCCGTTGCGACACGTTCCCCCAAACAGCCTGGACCCGCTAAAAAGCACCATGGGCTCGAGCTTCTAGACGCGAGCGTGGGATACGGGAGCACGACGATACTTTCAATCGGGTCGCTTTTCCTGAGCCCGGGAACGGCGGCGGGCCTCGTTGCCCCCAACGGCTCGGGGAAAACCACCCTTCTTGAAGCGCTGTCGGGCCAATTTCCCACCCGCATCCGCTCGGGAAGCCCGGCGGCAGACGGAATCTGCCAACGCCGATCAGCCGAATTCGCAGAACTCGTCTACCTGAGCTCTTCAGGCAGCGCGGATCTCTACCCCACGCTATCGGCCATCGAGCACCTCTCTTTCGTTAGGGAGGCGTGGAAATCGGCCGCCGACATCGACTCGCTCTGCAACTCCCTCGGAATCTCCCCATATCTCGACAAGCCGACCCGTAAACTCTCGACAGGAATGAAGCAGCAGGTAAAGCTTGCCATGGCGATAGCGACCGATTGCCCGTACCTCATCCTCGATGAACCGCTGAACGGCCTCGATCCGGGTAAGCGGAAAACCTCCTGCGACGCGATGCGCAGCGAGGTGGCGCGGGGACGAAGCGTGCTCATCTCAAGCCACCTGCTCGACGACCTGGCAGACCTCACCGACTCGTTCTACTTCATCGAGGCCGGCACGCTCGTGGAAAAGATCAAGTCGTCCTCGCAGACGCTCAAGCAGGAATACCTCGATACATACGAGGGAGGTGAATGACATGATAGGCAAGAGCTATGCAAAGATAGCGATTGTTGGCTTTGTACTTTGTCTTGCAATGGTGCTATGTGCATCATTTGCGAGGTATAGGTCCGAGCAGTCGTTCATCAATGGCGCTGAAAATGGGTTTGGCATAGACGGGATGTATGTCAACGATGGCGCGACCAGGCCGTCTATGGCGATTCTTGCAGGCGAAGACATGGAATGGCAAATCTGTAATGACGATGGCTCTTGTCTGAGCGGTCGTTTGGCCGCAACGAGCGACCCGAATTCGTTCGATCTTCTCGACAATGATGGATCGGATTGCGGTTCAGTTCACCTGTCGTATGCATCGCGAGACGGGATGGACGGCATTCTCTACGTCTCCCACGAGACTGGCGATTTCAAGATGCGCAGGACTAACCGAGTGCCGGCTTTTATCGAGGAGTGAGAGTTCCCGGCGGCCTGCCGGTCAGGCCGCCGGGGTATCGAATCCCGCATCCATCCGTACACACACGGATGAATGCGGGAAGTGTCCGGATGAAGTTGATAATCAAGGAAACAAAGCCGTTCTGCCTGGGACGGCTTTGGCCTGGACTTTAACTACAACATCGCAATCGACACTTAACAGCTCGCGCAACGCGCATGGCCAGATCTCGGACGCTGGTGCATGGGGGACCTTCGAGATTTACTGGACATCCAAAACAACGACGCACACCGCGTGCTCGCCGACTGCGAAGACGAGATGGCTGTCTACAATGCGATCAGAAACGGCGTGAAGTCCGGAGATCTTTCTGTGGAACCGCCGCGCCGTCGCGCGAGCCGACCGGGCAACCCGGGCAATCTGGTCCCGGCTCTCCCGGTCGTATTCCTACGATATCGCCCCTAGATCACCAATGTGTCAGATAAAGAATGAGGCAATGGCTATGATCACGCCTACGGCAGATGCAACGACTGCGCCTTTTTTCCTCTCCTTTAGTCCGACGAATAGGGTTGCCGTAAAGTAAAGGGCGGAAATGCAGGCTATGGCAAGCGAAACGAGTTCCTTGGGCGGTTTCAGCAAAAGGTCGCTAGCAAAGAGTAATGCAAGCAGGGCAAAGCCGATTGTGTTCAAGTATCTCGATTGATTTTGCGACAACATGGCAACTTCCTTTCAGAACATGCAAATGAAAAGTCGGTACGATGTCATTGCGGTTGCAAAAAAGCCGCCGCCAGGACCGGTTGTCACGAGACCGGCGATAACTTCAGCGGCGCCAGCAAGGTAGGGATCGCGCGGGCAAGCCTCCTCCTTCGCGTTCAGCTTGACCTTGTGAGGGACGGGGCGGTTATTTGCAGATCCGTGAGAATCGCACCACGCCTTGGAATATGAATCCGCGCAGCGCCCGCGCTCAAAAAAGGGATATATCGTAATTTTCGTCGTAATTGACTCCGACGTAGATATCGCTGCTCTCGGCAGGAGATCTCTCGTCGGCATGGGCTGCCGCAACGGGTACAAATGGTGTCATGACAAGGGAGGGGCAAAGAGTTGCTGAGACGATGGAGGGCAGGCATTTCTTCATGGCCGGCTCCTTAATCTGGCCTTTGATAGTTACTCGATGTCGCCTCCTTCCGCTTTATATCCGTTGTATTTGGCGTATTTCTTTAATAAGGCAAGAGGTTCTTCCTCTCCTTAGGATAAGCCGATGATGTTTCCTTGATCATCCAGTATGAATACGGACGGAATATGCTCAAGTTTATATTGGTCATACACGGTCTTATCTTAATCTATGTATATGGGAAAGTCTCCTTCATGGACCGAGGCTTCTTCAATTGTGCTGTCCTCGGAAACAGTGAAAAGGTTCTTCCTTAAGGCTGCGAAATTATCAAGTTGTTGCATATCTTCTATGAGAAATTCGCAGTGCTGACACCACGATGCCCAGAACATCAAGATATTTTCCTCATTAGGTTTTAGCTTGTTAAAATAATTGACGTTTCGGCCGAGGCTGAAATCTTGGCCCATTTTAATGGACAAAGATGAGGGATAAGCATCGTGTTGCGGTTTGATATTGACGGCGATTAAGGCAGCGAAACACGCCAGAGCCGCCAAAGTCAGTAAGGCGATAATGCATTTTCTCGGTTTCCAGCTCATGACAGATCCCTCTCTCATGGTGAAACGCATACGTTTTGGGACCGGATACCGCTCAAATCCATTCTGGACGATGACTCGACTTACCGCCTTGTCCTTTCAGCGTGATTGCCGCTGCGGCAAGATCTGCGCAGCCTTTTGGAATAGTCCTACGCTCAAGCCGTTTCTATTCACCCTGAGCGAAGGGAGCCGCATATGCATGCAGCGGCAGTTTCGCCTCGGGGGGGGTCGCTCGTAGGGCGGCTAATCTCCGGGGCCAGTCAATCATCGAGTACGTCCTGATCATCGCCGTTATCGGTCTTGTCATCGTGTTCGCGGGACCCGGTGTGGCGGGAGCCATCCGCAACCAGTTCAACCTGGTCGGCAACACTGTGAATAGCGGGACTAGCGCTGGCACCGAGGGCGGCGGAGCATCCGGCGGCGGTTCCGCGGGAGCCGATTCAGTGACCGTACAGGCGGCTGTGGCCAAGGACGTCAAGGACTGGACGCTCGTTGAACAGAAGGCCGTGGCCGAGGACATCGCAGCGAAGGGCGAGGCGTCGCCAGTGTACGCCAAGGCGAAGGCCGCTATGGATGCGGGAACGACTTGGTCGGTCAAGCTCACGAACGATGACACCATGACCTACCGAATCATCGGCATCAACCACGACGACTTGGCAGATGGCAGCGGCAAGGCAGGCCTGACGTTCCTCACCACCTCGACGGGAATCAGATCGCGCATGAATGCAACCGAAACTAATGTCGGTGGTTGGGAGAAGTCCGAGCTCCGTGCGAAGATGAACTCCGGTGAGATCTGGAACCTGATCCCGTCCGATTTCCAATCCAAGGTAAAGCCCGTCAGGAAGCTCACGAAGAACGTCGGTGGCGGGAAGGCGAATAAGAATGCCGCCGTGACAGCAACGACCGACAGACTGTTCCTGCTCAGCTACTCCGAGATTTTGCCGACGTCTTATCTCGCATCTGACTATCCCTGGACTTCCAACGAGGGCACCCAGTACGAGGCCTTCAGGGGCAAGGTGACGGAGAACCACAATGTCAAGAACCCCGATGCCTTCTCCGCCATCGGCATTGGTCCAAGTTGGTGGGAGCGTACGGTGTGTACGATGTATCAGAAGGCCCCTGCTGCGGGTTTCCTCCGTGTCAAAAGCGACGAAGATCCGACACCATCCTTCTACGCGTCGTACGCGGGTTGCGTCTGCTCTGTCTGGAGCTTCTAGGCATTTTGTCATATAAGCCGACATAGGGATAAAGGCCCGCGCAGGATTGCACGGGCCTTCTTTTGGCAAGTTTACGAACGGTTTGAGGTTCGTAGGACAGGTTATCGGGTTGAGGAGAAATGGGGTCGTACAGCGGCTCTCGGTGCGCCTGCCGCACTCCCCCGCTATTACCTCTGCGGCGTCCTCGTATAGAGCCCATCCCGTTTGGCGTTTCGTTGCAACAGCTCACTTGTCCACCGATCAAGTGAACTACTGGAATAAATACAGCGACACGCTTGTTCGTTACAGTGGCTATATCTGTGTAAATCGCCGCGATAAATACAGCCTGTACTCGGCTGTATACCAGCTACGCGTATGTAGATTCATATCGCGTTAATAAATCGGCACAAGCGCGTGCAAAACGCGCAAGTAACTGAAAAAAGCGATTATCGCGCAGGTAGATTTTTGGCACCCTGTTGCTTAATCAAAATTAAGCAATTGCTTAAAACAAAAAAGGTCAGGCACTAGGTGCCTGACCTGCAAACTTCTGGTCGGGACGACTGGATTCGAACCAGCGACCCCTTGACCCCCAGTCAAGTGCGCTACCAAGCTGCGCCACGTCCCGAAGCTTATGTTTGTTGCTCTGCTCTCGCTTGCAACAGGGAGTATATTAACCCGAAACTTTAGACTTGTGCAAGAACTTTTTTATAAATTTTGAAGCAAGTCCAAAATTGTATCTGCGAGCTGGGGTTTTGTTAGCACGGGAAGTTCTTGCGTACCCGTTGTGCTCACAATCCAGGCCTTGTTAGTGTCGGTTCCAAAGCCCGAATCGGCGCGCGAGACATCGTTGGCGATAATGGCATCGCAGCCCTTGCGGGCCAATTTGCGCTCGGCGTACTCGACAACGTTATCGGTCTCGGCCGCAAATCCGATTACGCACCGCTTGCCCTTCTGGCGCGAGAGCTCGGCCAAAATATCGACCGTTTCGACAAGCTCGATGCGATCCAGGCGTTCGTTGGCCTTTTTGAGCTTATGGTCCGCAGGGGTGGCGGGGGTATAGTCGGCGACGGCAGCCGCACAAATTGCCGCATCGGCCGTCTGGAAGGCGCTGAGCGCTGCCTGCAGCATTTCAGCGGCGGTCTGCACGCGCACGCACTCCACGCCGCGGGGGACATCGAGCGATGTCGGTCCCAGCACAAGCTTGACCGCAGCACCGCGGCGAGCGGCCTCCCCTGCCAGGGCGATGCCCATCTTGCCTGATGAGCGGTTGCCAATGAATCGCACCGGGTCGATTGGTTCGTGCGTGGGGCCGGCAGTGATGACGACGCGCTTGCCTGCCAGGTACTGAGGCACGGGTTTGAGCACCTCACAGACAGCCTCGACGATGTCCTCGGGCTCGCTCATGCGTCCCGTGTCCACGTCGCCGCAGGCAAGGTAGCCGCTGCCGGGTCCCACAACATGGACACCGCGCTCGCGCAGCGTGGCCATGTTGGCCTGCGTCGCCGGCGCCTTCCACATGCCGTTGTTCATAGCGGGTGCGATCACGATGGGTCGCGGCGTCGCAAGCAGCGTGGTGGAAATAAGGTCATCGGCGATTCCGTTGGCCATCTTAGCGATGATATTTGCCGTGGCAGGCGCCACGACCACCAGGTCGGGCTCCTGCGCGAGCGAAATGTGGTGGATGGGGTCGGAGGGGTCGTCGAACAGACCCACTGCGACCGGCTCATTGGTGAGCGCGCGGAAGGTGAGCGGGCCCACAAACTCGGTGGCATGCTCGCTCATAACGACCTTAACGCGTGCGCCGCGCTTTTGCAGCAGACGCACGATATTGCACGACTTATAGGCGGCGATCCCGCCGGTAATGCCCAGCAGGATCGTTTTTCCCTCAAGTAGCATTGAATTGTTGGGTGCCGCCGTCATCGTTAGGCTTCCTTGCTAGGGAGCACGAGCAGGCGGTGGCAGTACGGGCAGTGCGTAATCTCACTGCCGTCATGGTTGAGGTCGCTCATGGACGACGCCTGCAGCGCGGTGTGGCAGACCGTGGGGATGTTGCCCTGAATGGTTTCGACGGCCAGGCCACGGAACTGCTTGAGCAGACGTTCGTAGTCGGTGAGCACGTCGGCGGGCAGCGTGGCAGCAAGCGCGGTACGCTCCTTGGTGGCGGCGTCAATTTGAGCCTGCAGGTCGGCGGCCTTGGCACGAGCGGCCTTGGTATCGGCCTTCACGCCCTCCTCGAACTTGGCGATGATGGCCTGCGCACGGGCCTCGCGGTCGAGCGCCTCCTTGTGGGCGACTACGACGTCCTTGCGAGTGTGCTCGATCTTGTCCAGACGCTTGGCCAGGGTGGCGAGCTCGTTCTCCAGGTCCTGAACCTCGCGGTAGTCAGAGCCGTCAACGTGGCGCTTCTTGGCGGCCTCGATGGCGTTATTGGTCTGAATCTCGGTGGTGTTGAGGTCGTCGAGCTCAATGTCCAGATCCTTGCGCTGGGCGTAGAGCTTGGTCATCTCGGCCTTGAGCTTCACATAGGTCTTGCGCTTGGAAGCGAGCTCCTTGAGCTCCGGCATATTGGCAAGTTCGCTCTTGTTGCGGGCGAGCTCCAAATCGATCTGTTGCAGCTTGAGTAGCGTAGCGCCGGCGCTCATAAGTTCTCTCCTTTTGTCACAGTCCACCATTGGCAAGGGTTCAGTATTTTAATCGTATGACGGGGGTCGACCCCGGCGTCAACCGCAGAGTTCATCAAGATATCCACGAACGGCTCCTCGGAGCGGTCATGGCCGAGCAAGATCACCGGCAGTCCGCGCAACGCAAGGTCTTGCGCTACGTGGTAGCCCGCCTCGCCCGACACGACAACGTCCGCGCCCGCGGCGATGGCAAGCTCTCCAAAGTCACCCAGGGAGCCGCCCAGAATGGCGACGGTCCGGCACGGGTAATCGGCCTCGCCCCATACGCGGGGGTCGCTGCCAAACGCCGCTGCGGCGCGCGCGGCAAGGTTACGCAGGCTGCAGGGGTCGTTCAGCGTTGCAAGCGCGCCCAGGCCGGTCGCTTCGGGGTCGTCCACGTGCTCCAACGAGCTCATGGGCTCAGCGCCCAGCAGCTCACTCAGGCGAACGCGCGCTTCGTGCGAGCGGTCCAGGTTGGTGTGAAGCGAGATGATGCTCACGCCGCAACGAGCTGCCTCGTACAGCGCCGCGCTGCATTGGGGACGTGTGGCATCCGCCGGACAAAAGGCCTCAGGCGCCTTGATATAGATGGGATGATGCGTTAGCAGCACATTGGCGCCGGCCTCCTGGGCGCGGTGCACATTGGCTTCGGTCGCATCGAGTGCGCAGGCAACACCGGTAATCTCAGCGGCAGGGTCGCCAACGGAGAGTCCTACATGGTCCCAACTCTCGGCATCGGTCTTGGGATAGCGTGCCAGCAGGGCACGCTCGAGCTCGGCGACGATCATGCGGCACCCACGATCGAGAGCAGCGTCTGGGCAAACTCGTCCAGATCGTCCGGATTCACGCGGTCATCAAAGGAAATGCGCAGTGCGCCCAATGCCTGCTCGCGACCGATGCCCATCGCGCTCAAAACGTGACTGGGGTCCATATTGCCGCTCGAGCATGCCGAGCCTGCCGATACCTCAAAGCCGGCGGCGTCGAGCTTGATGATGAGCTCCTCGGAGTCCATGCCATCAATGTAGATCGATACCATACCCGGCAGACGATCGGCCTGCGCGTAGTCGCCCATCGTGGCGTGAATGCGAGGATGGGCCGTAAGCGTGGCATAGAGCTTATCGGATAAGGCCTGCAGCGTTGTGCGCTCCTGGGCTACATGGGGCGCTAGCGTGCGGGCGGCAGCGGCAAAAGCCAGCTGGGTACGCAGGTCCTGCGTACCCGCGCGACGTCCGGCTTCCTGTCCGCCGCCAAAAATGCGGGGGCGCAGTGGCGTGCGGGTCTTAACATAAAGCGCGCCGGATGCCACAGGACCGCCAATTTTATGGGCGGCGACGGACATGGCCTCGACGCCCAGCTCGGCGGCATCGAGCGGAATGTGCAGATACCCCTGGATGGCATCGGTGTGGAACAGGGCGCCCACGGTATGCGCGGCCGCGGCAAGCTCGCGGATGGGCTGCACCACGCCGGTCTCGTTGTTGGCAACCATGATGCTCACGAGCGCCACGTCGTCGCCTAGTAGCTCGACAAGCGCGGCAGGCTCAATGTAGCCTGCACGGCAGGGCTGCACCAGGTCGACGGTAAAGCCGGCAGCACGCAGCAGCGGCAGGTTGTCCAGAATCGAATCGTGCTCGATGGCAGATACGATCACGCGGTTACGCTTGCGATCGCGCTGACGAGCGCCCTCGGCAAGACCGAGCAGCGCCAGCTGGTTGGCTTCGGTGCCGCCGTTGGTCAAAACAATCTCGGACGGGCGAACGCGTGCGCCAAAGCTGCGGGCAATCTCGCGACGCGCCACTTCCAGGCGTGCAGCGGCCTTGCGGCCGAGCGAATGCAGCGAGTTGGGGTTGACGCCGGCAAGCTCGCTGTCGTCGTACTCGCGCTGCGCAAGGCGCGCCTCGGCGCGCATGGGCGTCGAGGCGGCATAGTCAAGATTCACGGGTATGCGGTTTTGACCTGCGGTCATAAGGTTTTATGCCTCCTGTGCGGCCTCGTTGCCCAGCTTCTGCAGCAGCGCAACCTCGGCAGCGGGATCTTCGGACTTAAATACGGCGGAACCTGCGACGAGCACGTTGGCGCCAGCCTTGACGACCTCGGCGATGTTCTTGGAAGAGATACCGCCATCGACCTCGATGAGAGGCGAAACGCCGTGACGCTCGCACATGGCCTTGAGCTCGTGCAGTTTGGCAATGGTACCGGGGATAAAGCTCTGGCCGCCAAAGCCAGGGTTCACGCTCATGAGCAGCACCATGTCGACGACGTCAATGATGCTCTCGAGTACGCACACGGGGGTGGCGGGGTTGAGCACCACGCCGGCCTTGACGCCGCGCTGCTGCAGATGGGTGAGCGTGCGGTGCAGGTGCGTGGAAGCCTCGTAGTGCACGGTGATCATGTCGGCTCCGGCGTCGGCGTACCAATCGACCGTCTCGTCGGGGTTCGACACCATCAGGTGCGCGTCGACCGGCACATCGGTGGAGCGCTTGACGGCCTTAAGGATGTCAACGCCAAAGGTGAGGTTGCCGGTAAAGTGGCCGTCCATGACGTCGAAGTGCACAAGGTCGGCACCGGCGATCTTGTCGAGTTCGCCCTTGAGGTTGGCCATATCGGCCGAAAGGATGGACGGAGCGATTTTAATGGAACTCATGGTAGTAGCCTTTCTGCGCTAGTCGGTGAGTCCGTAGAACTCTTGAGAAGGGACGCGGTCGGTGAGAATCTCGAGCGCCCTATCCAAAGTAACACCGTTGTAGAGCGTTTGCTCCACGGCAAAGGTGAGCGGAATGTCTACGCCCAGCGAACGGGCGAGTTCGCTCACGCTGCGGGCGGCGACGGCGCCCTCGACAACCATATGCGTGCGCGTCTGGTACTCGTCGAGCGAAACGCCGTGGGCAAACTCGTAGCCAAAGGTGCGGTTGCGCGAATGCTCGGAGGTGCAGGTGGCAATGAGGTCACCCATGCCGGCAAGTCCCATGCAGGTCATAGCTTGACCGCCGCGGGCATGCACCAGACGGCTAATCTCGGCCAGGCCGCGCGTCATGATAAGGGCGAGCGTGTTGTCGCCGGCACCGGTGCCGGCGGAGATGCCGCACACGATGGCGATGACATTTTTCATGGCGCCGCAGACCTCGACACCGGTCATGTCTTGCGACAGATAGATGCGGAAGGCCGTGGACAGGAGCAAGTCCTTAAAGGTCTCCCCTACCTGCGTATCTTCGCTGGCGATGACGGCGGCAGAAAGACCTCCGCGGCAGATTTCCTCAGCATGGTTGGGGCCCGAGAGCGCTGCCACGCGCGATTCGTTGCCGATCTCGCTGGCGATGACCTCGCTCATGAGCAGGCCGGACTCGGGCTCAATGCCCTTGGTGAGGCAAAGCACCGGGGTATCGGCGGCGATAAAGGGCGCGGCCTGGTGGCATACGCTGCGAAGGTGCTTCGAAGGAACGGCAAAGATGATGGCCTCGGCGTCGTCGAGCGCCTGCACCAGCTCCGTCGTGGCGATGACGTTGCCGGGCAGCTCGTAGCCCACAAGGTAGCGGGGGTTGTGATGCTCGTCATTGATGCCGGCGGCCGTCTCCTCGCTATGGGCCCACATGGTCACGCGCTCGGCTCGCGCGGCGGCAAGGCCCGCGACGGCGGTTCCCCAGGAGCCGGAGCCAATCAGCGCAACATTCATGACTCTCTCCTACTTATCGTCGGGCTCGGTGATGCGCTTGGTAAACGAGAGCTTGGACTCCTTACCCGTCATGAGCTTTTTGATGTTCGCACGATGGGCCCACACCACAGTAATGCCGATCAGCGCCATGCAAAACTTAAGTTCGAGGCTGCTGTACGGAAAGACCGCGCAGGCAGCGATGGGAAGACCGATGGCCGCGGCAAGCGAGCCCACCGACACAAACTTGGTGATGGCGACGGCCACGATAAACATGCCCAGCAGCGACAGGCCAATAGGCCAGTACCAGGCGAGGATGACGCCCAGACCAACTGCGATGCCCTTGCCGCCATGGAAGTTGAGGTAGGGCGAGAAGATATGGCCCCACACGGCTGCCAGGCAGATGACGCCGAGCATCCAGTCGCCGGCGGCACCGGGGGCCATAATGCTCACGGGGAAGCCATAGCCCACGCTCGCGATGAGCGGACGCGCGATAAGGACGCAGATGGCGCCCTTAAGGCAGTCGAGCAGCAGCGTGAGCGCGGCCACCTTGGGGCCGGCTACGCGCAGGGCGTTGGTGGTGCCGATGTTGCCGGAGCCCGCCTTACGAATGTCCGTGTGGTTGAACACGCGGCCCAGGATCAGGCCAAACGGAATCGCCCCGATAAAGAACGAGACCACGGCGCAGATGGCGGTCAGCAGAATCGGATTATGCATCCTTTTGCTCCTTCTTCCTAAAGAAGAGTCGAATGGGTGTGCCAGCAAAGTCGAAGGTCGAGCGCATGCGGTTCTCCACGTAGCGCTGGTAGGTGTCGTTGACCAGATCGCTGTGGTTGACGAAGAACGTGAACGTCGGCGGGTTGACGCCTGTCTGGGTCACGTAGTGCATACGCAGGCGGCGCTTGCCGTCCACCACGGTATGACCGAACTCGCGCAGGTCGGTGAGGAACGTGTTGAGGCGCGAGGTGCTGATCTTTTGCGAGCGCGTCTTTTCGGCGGCGTCTACCATTGCCCAGATCTTCTCGACGCTGCGGCCGGTCAGGGCCGAGATGCGTAGGTACTGGGCCCAGGGAGCCATAACGCCCAGACGGCGGTCGATGGTCTCCATGCAGGCCTCGCGCTTACGGTCGTCGTCGAGCAGATCCCACTTGTTGAGCAGCACAACGATGGCGCAGCCGCGCTCGATGGCCAAACCCATGACCTTCTGGTCCTGCTCGGTAACGCCCACGGAGGCGTCGACGACGAGCAGCGCCACGTCGGCACGGTCGATAGCGCGCAGGCCGCGGACCATGGAGTAGTACTCGATGTTCTCGTACACGGTGCTCTTCTTACGGATACCCGCAGTGTCGACCATGCGGTAGTGCTTGCCGTTGCGCTCGACGACCGTGTCGATGGCGTCGCGCGTGGTGCCGGCAATGTTGGACACGATGGAGCGGTCGGCGCCCAGGATGCGGTTGAACAGCGAGGACTTACCGGCGTTGGGGCGGCCGATGATAGCCACGTTCAGCGCATCGGGGAACTCGTCGGCGATCTCGTCCTCCTCCTCGGGCAACAGGGCCACGATATCGTCGAGCAGGTCGCCCGTGCCATGACCATGCAGGGCCGAGAGCGGCGTGGGCTCACCGATGCCAAGCGAATAGAACTCCCAGATGCTGTCGTTCTCGCGATCGGGGTTGTCGAGCTTGTTCACCAGCAGAAAGACCGGCTTGTCGCAGCGCTTGAGCATGCGAGCGACCGACTCGTCCTCCTCGGTGACGCCGGTGCGGCCGTCGACCACAAACAGGATGACGGCGGCTTCCTCGGCGGCGGCGAGGGCCTGGTCGCGAATGGACGTGGCGAAGACGTCATCGCTCTTGAGCGGTTCGATGCCGCCCGTGTCGACGATGGTGAACTCGCGGCCGTTCCAATCGGCCGTGTGGTACGAGCGGTCGCGCGTGACGCCGCGGGACTCGTGGACGATGGCGTCCGAGGTCTGGGCCAGGCGGTTAACGAGCGTGGACTTGCCCACGTTGGGGCGTCCGACGACGGCGACGATAGGTTTCATCTGCTCTCCTTTAATGGGTAGGGTCAGTGGAAGTGTTAGAGTCTGCGGGCACAATGCCAAGGATGCGCTCCAGGGTATCGAGCAGCTCATGCGGCATGGTCGACACCACATGAACCTCGGCGCCGCGACTGGTAAGACTTGCGAGTAAATCGTCACGATGATACTCGTCAAGCGTCATGCCGTCAGCGTTGAACATGAGCTTAGGCACAAAGAGCATAACCCCCGACAGATCTTGGGGCAGCTGCTCCAGAATGTCACACGCGACGATGAGGCCGGTCACGTCCACGTTGCCGCCAAAGTAGCGGTTCTTGATGGCTGTGACGGTGCCGGCGAGACCATACGGCGACTCCACAAAGCGCGCCACGGTGTCGCGTGCACTGGCGCCCGAGAGGCACAGCAGGTGTTGGCTGCGGGCGTCGATGGCCTCGCGGACGCGGGCCAGACGCTCGGCGTCGGCGGCAAGCACGTCGTCGGTCTCGTCCAGATACGAGCGGATCATGCCAATGCCGTCGTAGTACTGCGGGTACCCGTCGTAAAAGTCTGCCTCGGGAGGATCGATGCCGGCGTCCAGATAGAACTCGTCGCTCATCTGGAAGGTGTGGCGGCCAAAGCGTTCGAAGGCGCGGTCCTGGTATGGCCGGATCATGGCAATGGTTTCGCGCGCCAGCTCGGGCTTGTCGCTGTATGACCAGCTAAAGCGGTTTTGGTGTTTGGTAAAGCCGAGCGGCACGATGCCCAGGCTGGTGATTTGCTCGTGCTCCTCGCAAAAGCGCAGGGTCTTTTCCAGCTCCTCGCCGTCGTTCATGCCGGGGCACAGTACGATCTGCGCGTGAATCTCGATGCCGGCGGCCATGATGGTTTCGAGTACGTCCATGCCTCGCTGGGCGTTGCGGCCCATCATGCGACGGCGGACGTCGGGGCTCACGGCGTGGACCGACACGTTCATGGGGCTCATGTTGCGTTGGATGACGTTTTGCACGTCCTCGTCGGTGAGGTTCGTGAGCGTGACAAAGTTGCCCTGCAAAAAGCTTAGGCGATAGTCGTCATCGCGAATATAGAGCGTGGAGCGGCCGCCCTTGGGGAGCATCGTCATAAAGCAGAACACGCAGGCGTTCACGCAGGTACGCATGCCGTCGAAGATGGGGCCGTCGAACTCAAGGCCCCAGTCCTCGCCCGGGAAGCGGTCGAGCTCGACGGGGGTGACGCTGCTGTCGCGCGGGTCGAATACCTCCAGCTCGACGGTGTCGTCGTCGGCCTCCCAGAGCCACACGATCATATCGGTCAGCTGCTCGCCGTTGACCGTAAGCACGCGCATGCCCGGCTCGATACCCACATCCCACGCGGGCGATTCGGGACGCACGTTCTTTACGAGCGCGCCCTCACCCGGCTCGGGGTCGCGGCTGCGCCCGTAATCGGCCACCTCGGCGGCGTATGCGGGTACGGTCTGGTCCATGATTAGCGGCAAAGCTCCTTGATGCGCTCGACGGCGCGTTCGATGTGTTCTTGCGGGGTGGAGGCTCCGGCGGTGATGCCGATGTGGCGCGCGTTGGCAAACCACGCGGCCTCAAGCTCGAAAGCTTCCTCGATGTGATGCGTGTGCTCGCAGACATCGGCACAAATCTGCGCCAGACGGCGCGTGTTGCCCGAATTTTTGCCGCCCACGACGACCATGCAATCACAGCGGTTGGCGAGGGTTGCCGCCGCCTGCTGGCGCTCGCTCGTGGCGGCGCAGATGGTGTTGATCACGCGCAGTTCCTGCACGCGCGGGGTGATGGAGGCGACAACCTCGGCCAGGTTCTGCGCGGTCTGGGTGGTCTGCACAACCAAGCCCACCTTGCCTTTAAGCGACAGCTCGTCGGCGTCGGCGGCACAGCTCACGACTTGCGCATCATTGCCGGCGTGGCCCAGGATGCCCTCCACCTCGGGATGGCCCGGCTCGCCTACGACCACCACGCGGTAGCCCTCGCGCACCAGGCGCTCGGCTGCCATATGGACCTTCTTCACGTAGGGGCAGGTGGCGTCGACCACGTTGAGGCCACGCTTGCGGGCAGCATCGATCACCTGCGGCACCACTCCGTGCGCGCGAATGATTACGGTGCCCGATGCGGCGTCGTCCAGGTTCTCGGCCAGGCCAACGCCTGCCTCAGCAAGCTCGCGTACCACGATGGGGTTATGGATGAGCGGCCCCAAGGTATGGACCTGAGCGCACTCACCTGCCTGCGGTGCGGCGGCTAGCGCCATATCGAGCGCGCGCTGCACGCCGTAGCAAGTGCCGGCGTGGGCTGCGATCTCGATGGTGGGCGCGCCGTCCTGATCGGACGCAGTCACGGCGGTGTTCGTCACGTTCTCGCTCATGGCTAGAACCTGCCCGGATGTTCGGCGCACAGCTCGTCTCGCATGGCGTAGACGCGGTTCATGGCCTCGGACTCAAACCATTCCAGGCGCTCCGTGCGCTTAAGCCCGGCCGGTGCGTCGGAAAGCGAGACAGCCTTGCCGGCGCGGATCCAGCATTTCTTGGGACGCATGATCTTTTTGCCCGCGGGCGTGATGTCGGACCAGCCGCAGATGGCGAGCGGGTTCACAGGTGCCTTGCCCATCTGAGCGATGAGCGCAAAACCGCCGTGGACCTCGGGTTTGATCTCGCGCGAGCGGATGCGCGTGCCCTCGGGGAAGATCAGAACGTCCTCGCCGCGCTGCAGCGCATGCTGGGCGGCGCGCAGGCACTTCATATCGGCAGTGCCACGCTCCACGGGGATGCCGCCAACGCGGCTAAAGGCCCAGCGCACAATCTTGCTCTTGGCGAACTCGGACTTAAAGATGGGGCGCACGCGGCGGCCGCCAAAGAACAGGGCGGTTTCCACGGCGAGCACCTCGGCCATCGAGGTGTGGTTGCAGATGACTACGCTGCCGTGGCCTTCCTGGCGCTCGAACAGCAGGTCAGCATCCTCTACTTTCCAGCGCCACATGAGCTTGGAGAAGGCCCAAAGTATTGCCATGACCACGACGACGGTGCCGCGGATGAGCGCCGGGAACTCGGCGTAGGGGGCGTTGTAATAGTCCTCGGGCGTCTGCTTAAACAGGCGCATGGGCTACCTCCTTTGGTTGATGAGGTCCTCGATTATCGAGACGACCTCGTCGATGGTGTGGGCGGTGGAGTCGACGTGCACGGCGTCCTCGGCGGGCACGAGCGGGGCGACCTCGCGGCTGCTGTCGAGCTTGTCGCGCTGCTTGAGGGCGTCGAGGGTCTCGTCGACCTCGGCTTCGAGCTGCTCGGACGTGAGCGGCTGAGCATCGTTTTGGTGGCGCTGCAGCACGCGGCGACGGGCGCGCTCGCGCGGGTCAGCGGTCAGGAAGACCTTGACCTGCGCGTTAGGGAACACGACGGTTCCGATGTCGCGACCCTCGGCCACGATATCGCGGTCCTCGGCGGCACGGCGCTGATGGATGAGCATGGCGGCGCGCACGCCCGGGTAGGCCGAGACCTTGGAGACATTAGCGTCAACCTGCGGGGTGCGAATGGCAGCCGAGGCGTCCTGGCCGTCAATGGTCAGGCGCGTGTCTTCGCCAGTGCCGTTGGTAAAGCGAATCTCTATCTGCTCAGCGAGGGCGTCGATAGCCGCCTCGTCGTCTAGATCGATGCCGCGGTCGAGCGCGGCGAAGGTGACGGCGCGATACATGGCGCCCGTGTCGAGCTTGTTAAAGCCCAGCTGGCGGGCAATCTCCTTGGCGATGGTGGACTTGCCGGAACCGGCGGGGCCGTCGATGGCGACGATCATGCAATGCTTCCTTTCGAAGGTTGACGTACTGATATGGGATGCGGGCGCTGCGTTTGGCTTGCGGTGGGGCTAGCCGGTGTAGCGCTCGCGGTAGGTGTTGCGCTTGGGCGCGGAGCCGTGGCTGCCGTGGTGGCGGGTACGGCTCGCGGGGTTGGACGCGGCCGTGCCGGCGCCGTTGTACTTGGTGCTGGCTTGCTTGGGCGGGATGCCGCCGTCTTTGAGGATCTGTACCTCGCGGTCGGTGAGCTCGCGCCACGAGCCCTTGGCCACGCCCTCGAGCTCCAGGCCGGCAAAGTTGCAGCGATGCAGACGGATCACCGGATGGTGGATCTTGCTCAACATGCGCTTGACCTGGTTCTTACGGCCCTCGCGGATGATGACCTCGACGGCGGTGGTACCGGGTTTGACGCCCTGGGGCGCCACGGCCTCGGCCTCGCGCGCGTCGATGATGCGGCAGATCGCCGGTTGACACAGGCCGTCGTCGAGCTCGATGCCGCGGCGCAGCGGCTCAAGGTCGCGGTCTGTGAGGCGACCGTCGACGAGCGCCTGGTAGGTCTTGTAGACGTGCTTGCTGGGGTGCAGCAGGTCCTGCGACAGGTCGCCGTCGGTGGTAAAGAGCAAAAGCCCCGTGGTGTCGCGGTCCAGGCGGCCCACCGGGAACAGCCCCGGAAAGCGGTCGCGCGGCACGAGGTCTGCCACGCAGGGGCGCTCCTGCGGATCGCTCATGGTGGTGAGGTAGCCGGTCGGCTTGTAGAGCATCAGGTACACGGCGCCCTGGTTGAGCTTGACGGGCATGCCGTCGACCTCGATATGGTCGCGGTCGACATCGACCTTGGTACCCAGTTCGGTCGCGACCTGGCCGTTGACGGTCACGCGGCCGGCGGTCATCAGGTCCTCCGAGCCACGGCGGCTCGCCACGCCCGCGCGCGCCAAAAAGCGCTGCAGGCGCATGGTGTGCGGGTAGACGGGCTGGGCGTCGGCCGCAGGCGTGCCCGGGTTGGGCGCGGGTGCCACGGCTCCGCCGCGCAACTCCTGTGTTTCGTTAGTCCTCGTCATGCATACCCTCCGAGGTGTCGTCGACGTCGTTGACCAGGAATTCCTTGTTCTCAACTGCCTCGATATCCTCAACATCGGTATCGATCAGTTCGCGCTCTTCGTCCAGGTCCTCGGCCTGCTCCTCAAGCGTAGACTGAATGCTGCGGCCGCTCAGACGCTCTCGGATAAACTGGCGCGACTGCTCGTCGGGGGCAAACTGCTCCAGATCGGGCAGGTCGCGCGTGGAGCGCAGGCCGAACTTTTCCAAAAAGGCGTTGGTCGTGCCGTAGATGATGGCCTGACCGCGCTCGGGGTCGCGGCCGAGCTCGCGCACCAGGCCCTTGTCCACGAGCGACGCGATGACGCCGTCGGAGTTGACGCCGCGAATGCCCTTGACTACCTCGCGCGTGACAGGCTGGTGGTAGGCGATGACGGCGAGCGTCTCGAGCGCCGCCTGCGACAGTTTTTGCGTATCCCAGCTCAGCACATAGGCCTCGACAACATCGTGGTAGGCGGGGTGCGTAAACAGGCGCCAGCCGCCGGCGACCTCGCGCAGCTGAAAGCCGCGGTTGGCCTCCTCGTACTCAACCTTGAGCTCGGCCAAAAGCGAGGCGCACTCGCCGGGGGCGATATCCAGTGCGCCGGCCAGCGCGGGCGCACTCACCGGGTCACTCGACACCAGCAGCAGCGCCTCGAGGGCGCCCTTGAGGCTGTTTGCCTCCAGCGTGGACAGGTTTGACATGGTTGGTCGCTCCTATTCGGTGAGCTCGGGGCCCTCGCCGGGCACGTAGGCCTCGGCGCCCTCGACGCGGTTGATCTGAATGGTTCCGAAGATTTCGTCCTGGCTTAGCGTGAGCGAGCCGCGCTTGGCGAGCTCCAGCATGGCCAGGAAGGTGACGACGAGCTGCTCGGTGGTGGCGTCGCCGTCCAGTAGCTCGCGGAAGGTGCAGGTTTGGTGCGTCATGGTAAAGCGGTCGACTGAGGCCACGGTCAAGTCGAGCGGTACGCGATGCGGCGCCACGTGCTCGGCCTCGAGCAGGAAGGTCTGGCGCTTGCCGTCCAGGTCGGCACAGATGACGGCCAGGCCGCGCAGCGTGATGCCGGCCAGGTAGTCGGGCATGAGGCCCAAGAACTCGGGATCGGGGCCGGCCACACGCGGGTGCATGCGGCTCTCGGCCTGCATGCGCGCACCGAGGGCCGCAGCCGCGCCTTTAAACTGCTTGTAGGCAATCAGGCGCTGGATCAGGACCTCGCGCAGGGCGTCGCCGTCGAGCGTGCTGAGCTCCTCGAGGTCTTCGTCGAACTCGTCATCGTCGTCATCGGCTTTGCGCGGTGTCTCCTGGGGGACCAGCGAGGCGGCCTTGATGTCCAAAAGGGTTGCCGCGACCAGCAAAAAGTCGCTCGCCACGTCCAGGTCCAGCGCCTCGATGCGCTCGGCCTCGGCCAGGTATTGCTCGGCCACCTCGCTGATGGAGATGGCGCCGATATCTACTTTTTGGCGGGTTACCAGCTGCAGCAGCAGGTCGAACGGTCCGCTGTAGACCTGCGTCGACACGCGATACGACATCTTCGACCTCCTTTGACGGCGCCTTCGCGGCGCGGTTTGGGTGCATGTTGCGACCGTTTTGCGCGGTCGACCTGTAAGTTTACCTTAGATGCCGGCGATTGCGAAGTTGAGCAGCCACTCGGCCAGCGGATACACGGTAACGTCGAAATAGCGGCCGATTACATCGATGCCGGTCCACATAGGCAGCAGGTACAGCACGATGATAAGGATCGGCATGGCGTATTGCTGCAGGCGGTAGTAGTTGACGAGCGCCTTGCCTTTGAGGAACGGCACAATGATCGACGAGCCGTCGAGCGGCGGGATCGGGATGAGGTTGAAGAACGCAAGCGACAGGTTGACCACGATAAACGTGGCGCCGAAGCTCATGATCTGCGATGCCACGGCAAAGGACATTCTGGTGTAGAGGCTGCCATACGTTGCGTGCATGAGGGCGGCCGCGAGGCACGCGAGCGCGATGTTCGATGCGGGGCCGGCCACGCTCACCAGGACCTCATCGCGCTTGGGGTGCTTGAGGTTGTTGAGGTAGACGGGCACGGGCTTGGCGAAGGCGAACACTGGGCCGCCGGCGGCAAGCATGAGCAGTGGCAGGATGATGGTGCCAAACGGGTCGATATGGTTGAGCGGGTTGAGCGAGACGCGTCCGCGCGAACGGGCCGTCTTGTCGCCGAGTGCCCAGGCTGCGGCGGCGTGCGCACTCTCGTGGATAACGATGCCAAGGATTACGGCGACGGCACTCGCGAGCAGGTTCATAAGATAGCTGGTGGACATGTCGATCCCCTAGCGGACGCGGCGCGAGGCGCGCGTGAGCAGGTAATCGGCCACAAACAGGATGACGGCGACGATAGCGTAATCCAGGCGGAACACACCGCCAAAGGGCGATGTGATGACGCCGTAGCCGGCGATGGCGCTCGGCAGCGCGCGCGAAAGCTCAACGACAAAGCCCACGATCTGCAGCTTGGCGGTGAGGCCGCTAAAGCACAGCAGCACGGTCATCGCGCTCATAAAGATGCCGCAGATGCGACAGGCGATGGCGATGATGCTCATCGCCACGGCAGCGGCCTTACGAGAGTTCACGCGCGGTCTCCTCTTCTATCTGGGTGGAAAGCTCCAGCCATTCGTCCTCGAGCTTGGGCAGCTCTTGCTTAAGGCCGTTATATTCCCCCAGCGCGGCGTTGAACTTGTCCTGATCGGCATAAAGCTCTTCGCTTGCCATCAATTCCATAAGCTCGTCATAGCGGGCGCGCTTTTTGTCGAGCTCCGTCTCGATCTTCTTTAGCTGGTTGCGCACGCCCTTGAGCTTTTTGTTGAGCGCAGCGCGGGCCTGGGCCTCGGCGCGCTTTTGCTCCTTGGTCTTTTTGCCCTCGGCAGGCTTGGAAGCGGCGGCGGGCGCATCGGGCTGGGCCGCAGTGACCTTGGCGGACTTGGCCGTGGCCGGCGCACTCTCCCCTGCCGCCTCGGCGGCGGCGCGGGCTGCGAGGTCCTCGCGCTTGTAGAGGTAGTAGTCGTAGTCGCCGTCATAGACCGTGACCTTGCCATCGCGGATGTCGATCACGCGGTTGGCCACGGCGCGCACCAGGTGCTCGTCGTGGCTGATCAGCACGATGGTGCCGGGGAAGTTTTGCAGGGCGTTCTCGAGCATATCCACCGAGTCGATGTCCAGGTGGTTGGTGGGCTCGTCCAGGCACAGGAGCGCCTCGGGGGCCACGAGCATCTTGGCCAGGGCCAGACGCGCTTTTTCTCCGCCGGAAAGGACGCGGACCTGCTTCTCGATGGAGTCATTGTCGCTAAACAGGAAGGCGCCCAGCAGGCTGCGCTGCTGCGGCACGGTCCACTTGGGCGTGACGGTGTCGATCTCTTGCAGGACGGTATTGGACTCGGTCATGCCCTCGAGTGCGTGCTGGGCGTAGTAGGCTACGCTCACGTTGGTGCCTAGATCGCGGGTGCCGGTGGTGGGCGGCTCCAGTCCGGCGATAATCTTCATGAGCGTGGACTTGCCGGCGCCGTTGGGGCCGACGAGTGCCACGTGCTCGCCGCGGTAGAGCTTGAGGTCGATGTCGCTGTAGATGTGCTTATCGCCATAGGATTTGGATACACCCTCGAGGCCCACGACCATGTCGCCGGAGCGCGGCGGATCGGGGAACTTAAAGTCGATGTGCTTGTGGCCCTCGGGCAGGATGACGAGTTCCTTTTTGATCTGCTCGATCTTGCGGATGCGCTCCTGAGCCTGGGCGGCCTTGGTGGGCTTGTAGCGGAACTTGTCGACGAAGACCTGCATGTGGGCGATGTCGCGCTCCTGGGCTGCGCGCTTGGCGCGCATCTGCTCCAGATTGTCCTCGCGCTGCTTGAGGTAGCTGCTGTAGTTGCCGGTGTAGGTGGTCACGCGACGGTTTTCGAGGGCGGCGACGTGGTCGACGCAGGCGTCCATGAAGGCTCGGTCGTGGCTGACGATGAGGACGGCGCCGTCGTAGTTGGCGATAAAGCCGCGCAGCCACTGGACGCTCTCGAGGTCCAGGTGGTTGGTGGGCTCGTCCAGAAGGAGCAGGTCGGGGTGGCGCAGGAAAAGCTTGGCCAGCGCGATGCGCATCTGCCAGCCACCGGAGAACTCGGAGCACGGACGCTCAAAGTCGGTGACCTTAAAGCCCAGGCCGGACAGGATCTTGCGGGCGTTACTCTCGAGCTCGTAGCCGCCCAAGTGCTCAAAGCGGTCCTGGACCTGGCCGTACTCGTTAAGGAGTGCGTCGACGTCCTTACCTTGCTCGGAGAGCTCGGTAATCTGGGCCTGCAGCTCGTTGGCGCGCTCGCCCATGCGGCGGATTTCCTTGGCGGCGGCCATGACCTCGGCAAGGATGGTGGTGTCCTTGTGCTCCAGGTTGGTTTCCTGCTCTAGGTAGCCCACCTGGCAGTCCTTGGCGTACTGGACCTGGCCGGCGTCGGGGCTGTCGATGCCCATGATGATTTTGAGCATGGTGGTTTTGCCGGCGCCGTTGGGGCCCACGAGCGCAAAGCGTTCGCCGGGGTTGATCTGGAAGGACGCGCCGCTAAAGAGGACGCGCGCGCCGAAGCTTTTTTCGATCTTGTCGACCAGGAGGATCATGGTGCCGCCTTTGACCTTGTGTGCCTATATGAAAAAAGGCCCCAACTTGCGTTGGAGCCTCATTCAATGCTCGGGTGGAGACGAGGGGGATCGAACCCCTGACCTCTTGACTGCCA
>DBFWBE010000023.1:0-11044 GCA_048485835.1 Collinsella sp.
TCGATAGACGGCAGGTGCAAGGACGGCGACGTCCTCAGCCGAGCCGCACTAATCGCCCGAGCTCTTCCGGAACCGCACCTCGCGGCCCGCGGGACCCAGCGCTCATGCGCGCGGTCCGGGCACGAGGATGCCCCCGAGTCACCTCCCCTATACGCCATGCGGCCCCCAGGGCACGTGAGAGACACCGGACACCGAAGATACGGTGGGCGCCGCCCACCGGTCAGCGGCCAGAGCATGGGGGGCACGCCCGGTCCCGTTCCGAACCCGGAAGCTAAGCCCCATCGCGCCGAGAGTACTGCGGGGTCAGCCCGTGGGAGGCCAGGGCGCCGCTGACCGGTGGACGGCACCGAGCCGTACGCTTGAACTTAGAAGGGGGAGGCCTCGCGGCCTCCCCCTTTTTTGCGTTTACCGGGCGTAAATGACTCATTTACACCAGACGATCTTATCGTTTTTGGTATTGAGCTTTTATTTAAAGAAAATAAATCGAATAACAAGGGCAACTGCTATGGCCACAATGATCAAAAACAGGATTGTCAGTCGATGCTGCTTGCGTCGTTTACTTGATGAAACGAAGATTGATTTTCCCTGTTTTGGCGTTTCGAGATAGCGAGCCGAATGCGTCAAGGTTTGCTTGGGTCGTGGACCTCTTTGTTGATGAGCGGCGGATGCTTTCAGTGGTTCCTCACTAGCTGTGCTGTTTTTAGATAATGGTGCGTCTTTCAGATATACAGGGTCTCCCGAGGCGACGCCCATATGTTTACGTCCCGTTTGGGCATCCTCGAGCGTTTGATATCGATTTCTCGTCACATATTCGGGCTCCGGATCATTAATGGGCTCTTGCGAGATGTGGGGGCGATGGAACCGTGGCGGCTGCGTAGAAGTATCTTCGCCCTGCGTCGGCATAAACATATTGTTCTGGTTTTGGTCGTCCATGATGCCCTTTAGCTCGTTACCAACAACGTGTACGCGCTCATTGTAAGCCCCCTGTTATTTGTAGCTGCGAACATACTTGTTATTTAAGCTCTGGTTCAAAGAACCTTAACCTTATTAAAACCTGAGTCATACACACTTAGATATGCTTATAGTACTGGACTCAAAAAACTTTATAGTCGATGTATATATAAGCACTGTGTGGGCATATATAAGAGCGTCAAAAGAAGTCCCAGTCACCTAGAAGATGGCTCGGCAGTCCTAAAAGGAGTGGTAAACATGGCAAGCATGGTTCCTTATCGTTCGGTTTTTGGCGTTCGTCCTTCTGCTAGCTCGTTGTTCGATCTGTTTGATGATATGACCGACCTTGCGAACAACTCGATTGCTTCCAAGGCGTTCCCCGTTGACGTTGAGGATAAGGGCGATGGCTATGAGGTCAAGGCTTATCTGACCGGCGTCGCCAAGGACGATATCGATGTCGAGCTTAACGAGGGCCGTCTGTCCATTAGCGTGAATGTCGAGGAAGACGAGGAGAACGAGGGCAAGAACTTCCTGCAGAAGGAGTTCAGCTCGTACAGCGCGACGCGTGGCGTGTATCTTAAGGACGCTTCGAGCGAGGGCCTCTCGGCTAAGTACGCTGACGGCATCCTGACCGTTACGGTTCCCAAGATCGTCGAGAAGAAGAACGTTACGAAGATCTCCATCGAATAACTTCGTTGGTGTTCTTCGCTATTAAAAGACAACAAAAGGGGCTGGGAAGCGATTCCCGGCCCCTTTTGCTGTTTAGGACAGTCTATTGAATGGTTGCTGGCCGATACTGGCTTGCGGGGCGTATCGAGAGTTTTCGCGATCCTTGGAGAAGGGTGGCGGAGCTGCCGAGCTCGTCATCCAGGGTTGCGGCTAGAGCTTTGGCATAGCTTTTGACGGTAAGGCTCGGACGATTGTTGTCTTGGCTGATATGCATGGCAATGAGCTGTTCGGTGCGATCGGTAACAAGTTCGCGCGCGGCTTCGGCGGCTTGGCCGTTGGAGAGGTGTCCCCTTGCAGACAGGATGCGCTCTTGAAGAAAGCGGGGATATTCTCCCTCGCGCAGCATGGTCACATCGTGGTTGCTTTCGAGCGCGAGGACTCGACAATCTTTGAGGGTGTTCATGGCTTGGCTCGATAGCTCTCCGGTGTCGGTAGCAAAGCCGATGGAATCATCGAGGGTGTCGAATCGAAAGCCGATTGGATTTATGACATCGTGTGATGTTGAGTAGGTTTGCACGTGGATGCCGGCAATGGATAGGGTTTCACCGGGGTCGAATTCCTCGACAGGCAGATGCGAAAGATTTTCTTTGCTCGAAAGTGTGCCCCTGCTGGCAAAGAGGGGACCGTGCCAGTGCTTGCACCAGACATCGAGACCCTTGATGTGATCGCTATGCTCATGAGTAATGAGAAGAGCCGAGACGTTGTCTGCCGAGAGTCCCAGTTCTGCCATGCGCTTTAATGTCTCGCGGCGAGAAAGACCGTCGTCAATCATGATGAGCCCCCGGGGGCCTTCGATGAGCGCGCAGTTGCCTTTTGAGCCGCTGCCAAGGATATGAAGGTGCAGACGAGACATAAGATTCCAAAGGATACAATGGGTGCGGACGAATAGAGGAGGAAGCAAATGCCTACGGTATCACAGCATTACGGACACCATGCCGTGCCCGGGGCAGTCGATGAGACCCGAACGAGGCAGCAGGCTGCTCCTGTCGTGCTCATGGTATCAGGCGGCGCGGACTCGACGGCACTGCTTCTTATGGCGTGCACATCAAAGCTGGATATCCAAGACGGACGCGGTGTTGCCCCCATTGCTCGCGAGCGCCTGCATGTGCTGCATGTAAACCATCATCTGCGCGGCAAGGCGTCCGATGGCGACGAGGCCTTTGTGCGTGAACTCTGCGCACAATATGGTTTACCGCTGTGTGTGGAGCACGCTTATTTTGATGGGGAGTCGGGCAATATTGAGGCCGCGGCCCGCGAGGTGCGCTATGCCGCGGCGCGGAGGTATGTTCGCGAACTCTGCGCCCAGACGGGGGCACCGCGAACGGCGGCTCGTATCTGCACCGCGCACACGTCTTCGGATCGCGCGGAAACGTTTTTGATGAACGCGATTAAGGGTTCGGGGCCCGCTGGCCTATCGAGCATTCCTCGCCGGAGGAATATCGTGGTGCGTCCCTTGCTCGACCTAACTCATGGCGAGCTGGTGGGCTATCTGCAGGTACATGGTCAGCCGTGGCATGAAGACGAGAGCAATGAGGACATCTCGTATCTGCGAAACTACGTGCGCCATCGAGTAATGCCGGTGGTGGCGCAGCGCAACGCGAGCGTCTGCAAGACGATTGGCGCCGCCTGCGAGATCTTAGGCGATGAGGACGCGTTTTTGTCTCAGCTTTCGGCACAGGCGTTTCGAAGCTGTTTGCGCAAAGAGGCAGCGGGTGCGCTGGTGCTCGATGCCAGGCGCCTGGCTGCGGCCGAGGTGGTAATCGCGCGGCGCATCGTGCGACTGGCGATTAAGCGCATCGATCCGGACGCTCGTCCCGAGATGCGACATGTGGAGCGAGTCCTTTCCTGCGTTGCCGAGGGCACCGGCTCGGTCACGCTTCCGGCGGGGATTGACGCACGCATTGAGTTTGGCATGCTGGCGTTTAAGGCGCCGGCGGCTCGCGAGGGCCTGGTCGCGGACTGGGTTACCGTACCCGGTCGTTTGCCGTTGGGCGGGGGGCGTATGCTGGTCACAGAGCCGATGGCTGTTGAGCCGGGATGCGATATCGTGCGCCGCGCCCGTGAGCTTGCGGCTGCCGGAGAAGTGACAGCTTTGGTAGACGCGGCTGCCCTGGGTTTTGCCGACAGCGATAGTGAGCGGATCCTGGCGGGCTCGCGTGGCGAGATCCCTGCCGAGGCGCGATTGGCGCGCCTGTGGGTGGACGGTCCCGCGCCGGGAGACGTGATGTGCCCGTTAGGGATGAGTGGCCGAAGCAAGAAAGTATCCGACTTGCTAGGTGAGGCTCGCATTCCCGTTTCCGAGCGCGCCGGCGTGCCCATGGTGAGGACGGCGCCGGGGGGTGCCGTGGTGTGGGTCGCCGGAGTTCGCGCGGACGAGCGTTTTAAGTGCACGGCCGCAACGCGCGTGGCATATCTGCTCCGCGTGGTCGATGCGGAATAGCGTCCCGCGCCTGCTATTCTGTGCGACGTTGACGGTATTCCCGCGCTGATGGCGCACGGGCTGGTAAATTTACCCCGTGCGCTGCTAGAATGTGTAGTTCGCGTCCATACGGCGGTGTGTGGGCGATAAGCACAAGAAAGGGTTGTCATGGCTTCTCAACATCCGGATATCGAGAAGGTTCTGTTCACGCAGGAGGATATCGACGGTATCGTCTCTCGCCTGGGCGAGGAGATTACGCGCGACTACGCGGGTAAGGATCTGGTGCTGATTGCGGTCCTGCGCGGCGCCGTGGTCTTTATGGGCGACCTGATGCGTAAGATCGAGCTGCCGACCAACATCGATTTCATGGCTGTTTCGAGCTACGGCGACGGTGTGAAGTCCTCGGGTATCGTGCGTATCATTAAGGACCTGGATATCGACATCCGCGGTCGCGACGTGCTGATCGTCGAGGACATTCTGGACTCGGGCCTGACGCTCAAGTATCTGATGAAGAACCTCGAGAGCCGCAAGCCCGCTTCTCTGGAGGTCGCCGCCTTCCTGTGGAAGGACGTTGAGGACCGCGTCTCGGCCATCACGCCCAAGTATGTTGGAACCCATTGCCCCGATGCCTTTGTGGTGGGCTACGGCCTCGACTATGCCGAGCGCTATCGCAACCTTCCGTATCTGGGCATTTTGAAACCGGAGGTTTATTCGTAAGATGCCCGACGACCGTAACGATAACAATTCCCAGACTCCCCGGGACCCAAAGACCCCGGGGATGCCCGGAGGCAAGAAGCCCACGCGTACGGGCTGGCTGTATTTTCTTTTGGCTTGCGCGCTTCTGGGCTATGCCTTCTTTAATATGGGCTCCGGCTTTGCCAATTCCAGCAATACCGTTAAGCTCGCGACGAGCGAGATGGTGAGCGCCATCAAGCAGGATCGCGTCGAAGATCTGACCTATACGGTTCAAGACGGAAGCGTGACGGGTCATTACTGGAAGACGAAGAAGGACAAGGGCGATACGAGCGAGCTCAAGAGCTTCTCCTCGACCTATGTCGGCTCCGATTCGCTTGCCGAGCTCATGGCGGAGCACCCCGATACCAAGTACATCGTCAACACCAACGACCCCGATTTTTGGGGCGACTTGGCGATGAGTGTGCTTCCGACGATCGCCCTTATCGCCATCATGTTCTACTTTATGCGCCAGATGATGGGCGCCAACAACAGGAACATGCAGTTTGGCAAGACCAACGCTAAGACCAACGAGGCCACACGCCCCAAGGTCAAGTTCGAGGACGTTGCCGGCGTGGACGAGGCAGTTGAGGAGCTCGAGGAGATCCGTGACTTTTTGAGTGATCCGGATCGCTATCGCAAGCTGGGCGCCAAGATCCCGCGTGGCGTGTTGCTGGTTGGCCCTCCGGGCACCGGTAAAACGCTGCTGGCCAAGGCCGTTGCCGGCGAGGCGGGCGTGCCGTTCTTTAGCATCTCGGGTTCCGACTTTGTCGAGATGTTCGTAGGTGTCGGCGCCAGCCGTGTGCGTGACCTCTTTAAGGAGGCCAAGTCCCAGGCCCCGTCGATCATCTTCATCGATGAGATCGATGCCGTGGGTCGTCAGCGCGGAGCTGGCTTGGGCGGCGGTCACGACGAGCGCGAGCAGACGCTCAACCAGCTGCTGGTCGAGATGGACGGCTTTGAGGAAAGCGAGTCGGTCATCCTGATCGCTGCGACCAACCGCCCCGACATTCTGGATCCGGCGCTGCTGCGTCCCGGTCGTTTTGACCGTCAGGTTACGGTCGACCGTCCGGATGTGAAGGGCCGCGAGCAGATCTTGCGCGTGCATGCCGAGAACAAGCCGATGGACGAGGACGTTAAGTTTGAGAAACTCGCCCAGATGACCGTTGGCTTTACTGGCGCCGATTTGGCGAACCTGCTCAACGAGTCTGCGCTGCTGGCTGCCCGCCGCCATCGTTCCGTGATCTCGATGGACGAGGTCGAGGAATCGATGGAGCGTGTGATTGCCGGACCGCAGCGCAAGGGTCGCGTGATGACCGAGGCCGAGCGCACCACGATTGCCTACCACGAGAGCGGTCACGCTTTGGTGGGCCACATCCTGGAGCACTCCGATCCGGTCCACAAGATCTCGATCGTCAGCCGCGGCCAGGCTTTGGGTTACACGCTGCAGCTTCCGCAGGAGGACCACTTCCTCAAGACCAAGAACGAGATGCTCGACGAGCTCGCCGTGTTCTTGGGCGGTCGCGTTGCCGAGGAGCTCATGTGCGATGACATCACGTCGGGCGCGAGCAACGATCTGGAGCGCGCAACCAAGATGGCGCGCGAGATGGTCACACGTTTGGGCATGAGCGAGGAGCTGGGCACTCAGGTCTTTGGCGAGGCGCAGCATCAGGTATTCCTGGGCCGCGACTATGCCGATCATCAGGATTACTCCGAGGAGACGGCGCGCCGCATTGATATCGAGGTTCAGCGCATCATGCGCGAGGCCCATCGTCGTGCTGTCGAGATCTTGGATGCCCGTCGCGATCAGCTCGATCTGATGGCGAAGGTGCTGCTTGAGCGCGAGACTGTCGAGGGCGATGCCGTGAATGCCCTGCTCGATAACGAGTGGGACGCCTACCTTGAGTGCGAGGGCGATATCCTGGCGGCCAAGGAGGAGCGCAATGCCAAGGCGGCCGGCATGCCGACCAAGAAGCGCGCGCCTCGTATGAGCGAGGAGGAGCTGGCGGCTGATGCCGCGGCCTTTGCGCAGGCGGCCATGCAGGAGGATGCCGAAGCCGCATCCGATGGTGCTGACGATGACCATGCCGTCGTCGATGCCGATGCCGACAAATAGTCTTTGTGGCGAAAGCCTCCGCGGGGAGACCTGCGGAGGTTTTTTCTTTTGAGCGATATGGGGCCGTCTGTTGATTGGGACAGACTTATGTTGATTGGGGACAGACTTAAATGAGTGTTTTCACGCATTTAAGTCTGTCCCCAATCAACATTGCTGCGGCACTTTGCTCGGCTAAAGCGTACAATAGCGCCTATGCGAAAGGGGAACAGATGATCAACGAAACTATGTATGCTCGCGGCGCGGAAAGCTCCATCATCCGCGAGATTTTTAGCTATGGCCTTGAGCGCAAGGCGCAGATCGGTGCGGAAAACGTATTCGATTTTTCGCTGGGCAATCCGAGCGTTCCGGCGCCCGCTGCTGTGGCTGAGTCGATTAAGAAGGCCCTGGAGCTGCCGAGTGACCAGTTGCACGGCTACACCCCCGCTCCGGGCCTGCCGCAATGTCGAGCAGCCGTCGCCGAATCGCTCAACCGCCGCTTTGGCACGAGCTATGAGGGCAAAGACGTCTTTATGACGGTGGGTGCCGCGGCTTCGCTTACCTGCACGCTCAACGCCGTTACGAACCCGGGCGACGAGGTTATTGTTATCGCCCCGTACTTTCCGGAGTATCGCGTTTGGATTGAGAAGGCCGGCTGTACGTGTGTTGAGGCGCTCGCCGATGAAGATACGTTCCAGCTGAGCGTTGACAACGTGCTCAAGGCGATTACCGATAAGACGACTGCCGTTATCATCGACTCGCCCAACAATCCGACTGGTGCCGTATATACACGCGACACGCTGACGCGACTGGCCAATGTTCTGCGCGAGGCCAACGCTCAGCGCGATCCCGAGAATCCGATTATGCTCATCTCGGATGAGCCGTACCGCGAGATCGTGTACGGTGCCGAGGTGCCTTGGGTGCCCTCGATCTACGAGAACACCGTGGTGTGCTACTCGTATTCCAAGTCGCTGTCGCTGCCGGGCGAGCGCGTGGGGTGGATCTTGGTTCCCAACACCAATCCGCAGGCTGCCCGTCTGATGCCGGCTGTTGCGGGTGCTGCCCGTACGCTAGGTTTTGTATGCGCACCGGCACTCTTCCAGCGCGTAATCATCGATTGCATCGATGAGCCGAGCGATGTCGAGGCCTATGCGCGCAACCGCACCGCGCTTACCGACGCACTAGCGGAGTATGGCTACACCTATGTTGAGCCGGATGGCGCGTTCTACCTATGGGTGAAAGCGTTGGAGCCCGATGCGAATGCGTTTTGCGAGCGCGCAAAGAAGTATGAGTTGCTTGCGGTTCCCTCGGACAGCTTTGGTATGCCAGGTTGGTTCCGCCTGGGCTATTGCATGAGTTACGAAACGATTGTCAATTCGCTACCCGCTTGGAAACAGTTGGCGGACGAGTATCGTTAAAAGTAAAGCGCTCTGCCTACAATGTTTTACGTGAAACGGGGTTTGGTGTTAAGCCAGACCCCGTTGTCATGGACGTTGTGTCTTTGGGATGGAGTGGTTTTACGACTATCGAAGGCTATGCGTACAATGAATATAAGCGACGGCCGTGCCAGATAAGGAGACCTGATGCCCTACCTGCTTTCTTGTGACATTCATACCCATACGATATTCTCTGCGCATGCATATTCGACCATTGAGGAGAATGTGTACTGGGCGGCAGAGCGTGGCCTGCAGGTGCTCGGATCTGCCGACCATCTGAGCTCTATGGTTACGGCTTGCCCCAATGACCTGCGCAGTTACCAATTCTTTATCAACCAGGATATCTGGCCGCGCATTTGGAGCGGCGTGCTGGTGCTGCGTGGTGCCGAGGCCGATATCGTTTCGCTGGACGGAAGCCTGTTTGGCGAGGACACTCCTGTCACGCTCGATATTGCCGGTGATTCGTACAGCCGTCAGCATTCGCTGTTCGATTTGGTTACGCGAAATTTGGATTATTTGGTTGCGAGCGTGCATAATCCGCAGATTGCTGAAGGCGCGACGCTGGCCCAGACGACCGAGATGTATATCAATGCCCTGGAGCACCCCAAGGTGTTCATGCTGGGTCACACGGGGCGTTCGGGCGTGCCGTTCGATATCGACGAGGTGCTGTTGGCAGCTAAGGCCAAGCACAAGATTATCGAGATCAACAACCATAGTCTTGAACACGGTGTCGACACTGAGCATTGGGCCGTATGCCGCAAGATCGCCGAGCGCTGCGCCGAGCTGGGCGTGGGCATTGGCGTTTCGACCGATGCCCACATTGGCATGGCCATTGGCAAGCTCGATCACGCGCGCAAGATGCTCGACGAGATTCACTTCCCGCTGGATTTGATCGTGACGCGCGACCGCGAGACGCTGCTGCGCGAGATGGCGGCAGCCGGCGTGTGCGATCTGCGCAATGGGATGTAGCGGAGTTTATAAACCAAGCGAAGGGGGGGCGGCCCAGGCGGGTCGCCCCCCCTTCTTGTCCCAAAAATCTACTGAGGTTGGTTAGCGGCGTTCGAGGACCGCTACGGTTTCGGTGTGGTCGGTGTGAGGGAACATGTCGACGGGCGTGATCTTGAGCAGGCGATAGCCTCCGTCGAGGAGCCGATGCAGGTCGCGCTCTTGAGTTACGGGGTTGCAGCTGATATAGGTGATGCGGCGCGGCTTAAGCGCGCAGGCAGCTTCGAGGAACTCGGGCGTGGAGCCGGCGCGCGGCGGATCGATGGAAAGGACATCGACCCGCTCGTTGTTATCGGCGGCATCCAGGATGTAATCGGTGGCGTCGTCGGCCATAAACCAAGCGCTGCGGGTGAGGCCGTTGAGCTCGGCATTACGACGTGCGTCGGCAATGCCCGCCGGGTTGCGCTCCACGCCGAGCAGCATAATGCCGACACCTCTGTCCTGGGCATCCTTTGCGGCGCACAGACCGATGGTGCCGCTGCCGCAGTAAGCGTCCATAAGAATGTCACCCTGCTGCAGGTCCATGCCGTCAATCGCGAGCTGATAGAGTAGCTCGGTCTGCTGCGGATTGGTCTGATAGAACGCGGTAGGGGAGATATCGAATTCGCAACCGAGCAGCTGGTCGCGCATGCACTCGGCGCCATAGACGATACGAGTCTCCTCACCCAAGATGGCGTTACCGGGACGGCCATTGATATTTTGGGCAACGGTGACGATATGCGGATCGAGCGCCGCGACGGCCTCAAAGAACTCCTGCGCATGCGGTAAGTCACGCTGGGCGGTCACGAGCGTAACCATGACTTGGTCTGTACGCCAGCCGCAGCGGACGACGGCATAGCGAAGCAAACCAAGATGCTTGTCCTCATTAAAGGCGGGAATATGCAGCCGCTCAGCTTCGCGTGCGATGCCGTTGAGAATCTTACGGGCGCCCGGCGCCTCGACAGGACATTCGGGCACGGCAACGATCTTGTGCGTGCCGCGCTCAAAGAAACCGCAACGGACAGCGCCCTCCTTACCGGGAGCGAAGGGAGTGGCAGCCTTATGGCGAAAGCCACGCGGCGCAGGATATTTACCCGGGTCGCCCAGGGTGACGCCCATACCGCGAATGGGATCAACAGCGATGCCCTCACGCTCACAAAGCGAAGCAAAAAGCTCCTCCATAGCAGCCTGCTTAGCTGCCAACTGCTTTTTATAAGGACGATTGAGCGCCGTGCACCCACCGCAAGCCCGCATGATGGAACAAGGCGATTTGGGATCCACGGTTTTACGAGTAGGCTGAGCCGAATCCTTGCGCGAGCCCTTGGAACGAACGCGAGACGCCTTATCCCCGCCCTGACGAGAGCCAGAGCGCTTGGCCTTAGCCGACTTGCTTTTTGCAGCTTTAGAAGACTTGGATTTCGTAGAAGATTTCTCCTCCGACCCCTCAGCCGCCTCGATTAAAGCGCGACGAGCCTTACGCTCCGCACGAGATTCTGCCATGAATTAACCCCACTAATGTACAAATTGAAAGCTGCAAGCATTGTACCGTGCCAAGCTAGCAGACGATATACAAGCGTCCACTTCACGTCAGTGATAAGTCCAACGACGTTTGCCCGGCGTGGGCGGGGAGCGGCGCGTAATTAAGTTTATCGCGAGTTCCGCACGCAAAGGAAAGCACTTAATGTGCTTTCCGTCTTGCGC